>NZ_KI519607.1:49638-257192 GCF_000483465.1 Pseudomonas sp. LAIL14HWK12:I7
TAGCTGTCAGTAAGCCATGCTCCAGGTCAGGGTGTAGGTGCGCCCACGGCCCTGGTAGTCATACAGGTACGCCGGGCCGTAGGTCGGTGCGTAGAACAACGTCGCCCGCTGCCCCCAGACCGTGCTGTACTGTTTGTCCAGCAAGTTCTGAATGCCTGCGCTGAAGGTGCCGAAGCCGGTTTCCTGGCTGCCCAGCAGGTCGAAGGTGGTGTAACCGTCGATCTCGTGGTCGGCATCGTCCTTGAGGGTGAACGCATGGTTGGCCTGCAGGCGGGCACTGCGGCCATCGCCCTTCCAGCCAACAAACGCCGTGGACTTGGACAGGGACGCATAACGGGCATCGCGTTTCATCCAGCCACCGTCGACGTCTTCTTCCTCGGAGCGGGTCAGGTGCAGCGTACCCCCGGCTTCCCAACCGCTCTGGAAGTGGCGGGTCAACGCACCTTCGAAGCCAAAGTCACGGCTCTTCTGCTCTTCGACATTGATGGTCAGCGTCTGCGAATCGACATTGATGATCTTGTCCGACCAGATGTAGTACAGCGCCGCCTGAGCGTCCCAATCCACGTCGGCATAGCGCCAGCCCAGCTCGACCTGGCGGCTCTTGATGCCGGCCAGCGGGTTGTCTGCGACGCTCAAACCCGGCTTGCCGTAATACTTGGCCGGGTCCGGCAGGTCGAAACCTTCACCGTAGTTGGTCCACACCTGATGGCCATTCTTGAAGTCGTAGATGACGCCGACGTTGTACAGGTTGACCTGGTAATCGTTGCTACCGCCGGGTACGCCTTTGAACTCGCTGACATCCACGTCCATCTGCTGGCGCCGGGCGCCGCCGGACAAGGTCAGGTTGTCGGTGGCATGCCAATCGAGCTGGGCGTACACCGACACACCGTCAACCCGGTAGCTGGGGTAACGCGCGGCCTTGCTGGCCTTTTCCATGTCCAGCCCACCGCTTTCGGATGAGGTCAGGGCGTCGAAGGTGGTCTGCTCGGCGTTGAAGCGCTCGCGGTCCAGGTCGACGCCGTAGGTCAGCTTGAGCGTGTCCCACTGCTTGGCGAACAGGCCTTTGAGGCTTGTGACCTCGAAGTTCTGTTGTGATGCGGCGAAGTACACCCCGCGCGAACCGGTGGGTGTGGCGCGGTTGTAGTACGGGAACGGGTAGAAGTTGTCGTCTTCCTTGCGGTACGAGGCCTGCAGGTAGAAGTCTTGGCCCAGCACATCGGTGTGATGGTAGTTGGCGTTGAGCAACAGGCGCCGGGTACGTGGCTCCAGGTCAGAGGAATAGCCACTGCGCAGCTCAGCGTCTTCCAGGTCCGAGGGGGCGTTGTAGTTGAGGTTGGGGAAGTAGATGCCGGTGCTGCCGTGGTTGCCCGAGTCGTAGTACTGGGCCAGCAAGTCCAGGCTCTGCTCATCGGTCAGCTTCAGCCCCAGGGTGCCGAGCAGGTCAAGGGTGCGGTTGTATTGCAGGTCGGTCTGGGTATTGTCGATGAAGATCTGATCGCCAGCGCCGTCATAGAAGGCTTCGTTCTGTTCGCCGGAAATACCAAGGCGGGCACTGACCCGCTCGTTGCCGCCGCTGATCGACTGGGCGATGCGGGTGGCCAGGTCATCACTGTTGTTGAAGCCGCTGCTGGCACCCAGCTGGGTCTCGAAGCGGGCCGGGCCGGGCTCACCCTTCTTGGTCACGATGTTGATGATGCCGCCGGTGGCGCCGCCGCCGTAAAGGGCGCTGGCCCCCGACAGCACTTCGACGCGCTCGACGTTGAACGGCGAGATGCTGTCGAACTGGCGCGACAGGCCGCGCGAGCTGTTCTGGCTGACCCCGTCGATCATCACCAGCACATTGCGCCCGCGCATGTTCTGGCCATAGTTGGTGCGCCCTTCTGGCGCCAGGTCCAGGCCAGGCACCAACTTGCCGATGGCTTCCTTGAGGCTCACCCCGCTGTCGATCTGCTCACGCAGTTGCTGCTGGTCGACCACCCAAACGGTGCCAGGGATTTCGCTGATCGCCGTGCTGGTGCGCGAGGCCACACTGACCTCGATGGGCTTGAGGTTGACGGCCTGCGGAGCGGCGTCCGCCTTGCGCAGGGTAACCGTGCGGGCATCGCTGAACTGCCAGCTCATGCCACTGCCCGCCAGCAACTGCTGCAGTGCCTGCTCGATGCTGTAGCTGCCCTGCAACGCCGAGCTGTTCAGGCCCGCGACATCGTGGGTGGTGTACAGCAGGTGCAACCCGGCCTGGTCGGCGAAGGCCGTCAGTGCCTGGTCCAGCGCCTGGGCAGGCAGGTCCAGCTGCACTTGGCGGGCTTCCACCGGGGCCTGTTGCGCACCACTTGAGGCCATCGCCTGCAAGGGGCCAGCCAGCATGGCCAAGGCAGTGCAAGACAACAAGGCGTGATGAAGGGGACCGCTGCGGCGGTGCGTAGGCTTGAGCGTAAGGGCCACGAATGAGCTTCCAGGCAAGTCGTAAATGAGAATGGGTTGCTGATCAGTCCCACTACGACGATCTGGCCTGGCTGAACTTGCAGCGGCAGATGAAAAATATTTAGATTATTTTTTACCGGCTCAGTGCACCACGGCCAACCACGGCAAGTAGGTGACCTGCAGGCCATAACGTTGCTCAAGGGTGCGCAGCAGCGCCTGGGGTTCATCGAGGTCGAATACACCGCTGACTTCCAGGGCCGCCAGCTTGGTGTCTGACAGCAGAATGCGACCCTGTTGGTAGCGCTCAAGCTCCGCCAGCACCTGCCCCAGCGGCTTGCCGTTGAAGATCAGCTTGCCGCGCTGCCAAGCGGTCTGTGCACTGGCGTCAGGCGACACCGGTACGCTGCGCTCACCCACCGTGGCTTCGCCCTGGGCCAGCACCACGCGGCCATCACGGCGCACGCTGAAGGTCGCGCCCGTGCCGCGCACCGCCTCGCCTGCGCCATCGACCACAAAGGGCCGTGGGTCACTGGCCGTCTCGAACAAGGCTTCGCCCGCATTGAGCACCACGCGGCGCTCGCGGTCGGTGAACGCGACGGTCAAGGCACTGCCGCTGTTCAGCAGTACCCGCGAGCCATCGGCCAGGGTCACCGCCTGCCGTTGCCCGAGGCCTGTGTGGTAGTCCGCCAGCCAGATAGGCGCCTGCTGCCAGCCGTTATAACCCGCGACCAACAGCGCCAGCGATGCTGCCAGGCCTGCGGCCCAGTGCCGTTTGCGTCGGGCAGGCGGTGGCGCGACAACCTGAGCGGTTGGGGTGTGGCCGATGTCCAGCCACAGTGCCTCTGCCTCGCGCGCGGCCTCGGCATGCGCCGGGCTCAGTGCGCACCAGCGCTGGTAGCGCGCGTGGTCCGCCGCACTGGCGTTGCCCGAATGCAACAACACCTGCCAATCGAGGGCATCGTCAGAGAGGTCGCTGAGCGGTTGGGCGGCTGGCATGGCATAAGGCTCAGTCATGGTTGTGTTTGAGCCAGTCACGGCAATGGCGCAGCGCCTGGCCGATGTATTTTGCCACCATGCTCTCGGAAACGCCCAACCGTTGTGCGATCTGCGCCTGGGTCAGGCCTTCGACGCGGTTGAGCAACAGGGCCTGGCGGGCATTGCTGGACAGTTGCAACAGCGCCTCATCGAGTATCTGCAAGCGCTCGCGGGCGAGCAGCGTGGCCTCGGGCGCAGGCGCCGGGCAGGCCACTTCACCGGTACCCTCGGCGTCCTCGTGGCGGGCGGCGATACGCTGTTCACGGCGCAAGGCATCGATCGCCAGGTTGCCCGCCACCCGGAAAATGAAGCTGCGTGCATGCAGCACCGGCACGGCCTGCTCGTCGATCTTCACCAGCTTCAGGTACGTCTCCTGCGCGACGTCGGCAGCACGCTGCCGGTCGCTCATGCGCCGAGTCAGGAACAGCAAGAGGTCGTCGTAGTGCTCCTGGAAACTCGCCAGCAGACCAGACACGGGAGACGTCAGCATGGGGTAGGAGAAAGGCCAGTAAGAGGAATTGTCGGGCGTTAATGAGAAACAGTATCTTTCATTAGACGCGCTACTTTCAACGTCAACGCGCATTTGCCACACTGGCGGTTGAATTCTTCAGGCAAGGTTGCAACCCATGACTGCCCGATTGCACCGCTGGTTGCTGATACTGCTGATGGCTTACGGCCTCAGTGCCTGCGCCTTGTTCCAGGCGCGTGACCCACTGAATATCAACGTGATTGGCATCGAGCCACTGCCTGGGCAGGAGCTGGAACTGCGCATGGCGGTGAAAATACGTGTGCAAAACCCCAACGAAACCGCGATCGATTACAACGGAATCGCGCTCGACCTGCAGGTGAACGGCCAGCCGCTGGCCGCCGGTGTCAGCGACCAGCAGGGCCACATAGGCCGTTTCGACGAGGCGGTAATCGTGGTGCCGGTGAGCGTGACCGCGTTCTCCTTCCTGCGCCAGGCCTATGGCCTGGGCCAGCGGAGTTCGCTGCAAGGGCTACCCTATGTATTGCGCGGCAAATTGGCCGGTGGGCTGCTGGGCACCGTGCGCTTCACCGATGAGGGCACGCTGGACCTGCCCAAGGCAGCCGGCACCTACTGGTAGACCACTCAGCGATTGCTGTTGGCGGCGGCCATCATCTTGTTGACTTCGCTGCGCACCATGCTGGCGTATTCAGGCGGCGACATGGCCTCCAGTTCAGCCCGCACCCATTCCGCCCATTTACCCTTGCGCCGAGGCTTTTCGGAGATAAGCCGGGCGGCTTCGCCCTTGGCCTTGCCCAGGTTGCTCTGCCACAGTTCGAACAACCGCGCCTTCTCTGCCTCGATCTGCGCCCGTTCCTCGAAGCTCTTGTTGGCCAGATTGAAACTCATGAAGGTACCTGCCTGCTGAAAATGGCCGCTATCTTACACCGTAGCGACGCGTCATCGGAAAGCCGGCGCAACTTTCCCGACGCACCGGCATCCATTGTTCACCCCCCCATTGACGAGGATGAGTTCATGGCCCGAAAAAACGCCGTACAAGCCGCCAGCGATCAGATCAAGGATCAGGTCTTCAGCGAACTGCAGTCACTGATCGAAGAATCCGAAAAGCTGCTCAACGACAGCGCTGCCCTGGTTGGCGAGGAGGCCGAAACCCTGCGCGCGCAAGTCAGCCTCAAACTGCGCCAGGCTCGCCAGGCCGCGAGTAACGTCCGTGACAAGGCTCAACCGGTGGTGGATGCCACCCAGGACTACATCGGCGGCCACCCTTGGCAGACCGTCGCGGTGTCCGCAGGCTTCGGCCTGGTGGTCGGCCTGTTGCTGGGTCGCCGCTACTAAGCCCATTTAATGAACGCAGTGCCGCCTGAACGTTTTCAGGCGGCCTGCGCCATTGGAATGCCGCTATGAAAGCGCAGTTCCTGGTCGGGTGACTGGATCAGCTCGGCTTCTGCCTCACGTACCAGCTCAACCCTGCGGGCGATGTCCGCTTCTTCGCCATACTGATGGGCCAGCTTCAGGTAGCCCTGGTAATGGCGCGCTTCACTCTTCAGCAGGCCGTGGTAGAACGTGCCCAGCTCTTCATCCAGGTGCGGCACCAGCGCGGCAAAGCGCTCGCAACTGCGTGCTTCGATAAAGGCCCCCACCACCAAGGTATCGACCAGCTTGACCGGCTCGTGGGCACGTACCAAGCGGCGCAAGCCGGAGGCATAACGCCCGGCCGACACTGGCCGCAAGGGCACGCCCCGGCGCTTCATCAGGCGCAGCACCTGCTCGTGGTGCACCAGCTCTTCACGGGCCAGGCGCGACATCATGTTGATCAGGTCCAGGTGCGTGTTGTACTTAGCGATCAGGCTCAGGGCAGTGCTGGCGGCCTTGAACTCGCAGTTCTTGTGGTCGATCAGCAGGGTTTCCTGGTCGGCAAGCGCCGCTTCGATCCAGGCATCTGGGGTCGGGCAGCCAAGAAAGGCGTCGATTTCGGGGATCAAGGACATAAGCGTGCAACCAGACAGAACAGGCAGGGCCGGCGATTATACCGGCGGCAACCGGCAGCGCCAGTGACTATGCTTGATGTACATCAAGCGGCGACGGGTGAGACGCCGACTATAGTCAGGCACTGGTCGCCATCTTTGAACGGAGCTCACGCCCATGCAAGCCGTCCGCAGCATCCTCGTCGTCCTCGACCCCGCGCATGCCCACAGCCGGGCCTTGACCCGTGCCAAGCTGATCGCAGGCGTGACCGGCGCGCGCCTGCACCTGTTGATGTGCGACAAAAAGCAGGATCACAGTGCGTTGCTCAGCCTGCTGAGCAGCCAGTTGCACGATGACGGATACGACAACGTCACCCATGAGGCAGCCTGGCGTGACAACCTGCACGACACCATCATCTATGTGCAGCAAGCCGAGGGCTGCGAGTTGGTTATCAAGGAGCATCGGCCGGACAACCCGCTGAAAAAGGCACTGCTGACCCCCAGCGACTGGAAGCTGCTGCGCCTGTGCCCCAGCGCGGTGCTGATGGTGAAAAGCGAACGACCATGGGCCGGCGGGGTGATTCTGGCGGCGGTGGATGTCGGCAACCAGGATGAGGACCACCGCCTGTTGCACGCGAGCATCATCGACCATGGCTATGCGATTGCCGGCCTGGCCAAAGGCGATTTGCACGTCATCAGCGCACACCCCTCCCCCATGCTGTCCGCCTCGGACCCCACCTACCAGCTCAGCGAGACCATCGCCGAACGCTACCGGGAAGCCTGCCGCGCGTTTCAAGCCGAGTTCGACATCAGCGATGACCGCCTGCATGTCGCCGAAGGCCCAGCGGATGTGCTGATTCCCTACACCGAGAAAAAATACGATGCCGTGGTGACGGTGATCGGCACGGTGGCCCGCACGGGTATTTCCGGGGCATTGATCGGGAATACCTCCGAGGTGGTGCTCGATTCGCTCGAAGGGGATGTGCTGGTGCTCAAGAGCGAAGAAGCGATTGCCCACCTGACAGAGCTGGCCCGCGGTTGAAGCAAGCGTGGCCCTTGTAGGAGCAGCCTTGTGCTGCGAAGAGGCCGGTGAAAGCAGCATAGATTCACTGAGCTGGCACCGGCCTCTTCGCAGCACAAGGCTGCTCCTACAAATACAAAGGGCGGCGCGTTTACACCAGCGCCTCGCGCACTTTCGGGTCCAACCCCTCCCCCGCATTGGCCTCGCTCCACGCCAGCAACTGCCGGCGCATTGCCGGCGTCCAGAAGCTCTGGATGTGCTGCCTTACCCCTTGCACCGCCAGCTGCCGGTTCGGTTCGCTGTCAAAATAATGGGCAATCTGGTTGGCCATCTTGACCAGGTTGTCATTGCTCATCGGCGCACCTCGGCTTTCTCATGCTGCTCGGCAGTACGGCGCTCTTTGAGCAGGCGGCGCTGTTCGTCGCTGAAGTCCTGGTAACGCTTCTGCCATTCAGACGGGTGGAACACTTTCACCACCTCCACCGCCGTGACTTTGTATTCAGGGCAGTTGGTGGCCCAGTCGGAGTTGTCGGTGGTAATCACGTTGGCCCCCGACTCAGGGAAGTGGAACGTGGTGTACACCACCCCCGGCGCCACCCGCGCACTGACCTTGGCGCGCAGCACCGTCTGCCCAGCGCGGCTGCCGATACCGACCCAATCGCCATCGCGGATGCCACGGCTTTCGGCGTCGGTGGGGTGCAGCTCAAGGCGGTCGGCGTCATGCCAGGCGACGTTGCCGGTGCGGCGGGTCTGGGCGCCGACGTTGTACTGGCTGAGGATACGCCCGGTGGTCAGCAACAGTGGGTAGCGGCTGTTGACCTTCTCGTCAGTCGGCACGTAGCCGGTGAGCATGAAGCGCCCTTTGCCCCGCACGAACTGGTCGATATGCATGGTCGGCGTGCCATCGGGCGCGGCATCGTTGCAAGGCCACTGCAGGCTGCCATGGCGGTCGAGCTCGGCGTAGCTGACGCGGTGGAAGGTCGGCGTCAGGCGCGCGATCTCGTCCATGATCTCGGCCGGGTGGCGGTACTGCATCGGGTAGCCCAAGGCGTTGGCCAGGGCCACGGTCGCTTCCCAGTCAGCTTTGCCGGCCAGGGGTTCCATGACCTTGCGCACCCGCGAGATACGGCGTTCGGCGTTGGTAAAGGTGCCGTCCTTTTCAAGGAACGAACTGCCCGGCAGGAACACGTGGGCGAACTTGGCCGTCTCGTTGAGGAAGATGTCCTGCACCACCACGCATTCCATGGCCAGCAAGGCGGCCGTGACGTGCTGGGTGTTGGGGTCGCTCTGGGCGATGTCCTCACCCTGGCAGTACAGCGCCTTGAAGCTGCCATCCAGGGCCGCCTCGAACATGTTGGGGATGCGCAAGCCTGGGTCTGGCTGCAAGGTCACCCCCCAGGCCCGCTCGAACTCGGCACGCACACCTTCGTTGGAAATATGCCGGTAGCCGGGCAGTTCATGCGGGAACGAGCCCATGTCGCACGAGCCCTGCACGTTGTTCTGCCCCCGCAGCGGGTTCACCCCTACCCCTTCGCGGCCGATGTTGCCGGTGGCCATGGCCAGGTTGGCGATGCCCATCACGGCGGTGCTGCCCTGGCTGTGCTCGGTCACCCCCAGGCCGTAGTAAATGGCCGCGTTGCCACCGGTGGCGTACAGCCGCGCGGCGGCGCGGATCTGCTCGGCAGGCACGCCACAGACCGGGCCGAGCACTTCTGGCGCGTTTTCTGGCAGGCTGACGAAGTCGCGCCAGCGGGCGAAGTCCTCGGTCTCGCAGCGGGCGTCGATAAAGCGCTGGGCCAGCAAGCCTTCGTTGACGATCACATGGGCCAGGGCGTTGAGCATGGCCACGTTGGTACCGGGGCGCAGTTGCAGGTGCAGCTCGGCGCGGGCGTGGGGCGAGTCGACCAGGTCGATACGCCGTGGGTCGATGACGATCAGCCGCGCGCCCTGGCGCAGGCGGCGTTTGAGCTGCGAGCCAAACACCGGGTGGGCATCGGTGGGGTTGGCGCCGATCACCAGCACCACGTCGGCCTGCATCACCGAATCGAAGCTCTGCGTGCCCGCCGATTCACCGAGGGTCTGCTTGAGGCCATAGCCCGTGGGCGAATGGCACACCCGCGCGCAGGTGTCGACGTTGTTGTTGCCAAACGCCGTGCGCACCAACTTCTGTACCAGGTAGGCTTCTTCGTTGGTGCAACGGCTGGAGGTGATGCCGCCGATGGAATCACGCCCGTACTTGAGCTGGATGCGGCGGAACTCGCTGGCGGCATAGGTTACCGCCTCGTCCCAGCTGACTTCTTGCCACGGGTCTTCGAGGCGCTTGCGGATCATTGGCGTGGTGATGCGGTCCGGGTGGGTGGCATACCCCCAGGCGAAGCGGCCTTTGACGCAAGCGTGGCCATGGTTGGCGCCGCCGTTTTTGTCCGGGACCATGCGCACCAGCTGGTCGCCCTTCATCTCGGCACGGAACGAACAACCGACACCGCAATAGGCGCAGGTGGTAATCACCGCACGCTCAGGCTGGCCGAGCTGCACCAGGCTTTTTTCGGTCAAGGTCGCGGTTGGGCAGGCCTGTACGCAGGCGCCGCACGACACGCACTCCGAGGCCAGGAAGTTGTCCCCGCCAGCGGCCGCCACACGCGAGTCGAAGCCGCGGCCAGTGATGGTCAGGGCGAAGGTGCCCTGGATGTCTTCGCAGGCGCGCACGCAGCGGCTGCAGACGATGCACTTGCTCGGTTCATAGTCGAAGTACGGGTTGGAAACGTCCTTTTTCTCGGCGAGGTGATTGGCGCCGTCATAGCCGTAGCGGACCTCGCGCAGGCCGACCTGGCCGGCGACGGTCTGCAGTTCGCAGTTGCCGTTGGCCGTGCAGGTCAGGCAGTCGAGCGGGTGATCGGAGATGTACAGCTCCATCACATTGCGCCGCAACCCCGCCAGGCGAGGGGTTTCGGTGCGCACCACCATGCCTTCGCTGACCGGAGTGGTGCACGACGCCGGGTAACCGCGCATGCCTTCGATTTCCACCATGCACATGCGGCACGAACCGAACGCCTCGAGGCTGTCGGTGGCGCACAGTTTGGGGATGCTGGTACCAAGCATGGCGGCGGCGCGCATGACCGAGGTGCCAGCAGGCACGCTGATGGCACGGCCGTCGATGTTCAGGCTGACCTGCACCTCGCTGTCGCGTGCTGGGGTGCCAAGGTCGGTCTCGGGGTCGAAGAAATTGATCACTGCGCGGCCTCCGTGTGGGTCAGCCCGAAATCGGCGGGGAAGTACTTGAGCGCGCTGGCCACCGGGTAAGCGGTCATCCCGCCCATGGCGCACAGCGAGCCGTACTGCATCGTGTCGCACAGGTCGCGCAGCAGCAGGGCCTGGTCGTGGCGTTCGGTGAAATCGGTGGTGGCGATCAGCCGGTCCACCACTTCCATGCCACGGGTCGAGCCGATGCGGCACGGGGTGCACTTGCCGCACGATTCTTCGGCGCAGAACTGCAGGGCGAAGCGGGCCATGCTGGCCATGTTCAGGGTGTCGTCCGCCACCACCACACCGCCGTGGCCGAGCATCGCGCCCATGGCAGCGAAGGCTTCATAGTCCAGCGGTGTGTCGAAGTGGCTGGGCGGCACCCAGGCCCCGAGCGGGCCGCCGACCTGTGCGGCCTTCAATGGCCGGCCGCTGGCGGTACCGCCCCCGTAGCCTTCCACCAGTTCGCGCAGGGTCAGGCCAAACGCGCGCTCCACCAGGCCACCGTGGCGGATGTTGCCCGCCAGCTGGAACGGCATGGTGCCCAACGAACGGCCCATGCCGAAATCGCGGTAAAACGCCGCGCCCTTGGCCAAAATGATTGGCACAGACGCCAGGGTAAGCACGTTGTGCACCAGCGTCGGCAAGCCGAACAGGCCCTGCAGGGCCGGCAGGGGCGGCTTGGCCCGGACGATCCCGCGTTTGCCTTCGAGCGATTCCAGCAACGCGGTCTCTTCGCCGCAGATATAAGCGCCAGCACCGACCCGGACTTCCAGGTCGAAGGCCTGGCCGCTGCCGGCCACGTCGTCGCCCAGGTAACCGGCGTCGCGGGCTATGGCAAAGGCCTGGTCGAGCACGCGAATGGCATCCGGGTATTCCGAGCGCACGTAGATGTAGCCTTTGTCGGCACCCACGGCGAGGCCAGCGATGATCATGCCTTCGATCAGCAGGAACGGGTCGCCTTCCATCAGCATGCGGTCGGCGAAGGTACCGGAGTCGCCTTCGTCGGCGTTGCAAACCACATACTTTTGCCCAACCCCGGCATCGCGCACAGTGCGCCATTTGATACCCGCCGGGAACGCGGCGCCACCCCGGCCACGCAGGCCAGAGTCGAGCACAGCAGCGACCACTTCGGCACCGTCCAGTGCCACGGCGCGCTCCAGCCCGGCAAAACCGCCATGGGCGCGGTAGTCGTCCAGCGACAGCGGCCGGGTCACGCCGGCGCGGGCGAACAGCAGGCGTTGCTGGGATTTCAGATAAGGAATGTCTTCAACCGGCCCCAAGGCCAGGCCATGCGCCTGGGGCTGGCCGGCCAAGGCATCGAGTAGCGCCGGCACATCGTCCGCAGTCACCGGGCCGAAACCCTGGCGCCCTTGGACGCTGTCGCATTCGACCAGCGGCTCCAGCCAGTACAGCCCACGCGAACTGGTGCGCTGGATATCGACCGCCAACTGCCGGCGCTCGGCCTCGCGTTGCAGGGCCTCGGCAACCTGGTCGGCACCCACGGCACGGGCCACCGAATCGCAGGGGATGTACACCTTCAGCATGTTTCGCCCTCCAGGCAACCGTTCACCAGGGCACGCAGGCGCTCAGGCGTGAGCCGCGCGTGCAGTTGGCCGTCCAGTTCCAGCGCGGGCGAGCAGGCGCAGGCGCCCAGGCAATACACCGGGCGCAGGCTGATAGCGCCGTCGGCGCTGGTGCCATGGTCGTCCAGTGCCAGTTGGTCGCGCAGTTGCGCGGCCAGGGCCTCGGCGCCACGGCTCTGGCACGACTCGGCCCGGCACAGGCGCAGGGTATGGCGTGCCGGCGCGGTGGTGCGAAAATCGTGGTAGAAGCTGATCACCCCGCGCACTTCGGCCAGGCTGAGGTTCAGGGCATGGGCAATTTCAGGGACGGCCGCATCCGGCACGAAGCCGATGTCTTGCTGAATGGCGTGAAGGATCGGCAACAGGGCGCCGGGTGTGTCCTTTTCACGGGCCAGGATGCTGTGGATCAAAGGCAGGTGGAGCAGTTCATCAGGCATACAGCGGACCTCGGCATCACGGACCCTGCCTGTGTTGTTGTAGGGGCAGGTGTCCGGCGTGTTCTGCTGCGGCGTGCCGGCCACGTCACGGTTGCGGGGTGTCGGCAGCCTCCTTGCCCACGGCCGTGCGTCTGCGCGCACTGGTCCAGGAGCATCCTGCAAGCATGGCACTTGTGGCGCCGGAGGGTTGCATGCGAACGACCAGGCGCATCCTGAAACCGACGTGAGGTTCAGGCTGTTTCAGTTGCCCCGCTTTGCAGTCCGTCAGCCCAGCACGACATGCGGCACAAACCGCGAACTGTCTTTGGTAATCAGCGAATCATCCTCACGAATCCCCATCCCTGCCGCCTTGTCGCCGACCACCCACGAACCGATCAGCGTGTAGCTGTCGCCAAACCTGGGCAGCGGCGCAAACCCTTGCAGGATGTACGGTGCGTCGTCATAAGGGCCGTCTTCGAAGACCCGCTGCCCCGTGCCGGTGCGGATATCGACATTGGCCCCTTCCCGCGAGAAATACGGCTTGCGCACCCACCCTCTAGGCACTGGCCGCGAAGGGTTGTCGTCGACGAAGGCGGGCAACAGATTGGGGTGCCCTGGGTACCACTCCCACAGCAACGGCAAGATGCCCTTGTTGGAGATCAGCGCCTTCCAGGGCGGTTCGACGAACTGCGTGTCGCACCTTGGGATAGCCCTGCCGAAGTCTTCGTGGAAGATATGCTCCCAGGCATGCAGCTTGAACAGCCTCGGGATCGGCCGCCCCTCCAGGTCGACGAACCGCCCCTCGCCATTCAGGCCGATGTCCTCCAGGTCGATGTGCCGGGTATGAATACCTGCGTGAACGGCCATCTTGCGCAGAAAATCCGTGGTGCCACGGTCTTCCACCGAGCCGGAGATGGTCGAGAAGTAGAACGTGCCCTGCCCCGGCTGCGCGGCAAACGCCTGCACCAGGTCTTCGGCCAGGGTATTGAACTGGCTGGCCTGCGCGGGCAGAACGCCTCGCTGGATCTGTTCTTCCAGCCAGATCAGCTGAAACGCCGCGGCTTCGTACAACGAAGTCGGCGTGTCGTAGTTGGCCTCGATCAGTTTCGCCGGGCCATGGCCGTCATAGCTGAAATCGAAACGCCCATAGAGGTGCGGCTCCCGCGCCAGCCACGATTGCCGCACCAGGTCGAAGAATGCCGGTGGAATCGCCAGGCGTGCCATCAGCGCCTCGCTGTCGACGATGCGCCCGACAGCCTCCAGGCACATCGCGTGCAGCGCCTCGGTCGGAGCCTGCAGGTCCCGCTCGACCTGGGCCTGGCTGAACTGGTAGTAACCCCGTTCATCCCAGTAACGCTCGCCGTCGAGGGTGTGGAAGGCAAAGCCTTCTTGCTGGGCTGTCTTGCGCCAGCCTGGGCGCTCTGCGAGTTCGACCTTGCGCATGCTCACCCCCCGAAGAAGCTACCGGACTTGCCGCCCCAGCCGCTTCGAGCCGTCGCCTGGCTGCCAAACCCACCCCGCGAGATGGATGCAGACACCGCCGAGCGCGACGCGCTGCGGCCTGAGGCGCCATAGCTACCGCCGCCGCCGGAGCCACCGCCGCTGCTGCTCTGCTCGTCTTTGTTGCTGCGCTGAATGCCCCCGGCCGTACCGTAGCGCTGCCCAAGCAGGCCATTGCGCTGCCCGGCACCCTCACGATACGCATACAGCGGCTGCGCGCGGTAACGGCGGTCGGCGCTGCTGGTCATCTGCCCCAGTAGCATGCCAGCCACTACGGCGGTAGCGACATGGCCATAACCGCCGCCCTGGGCGTGCGCCGCATCGACCTGGGCCTGGGTCACCTCGCCGGTGGTCTCCAACGCGAACCCACTCATGCGCGGCATGTACCGGCCACCGACGCTGATCTGGCAGCCATCAGGGGAAAATTCTGCTTCGCAGGCGGGCTTGGACACATAGGTCGGCGTGGTGCGCCGGTACTCGGCCAGCGCCTGTTTGTAGGCATCGTTGCAGGCCTTCTCCGGCACCTTGTCGCTGACACAGGCTTCGACACTGTCGTAGTTCACCTGCTGGCTGACGGTGTAGATCTCCTCTTGCGGGCTGCACGCGGTCAGGGCCAAGGGCAGCGAGCTGGCCAGCACCAGCTTGACGGAGCTGCGTCTCATTGGGGGTTTCATGGGAGCTCCTTGGGCGTCAGGCCGACGGGGTCATGCAGGCCGAATTGAGGAAGCCGACGCTGATCGCCACGCTGGCAGCGTAGATGGCCGCGGCCAGCTCACCGGCGGCGATACGCCTGGACAGGTCGCGCAGCACCAGGCTGGTAATGCCAAAGGCAATCAATTGAACCACAGCGGCGATCACGACCCAGGCCACGAAGTCCAGGATGCCAACGCTGTAGGCAATGATATTGCTGGCCGGCAGCGAGAAGCCGATCAGCGAGCCGCCCAAGGCAATGGCCGCGGCCGGGTTGTTCTCACGAATGAGCGCGAACTCCCGGTGCGGGGTAAGGCGGGTGTAGATGAACTGGAACAGCCAGAACAGCAACAGTGCCACGCTGATATAGAGGATGAAGCCAGTCACTGCAGAGGCATTGAGCGACAGGCGTAGCGCGTCGAGCATGGTGAGTCCTTGTCAGGTTACGTGGAAGTCCGTGGGGAGCAGGGTGATGCCGAGCGAGGTGGTGAGGGTGGCCTTGCCCGCCTCGTCTTCCTCCGCCGACAACAGCAGAAATTCGCGGCGCTCAGGCAGGCCGGTGTCGCGGGCGTAGAGCATTGACAGGTGCTGGATGCCATAACGGGCGTCGGGGCTGACCACCCGCTCATACAACGGCACCAACCTGGCCTGACCCGGCTCACGGCCCCACTGGCGGGAATACAGACAGCCGTCGTGTTCGTAGATCGGCAGGCCGACCTTGGACTGGCTACCGACAAGGCGCTGAAGGTGCGCCTCATCGCGGAGGGCTACGGCGCTGTGATAACCGAACAGCACGCTATCGCCCACCTTGTCGCCGTTCATCAGCACTTGCAGCCAGTAGTCTTCGTTGTCCAGGTAATACCGCAGCAGGTGCACCGAATCGCCGAGGTCGACCTCGCCGGTGGCCCAGACCGTTTCCGGGCCGGGAACCTGCAACGCTGAATAACCCTCGAGCAGGGGCTTGAGTGATGCGTCGGGTATGAACCGGCGGCCGTTGAGCAGGCCGAAGGGCGGGTTGGTACTGGGCGAAAGCGGCATCGAACCTTTCCTGAAGCGGGGCAATCCTTGCGAGGGGCGATACCTTAACGGGTTTGGCCGATTGAGCCAATCCAAGCACTGTTTGCATTGATGTCAGGCGCGGCCCTTGTAGGGCCGTGCCTGGCAGGCCTCACGCCACCGCTTTTTCCACCCGGAGCCCGGCCTCCAGCTCGCGCACCAGCGGCAACACATGCTCACCGAAGTACGCCACCTCCTCCTGGAAATGCAGGAACCCTGAAAGGATCAAATCCACCCCCACCGCCTTCAGCGCAATAATGCGCTCGGCAATCTGCAGCGGTGTGCCGATCAGGTTGGTCTTGAACCCATCGTTGTACTGCACCAGGTCCTCGAAGCTGGACGTGGCCCAGTTGCCCTCGCCTTCCGGGCTGGCCGCCCCGGCGTTCTTGACCTCATGCCCGAACGCCTTCACCGCCTCAGGGTTGGCCTTGTCGATGATCTCCTGCAACACCGCCCGCGCCTCTTCCTCGGTGTCGCGGGCAATGATGAAGGCATTCACCCCCACCTTGATCGCATGGCCGTTGGCGGCTGCCTTGGCACGCAGATCGTCGACCTGGGCCTTGATCCCCTCCACGGTATTGCCATTGGTGAAGTACCAGTCCGACACCCGCGCCGCCATGTCCCGCGCTGCTCGCGAGCTGCCACCCTGGAAGATTTCCGGGTGCGGCTGCTGCAGGGGTTTGGGCTTGAGGGTGTAGTCCCGGAAGCGATAGAAATCGCCGTTGAAGGTGAAATTGTCTTGGGTCCAGATGCCCTTCAGCGCACGGATGAA
Organism: Pseudomonas sp. LAIL14HWK12:I7; assembly: GCF_000483465.1. NCBI lineage: Bacteria > Pseudomonadati > Pseudomonadota > Gammaproteobacteria > Pseudomonadales > Pseudomonadaceae > Pseudomonas > Pseudomonas sp. LAIL14HWK12:I7. The sequence continues at coordinate 65,827 of NZ_KI519607.1, forward strand.
CTCCTCTGAACGGCGGTAGCGCTCGTCATGGTCCAGCCACGGTTCACCGATGGCGTGGAACTCGCCCTTGAACCAGCCCGACACCAGGTTGATGGCGATCCGGCCCTGGGTGAACTGGTCGATGGTTGCCAGTTGCTTGGCCGCCAGCGCCGGGTTCCATGGGCCTGGAAGGATAGCCGCGATGACCTTGAGCTTCTCGGTGGCGGCCAGCAGCGCATGGCTGATGGTGACCGACTCGTGCTGGTTGTCAGCGCCGTAACCGGCAGTGAAACGGATTTGCGACAGGGCGTAGTCAAAGCCCGCCTTTTCGGCGATCTGCGCCAGTTTACGGTTGTAGTCGATGTCCCAGCTGGTGCGTTGCTCGATGGTGCTCACCACCAGGCCACCGCTGACGTTGGGGACCCAGTAGGCGAACTTGATTGGGGCTTGGCTCATGGGGAGGCTCCTTGGCTGTCCTCGAAGGGTTGAAGGAGACAACGCAGCAACCGTGCCAAACAAAAATAGCGTTGAGCCTCAATGGGATAGCCAACAGCGCAGACCGGGCGCGGTGCCCTCTGCGCAGCAGACTGTCGAAACACTGTTGCGGGGGCAACACGGCTAGCAGCGACTGGGAGGGTTCTTGCCGATATCACCTTCGGCAAAGATCTTCATTGTTTACATCCTCACTGTGGCGCGCTGACGCATCAGCGGTGCTTGCGCATGCCCATGTGCGCATCATCCATCAGCGCCTTGGCCATTTCGCAAAGAAAGTGCGAGGCCCACACCAACACAGGTTCGTCGTCCATCACGCCGATGAACGAGGCTCGTCTTGAGCAGTCCATCAGCACCGACGCCTGCTCGATTGCATGGTCGCAGCAGTTGCCGGGTTCTACGCGAAATAGGCGCTTGCCCTGTATCACGCCGTCCAGGCACGACGCGGAGCCTATGGTCAAACCCAGCGTGCCGGTGCGTTCTGGTAATACCTTGTCCATTGCATATCTCCCTGCGCTTTCGCGCTGAAAACAACGTTCGCAAGCGCGTCGACGCCCCCTGTAGGAGCGGGCTTGCCCGCGAAGGGCTGCAAAGCAGCCCCGGCATCGGTGAATGTCAATGCAGCGTCTGCATGTGCGGCCTGGCCGTGAGTTGCACCTGCGCAACCGCCGATTCCAGCAATGTGCGCACCGCTTCCATTTCGTGCATGACGGCCAGGGTCATGATGGAGGCAGGCGACTTGGGAAGCATGGAGACGGCGTGGTGGGCGACGGCCAAGGCGCAGAGTACGTACTCCGAGGCCTGGATCAGGGTGTCTTCGAGGTGATGAGGTGTATCGGGGGAGCACGGTGGGTCGGGGACGATCTTGAGCATGGCGAGTCTCTCTAGTTGCACTATTCAGATCGCCACCTGCTCACTTGCAGATGATTGGGTGGCGGCTACATACAGGCCTGCAAGGCCGGGGGCAACTAGAGAGAATGCCCGGCTGGTCCGAGGACCACCCGTACGTAGCCACCATAAAGCGCAGCCGGATGCAGAGCATCTGTGGCTGATGGTGGACTCTTCCTAGTTGACCCTACAGGCTTGCAGACCTGGTCGTTGATTTCTCACCGACGCGGCCAGACTAGAAGGCTCTCCCCCTCACTTCAATGACGCAATGGCCTGCAAAGAGTTATTCAGAAACGCCCTACAAAGAAGAGCCAAAATCTGATCATTTCCGGTAGCTCTGTATCAATTTCGTGCCGCATTTTCCCGCTTGCTCTAAACATATGGAAATCCGTATATTCGATTATCCATATGTAAAGAGCACCTCCATGATCACCCCACCCGAGGTCTTCAAGAACCTGGCCGACGAGACCCGCGCTCGCGCCACCCTGCTCATCGCCAGCCTGGGCGAGCTCTGCGTTTGCGAGCTGATGTGCGCCCTCGACGACAGCCAGCCGAAAATCAGCCGCCATCTCGCCCAACTGCGAAGCAGCGGCCTGCTGCTGGATCGCCGCCAAGGCCAATGGGTGTATTACCGCCTCAACCCGAACCTGCCCACGTGGGTGCACGACATGCTGCAGGTGACGTTGCAGGCCAATGCCACCTGGCTGCAGGCGAACACAGCCCGCCTGCAGCACATGGCCGACCGCCCCGTCCGCGCAGCCGCCTGCTGCTGAAGCCGCCACCCCGCGAGAGAGCCTTCCAATGCAAGTCCTGTTCATGTGCACCGCCAACAGCTGCCGCAGCATCCTCAGCGAAGCGCTGTTCAATCACCTGGCACCGCCAGGCTTCGCAGCCGTCAGTGCCGGCAGTTTTCCCAAAGGCCAGGTGCTGCCGCGCAGCCTCACCACCCTGCAGCAGGCCGGCATTTCCACAGAAGGCCTGCGCAGCAAAGGTAACGATGCCTTCGCCGCCAACCCGCCGGACATCGTCATCACCGTCTGCGACAAAGCTGCCGGTGAACCCTGCCCCGTGTACTTCGGCCCGGCCCTAAAAGCCCACTGGGGCCTGGAAGACCCTTCCGAGGTCGAGGGTGACGAGGCTGCGATTGACGCCGCGTTCAACGCCACGCTGGCCATCATCGAGCGACGCTGCAACGCCCTCTTCGCCCTCCCCTTCAATACCCTCGGCCACGACGAGCTCCAGCGCGAGCTGGACCGCATCGGCACGCTTTAAGGAGGCCCCATGTCCGAGCAACTGCCCAACCTCGACCTGTCCCTGTTCGACGCAGCCCCAGCCGCGCCCCGTGCCAGCGAGCACAAACCGCGCATCCTGCTGTTGTACGGGTCGACCCGCGAACGCTCCTTCAGCCGCTTGCTGACCGAAGAGGCCGCCCGCCTTCTGCAGCATTTCGGTGCCGAGACGCGCATCTTCGATCCCTCCGGCCTGCCGTTGCCTGATGACGTGCCGGTAGAGCACCCCAAAGTGCAAGAACTGCGTGATTTGGTGCTGTGGTCCGAAGGCCAGGTCTGGTGCTCGCCCGAACGCCACGGCGCCCTGTCGGCCGTGTTCAAGGCGCAGATCGACTGGGTCCCCCTGGCCCTCGGCGCCGTACGCCCCACCCAAGGCAAGACCCTGGCCGTAATGCAAGTGTGCGGGGGTTCGCAGTCGTTCAACGTGGTTAACCAACTGCGCGTACTGGGCCGCTGGATGCGCATGTTCACCATCCCCAACCAGTCCTCGGTGCCCAAGGCGTACCTGGAATTCGACGATGCCGGCCGCATGAAGCCATCGCCCTACTACGACCGGGTGGTCGACGTGATGGAAGAGCTGGTGAAGTTCACCCTGTTGCTGCGCGACCGCACCGAGTTTTTGGTGGACCGCTATTCCGAGCGCAAAGAAAGCGCCGAGCAGCTTACGGCGCGGGTTAACCAGCGCTCGATCTGAGTGATTACCGGGGACGGCGCGGCTTTGAAGCCGTCCCCGGCCCTTGACGCAACCTGCGGGTATCAGTACGTTTTCAGCCCCTTCCTTTTCGGCCCCCTCTGCAGTGCACCGCCCAGGCGTTAATTCGCGAAGCGGGCATTCAAGATGCCGACACTTATACGGTCGCCTAATGGCGTGCCGCTACTCCGTTATCAAGTGAACAAGGTTGATTACATGATCATTCGTCAGGCCAACGCCGCAGACCATCCACTGCTGCTCGACATCTGGCTGCGCGCCGTTCGCGCCACTCACCATTTTTTGCAGGCATCCGACATAGACGCGCTGCTGCCGCAGTTGCGCGATGTTTACCTTCCCGCTGTCGAGTTGTGGGTCGGGGTCGATGCTGAAGATTGCCCGTTAGGCTTCATCGGGCTGAATCAGGAGCATGTGGAAATGCTCTTCATCGACCCCGACCTGCGTGGGCGCGGCATTGGGCGTGCGCTGCTGGATTACGCACGCGGTTCGCGGCACACGCTGAGTGTGGATGTGAACGAGCAGAACCCTGAGGCTGTGGGGTTTTATCTGCATTATGGGTTTGTGCAGACGGGGCGCTCTGAGGTGGATGGTGAGGGGCGGCCGTTTCCGTTGTTGCATATGAGTTTGCCGAGTGGAAGGGCCGAGCTTGATGGGCAGTTGGGCTCGCGGAGCTAAGGCATCCGCCCCATGCCGTTTACTGGGCATCCCTAGCGCTCCAAACGTATGATAGCCGTACTCCTTGACAGGCCTTCACTGTATGGCTAGGCCTTTATGAGTAGGGCTATCATGCGTACTGCACAACATGACGGCCAGCCGAATCTACCTACTGACAAACACTTGAATTACCCTGCTGCAAATGTACATAGGCAACACCTATGAGAAACAGCATCATGCCTACAACCACTGAGACTTTATACGTTGCAAAACTGCAAAACCTGATCGTAAAACAACCAAGTCTGCAAAAGAACTCATTCGCAAGACACCAACCATTTCCGACCTTGATATGATCTCTTTCATTCTCGCCTCCACGTTCGCAAAAGTTGAAGTGAAGATGAATACTTACGATTGAGCTTTCCGAGACAGCCTTTGCGAGGGTTCACGCGCTGAGCGAGGAAAGCGAAGCATCTCCTACGACCCATGAAATCTAGACAAACTATTCAGAAGTAGAAATGACAATCCAAAACTCATCTACGCGCGAATGAACCTGAATGAAGCTTTGGAGGAGGTAAAGCTACATGCCACGGGCATTTTCGACGATACTGAAAATCTGGCTGCATTCATGACCATAGACTTTGCATCACTGAACAATGCGTGCCTGCAGTACTTATCGAAGAAGAACCAGCCCCCACATCTTGCGGGTGCCCAGGTGATCATGACCGCGGTGGGTGAGGCAAATCCAGGGACAGGGTTGGGCACTGACATTATGCTCTAATTGTTTGAAAAGGCTGTGACTGTGCCCGCATACACTCGGGTTAACCACGCTTGATGATGCGGGTGCAGATGGTTGCAAATCGATGTATATTTAGTTCATGGGCGTGATTGCTGCAAGTTTCAGTGACTGCTAACCCCGATTGAACGAAATTAGGCTAAGCTGAGCGATCTCCCAAAGGCTGGTAGCTGGTTGCTCAAACCCTACATAGTCGAACACAGCAACCCGCCAGAGCAGGTCCTTAAAAATGGTTAATTCGGTACAACTCGAGCTCATAGACGCGATAAATACTGCACGATCACCAATTGGAGCATTCATGCTTGGAATAGCAGGATATGCAGACCCTAACTCTCAACTAGCCAAACGAGCACACAACATAGTCATCCCTACTAAAGCCAGCCCATCACTACACACTGACAGCATCGGAAGAATCAATAGCCCCCTGGCTTATCATCTACCGCTAAAACCATCTATGGAGCACATAAAGAAAAACCCTAACAAAAATATTGAATTCTTGACCCTACCTATTAAGGCTGCAATCCTTCATGTAGGTGACGCCTTTTCTCGCTTTGGATATTTAAACAAAGCGCCTGAGCTTGAGTTCCTTAGGCACATTAGGAACGCCATCGCCCACGGGAACCGCTTCAATATAAAAACAGAACTAAAAAAAGCAGCTCAGTTCGACTCATATACGATTACTAAGTCCCTGAACGGCACAAAACTTTTGGCCGACGGAACTGAAGATGGTTTTTTGTACGCAGGGGATGCGTTAGCGCTCTTTGACTATCTGGAAGCTCGCCTTTCGGAAAATTACTATTTACTTCCAGACTAAAAACCGGAAATGAAATCAAGTAGATATGGTGTATTGGGGGCTCTACAGCCCATCGCAGGCATCAGCTACTAAGGGTCAGCGCAGGCCTTGAGATTTAAGTAGATCATCTGTTTGAGCAGATCCGAGGCATTACGTGAGGAGCCGTCAGATAACCGAAGCTTCCTGCATGGCTCGCGGCTGTCACATGACGTGATTTGAATGAGCGCTTATCGCTATATTCGACCAACGCCATCAGATCTATCAGAGCAAGATTGCTGCGATATGCGCGCCCAGGGTTGAGAGGAGTGTTGCCTGTATTGGGGCTGCTTCACAGCCCGTCGCAGGCAAGCCAGCTCCTACAGGTGCGGCGTAGGCTTTGAGATTTACGTTGCCGACGCTGGTGCTGGGTGCCAGCGATGGTCCTTAACGTCGAGAGGAATAGGGGCTTCGATGGCCGAACCTGGCTGGGAGGTAGCGCGATATCGAGTATCGCTATGATGCAGTGTGATCACGTCGGGCCAGTCTCGGTGAGGCGGTCTAAATGAGTGCCCATGGCTCACAGAGGTTGAGGTATGGAGGCCTCATGTCGCGCCAATAGCATCCGAAGAACCTGTTTCCGGACGAACCGCGATTTCTCTTGGTAAACTAGCTACCTTCCCTCCTCAAGCGAACATGGCCTGTGTAACAGGCTTAACAATCCGCCAGTGTGTGCACTGCTCGTTGCCACGGGAATTTGCTACACGTCGCCGCCCGGTTGCTAAATCGCAGCCACCGCTTGCTGAAATCGCCCTGAAAACCCCGAATCCGGTACGAAACACGTTGAACGAAATGACTGCAAAATCAGGCACTAACCCAGTTGCGACAAGGCCTGAGCCGTCGCGCCGGTTCTCCGTTGCACCGATGATGGACTGGACAGACCGCCACTGCCGCTTCTTCCTGCGCCTGCTCTCCACGCACACCCTGCTCTACACCGAAATGGTCACCACCGGCGCCCTACTCCACAACGACGCCCACCGTTTCCTGCGCCACGACGTGTCCGAGCATCCGCTGGCCCTGCAACTGGGCGGCAGCGTGCCGGCCGACCTGGCGGCCTGCGCGCGCCTGGCCGAGGAGGCGGGCTACGACGAGGTAAACCTTAACGTTGGCTGCCCGAGCGACCGGGTGCAGAACAACATGATCGGTGCGTGCCTGATGGCCCACCCGGCGTTGGTGGCTGATTGCGTCAAGGCAATGCGCGATGCGGTGTCGACGCCGGTGACGGTCAAGCACCGTATCGGCATCAATGGCCGTGACAGCTATGCCGAGCTGTGCGATTTCGTCGGCCAGGTGCGCGAGGCTGGGTGCCGGAGTTTTACCGTGCATGCGCGGATTGCGATTCTTGAAGGGCTGTCGCCCAAGGAGAACCGTGAGGTGCCGCCTCTGCGCTACGACGTGGCGGCGCAGCTGAAAGCGGACTTCCCGGACCTTGAGATCGTGCTTAACGGCGGGATCAAGACGCTGGCGGAATGCCAGGCGCACCTTGAAACGTTCGATGGGGTGATGCTGGGGCGTGAGGCGTATCACAACCCTTACCTGCTGGCCGAGGTGGACCAGCAGTTCTTTGGCAGCGAGGCGCCGGTGATCAGCCGCAGTGAGGCGCTGGCGTTGTTGCGGCCTTATATCGTGGCGCACATCGAGAGCGGTGGGGCCATGCATCACGTCACGCGGCATATTCTGGGGCTGGCCCAGGGCTTCAAGGGGGCGCGGCGGTTCCGGCAGTTGTTGTCGGCGGATATTCACAAGGCGCCAGAGCCGTTGGTGGTGTTTGATCAGGCAGCGGAGTTGATGCAGGGTCATTGATGAATGAACCAGGGATGGATAGGCAATGAAGAAAAGGCGCACGCGTTCGCAGGGCAGCTTGGGCGTGGCACTGGCGATCTTTGCCCCGGTGGGCATCATTCTGGCGGTCGCCTCGCAATACCCGACGATGATCGAGCGCAGGGGTGAGGCGAGAAAGGCGCAGGCGCGTGCGGCACAGCCGGCGCCTCGCCCTGCGGGGACCACGTTGGAAATCATCATGCCCGACGGCAAACGGCTCCAGGAAGGGCAATCGGGCACGTTGGGCGAAGCCCTGAAAAGCAGGTAGTCGGCACCCTTGGGAACCTCGGGGCTGTGGGTGAATCGAATCATCACCTTGCGTAGAACTTCAGGGGCTTGCCTGCCGTTTTGGGCTGAGACCTTGGGGCTGTTGCGCAACCCCATTCGCGACGCAACGCCGCGCCCACACGCGGTTTGCCCGAGCGGCTTCGACGGGCCTTGAGCGGCCGCCGGGGCTCGGGTAATGTCGAGTCATTGCACAGGACAGAGCACGCCCATGACCTCCAAGCTGGAACAACTCAAGCAGTTCACCACCGTGGTCGCCGACACCGGGGACCTGGACGCCATCACCCGCCTGAAACCGGTCGATGCCACCACCAACCCGTCGCTGCTGCTCAAAGCCGCCGCCATCCCCGGCTATGCCGACCTGCTCAAGCAGGTAAAAGGTGATGCCAAGGGCGATGTGGACCTGGCCTGCGACAAGTTCGCGGTCGCGGTCGGTTCTGGGATCCTCAAAGTCATCCCTGGCCGTATTTCCACCGAAGTGGATGCGCGCTTGTCGTTCGATGAGCCGGCCCTGCTGGCCAAGGCCCGCCAGTTGATCGCGCTGTACGACGCCGCCGGGGTCAGTAAAGACCGCGTGCTGATCAAGCTGGCCTCGACGTGGGAAGGCATCCGCGCCGCCGAGAAGCTGGAGAAGGAAGGCATCCAGACCAACCTGACCCTGCTGTTCTCCTTCGCCCAGGCCCAAGCCTGCGCCGATGCCGGGGTGTTTCTGATCTCGCCGTTCGTGGGCCGTATCTACGACTGGTACAAGAAGAGCACCGGCAAGGAATACGTCGGCGCCGAGGACCCGGGCGTGCAGTCGGTCACGCGCATCTACGACTACTACAAGACCAATGGCTACAACACGGTGGTCATGGGCGCCAGCTTCCGCAACATCGGTCAAATCGAGCAACTGGCAGGCTGCGACCGCCTGACCATCAGCCCCGAACTGCTGCAGCAGTTGAGCGATGACCAGGGCGAACTGCCGCGCGTGCTCAAGCCGGGCAACACGGGCGAGGCCAAGCAGGTATTGAGCGAGAGCCAGTTCCGCTGGGCGATGAACGAAGATGCCATGGGCACCGAGAAGCTGGCCGAGGGTATTCGCCAGTTCGCGCGGGATCAGGAGAAGCTGGAGAAGTTGATGGCTGAAAAGGCCTGATACATTTTGGGTTTGCCTGACGGGCGGGAAATGTTCAGCATTTTCCGCCCGTTTTTGGTTTGGCGCTAAGCTGCGCCAGGCTTCCGAGGTATTTTGAATTCGATGGCCTATTCGCGGGCAAGCCCGCTCCCACCGGTACCGTGCTGCGTGAATGGGCTGTCTAGCCACCAGAGCTGTTGATGACCTCTTCCCTACCCCTCGTTCTCGCCGGCCCGGTACTGCGCCGCCTGGAGCCACAGCGCCTGGCCATTTGGCTGGTCGCAACGCAACCCTTGCAACCTGAATTTGCCCTTGATGGCGTAGAGCACTCGGCCAAGGTCACTTGCCAGGTGATCCCGATAGGCCAGCACGCGTTCATTCATTTGCTGGATATCCACGTTGCCCAGCCGCTCCCCTGCAACCAGACGCTGGGCTACGACCTGCGCATCAATGGCCAGGGCATCGCAGACTGGGCACCCCACATGCTCTACCCCGGCGAAACGCGCCCACACTTCGTGTTGCGTGATCGCCTGGACCATTTGCTGCACGGTTCTTGCCGCAAGCCGCACCACCCCGCCGCCGACGGCCTGCTCTGCGCCGACCGTTTGCTGCAACAGTGCCAACACCCCGAACAACGCCCCGCGGTGCTGCTGATGACCGGCGACCAGGTGTATGCCGATGATGTCGCCGGGCCCATGCTGCGCGCGATCCACGTGCTGATCGAACGCCTGGGGCTGTTCGACGAACAGCTGGACGGTGCAGTCGTCGCCGACAGCGCGGCGCTCTATCGCCACCCGGCCAGTTACTATCACCGCGCCGACCTGCTGCCCGCGCAGGAACGTAACGACAGCCTGCGCGAGCGCTTTTTCGGGGGTAAACGCAAGCCGATCTTCTCGTCCAGCAACGCCGACAACCACTTGGTAACCTTCGCCGAGGTCATGGCCATGTACCTGCTGGCGTGGTCACCTGAACCCTGGCGGCTGGTCAACCTGGACATGCCCGCAGGCCTCACCGATGAACGCCAGGCGCGTTATCGGCAGGAGGTGCCACTGATCGAGGCCTTCGCCGACAACCTCGGCCAGGTGGCGCGGGTGATGGCACACCTGCCGTGCCTGATGATCTTCGACGACCACGACATCACCGACGACTGGAACCTCTCGGCGCAGTGGGAAGAAACCGCCTATGGCCACCCGTTCTCGCGGCGGATCATCGGCAATACGCTGCTGGGCTACCTGCTGTGCCAGGCCTGGGGCAACGACCCGGATGGCTGCGGGCCATTGGTCGAACGCTGCCAGGCGCTGACGGGTGCGCCACTGGCCAGCCAGGCACAGGATGAACTGATCGGCGAGCTGTTGCGCTTCCAAGGCTGGCAGTTCAGCCTGCCCAGCAACCCACCCTTGCTGGTACTCGACACCCGCACCCGGCGTTGGCGCAGCGAAACCAGCCTGGCAAAGCCTTCGGGCCTGCTCGACTGGGAGGCGCTGAGCGAGCTGCAGCAGGCGCTGCTCGATCATCCTTCGGCGATTATCGTGTCACCGGCACCGATCTTCGGGGTAAAGCTGATAGAAACCGTGCAAAAGGTATTCAGCTGGATGGGCTACCCGTTGCTGGTGGATGCCGAGAACTGGATGGCCCATCGGGGCGCGGCCCAGGTGATTCTGAATATCTTCCGCCACTCGCGCACGCCCGGGCATTACGTGGTGCTCTCAGGGGATGTGCACTATTCGTTCGTCTATGAAGTGCTGATTCGTCACCGCCAGCGCAGCCCGCACTTGTGGCAGATCACCAGCAGCGGGATCAAGAACGAATTCCCCAGGCGTTTGCTGGATGTGCTCGACCGGCTTAACCGCTGGCTGTATTCACCGCGCTCGCCGCTGAACTGGTTTACCAAGCGGCGGGAGATGGAAGTGGTGCCGCGTACGCCCAGCGGTAGCAAGGCGGGTGAGCGGTTGTGGAATGGTGCGGGGTTGGGGCAGGTGTTTTTTGATGAGCAGGGGCGGCCGGCACGGGTGTTTCAGTTGGATGCCGGTGGGCGGGATGTGACGGAGTTTGTTGGGCCGGAATGAATGAAGGTTGCCTGTGCCGGCCTCTTCGCGGGTAAACCCGCTCCCACAGGGTTACCGAAGTTCCTGATGCAACGCTAACCCTGTGGGAGCGGGTTTACCCGCGAAGAGGCCGGTACAGGTTTAAAGCGTACTCAAGACCGCTCCAGCGCATTCACCAGGTCATGAAACGCTTCGCGGTTGGAGTCATTGAGCCCCATGAGGATCTTGTGGGCCTCCAGCACCTTGGAGCGCACCACTTCTTCGTTCTGGTCCTGCGACGGCAAGTCGGTCAGGCACTCTGGGCACGGTATTGGGCGATCGACGATGTTGAACACCTGATCGAAGCCCATGGACTGCAACAACCGGGAAATGTCCGGGTTGGTGGTGACCACAGTCGGCAGCAGCCCCACTTTCTGGCGCGACAGGATCGACAACTTGGCCAGCAGGCCCAAGGTGGTGCTGTCGATGCTCTCGGTTTCAGTCAAATCGATGACGATGGCCGAGAAGTTCAGCGCGGTGAAAATCTTCTCGATCGTCGCATCCAGCGCCGAACACAGGGTCAGGCGCACTTCACCGACGAACTTCAGTACAAAGGTACCGCTTTGCTCGGCGAACTGAATTCTACCGGTACTCATTGAAGGTTCCTGCTCAACACCAATAGGGCGATATCATCCGGCATCTCCCCAAGCGTAGCCAATCCAAATCGTTGCCGCAGCCCATCCAGGCTGCCACCCGCTGCCTTGACGATTTCTGGCAAGGCGGCTTCTTTATCTTTGAGCGTGTCACCTGGCAAAAGGTCCAGAATGCCATCGGACATCAAGCTGAGGCTGAACACTGGCGGCAGCTCCACCACCAGGTCCTGGTAACTGGCCTCGTCGAACAACCCCACCGGCAGGCCGCGGCCTTCCAGGTAGCGGGTATTGCCCGGGGTGTACAGCACCGGCAGTGGCAGGTGGCCGCCAACGGCATAGGTCAACAGCCCGGTGTCTTCATCGATCACGCCGCCCACCATGGTCACATGCTTGCCCAACTTGCAGTTGATCAGCCCGCGGTTGATGTGGCTGAGCACTTGCGAGGGCTTGAATTCACGCATCTTGCTCCCGCGCTTGAATTCGAACAACAGGCGCGTGGTCATGAACTTCAGCAACACCGTGACGAACGCCGACGAGGCGCCGTGCCCCGAGACATCGGCGAGGTAGAAGGCAATGCGCCGATCATCCACGCGGAAGTAGTCGGCAAAATCACCCGACAGGTACAGCGACGGGATGATCTGGTGCTCGAAGGCAAACTCGCCGGCCACCCAGGGGCTTTCCGGGAGCATGTTCATCTGCACCTGCCGGCCGGCGGTCTGGTCTTCCTGCAACAGGTGCAGGCTGGCCTCCAGCTCGCGGTTGGCGGCTTCGAGCTTGTCGCGGTAGCGCTGGTTTTCCAGCACCAGTCGCGAACGGTCGAGGGCCCGGCGCACCGAGTGCTCGAGCACGGCAAGGTCTTCCAGCGGCTTGATCAGGTAGTCGGCGGCGCCCAGGCGCAAGGCCTCGACCGCATCGCTCATCACGCCGGCACCCGACACCACGATCACCGGCAGCTGCGGCGCGCGCTCGCTGATCTGGCGGATCAGTTCGAGCCCGCCCATCTGCGGCATGCGCAGATCGCAGATCACAAGGTCGGGCTGGTGTTCTTCGAAGACCTGAAGCCCCTGCTGGCCATTACCGGCCTGGAGGACGCTGAAACCACTGTCTTCAAGATAGGCGGCGAGGCTCGCACGGACCACGTCGTCGTCATCGATGATCAGCAGCGTTGCACTGGTTTTCTGCATGTGGGCGAACGGCGCCGATTTAGGTTGGTGCAGCGGTGTCGGCAAGGCTGACGGCCAGCTACGGGAATACTCTGTGGTAACACTCTACTTGAGTTGTAGGACAAGAAGACCCGCCCGGCAACTGTCAGAGGTACCCTGTAAGGCGCAGACGGTACTCCCATCCGCCAGGCGTTTCAAGCGTGCAAGGGTCGACCTCGCTGCTCTTTACAGGGCAAATCACCGAGAGTTATAAGAAAGCCGACCCGCGCAACCTAAAGGGAAGGATGCAGCATGCCCCAGACACCCTCTAACCACAGCGAAAAACGCGATTTCATCCGCATGCGCATCGACACCGACATCAGCCTGTTGCACCAAGGCCAGGTGATTGCAGCCGTGTGCCTGGACCTGTCCAGCGGGGGCATGCAAGTGCAGGCGCCGCAGCGGTTTCAGGTAGGGGATACGCTTGAGGTGAGGATCGATTCCGATCACAAGGCGCTGAAAGGCCTGCATGCCAGCACCGAGGTGGTGTGGATCGCCGACCAGCCCGACGGGCAGCAGAAATTCGGCCTGCGCATCCTGGCGATGCATTAACGCTGGGGCTGCTTGGCAGCCCCGATGGCTTAAATCAGAAACAATCAGAAATCATCTTCGACTTCGCCGTCCTTTACCTTGAACTCGCGGTTCTGCAGGTAGGCGTTGCGAATGAAGATGTACTTGTCGCCCTGCATCAGCTTCTCAGCCGACAACAGGCTGGCACGGGTATCGACGACATCAACCGCGAGGCTCGTGTTACGCGTCGGTACGTGGTTGATGTAGCGGTAGGGTTCGGTGTAGCTGTCCGGGTACTTGGCCAGGCCGTCACGCACGGTGCTTGGGCCCAGCAACGGGATAACCACGTAAGGGCCACTGCCCACGCCCCAGTAACCCAAGGTCTGGCCGAAATCTTCGTCGTTGCGCTGCAGGCCCATCTTGGTGCCGACGTCGAAGAAGCCACCAAGCCCGAAGGTGGTGTTGACGATCAGCCGCGCCGTGTCCACACCCGCCGCATGCGGTTTGAGCTGCAGAATGTCATTGGCCAGGTTGGTGACATCGCCCAAGTTGCGGAAGATGTTATGGATGCCATCTTCGAGGAACTGCGGCGTCACTGCCTGGTAGCCCTTGGCCAATGGCTTGAGGGCATAGGTGTCGACCGTATCGTTGAACCTGAAGATCGGCCGGTTGACCGCCTCCCAAGGGTCTTCCTCGGTGGCCGCTTGGGTGGCCGCCACGGGCGCCAGCAACAAGCTGGCGCAGACACAGGCCTGGGTGACTCGTTCGATCACACCGGCACCGATCCTACGCATAGATGTCTCTCCATCGAATTTCTTGGCCGCAGCCGCACCGGGCGTGCTGCTGATAAGGCGCAAGTATAAGGGCTTGCGGGCTGATCACCAGCATTACACATTTTTGCTCAAGATTTTGTGAACGTATGTTGCCTCGTCATCGGCTGGTAACAATAGCGGCCTAGCCTGCGGACTATTTCAGGGAAGTTGCCATGCACGATGCGTCCGCCTTCACTGCTGTGCTGTTTGGCCTGCGTGGCTGCCTGGTCCAGGGTGCTAACGGCAACCCCCTGCCCGCGCCCGGCGCCTTGGCAACGCTCACCAGCCTGCGACAGCGCCAGGTGCCCTGCATCTGGCTGGACGACCTGAGTGCCACACAGGGCAAACGCCTGGCCACTGTGCTGCCCGACTGGCTGCCGGGGCACGCGGTCAACGGCGTGCGCTGGCCCGCGCCAAATGCCTGCTGGCAGGCGCTGATGGCACTGGACAGCGCGCGCCTGGATGGCTGCGTACTGGTCAGCGGTGACCCTGCGCTGCTGCAATCGGGCCTGAACGCCGGCTTGTGGACCGTGGGCCTGGCGGCCTGCAGCCCGTACTGCGACCTCAGCTCCCGGCATTGGCAAGCCATGAGCCAACAGGAACAAGACCTGGCCCGTGGCAAGGCCACCCTCGCGCTGTTCAGCCTTGGCGTGCACTCGGTGATCGATCACCTCGAGGCCCTGGACACCTGCCTGCAGGACATCGCCCAGCGTCGGCGCAAAGGCGAAAAACCCTGATACAGCACCTTTGACGCGGATCATGCAAAGCGGCTGCGAGTGGATTACATTGAAAGCAGGCCAGAACCTTTGCCGCTTCGCTGAGGTCCATGGCTTGCCAAGCCATTGATGGAGAAAAGCCAATGCCTGCCCGCGAATTGCAAGAGCGACTGAACAGCTTGCGCGAGCAACTGGACCGTAACGTGCCGCTTTCGGAAGAGGAGCTGGCCGCGCTGCATGAGGAAGCCAGACAAATTGAAGCGCAGCTGAAGCTTGAGGAAGCCACACCGGACAACAACCTGGTGGATGGCGTGAACCTGGCGATCGAGCGCTTCGAAGCCGATCACCCGGACCTGACCGCTACCCTGCGCAGCATTGCCAACTCGCTGCACAGTATGGGTATCTAAATAGCTGGGGGCGCTTCGCACCCCTTTCGCGGGCAAGCCCGCTCCTACAGGACAGCGCGGTCTAAGGGCTGCGCTAAAACCTGTGGGAGCGGGCTTGCCCGCGAATGGGGCGCGAAGCGCCCCCAACGGCCGTGATTTTACTGCCGAACCAGCCGCCCATTCACCGGGCTGATCGCCCCCATGCTGCGGTACGGGTTGATATCCAGCCCACCCCGGCGCACATACCGTGCATACACCGTCAAATGCTCCGGCTGCAGCAGGTTCTTCAAGTCCAGGTAAATCCGCTCCACGCACTGCTCATGGAAGTCGGCATGCTGCCGGAAGCTGATCAGGTAAGTCAGCAGGCTGGCAGGGTCCAGTGCCCTGCCCTTGTACTCGACCACCACACTGCCCCAATCCGGCTGGCCGGTGACGGGGCAGTTGGACTTGAGCAAATGGCTGTGCAGGGTCTCTTCAACCACACGCTGCACATCGCAACGCAGCAACTCCGGCTGCGGCTGCTCATAGTTGCTGATGGCCACATCCAGCGCATCGATGCACTGCCCCGGCAATGCCACAACGCCCTGAGCCTCCACCTCGGCCAACGTGCGAACCTTGACGCCGACCGGCTTGCCAGCCGCCGCAGACAAGTCCTTCTCCAGGCAGGCCTGCAGCTCGCCAATCGAGGCAAAAACCGTTTGGTTCAGCGAGTTCAGGTACAACTTGAACGACTTGGACTCGATGATATTCGGCGAGTCTGCAGGAATGGCGAACTCGCCGATCGCCACCACCGGCTTGCCCGACGGCAGCAGCCACGACAGCTCGAAGCAGTTCCAATAATCCACGCCCTGCCACGGCAGGGTCTGGGCAGTAACGCCCAGCTCGGCCCACTTGGCGGTACGCGGGATCGGGAACAGCAGCTCAGGGGAGTAGGTAGCGATGTATTCGCTGGACTTGCCCAGCGGGGAGTGTTCGGCGGCGGGATGCATGGAAACTGACCTGAAGGTTCGAAATGCCCCTAGTCTACCGTTTTTGCGCCCCGCCTTGGGCCTGATGTCACTCGATGGTCAATGGCCCGACCATCCCTGCCTGGTAATGCCCAGGTACGTTGCAGGCAAACTCGATGGGTGCCGACTTGCGGAACGTCCAAGTCAGTTCGGCACGCTGGCCAGGCGGTACCAGCACGGTGTTGCCCCCGCCGTGGCCGTGGCCTTCACCGTGGTTCATCTGGCCGTGGTCCATGCCTTCATGGTTCATGCCTGCGGTGAACAGCTTACCTTGCATCGCAATCATTTCTTTCTGGTGCTCGGCATGCATGGCCTTGTCGCCCAGGTTGAATTCGTGGGGCAACTTGCCCTCATTGATCAGCACGAAGCGCACCGTCTCGCCCGCCTTGACCTCCAGGCTTTTTGGTTCGAAGGCAATGTCCTTGAGCACCACCTCGACCGTACGGGTGGCCTTGCCAGCCGGGGCAGGCTCGCCAAAGGCGAAACTGTCGGCACTGCCCGCAAACGTGGGCAGGCTTGCCACGGCAAGGGCGGCGGCGATGAATAGGCGTTTCATGATGACTCCAAAATACACAACGTGATGAGAGCACCTTAATCAGGTGGGGCTGGCGGCTACCTGACGGGAAGATTACAACTTTGTCAGTTTGGGCGAGCGCCGACATCGTCACGTATCATTTCCCGGTAGACGCTGCGCCCCCTCCAGAACTGTGGACACTGCATGAAACTGTTGATCGTTGAAGACCAGGCCCGCACCGGCCAGTACCTGAGCCAGGGCCTCAGCGAGGCAGGCTTCGCCACCGAACTGGCAGCCGATGGCGAAACTGGCCAATACCTGGCACTGACCGGCGACCATGACTTGCTGATCCTCGACGTGATGCTGCCAGGCCGCGATGGCTGGCAGATTTTGCAAGCAGTGCGCCAGGCCGGTCTGGACACCCCCGTGCTGTTCCTGACCGCCCGCGATGCGGTAGAAGACCGTGTGCACGGCCTGGAGCTGGGCGCCGACGATTACCTGGTCAAGCCGTTTGCCTTTTCCGAACTGCTGGCCCGTGTACGCAGCCTGCTGCGCCGTGGCGCCAGCCCGAGCCAGGACACCACCTTGAGCCTGGCCGACCTGCGCCTGGACCTGATCCGCCGCCGCGCCGAGCGCGCCGGCCAGCGCATCGACCTGACCGCCAAAGAGTTCGCCCTGCTCGAACTACTGCTGCGGCGCCAGGGCGAGGTACTGCCCAAATCGCTGATTGCCTCGCAGGTCTGGGACATGAATTTCGACAGTGACACCAACGTCATCGAAGTGGCCATCCGCCGCCTGCGCCTGAAAATCGACGACCCGCACACCAGCAAGCTGATCCACACCGTGCGGGGCATGGGCTATGTGCTGGAGGAGCGTCAGGATTGATGCGCCGACTTTCCCTCGGCAGCCGCCTGGCGCTGCTGTTCGCGGCCTGCACCGCTGCCGTTTCGCTAGGGGCTGGCGTGCTGTTCAGCCGCGCCAGCGAGCAGCACTTCATCGAACTCGACCAACAGCTGCTGGAATCTCGCCTGTCGCTGTTTCGCACGCAGCTGGCCGGCGTCGTCGGGCCCGCCGAACTGGGCGCCCGCCTCCCCGCCCTGCGCGATGAACTCAGCCACCAGGCCGACTTGGCCCTGCGCATCAGCGGCCATGACGGTAGGCCGTGGTTCGACAGCCGCACGCAATTGCCCGACACCACGCCACCCTCTGGGCTTGCCACTCTACACACCGACGGCGCCGACTACCGCAGCCTGGCCATGCCCCTGAACCCGGCCGACCCGCAGTCTGCGCAGCTGACCCTGTACCTCGACATCACCCACCATCAGCACTTCCTGCAGGGCATGCAGCGCCTGATCTGGCTAACGGTCGGCCTCTCGGCCCTGGCCACCGCCCTGCTCGGTGCCTGGGCCGTACGCCGGGGGCTGAGGCCGCTGCGGCAGATGGGCCAGGTTGCGGCCAGCGTGTCGGCCCGCTCGCTGACCACCCGCCTGCCAGTGGCGCAGATGCCGGAAGAGCTGGCCGAACTGGCCACCACCGTGAACGCCATGCTGCAGCGCCTGGACGATGCCTTCCAGCGCTTGTCGGCATTCTCCGCCGACATCGCCCACGAACTGCGCACACCATTGTCCAACCTGCTGACCCACACCCAGGTCACCCTCACCCGCCCGCGCAGCCTTGAGGAATACCGCGAGGCCTTGCATGGCAACCTGGAGGAGCTGCAGTGGATGGCGCAGATGATCAACGACATGCTGTACCTGGCCAAGGCCGACCATGGCCTGCTGGTGCCTGGCCAAGCCACGCTGGCACTGCATGAAGATGTCGATGCATTGCTGGAATACTACGCGCCGCTGGCCGAGGACCGCGACGTGACGCTGCTGCGCGAAGGCCAGCTGCTGTTGCAGGGCGACCGCCCCATGCTGCGCCGCGCATTGTCGAACCTGCTCGACAATGCCTTGCGCTTCACCCCACCCGGTGGGCAGGTACGCGTGACGCTGGAGCCTGGGTTACGGGTTTGCGTGGCCAATACCGGGGCGGCAATCGCACCGGCTGCATTGCCCCGCTTGTTTGACCGGTTCTACCGGGTGGACCCGGCGCGGCGCGAAGGCAGCACGGAGCACGCCGGGTTAGGGCTGGCGATCACCCGGTCGATCGTGCAGGCACATGGTGGGCGTATTCGGGCAGAGTGCGAGGGTGGCTGGACGCGGTTTGTGATCGAGTTACCTGGCAATCAATAGAACCGCAGCTCCTGCATCGGCGTGTAGGAGCAGCCTTGTGCTGCGAAGAGGCCGGTGCAGGCAAAGCAGATTGCTGCAGCCTGCACCGGCCTCTTCGCAGCACAAGGCTGCTCCTACACTGAACGCGGATCAGCGCTTCAAACCGCCAGGCCAATCGCCGGTTGCACCTGCGATGCCCGATACGCCGGGTAAATGGTCGCCAAGAAGCTCATCACCAACCCCGCCGCACAGATGATCACCACATCGCCCCACTGCAGTTCCGACGGCAGGCTGCTGATGAAGTACACGTCCGAGGTGAAGATATGCTGGCCGCTGACCCGCTCCAGCCAGCCAACGATCTGGCTGACATTGAACGCGGCAATCACCCCCAGCACACCGCCGATCAAGGTCCCGACAATACCGATCAAGCTGCCCTGGACCATGAACGTACCCATGATCTGCGCAGGCGTGGCACCCAGGGTGCGCAGGATGGCGATATCCGGCCCTTTGTCGTTCACCACCATCACCAGCGTGGCAATGATGTTGAACGCCGCCACTGCGATGATCATCATCAGCAGCAGGCCGATCATGGTCTTTTCCATCTTCATGGCGCTGAACAGGCTGCCCTGGGTGTGCGACCAGTCATCGGCACGGTAGGCATCGCCCAGGCCGGCCGCGATGGCTTTGGACACCTGCGGCGCCGCATACAGGTCATGCAGCTTGAGCCGCACGCCTTGTACCTGGCCCGGCGCCCAACGCTGCATTTCGCCCGCATCGGCGACGTGAATGTACGCCTGCGAGCCATCCAGCTCTGCACCGACCTTGAAGATACCGACCACGGTCAGGCGCTGCATGCGCGGGGTGATGCCACCCGGCGCCTTGCTGATTTCCGGCACGATCAGGGTCAGCTTGTCGCCCGTGTTCAAACGAAAACGCCGCGCGCTCAGTTCACCGAGCACCACGCCAAACTCACCTGGCTTAAGGTCCTGCAGGCGGCCCTGGACAATATGCTGGCCGACAATGGAAACCTTGCCTTCCTCTGCCGGGTCGATGCCGCTGACCTGGATCGGCTGCATCGCGCCCTTGTAAGAGAGCATGCCTTCCATTTCGGTGATTGGCGCCGCGGCCATCACCGCCGGGTCCTTCAGCGCGGCATCGGCGACGGTGCGCCAGTCATCCAGCGGCTGCACACCAAGGATGCTGGCATGGGGCACCAGGCCGAGGATGCGCGAGCTCATCTCGCGCTGGAAGCCGTTCATTACCGACAGCACCACGATCATCGCCAGCACGCCCAGCGACAGGCCGATCATCGAGGTCATCGAGATGAACGAGATGAAATGGTTGCGGCGCTTGGCACGGGTGTAGCGAGCACCAATGAACAAGGGCAAGGGTCTGAACATGTAAAACACCCAATGAAAGAGTTGCGGGGCGGCTCAGGCCACCCCGTGCAAGCGGCTCAGATCGCCACCAGGTGACCGTCGTCGAGTTTCAACACACGGTCCATCTGGCGCGCCAGGTTGAGGTCGTGGGTCACCACCAGGAACGCGGTACGCGAAGCGCTGGACAGCTCCTGCATCAGTTCCTGAATACCCTGGGCGGTATGGTGGTCGAGGTTGCCGGTCGGCTCGTCGAGCATCACCAGGCCCGGGCGGTTGACCAGGGCGCGGGCGATCGCCACACGCTGGCGCTCACCGCCGGACAACTCAGCAGGCTTGTGGTGCAGGCGGTGGCCAAGGCCGACGCGCTTGAGCAGGGCCTCGGCGCGCTCACGCGCCTCAGGGATGGCGGTGCGGCCGATCAACAGCGGCATGCACACGTTCTCCATGGCGGTGAACTCGGGCAGCAGGTGGTGAAACTGGTAAACGAAGCCCAGTGCCCGGTTGCGCAACAGGCCACGCGCGCGCTCACCCAGGGCCGACAGCTCCTCGCCCGCCAGCCAGACACTGCCCTGGGTAGGCGTGTCGAGGCCACCAAGCAAGTTGAGCAAGGTGCTCTTGCCAGAGCCCGAGCTGCCGACGATGGCCACGCGTTCACCCGGGTGCAGCTCCAGCTGCAAGCCAGACAGCACCTGCACCGACTCCGGGCCCTCGTCGTAGGACTTGCCCAGGTTGCGGCAACTCAGAACGGCTTTATCACTCATGCGCGACTCACTCATAACGTAGCGCCTCTGCAGGCTGGGTGCGGGCCGCACGCCAGGCCGGGTACAGGGTGGCGAAGAAACTCAGGACCAGTGCCGCGGCACAGACCATGTACACGTCATTGGCCATGATCTGCGACGGCAGGTAATCAATGAAATACACGTCGGCGTTGAGGAACTTGTGCCCGATCAGCTTCTCAATGCCGGCAATCGCCGCACTCACGTTGAGCGCGGCAAGAATGCCGACCCCGGCGCCGATCAAGGTACCGATCACCCCGATCACCGTACCCTGCACCATGAAGATGGCCATGATCTGCCCAGGCGTGGCGCCGAGGGTGCGCAGGATCGCGATGTCGCCGCGCTTGTCATTGACCACCATCACCAGGGTGGAAATGATGTTGAACGCCGCCACCGCCACGATCAGCAGCAACAGCAGGCCGATCATGGCCTTTTCCATGCGGATCGCCTGGTAAAGGTTGCCATGGGTGCGGGTCCAGTCACGGCTGTAGAACTCCTGCTCGCCCAGCTGTTGGGCGATAGACCAGGCCACGCGCGGCGCCTGGAACAGGTCGTCGAACTTCAGCCGCAGGCCTTGCACCTGGTTCGGTTTCCAGCGGTGCAGGCGGGACAGGTCGCTGATGTTGGTCAGGCCCAGGTAACCGTCGATTTCGCCGGCGCCCACGTGGAAGGTACCGACCACGGTAAAGCGCTTCATGCGCGGGAACATGCCGGCCGGGGTCACGCTGACCTCGGGGGCGACGAAGGTCAGCTTGTCGCCGATGGCCACACCCAGCTTGGCGGCGGCCTTGTCGCCGATCATGATGCCCCACTCGCCCGGTGCCAGCTGGTCGAGACGGCCTTGCTGGACGAAGTTGTCGATGATCGACACCTCGCGCTCGCGGGCCGGGTCGATGCCATTGAGCAGCACCTTCTGCACCTTGCCTTCATGGGTCAGCAGGCCCTGCATCTGGGTGAAGGGCGCTACCGCCACCACCTGCGGATTCTGCTTTACTTGTTGGGCAAGCGCAGGCCAGTCGTCAAGCGGCTGGCCGCTCTCGAGCGTGGCATGGGGAATCATGCCGAGCACGCGGGTACGCATCTCGTGGTCGAAACCGTTCATGACCGAGAGCACCACGATCATGACCACCACGCCCAGGGCGAGGCCGATCATCGAGGTCAGGGAAATGAACGAGACGAAGTGATTGCGACGTTTGGCACGGGTATAACGCGTGCCGATGAATGCGAAAAGAGGTCTGAACATGTCGGGGCTTGTTCGGATGAAAGGGAACGTCCTTGTGGCGGGGCGCTTACGGCGGCTTTACACTCGGACCACCGCCGCTACCATGGGTTCGCCATGACGACATTAGACGAAGAAGATCGCCGCGAATACTACCGCATCGCAGATCGGATCGCACTTCAAATCAACCCCTTGAGCGCGGCTGAAGCCCTTGACCCAGAAGTGTTGCAGGATGATTCGCCGCTGTTCAACCTGCTCAGCGAGCTGCACCTGTCCGACTTCGAAGCCCAGCACCTGCTGCGCCAGCTGAGTGACAAGGACCGCACCCTGGCGGCGTTTTTGCGCGCGCAAAGCAAACGCCTCGACCTGCTCAGCGCCGTGGTCGCGCAAACCCTCATCGGTGAGGTCGGCCAGCCGCAGGCAGTGGTCATCTCCGAAGGCGGCATCGAGTTCACCCAGGCCCAGGCCATCGCCCCCGACACCCGCGTGAAGGTGAAGATGGTGCTGATGCCCCGCGCCCACGGCCTGCTGCTGCGCGGCAAGGTTACCCACTGCGACCCACGCCCAGGCGGCGGCTTTGAGGTCGGCACCGAATTCATCGACATGACCGACGCCCAGCGCCAACTGCTGGCCCGATACATCCTGCAGCGCCAGCAACAACAACGGCGCCAGCAGTTGGAGCAGAATGACCCTGCCTCCTGAGCCTCTTCCCCTTGAATTGAAGGAACGAACGTGACCCTGATCTACGGCCATCGCGGCGCCAAGGGCGAAGCGCCCGAGAATACCCTGAACAGCTTCCGCCAGTGCCTGTCCCACGGCGTCAATCGCTGTGAACTGGACCTGCACCTGTCGGCCGACAACGAACTGATGGTGATCCACGACTCGACGCTCAAGCGCACCACCGGCCGACGCGGCAAGGTGGTCGAGCACCCGGCAGCCGACCTGGTCACCTACGACGCACGCAAAGGCGGCCCGGGCCATGTGCAGCCCTGCCCTATCCCGAAACTGGAAGAACTCTTCGAAAAATGCGCCTTCGAGCATTGGCAACTGGAGGTCAAGAGTGCCTCGCGCACCCGCGCCGCCACCACGGTGCTGGCCATTCGTGAACTGGCCCAGCAGTACGGCCTGCTGGACAAGGTCACCATCACCTCGAGCTCACGCGACGTGCTGGGCGCCGCACAAGAGCTGGTACCCGACGTGTCTCGCGGGTTGGTGGCCGAATACGCCTGGCTCGACCCACTGAAGGTCGCGCAAAACTACGGCTGCGAGTTGCTGGCTTTGAACTGGACACTGTGCACCCCAGAGCGCCTGCTCAAAGCCCAGGGCCAGGGGTTGCATGTGTCGGTGTGGACAGTCAACGAACCGGCACTGATGCGCCGGCTCGCTGATTTTGGCGTGGACAGCCTGATTACAGACTTTCCCGGTTTGGCCAAGACCACCCTCGGGTAGGGCTGAAATCGGTATCCCCGACCGGCTCAGGCCACCGGTCGGAGCCGCTTAAAAAAGCCGGTTCAGGCCGTCGTAGGCAGCTACCCGATAGGCTTCGGCCATGGTCGGGTAGTTGAACGTGGTGTTGACGAAGTACTTCAGGTTATTCAGCTCGCCCGGCTGGTTCATGATCGCCTGGCCGATGTGGACGATTTCCGAAGCCTGGTAGCCGAAGCAATGCACGCCGAGGATTTCCAGGGTTTCGCGGTGGAACAGGATTTTCAGCATGCCCTGTGGCTCGCCGGCGATCTGCGCGCGGGCCATGCCCTTGAAGAAGGCCTTGCCCACTTCGTACGGCACTTTGGCCTGGGTCAGTTCCTGCTCGTTCTTGCCGATCGAGCTGATCTCCGGAATGGTGTAGATACCGGTCGGCACGTCATTGACGAAGCGCCAGCTGCCATTGTCGACGATGCTGCCCGCTGCCGAACGGCCCTGGTCATGGGCGGCACTGGCCAGGCTCGGCCAACCGATCACATCACCGGCACCGTAGATGTTCGACACGGTGGTGCGGTAGGCCTCGTCGACCTCGATCTGGCCGCGGCTGTTGACCTTGATGCCGATGTTTTCCAGGCCCAGTTTGTCGGTGTTGCCGGTACGGCCGTTACACCACAGCAAGGCGTCGGCCTTGATCTTCTTGCCCGACTTCAGGTGCAAAATCACACCGTTGTCCAAGCCTTCGACCCGGTCGTACTCCTCGTTGTGGCGCACGGTGATGTTGTTGTTGCTGAAGTGGTAGCTCAGCGCCTGGGAAATTTCCGAATCCAGGAAGCTCAGCAACTGGCCACGGTTATCGACCAGCTCGACCAGCACACCCAGGCCGCTGAAGATCGAGGCGTATTCGCAACCGATCACGCCGGCGCCGTAAACGATCAGCTTGCGCGGAGTGTGGCTGAGGCTGAGGATGGTGTCGCTGTCATAGACGCGCGGGTGGTGGAAGTCGATGTCGGCCGGGCGATACGGGCGCGAGCCGGTGGCGATGATGATCTGCTTGGCGTTGAGCTTTTCGACCACACCGTTGGGGCAGACCACTTCGATGGTCTGCTCGTCGGCGAAGCTGCCGGTGCCGAAGAACAGGTCGACACGGTTGCGAGCGTAGTAGCCGGTGCGCGAAGCGACCTGCTTGGCAATGACCTTTTCGGCGCTCTTGAGCACGTCCGGGAAGGAGAACCAGCGCGGCTCGCCGATGGCGCGGAACATCGGGTTGGTGTTGAACTGCATGATCTGCCGCACCGAGTGACGCAGTGCCTTGGACGGGATGGTGCCCAAGTGGGTGCAGTTGCCGCCGACCTGGCGACGGCTGTCGACCATCGCCACCTTGCGCCCTGCTTTGGCGGCGTTCATTGCCGCGCCTTCTCCGGCCGGGCCGGAACCCAGCACCACTACGTCGTAGTTGTAGACAGCCATGCGTACTCCTTCAGAACTGGCCCGCGAGTCACGGTGGCTCGCGGGGCGCGATCATGTCGCCGGGGCGCCATGAGAAAATTCGGTTGCAGTCTAATCAAGCGTGAACGCCGCGCACATTAACCCTTGGTCGCGTCGTAGGCCAATTTTGCCTGCACTACATGTGGTTCACCGATTCCCTGGCGATCATCCATCCTTGCGCTTTCACTCGCCTTTCATTGCCCGCGAAAACGCTGGGGTCGCTCGGGAGACGAAGCCACCCTCGGCCCGAGTCACCAGTACGGCGGCAAGGTTATGGCTGACGGCGAAATCCCAGCCGCGCTCGGGGCCGAGAATCAGCAGCAGGGTCGAGAACCCGTCAGCCTTCAGCGCCGAGGCGTCGAGCACAGTGGCCGCAGCCAGGTCGTGCGCGACCGGGCGCCCGAGACGGGCATCGAAGGTGTGCGAATAGCGCCGGCCATTCTGCTCGAAATAGTGGCGATAGTCACCCGAGGTCGATACCGAAAGGCCATCCACCGGGATGACTTGGCGGGCGATCTGGCGGTCTTCACGGGGCAGCTCGAGGGCGATGCGCCACGGGCTGCCGTCGGGTTTGCGGCCAACCGCCTTGAGCTCGCCGGTGGCTTCGGCGATGAAACTGCTGATGCCCATGGCCTGCAGGCGCTGGGCGATCAGGTCGACGGCGTGGCCGGCGGCGATGCTGTTGAAATCCAGTTCCACCGGGGCATCCTTGCACAATGCCTGGCCTTCGATGCGCAGGTGCTGGTAGCCCACGCGCAGGCGGGCCTGGGCCAGGGCTCGCGGGTCGGGCACCTGCTCGTGACGGGCCTGGGGGCCGAAGCCCCAGAGGTCGAGCAGCGGCTCGACAGTGAGGTCGAAGGCGCCGGCACTTTGCGCCGCCAACTGCTGGCCGAAGCGGACCAGGTCGAGCATGTCTGATGGCAATGCCAGGCATTGATTGGCCGGCAGCTGGTTGAACTGGCTGACAGTGGAATCGCTACGGTAGGTGGAATAGTGCTGGTCGATGCCCTGGAGGATGGCTTCGACTTCAGCCTGCACCTGGGCTGGGGCCGGGCCACCGGGGGCGCGGACGTACTGGATGCTGTAGCTGCTGCCCATGGTCGGGCCGCCCAGGCGCTCAAGGGTCGGGCCCTGGTTGCAGGCGGTGAGGAGCATCAGGATGAACAGGAGGGCTGCGCGCAAATTCGGACTCTCGGTCGCCGACACTGGCCTCTTCGCGGGTAAACCCGCCCCCACAAGGTATTGCACCGCCCTCAAGAACGCGGACGAACCTGTGGGAGCGGGTTTACCCGCGAAGAGGCCAGTAGAGACAACATAAATGCTAGGCAAAAAAAACGGGAACCCGAAGGTTCCCGTTTTTTCATTGCCTTACAAGCGAATCAGCGTGGAAACGCTGGCGGGTTCACACCGGCCATGTCTTCCATCACACGAACTACCTGGCAGCTGTAACCGAATTCGTTGTCGTACCAAACGTACAGCACAACGCGGTTGTCGTTGGCGATGGTCGCCTCTGCGTCAACCACACCGGCGTGGCGCGAGCCGACGAAGTCGGTCGAAACCACTTCCTGCGAGCTGACGAAGTCGATCTGCTTGTGCAGCTCCGAGTGCATGGCCGTCTGGCGCAGGTACTCGTTGATCTCTTCGCGGGTGGTGGGCTTTTCCAGGTTCAGGTTCAGGATAGCCATCGAGACGTTCGGCGTCGGTACGCGAATCGCGTTGCCGGTCAGCTTGCCCTTCAGCACGGGCAGTGCCTTGGCGGCTGCAGTGGCGGCACCGGTCTCGGTGATAACCATGTTCAGCGGCGCGGCACGGCCACGGCGGCTGCCCTTGTGGAAGTTGTCGATCAGGTTCTGGTCGTTGGTGAACGAGTGAACGGTTTCGACGTGGCCGTTGACGATGCCGTACTTGTCGTTGACAGCCTTCAGCACCGGCACGATGGCGTTGGTGGTGCAGGAAGCGGCCGAGATGATCTTGTCATCGGCGGTGATGTCACCGTGGTTGATGCCGTGCACGATGTTCTTCAGCGCGCCCTTGCCAGGTGCGGTGAGGATCACGCGGGCAGCGCCCGGGCAGGCCAGGTGCTGACCCAGGCCGTCGGCATCACGCCATACACCGGTGTTGTCGACGATCAGCGCGTTGTCGATGCCGTACTGGGTGTAGTCGACTTCGCTCGGGTTCTTGGCGTAGATAACCTGGATCAGGTTGCCGTTGGCGGTGATGGTGTTGTTGGCTTCGTCGATGGTGATGGTGCCATCGAACGGGCCGTGCACCGAGTCACGGCGCAGCAGGCTGGCACGCTTGACCAGGTCGTTCTCGGCGCCTTTGCGCACGACGATGGCACGCAGGCGCAGGCCGTCGCCACCACCGGTCTTCTCAATCAGGATGCGCGCCAGCAGGCGGCCGATGCGGCCGAAACCGTACAGGACGACGTCGGTGCCTTTACGGGCCGAAGCGTTCTGTTGGCCAACTACGTCAGCCAGCTCTTCACGCACGAACTGCTCGGCGCTGCGGCCGTTGCCTTCCTGCTTGAACTTGTTGGCCAGCTTGCCCAGGTCAACCGAAGCGGCGCCCAGTTTCAGCTCGCTCATGGCCTTGAGCAGAGGGAACGTCTCGTGGACAGACAGTTCGGTCTCGTCGGTCTGACGATGACGCGCAAAGCGGTGGGCTTTGAGGATCGAGATAACCGAACGGTTGATCAGGCTGCGGCCATAAATCGAGCTCACCACGTTGTTGTTGCGGTAGAGCTGACCGATAAGCGGGATCATCGCTTCAGCCAATGCTTCACGATCAATCCACTCACCAAGACACTGGTCGGGCTTCTGAGTCACGGGAACCTTCCACATGTAGGGACAGAAAAAAGGGGCTACATTATGACGCCCCAACGCGGAACGGGCAATGAGCGCCTGTCGCGGCAGCCAGAGCCAGTGTTCATGGCCTTTGGAGCCTGACAGCAGGCACCAGCACCGGTACAATCGGTGTCTTTGCCGCAACGCTTGGAGTGCAATCTCCCGTGTCAGTTCTGCGCCTACCGCAACTGTCGGCCACGGCCGGCAAACAAACCTGGGGCAACCTGCCCGGTGCCGCCCTCAGCCTTGCCATTGCCGAAGCCGCCAGCAGCGCTGGCCGCTTTACCCTGCTGCTGACCGCCGACAGCCAGGCCGCCGACCGTCTGGAACAGGAGCTGCGCTTCTTTGCCCCAGACCTGCCGGTGCTGCCCTTCCCCGACTGGGAAACCCTGCCCTACGACCTGTTCTCGCCGCACCAGGACATCATCTCCCAGCGCATTGCCAGCCTGTACCGGCTGCCGGAGCTGAGCCACGGCATACTCGTCGTGCCGATCACCACCGCCCTGCACCGCCTGGCGCCGACCCGCTTCCTGCTGGGCAGCAGCCTGGTGCTGGACATCGGCCAGACCATCGACGTCGAGCAAATGCGCACGCGCCTTGAAGCCAGCGGCTACCGCTGCGTCGACACCGTTTATGAACATGGCGAATTCGCCGTGCGCGGCGCGCTGATCGACCTGTACCCCATGGGCAGCAAGCTGCCCTACCGCATCGACCTGTTCGATGACGAAATCGAGACGCTGCGCACCTTCGACCCCGAGACCCAGCGCTCGATCGACAAGGTCGACTCGGTGCGCCTGCTGCCGGCGCGCGAATTTCCGATGCAAAAAGAGGAAGTGACCCGCTTCAAGGCGCGCTTCCGCGAACGCTTTGACGTCGACTTCCGCCGCAGCGCGATCTTCCAGGACCTGGCCAGCGGCATCATTCCCGCCGGCATCGAGTACTACCTGCCGCTGTTCTTCGAAGACACCTCGACGCTGTTCGACTACCTGCCCAGCGACACGCAGGTGTTTTCCCTGCCGGGCGTCGAGCAGGCCGCCGAGCACTTCTGGAACGACGTACGCGGGCGCTACGAAGACCGCCGTGGCGACCTGAGCCGCCCGCTGCTGCCGCCTGCCGAGCTGTTCCTGCCGGTGGAAGACTGTTTCGCCCGGCTCAAGCAATGGCCGCGGGTGGTCGTCAGCGCCGAAGACGTCGAGGCAGGTGCCGGCCGTGAACGCTTCCCAGCACGCCCCCTGCCCGAACTTGCCATCGAGGCCAAGGCCAACCAGCCACTGGCGGCGCTGTCCAGCTTCCTTGACCAGTTCCCTGGCCGCGTACTGTTTACCGCCGAGTCTGCGGGCCGTCGCGAAGTGCTGCTGGAACTGCTCGAACGCCTGAAACTGCGCCCGCACACCGTCGAAGGCTGGGCCGACTTCATCACCGGCTCCGAGCGGCTGGCGATCACCATTGCCCCGCTCGACGAAGGCCTGGTGCTGGACGACCCGGCCCTGGCCCTGATCGCCGAGAGCCCGCTGTTCGGCCAGCGCGTGATGCAGCGCCGACGGCGCGACAAGCGCGGCGAGACCGCCAACGATGCGGTGATCAAGAACCTCACCGAACTGCGCGAAGGCGCACCGGTGGTGCACATCGACCATGGCGTGGGCCGCTACCTGGGCCTGGCTACCCTGGAAATCGACGGTCAGGCCGCCGAGTTCCTCACCCTGGAATACGCCGAGGGCGCCAAGCTGTACGTGCCGGTGGCCAACCTGCACCTGATCGCCCGCTACACCGGCAGCGATGACGCCCTGGCGCCGCTGCACCGGCTCGGCTCCGAGGCCTGGCAGAAGGCCAAGCGCAAGGCCGCCGAGCAGGTGCGTGATGTCGCCGCTGAGCTGCTCGACATCTATGCCCGCCGCGCCGCGCGCAAGGGCTACGCCTTTGCCGACCCCGCTGCCGACTACGCCACCTTCAGTGCCGGGTTCCCCTTCGAAGAAACCCCCGACCAGCAGAACGCCATCGAAGCCGTACGCGCCGACATGCTCGCGGCCAAGCCGATGGACCGCCTGGTGTGCGGCGACGTGGGCTTCGGCAAGACCGAAGTGGCCATGCGCGCGGCCTTCATCGCCGTGCACAGCGGCCGCCAGGTGGCGGTGCTGGTGCCCACTACCCTGCTGGCCCAACAGCACTACAACAGCTTCCGCGACCGCTTCGCCGACTGGCCGGTAACCGTCGAAGTGATGAGCCGTTTCAAATCGGCCAAGGAAGTCGCCAGCGCGGCGGCGGACCTGGCCGAGGGCAAGATCGACATCCTCATCGGCACCCACAAGCTGCTGCAGGACGATGTGCGCTTCAAGGACCTGGGCCTGGTAGTGATCGACGAAGAGCACCGCTTTGGCGTACGCCAGAAGGAACAGCTCAAAGCCCTGCGCAGCGAAGTGGACATTCTCACCCTGACCGCCACGCCGATTCCGCGCACCCTGAACATGGCCGTGGCCGGCATGCGCGACCTGTCGATCATCGCCACACCGCCCGCCCGACGCCTGTCGGTGCGCACGTTCGTCATGGAACACAACAACAGCACGGTCAAAGAAGCCCTGCTGCGTGAACTGCTGCGCGGCGGCCAGGTGTACTACCTGCACAACGACGTGAAAACCATCGAGAAGTGCGCTGCAGACCTTGCCGAACTGGTCCCGGAAGCGCGTATCGGCATCGGCCACGGCCAGATGCGCGAGCGCGAGCTGGAACAGGTGATGAGCGACTTCTACCACAAGCGCTTCAATGTGCTGATCGCCTCGACCATCATCGAGACCGGCATCGACGTGCCAAGCGCCAACACCATTGTCATCGAGCGCGCCGACAAGTTCGGCCTGGCCCAGTTGCACCAGTTGCGTGGCCGGGTCGGCCGCAGCCACCACCAGGCCTACGCCTACCTGCTGACGCCAGCGCGTCAAAAGGTCAGCAGCGACGCCGAGAAGCGCCTGGAAGCCATCGCCAACACCCAGGACTTGGGGGCAGGCTTTGTACTGGCCACCAACGACCTGGAAATCCGCGGCGCTGGTGAACTGTTGGGCGAAGGCCAAAGCGGGCAGATCCAGGCGGTCGGTTTCACCCTCTACATGGAAATGCTCGAACGGGCGGTCAAGGCCATCCGCAAGGGTGCCCAGCCAAACCTCGAACAGCCACTGGGTGGCGGCCCGGAGATCAACCTGCGCCTGCCGGCCCTGATCCCCGAGGGCTACCTGCCCGATGTGCATGCACGCCTGATCCTTTACAAGCGCATCGCCTCGGCCGCCGACGAAGAAGGCCTCAAGGACTTGCAAGTCGAGATGATCGACCGCTTCGGCCTGCTGCCGGAGCCAACCAAAAACTTGATGCGCCTGACCTCGCTCAAGCTGCAGGCGGAAAAGCTCGGCATCAAGAAAGTCGATGCTGGCCCCAACGGCGGCAAGCTTGAGTTCGAGGCCGAGACACCGGTCGACCCGCTGACCCTGATCAAGCTGATCCAGGGGCAGCCCAAACGCTACAAGTTCGAAGGCGCCACCCAGTTCCGTTTCCTGGTACCGATGGAACGCCCCGACGAACGTTTCAACACCCTTGAGGCGCTGTTCGAGCGCCTGACCCCACAGTCTGCCTAAGGAAGATCCATGCGTGCCATCCGTTGCCTGACCCTGCTGCTGGCGCTGTTCGCGCCAGCCGCCTTCGCCGAAGGCCTGTATCAGGTAGAAATGATCCTGGTGCGGCAAAACAGCGTCCCCGCCTTCACCAGCCCGTTCGCCCCCGAAGACTGGAGCGCCGGTGCGCCGCGCCTGGACAAGGCCGCCGAGCGCCCACTGGGGCTGGACGATGAAACCACCCGCCTGCAAGCCACCGCCGACTACACCGTGCTGATGCACAAGGCCTGGCAGCAGCAGGTCGGCAGCGAACCCAGCCGCATCGCCCTGGGTGAAGGCGAAGAGCAGTTCGGCCACTTCCCCATCGAAGGCAACCTGAGCATCGCCGAAGGCCGCTTCATCGCGGTGGAGGCCAACTTCTGGGTCAACCAGCTCGACGGCAACGGCAGCGTGCTGCGCAGCGAGCAATTCAAGCAAAGCAACAGCAACGTCAAGGGTGGCCAATTGACCTTCCTTGATGGCGGGCACCTCGCGGTGCTGCTGAAGATCACGCCACCGGGTACACCGAAGATGCCGGTGATGGACCCGGAGTTGATGGAGCAGTGATGTGAGCGAGACCGATGCGCAGTTCTTTATCCGGGGGCTTGACACCTGGAGGTTCGCGTTTGACCGCACTACGCTGCAACGCGGCTTCGACTATGCAGAGGAAGGCAGGAGCGAAATCGTATCCATCCTGGACCTGACCATCCGCGCGCAGTGCGCAGGCTCTGGCGGCCGCGCCTATTACCAGCGCATCACGCTGGACATGACCGAGGACGGCCTTGAATGCGAGGGCACCTGCTCGTGCCCTGTCGGTAACAATTGCAAGCACTGTGCAGCGGCGCTCTATCTGCTTGAACGGGGCCCGGACTGGGTCGAAGGCACACCTGACGAACCCCTTGCCGTTACGCCAGCAGCGCAGCAGTCCCTTGAATTGCCCCCCGAACTCGCACATTGGGTCGAGGCCCTGGAAGTACCGGCAGCCCTTGCCACAGAACCCGCCAAGCGCAAAGGCCCTGCACTCTACTATGTGGTGAGCAACAACCATGGCCAGTGCATGCTCAGCGTGTTCAAAGGCACCCGGCAGCCCGATGACAGCTTGAAGCTGGGCCGGCCCAGTTCGATGCCCGAGCTCATCTACTACACACCCAAGTACGTGACCGATGAAGACTTGCGTGCGCTGCGGCTGATCGATGCCCTCAGCAAGGATTACAGCCTGCCCGTCGCACGCCTGGAAGGCAAAAAGGGCGCCGAACTCTACGAGTATGCCCTCGCCACCGGCCGCTTGCTGTATGGCCAACAGCAGAAACCCCTGGCCCAAGGCCCCGACCTGCACGCCGAATTTCGTTGGGTTCGGCTGGACAACGGCAGCTACCGCGGCGCCTGGCACCATGCTGAAAATACCCACATGCTGGCACTGCCGGTCGACCCCCTCTATTACGTCGACCCACACAGCGGGCAGACCGGCAAACTGCTGCATGACCTTGACCCGTTCATTGCCAGCCAACTGGCCAGCGCCCCGACGGTTCCCGAGCACCTGATCATCCCCCTGAGCCATCGCTTGAACGCATTGAACCGCCAGGTTCCGACGCCCACCAAGGTCCGCAGCGAACAGATCGACACGATCGAGCCTCGCCCTCACCTGACCCTGGGCAGCCTCGAGTACAGCGCCTACATGCCCAAGACCGGACGCATGCAGCGCCAGATGCAGCACCGCGCCGCGCTGTCGTTCGACTACGACGGCCTGCGCGCCAGCGGCAACGACGACAAGCCGTTGACCCGCCTGGTAGATGCCACCAGCCAGCGCATTCGCCGCCAGCCCAAGGCCGAACAGGCGCTGCGCAAGACGCTACGCGACCTCGGCTTCAAGGCCGCCACCCGGCAGAGCAAGGCCCTGCCAGACAGTGCGGGCGAGATGCACCAACTGCCGGATGACGAGGCCTGGCTGCACTTCGCCCGCAACGGCTTGGCACAACTGCGTGAAGCCGGCTGGGTGATCGACATCCACCGCGATTTTTCCTTCAACCTGCACGAGGTGGACGACTGGTACGCCAGCATCGACGAAGCCCCCGGGCATGAATGGTTCGACCTGGAACTGGGCATCGTGGTCGATGGCCAGCGCCACAGCCTGCTGCCGATCGTGCTGCAGTTGCTGCGCAGCAACCCGGAGCTGCTGCGCGCCAGCGAACTGGCCCGGCGCAGTGACGACGAACACTTGCTGATCGACCTTAACCGCGGCCGCCTCGACAGCCCCGCGCTGCGCGTCGCCCTGCCCTACGGCCGGATCAAGGCGGTGATGGGCACCCTTGGCGAGCTCTACCTGCATGAAGACGCCGCAGGCCCTTCACTGCGCCTGGACCGGGCCGATGCCGCGCGCCTGAACGAGCTCGATCACCTGCCGCTGCACTGGGAAGGCGGCGCGCACGTGCGCGACCTGGGCAAGCGCCTGCGTGACGCACGCGACCTGCAGGTCGAACCGCCCGCACAACTGAACGCGGCCCTGCGCCCTTATCAGCAACAAGGCCTGAACTGGTTACAAGCCCTGCGCGAAATGGGCACGGGCGGCATCCTCGGCGACGACATGGGCCTGGGCAAGACGCTGCAAACCCTGGCTCACCTGTTGCTGGAGAAACAATCCGGCCGCCTGACCACTCCCGCCCTGGCGGTGATGCCGACCAGCCTGATACCCAACTGGCTCGACGAGGCCAAACGCTTTGCCCCCGACCTGCGCGTGGTGGCACTGCAGGGCCCAGGGCGCAGCAAGCATTTCGCCACGCTGCACGACTATGACCTGGTGCTCACCACCTATGCCCTCGTGCCCCGCGACCTCGAACACTTGCGCACGCAGCACTGGCACGTGCTGGTGCTCGACGAGGCGCAGAACATCAAAAGCAGCACCAGCAAAGCCGCCCTCGCCGTCTGCGAGCTGCAGGCCGAGCAGCGCCTGTGCCTGACCGGTACGCCGATGGAAAACAACCTCGGCGAGCTGTGGTCGATCTTCCACTTCCTGATGCCGGGCTGGCTGGGCGACCTCAAGCGCTTCAACCAGGATTACCGCACCCCGATCGAACGCCGCGGCGACGCCGAACGCATGGCCCACCTGGTCAGCCGCATCCGCCCGTTCCTGCTGCGCCGCACCAAGGAACAGGTGGCCACCGAACTGCCCGCCAAGACCGAGATGGTGCACTGGGTCGAGCTCAGCGATGCTCAGCGCGATACCTACGAGGCGGTGCGGGTGGCGATGGACAAGAAAGTGCGCGACGAAATCGCCCGCAACGGCGCCTCGCGCAGCCAGATTGTCATCCTTGATGCCCTGCTCAAGTTACGCCAGGTGTGCTGCGACCTGCGCCTGGTGAAGGGCGTCGAGACCAAGGGCAACCAGGCCGATAAAGGCAAGCTCGGCGCCCTGCTGGAAATGCTCGAAGAGCTGCTCAGTGAAGGCCGGCGGGTACTGCTGTTCTCCCAGTTCACCTCGATGCTGGCACTGATCGAGCAAGAACTGCAAAAGCGCAAGGTGCGTTACAGCCTGCTGACCGGCGACACCCGCGACCGACGCACGCCGGTGCAAGCGTTCCAGCAGGGTGACAGCGAAGTGTTCCTGATCAGCCTCAAGGCGGGTGGCACCGGGTTGAACCTGACGGCTGCGGACACGGTGATCCACTTCGACCCCTGGTGGAACCCGGCCAGCGAAAACCAGGCCACCGACCGCGCCTACCGCATCGGCCAGGACAAACCGGTGTTCGTGTTCAAGCTGATTACCCGCGGCACGGTGGAAGAGAAGATTCAGCTGTTGCAGCAAGAGAAGGCGGCCCTGGCGGCAAGCCTGCTCGATGGCGGGCAGGCCGGGCAGTGGCGGCTGGGGGATGATGAGATCGAGGCGCTGTTTGCCCCCTTGCCCGGGAAGCGCGGCCGTTAAGCGCTTGTGAGCAATCTCTGTAGGAGCAGCCTTGCGCTGCGAAGAGGCCAGTAACAACACCCTTGATCTTCGCTGGTGTTACCGCCGCCTTCGCAGCACAAGGCTGCTCCTACCGGGAGGTGGGTAAATCCGGCCTACCGTCGAATACGGCCGGCACAGTCAATCGACCAACTGCGCCTCTTTCAACGCCCCCAACGCCTCCAGCCAACGCGGCTGCTGGCGATAATCGGTGCGCGCAAAGCCCTGCCCCTGCATCCGTGCAATGCGCGGCGAAGGCTTGACCTTCAGCCGCTGCGCCGCACTCAATGCCAGCTCTGCCGCCGCCCGGTCGTTGCACACCAGGCCCATGTCGCAGCCAGCACTCAACGCTGCTTCGATGCGGTTGGCCGCATCCCCGACCACGTGCGCACCGGCCATGGACAGGTCGTCACTGAAAATCACCCCGTCAAAGCCCAGCTCACCGCGCAGGATGTCTTGCAGCCAACGCCGCGAGAAGCCGGCCGGCTGGTTATCGACCTGCGGGTAGATCACGTGGGCCGGCATCACCGCTGCCAGCTGGCCGCTGAGCCGGGTGAAGGGCACCAGGTCCGCCTGACGCAACTGTTCAAGGCTGCGCTCGTCCGTGGGGATGGCCACGTGCGAGTCGGCCTCGGCCCAGCCGTGCCCCGGGAAGTGCTTGCCACAGGCCGCCATGCCCGCAGCGTTCATGCCGCGAATGAAGGCCGCCGCCAGTTGCGTGGCGCGCTGTGGGTCACCCTCGAAGGCGCGGCTGCCGACCACCGCACTGCGCTGGTGGTCCAGGTCGAGCACGGGGGCGAAGCTCAGGTCCAGGCCTACCGCCAGCACCTCGGTGGCCATCAACCATCCGCACTGCTCCGCCAGGTAATCGGCGTTGTCGTTGTCGGCCAATGCACGCATGGCCGGCAGGCGCACGAAGCCTTGGCGCAGCCGCTGCACACGCCCGCCCTCTTGGTCGACGGCCAGGATCAAGTCCGGGCGAATCGCGCGAATGGACGCGCACAGTTCGCGCACCTGGCGCGGGCTGTCGATATTGCGGGCAAAGATGATCAGGCCGGCCACTTCAGGTTGGCGCAGCAGGTGACGGTCTTCGGCGGTCAGCCATTTACCGGCGATGTCCACCATCAAGGAGCCTTGCAGGCTGACGGTCATGGGAAATCCTTCATTGAAGACTTAAAGAAGCCCACTGGGGGCAAGCCGCCTCTTCGATGCGCACCCGGCAATGGGCCGGCACGCGGTCGAACAGGCCAAGCAAATCGGTGTTGTGCAGGCGTATGCAGCCATGGGACAGCGGCACGCCCAAAGGTTCGGTCTCAGGTGTGCCATGCAAGTAGATATAGCGGCGGAACGTGTCGACGGCGCCGAGGCGGTTGACGCCCGGCTCGCAGCCGCTGAGCCAGAGGATACGGGTGAGGACCCAGTCCCGCCCGGGAAACCGCGCCTGCAGCTCAGGCGACCAGACCTCACCGGTCCAGCGCCGGCTACGCAACACCGCGTTCAGCGGCAGGCCCGCGCCAATTTTCGCCCGTACCTGATGCAGGCCACGCGGCGTGCAGCCCGATCCATTGCGCTCGCCGGCGCCGTTACGCGCCGTGGACACCGCCAGGCGCAGGCACAAGCGGCCCTGGGCGAACCCATAGAGGCATTGGTCGGCAAGGGAGATGTGCAATAGATCGAGATCGGGCATGGGCGCTAGCTTAGCCGAAGCGCCCTGCCCCGCCCAGCCTTCAGGCCTTGGCGGTGGCTGTGCTGCTGGTCTTGCTGCGCGGGCGCAGTTGCGCGGCTGCCATGGCTTCGTCGGTGACCCCGCTATCAGCGCGCATCCCTGCTGCCAGGAACGGCACCATCAGGCGCATGACCTGCTCAATTGAGGTATTGATGCCAAAATCGGTTTCGGCGATGGCGCGCAACGCCTTGATGCCGGACATGCTGAACGCTGCAGCGCCGAGCATGAAGTGCACGCGCCAGAACAGCTCCAGCGGCGGAACCCGTGGCGCGGCTTCGTTGACCAGCAGCATGTAGCGGCGGAACACCTTGCCGTACATGTCTTCCAGGTAACGCCGCAGGTGCCCCTGGCTCTGGCTGAAAGCCAGCCCCAGCAGGCGCATGAAGATAGACAGGTCATTATTGCTGCGCGGCTGCACGGCCAGGGCCTGCTCGACGAGCATTTCGAGCAGCTCTTCGAGGCTGGGCTTTTGCTCCGGGCGCGCCTGGCGACGCTCGAGTTCACGTTCGAGGCTGGCACAGAAAGGGCCGAGGAAACGCGAGAAGACCGCCTGGATAAGGGCCTTTTTGGAACCGAAGTGGTAGTTGACCGCCGCCAGGTTCACCCCGGCCTTGCTGGTGATCAACCGCAACGAGGTTTCAGCGAAGCCTCTTTCCGCGAACAGCTGCTCGGCAGCATCGAGAATGCGTTCAACGGTTTCCGATTGGGCCATGATTATTCCGCCAGACAAACAGGTGTTTGAAACATACGTTTCAGGCCTGCGTCTGTCAAGGCTCGGTGACTGGGCGGTCGCCATTTAAAAACGCCAATGACCGCGCTGCAAGCGCCATTCTCGCTGTTTCTTCGTACAGGGTGCTTGCAGCTCATCCAGTACTGTATATAATCCCAGTCACTGTATAAAAAGACAGAGCGCTCACCATGTTGAAACTGACGCCACGCCAAGCTGAAATTCTCGCGTTCATCAAACGTTGCCTTGAAGACAACGGCTTTCCACCGACACGCGCTGAAATCGCTCAGGAGCTGGGCTTCAAATCGCCCAACGCCGCCGAAGAGCACCTGAAGGCCCTTGCTCGCAAAGGCGCCATCGAGATGACCCCCGGCGCATCCCGCGGCATCCGTATCCCCGGGTTCGAGGCCAAGGCCGACGAAAGCGGCCTGCCGATCATCGGCCGGGTCGCAGCGGGCGCACCGATCCTCGCTGAGCAGCACATCGAGCAATCCTGCAACATCAACCCTGCCTTCTTCCACCCTCGCGCCGACTATCTGCTCCGCGTGCACGGCATGAGCATGAAGGATGTCGGCATCTTCGACGGTGACCTGCTGGCAGTGCACACCTGCCGCGAAGCCCGCAATGGCCAGATCGTCGTCGCCCGCATCGGTGACGAAGTGACCGTCAAGCGCTTCAAGCGCGAAGGCACCAAGGTCTGGCTGGTTGCCGAAAACCCCGAATTCGCCCCCATCGAAGTCGACCTGAAAGAACAGGAGCTGGTGATTGAGGGCTTGAGCGTCGGCGTCATACGCCGCTGATCCAGGAGGCGCCATGCAGCAGTTCATTCACGCACCCGAGCAAGCCCAGTTGCCATTGTTCGAAGCATTCCTTGCCCAGCCCATTCTGCCGGGCCTGAAGGCCAGCGAGCAGACGCGCAAGAGCAGCCACCCCGAGCTGTTCAGCGAGCTGTCACTGCGCGGCGCTGCCGAGCATTGCCAGAGCCTGTTGGCCCCGGTCCTGCGCGAACTGAGCGAAGAGGAAGACGCCCGCTGGCTGACCCTGATCGCCCCACCCTCGAGCCTGACCCAGGCCTGGTTGCGCGATGCCGGCCTCAACCGCGAACGCATCCTGCTGCTGCACCCTCGTGGCAATCAGAGCCCGCTGCAACTGACCTGCGAAGCGTTGCGCCTTGGCCGCAGCCACACCGTGGTCAGCTGGCTTGGCAGCGTCAATGCCAGTGCACGTCAACTGCTGCTGCGCTCAGCCAGCACCGGAAACGCACAAAGCCTGAACATCCGCCTCGGCTGATGTTCAGGCTTTGCCTGTTACTTCAAAAGCACTGATACCACGCAACGCGATCAATGCAGAACGCGAGGGCCTTCGTCGCGTTCGAGCTCGCCGTCCATCAGGCGACCTGCCATCTGCACGCCGACACTGAGCATGGCCTTGGCCACTTCTACATGCTGACCCTGCAGGAACGCCTTGGCGTCTTCCGAGAAATCCAGGGTTACCAGAGAGCCCTCATCCTCCGCACGACGCAGTTCGATCCGGCCATCAGGCAACTCGACAATTTCCAGAAAAGACGTAGACATAAAAGGCTGTTCTCCACGAAAGGCCAACATTGTATCAGCCGCAGCGGCTATCAGCACTCACTCAACGCGTCACGGAAACGTCTCACCAAGCTTTTAAGATTGCTGCGCCAGCTTTCCAGCTCTTCACGCGACAGCGCAGGCTGCTCGGGCTCATCGAGATTGACGGCCTGAATCAGCGGCTGGGTGACATCGGTTTTAGGCGTTTTTTTCGCGACCGGTGGTCGGAACAAATCGGCATAAGCACTCAGCATTTGCGCCAGCCAGGTTTCGCGCTGACGGGCCAATTCCAGCAGCTCGGCCACCTCGGGGATAGCGATGCCATTTAGCGCATCGCCTTCAAGCAGTTGCTCGACACTCGACGCCGTTGGCAGGCGGTAGTAGCCACCAATTTCATGGCACAGGCCCAGAAGCGCGCCGTACAAGTGGAACAGCGCCGATTCGCGTTCGGCCTGGACCAGGCCCTGAGCGTTCATGGCTTGGCCCTGTTCGGCTTTGGCCATGGACTCGAGCGCGAGGCCGGCGAAGAACAGTTTCTGGTTGGTGCGGGTGTAGAGTTCCTGGGCCATCTCGAGTGACCTCCCTAAAGGCTGGTAAGCGATTAGGATCAGTTTCAGGGATGGCCTGGCCGGCCGCAAGCTGAATGTCGCATAAACAACTGGGGCCGCTTTGCGCCCCATCGCCGGCAAGCCGGCTCCTACAGGGAAAGCGCCACCGTTGAAATGGCACTGTACCTGTGGGAGCCGGCTTGCCGGCGATGGGCCGCAAAGCGGCCCCCGTTCAACGCCAATCAGCGCTTGTCTTCAACCTTCCACGCATTGCCGTCGTAGAACGCCTTCCACCCCGTCGGCTTGCCATCGACCTCGGACTGCACGTACTGCTCCTTGGTCTTGCGGCTGTAGCGAATCACCGCTGGGCGGCCTTCCGGGTCCTTCTGCGGGGCATCGCAGAGGAAGTGGTACTTCGGATCGATCTCATGCTTGTGCGGGACGATCTCCAGCACCAGCGGCGCACGCGTCTCGCGGTTTTTCGGGAACTGGCTGGCCGCCAGGAACAACCCCGAAGCACCGTCGCGCAACACATAGGTGTCATCGACCTTCTCGCACTTCAGCTCTGGCATTTCCACCTTGTCCATCTTCGGTGGCGCCGCCTCACCGCTTTTGAGCAGCTTGCGGGTGTTCTTGCACGCAGGGTTGGTGCAACCGAAGAACTTGCCGAAACGGCCAGTCTTGAGTTGCATCTCGCTGCCACACTTGTCGCACTCCAGGCTCGGCCCTTCGTAGCCCTTGATGCGGTAGCTGCCCTCTTCGATCTCGTAGCCCGCACAATCCGGGTTGTTACCACAGATGTGCAGCTTGTGCTTCTCGTCCAGCAGGTAGGCGTCCATCGCCGTGGCGCAGATCGGGCAACGGTGCTTGCCCAACAGCACGCGGGATTCCGATTCACCCTCGTCATCCGCGGCAATCTCGTCACCTGGCACCAGGTTGACGGTTGCCTTGCAACGTTCCTTGGGCGGCAGGCTGTAGCCCGAGCAACCGAGGAACACGCCGGTGGAGGCGGTACGAATCATCATCGGGCGGCCACATTCCTTGCACGGAATGTTGGTCATGGTCGGCTGGTTGGCACGCATGCCGTTTTCGGCCGACTCGGCCGTCTGCAGCTTTTTGCTGAAGTCGCCGTAGAACTCGTCGAGCACGTTCTTCCAGTCACGCTCGCCCTGGGCCACGTCGTCGAGGTTCTCTTCCATGCCGGCGGTGAAGCCGTAGTCCATCAGGTTGGAGAAGCTCTCGGACAGGCGCTCGGTGACGATGTCGCCCATCTTCTCGGAATAGAAGCGGCGGTTGTGCAACGTCACATAGCCACGGTCCTGGATGGTCGAGATAATCGCCGCGTAGGTCGACGGGCGACCAATGCCGCGCTTTTCCATTTCCTTGACCAGGCTGGCTTCAGTGAAGCGCGCTGGCGGTTTGGTGAAGTG
Source organism: Pseudomonas sp. LAIL14HWK12:I7 (assembly GCF_000483465.1). Taxonomy (NCBI): domain Bacteria; kingdom Pseudomonadati; phylum Pseudomonadota; class Gammaproteobacteria; order Pseudomonadales; family Pseudomonadaceae; genus Pseudomonas; species Pseudomonas sp. LAIL14HWK12:I7. The sequence continues at coordinate 107,415 of NZ_KI519607.1, forward strand.
CTGGCTCGGGTCGATCTGGATCAGCTTGAGCGCTTCACCTTGGACCATTTCCGGCAGCACATCGTCTTCGCCAGGCTTGCTCTGTTGCGGCAGCACACGGGTGTAACCGTCGAACTTGAGGATACGGCCCTTGGCACGCAGCTCGAAGTCGCCAGCCGCCACCGTGACGCTGGTGGACAGGTACTGCGCCGGCGGCATCTGGCAGGCGAGGAACTGGCGCCAGATCAGCTCGTACAGGCGCTCTGCGTCGCGCTCCATGCCGCTGAGCTTGGTCGGATGGGTGTTGACGTCAGAAGGACGAATCGCTTCGTGCGCCTCCTGGGCGCCTTCCTTGCTGCCATACACCAGCGGGTTTTCCGGCAGGTACTGCTTGCCGAACTCGCGCTCGATGTAGCTGCGCGCCATGTCCAGGGCATCGGCCGACAGGTTGGTGGAGTCGGTACGCATGTAGGTGATGTAACCCGCTTCGTACAGACGCTGGGCCATCATCATGGTTTTCTTCACGCCAAAGCCCAGGCGGTTGCTCGCGGCCTGCTGCAAGGTGGACGTGATGAACGGCGCCGAAGGCTTGCTGCTGGTCGGGCGGTCTTCACGCTTGACCACGCTGTAGCTGGAAGCCTTGAGCTTCTCCAGCGCTGCCATGGCCTGTGCTTCGTTGAGTGGCTTGAAGGCCTCGCCTTTCTCGCGCGCCACTTCGAAACGCACCTTGGCGTTCTTGGCGGTGCCCAGGTCGGCGTGGATCTCCCAGTACTCTTCGGGGATGAAGGCACGGATCTCGCGCTCGCGCTCGACCACCAGCTTCACCGCAACCGACTGTACACGGCCTGCAGACAGGCCACGGGCGATCTTGGCCCACAGCAGTGGCGAAACCATGTAGCCCACCACGCGATCGAGGAAGCGCCGCGCCTGCTGGGCGTTGACGCGGTCGATGTCCAGCTCGCCCGGTTGCGAGAAGGCCTCTTGAATGGCCTTCTTGGTAATTTCGTTGAACACCACGCGCTTGTAGCGGGTGTCGTCACCACCGATGGCTTCGCGCAGGTGCCATGCAATGGCCTCCCCTTCGCGGTCCAAGTCGGTTGCGAGGTAGATGGTGTCAGCATCCTTGGCCAGGCGGCGCAGCTCTTCGATCACCTTTTCCTTGCCAGGCAGGATCTCGTACTTGGCCTTCCAGCCGTGGTCGGGGTCGACACCCATGCGTGCCACCAGCTGGCGGCGTGCCTTTTCTTTCGGCGAAAGGGCCGGCGCCTCACCCGCAGCCTTACCACGCTTGGCGGCCGGCTCTTTGCTAGCGCTGGCCGAACCGCTGGTGGGGAGGTCTCGGATATGGCCGATACTCGACTTCACCACGTACTGGTTGCCCAGGTACTTGTTGATGGTCTTGGCCTTGGCCGGGGATTCCACAATGACCAGCGATTTGCCCATGGATCGGAGTATTCCTGAATCTGAAGATGAAAAACGCGTCAGGTGCCAGACGCGGCACCGCTATATATAGTGGCAAAACAGTGAGGTCAAGCGCGGTCGATCACTCGTGCGACTTGGCCAGCAGCCCAGGCAACCCTTCTTCGGCCTTGACCAAAGCAAAGCGTGGCACCTGCTCGCCGTCAACCTCGACGGACTCCTGGAACATCGAAAGAGGCCGTACCCAGAACCCGTATTCACCATACAGGCATTGGTAGAAGACCATCCACTCTTCAGTTTCGGAGTGCTGCGCAACACTGAAGACACGGTACTCAGGCCCCTTGTAGTGCCGGTATACGCCTGGCTGTATCTGCATGTCGCTCACCCTTTTTAATAAAACCTGTAAAAAACAAAACCGGGGCACAAGGCCCCGGCTGCTGTCCCGCGACGCGATCAGACGCGTTCGAAGACAGTGGTGATGCCCTGGCCGAGGCCGACGCACATGGTCGCCACCCCCAGAGTACCGCCATTCTGCTTCATGACGTTGAGCAGGGTGCCGGAAATACGTGCACCCGAGCAACCGAACGGGTGGCCCAAAGCAATGGCGCCGCCGTGCAGGTTAACCTTCTCATCCATCTTGTCGAGCACTTTCAAGTCTTTCAACACAGGCAAGGCTTGTGCGGCGAAGGCTTCGTTGAGCTCGATGAAGTCGATATCGGCCATGCTCAGGCCGGCACGCTTGAGGGCTTTCTGGGTCGATGGCACCGGGCCGTAGCCCATGATTGCCGGGTCGACACCGGCCACGGCCATGGCGCGAATCACCGCCAATGGCTGGATGCCCAAGTCCATGGCGCGCTGGCCAGACATGACGATCATGCACGAAGCACCGTCGGTGATCTGTGACGAAGTACCCGCGGTGACGGTGCCACCTTTCGGGTTGAACGCAGGCTTCAGCGAGGCCAGCCCTTCGAGGGTGGTTTCCGGGCGAATGGTCTCGTCAAAATCGAAGACCTTCAGGAAGCCATTCTCGTCATAGCCCTGCATCGGGATGATCTCGTCCTTGAACTTGCCTTCGACCGTCGCCTTGTGTGCGAGCTGGTGCGAACGCAGGCCGAACAGATCCTGCTGTTCACGGCTGATACCGTGCATTTTGCCGAGCATCTCTGCAGTCAGGCCCATCATCCCGGAAGCCTTGGCAGCATGCAAGGACAGGTGCGGGTTAGGGTCGACGCCATGCATCATGCTGACGTGGCCCATGTGCTCGACGCCGCCAACCACGAATACATCGCCGTTGCCGGTCATGATCGCCTGGGCGGCGGTGTGCAGCGCACTCATCGACGAGCCGCACAGGCGGCTGACGGTCTGCGCCGCCGAGGTGTGCGGGATCGGCGTCATTAGCGACGCCATGCGGGCAATGTTCCAGCCCTGCTCGAGGGTCTGGTTGACGCAGCCCCAGATCACGTCCTCGACTTCTTTGGGGTCGACCTTGCCGTTGCGTTCCAGCAGTTTGGTGATCAGGTGCGCAGACATGTCTTCGGCGCGGGTGTTGCGGTGCATGCCACCCTTGGAGCGGCCCATTGGCGTGCGACCGAAGTCGACAATCACCACGTCTCTTGGATTCAGGCTCATATCAAATCTCTCGCTCTACGCTCAGTTGAAGAAGCGCTGGCCATTTTTGGCCATTTCGCGCAGCTTCGCGGTCGGGTGGTACAGCGGCCCCAGGTCAGCGTACTGATCGGCCAGGGCGACGAATTCGGCGACACCGATCGCGTCGATGTAGCGCAATGCACCACCACGGAAGGGAGGGAAACCAATGCCGTAGACCAGGCCCATGTCGGCTTCGGCGGCAGTTTCGACGATGCCGTCTTCCAGGCAGCGCACGGTCTCCAGGCACAGCGGGACCATCATCCAGTTGATGATGTCTTCGTCAGTGACTTCACGCTGCTCGAACACGATCGGCTTGAGCACGTCGAGCACGGCGGCGTCGAACACCTTCTTCGGCTTGCCACGCTTGTCGGTCTCGTAGGCGTAGAAGCCCTTGCCGTTCTTCTGGCCCAGGCGGTTGGCCTCGTACAGGGCATCTACCGCCGAGCGGCGCTCGTCCTTCATGCGGTCCGGGAAGCCTTCGGCCATCACGTCGCGGCCATGGTGGCCGGTGTCGATGCCGACCACGTCCATCAGGTAGGCAGGGCCCATGGGCCAGCCGAACTTCTCCATGACCTTGTCGATGCGCACGAAGTCGACGCCAGCGCTGACCAGCTTGGCGAAACCGCCGAAGTACGGGAACAGCACGCGGTTGACCAGGAAGCCCGGGCAGTCGTTGACCACGATTGGGTTCTTACCCATTTTCTTGGCATACGCCACGGTGGTGGCGACCGCCACTTCACTGGACTTCTCGCCGCGAATGACTTCGACCAGCGGCATCATGTGCACCGGGTTGAAGAAGTGCATGCCGACGAAGTTTTCTGGGCGCTTGAGCGCTTTGGCCAGCAGGTTGATGGAGATGGTCGAGGTGTTGGAGGCGAGGATGGCATCCTCTTTCACCTGGCCTTCGACTTCTGCCAACACGGCTTGCTTGACCTTCGGGTTCTCGACCACGGCCTCGACGACGATGTCGACGTGGGCGAAGTCGCCGTAGGACAGGGTCGGGCGGATGGCGTTGAGCGCTTCAGCCATCTTGGCGGGGGTCAGGCGGCCTTTTTCAACGCGATTGCCCAGCAGCTTGGAGGCTTCATTAAGGCCCAGCTGAATGGCGTCTTCGCGGATGTCCTTCATCAGGATCGGCGTGCCCTTGACCGCCGACTGGTAGGCGATGCCGCCACCCATGATGCCGGCGCCGAGCACGGCGGCCTGCTTCACGTCACGGGCGATCTCGTCATGGGCCTTGGCCTTGCGCTTGAGCTCCTGATCGTTCAGGAACAGGCCGATCAGGCTCTGGGCAACCGAGGTCTTGGCCAGCTTGGCAAAGCCTGCGGCTTCTATTTCCAGGGCCTTGTCACGGCCGAAGTTGGCGGCCTTCTGAATGGTCTTGATGGCTTCGACCGGCGCTGGGTAGTTCGGCCCAGCCTGGCCTGCGACAAAGCCTTTAGCCGTCTCGAACGCCATCATCTGCTCGATGGCATTGAGCTTGAGCTTTTCCCGTTTCGGCTGGCGCTTGGCCTTGTAGTCCAGCTCGCCGCTGATGGCGCGCTTGATCAGGTCCAGGGCACCGGCTTGCAGCAGCTCAGGAGCGACCACGGCATCGACGGCACCGACCTTGAGGGCGTCTTCGGCACGGTTTTCCTTGCCGGCGGCAATCCACTCGACCGCGTTGTCCGAACCGATCAGTCGCGGCAGGCGCACGGTACCGCCGAAGCCTGGGTAGATGCCGAGTTTGACTTCAGGCAGGCCAATCTTGGCAGTGCTGGCCATGACCCGGTAATCGGCCGCCAGGCACATTTCCAGGCCACCGCCCAGGGCGATGCCATTGATGGCGGCAACGGTCGGCACTTCGAGGTCTTCGAAGGCATTGAAGATGCGGTTGGCTTCCAGGCTGCCGGCTACCAGCTCGGCCTCGGGCAGCTTGAAGTTGTCGACGAACTCGGTGATGTCGGCGCCGACGATGAACACGTCCTTGCCGCTGCTGACGATTACGCCCTTGACTGAAGCGTCGGCCTTTATGGCATCGACCGCTTCGCGAAGCTCGTTCAGGGTCAGGCGATTGAATTTGTTGACGGACTCACCCTTGAGATCGAACTTGAGTTCGACGATGCCACTTTCAAGAGCCTTAACCGTGATGGCTTTACCTTCGTAAATCATCAACTGATCTCCACGATATGGAAGCTAACTGTACACGCCGGTCGCTGCTGCATCAGGCAGGCCATGCCGCCCTGCCCCAGGCACACCCGTCAGCGCGCTAGTCGGGACTATGAACGAGCCGTGTGACATACAAACGCTCAATTCATACGCCCGTTTGATTTGGGTGTGCACACATTCTCCGAAAAGATCAGCGTTGTCAAATGCTCACGCACTGAGTGAAAACGCGACTTTCCGGTCATTTTGTAGGGTCTGGGTACAAAGCATGACGTCAGTGATCGCTGCACATTCATGCCAGCAATTGACCATGGGAAAACAGGCCCGTGCCTGCCAGGGGAAGATTTTTTTCAGCAGATCGCTGGCAGCCGGCTACACTGCCATTGGCTTCAAGCATTCCCGGCCTGCCTGGCCTTTTCTGCGCAGCAGAACGCAAAGCGGCGACTTGGCACCCCACCCCTTCAGGGGCTCTGCCAAGCCGCCGCTTTGTCGTTTAACGCCGCTTTTTAATTGGCGAGGGGTCAGGCGAGGGTTTCGAGGACGTGCGCAATATCCTGCAATACAGATTTATCGCCCCGCTCGGTCCAGTACAAAGCGATCATGCGGGGGTCGGCCTCAACCTTGTAGACACTGGCCGGCAAGCGCGCAAAAGCCTCGGCAAGGCGCGGGTCCTCACACGGCTCGCGCCATTGGTTCCACCACACGCCTGGCGTGACCTGCCAGTAGCAGAAGCTGTCCTCGCGCCCCTTGCGCCGCCCACGGTGGTACTGCGGGCAGGGGCTTGGCGGCTCCTTTTCCAGCCAGTGCGGCCACTGCTGAGGCGCCAGCTGCATGGCCAAACCCATGCGACGCGCTTCCAGGCGCAGGTTCATCTGCTCGCCCTGCTTGCGCGACGTGCGCAACCAGGAAAGCGGGCTGAGAATCAGCGCAAGGATTGACACCACCAGCAATACCGTCATATCAGTAGACCCCATAAAGCGTTGCAAATGAGCTGGTTAGCCATTTTTCACGGAAGACCCGCCCGAAAGCGACCATACTTCTTCTATCGCGATTGTCAGGAGTACCGCTCATGCAATACGAACATTTGTTGGTCGCCGTCGACCTGACCGAAGAATGCGACCCGGTGATCAAGCGCGCTATGAAGCTCGCGGAACCGTCAGGCGCCAAGGTATCCCTGGTACACATCGTCGAACCCATGGCCATGGCATTTGGCGGCGACGTGCCCATGGACCTGTCGCAACTGCAACAGCAGCAGTTCGACCAGGCCAAGGAGCGCATGGAGCGCTTGTACAACAAATACCCGGACATCAACCGCGGTGATTCCCACCTGACCTACGGCCAGCCACGCCAGGAAATCCACCAGCTGGCCAAGGACCAGAAATGCGACCTGATCGTGGTCGGCAGCCATGGCCGACATGGCCTGGCTTTGCTGCTCGGCTCCACTGCCAACGACGTGCTGCATGGCGCGCCATGCGACGTACTGGCGGTGCGGCTACAGAAGAAGGAATGATTTGACCTGTACCGGCCCCTTCGCGGGGCAAGCCCGCTCCCACAGGTACGCCACAAGCCTTGAGACATGTGGCGTACCTGTGGGAGCGGGCTTGCCCCGCGAAGGGGCCGGCTCAGGTTAACCGCTGATCAGCCTTCCAGCTCAGCCCAGCGCTCTACCAGCACATCCAGCTCGCCTTGCAGCTTCTCGATCTGTGCCAGCACCGCCGAAGTCTCGGCGATTGGCCGCTGATAGAAGCCCGCCGCATTCACTTCTTCCTGCGCCTCAGCCATGCGCTGTTCGATCGCGTCGATCTGCCCAGGCAACATCTCCAGCTCACGCTGCAGTTTGTAGCTGAGTTTCTTCTTCGAGGCGTCGGCCACGGCTGCTGCGGGCGCAGGTGCGGCTTGCACGTCCTGCTTCTCCACCACCGCGCTGTTAAGCTCGGACTTGCCGCCCTTGCTTTCGGTCACGCCCAGCAACTTCGGCGAACCGCCCTGACGGATCCAGTCCTCATAGCCACCGACATACTCGCGCACCTTGCCCTCGCCTTCGAACACCAGGGTGCTGGTGACGACGTTGTCGAGGAAGGCCCGGTCGTGGCTGACCATCAGCACGGTGCCCTTGTAGTTGGACAGCACCTCTTCGAGCAGCTCAAGGGTTTCCACGTCCAAGTCGTTGGTCGGTTCGTCGAGCACCAGCAGGTTGGCCGGCTTGCTGAACAGCTTGGCCAACAGCAGGCGCGCACGCTCGCCACCCGACAGCGCCTTGACCGGCGTACGGGCACGCTGGGGGCTGAACAGGAAGTCGCCCAGGTAGCTGAGCACGTGGCGGTTCTGGCCATCGATCTCGATGAAATCGCGGCCTTCGGCCAGGTTGTCGATCACGGTCTTTTCCAGATCGAGCTGATGGCGCATCTGGTCGAAGTAGGCCACTTCCAGCTTGGTGCCACGCTCGACCTTGCCCGAGATAGGCTCCAGGTCACCGAGCATCATCTTGAGCAAGGTGGTCTTGCCGGTACCGTTGGCACCCAGCAGGCCGATACGGTCCTGACGCTGCAGGACCATGGAGAAGTCCTTGACCAGCATTGGGCCGTCGGCATGGGCGAAGCTGATATTTTCCAGCACCATGACCTGCTTGCCGGACTTGTCCGCCGCCTCGATCTGGATGTTCGCCTTGCCCTGACGCTCACGGCGCTCGCCGCGCTCGACGCGCAAGGCCTTGAGGGCACGTACGCGCCCTTCGTTACGGGTACGCCGGGCCTTGATGCCCTGGCGGATCCACACTTCTTCCTGGGCCAGGCGCTTGTCGAACAGCGCGTTGGCGGTTTCCTCGGCGGCCAGCGCCGCTTCTTTGTGCACCAGGAAGCTGGCGTAATCACCGTTCCAGTCGATCAGCCCACCGCGGTCCAGTTCGAGGATGCGAGTAGCCAGGTTCTGCAGGAAGGACCGGTCGTGGGTAATGAACAGTACCGCGCCATTGAACCCGCGCAGCGCCTCTTCAAGCCAGGCGATCGCACCGATGTCCAGGTGGTTGGTCGGCTCGTCGAGCAGCAGCAGGTCAGGCTCCGACACCAGCGCCTGGGCCAACAGCACGCGGCGGCGCCAGCCACCGGACAGCTCGGCCAAGGTCTTGTCGGCAGGCAGTTGCAGACGGCTCAGGGTGCTTTCCACCACCTGCTGCAGGCGCCAGCCGTCACGGGCTTCGAGCTCGTGCTGAACGTGCATGAGTTTTTCCAGGTCTTCGTCGCCCTGGATGTTCTGGCTCAGGTGATGGAACTCGGCCAGCAACGCGCCAACGCCATCGAGGCCCTCGGCCACCACATCGAACACGCTGCGCTCGTCGGCCAGCGGCAATTCCTGCGGCAGCTCGCCGATCTTCAGGCCCGGAGCGCGCCAGATCTCGCCGTCGTCGCCCTTCTGCTCGCCTTTGACCAGGCGCAGCATGCTCGACTTGCCGGTGCCGTTGCGGCCGATGATGCACACCCGCTCGCCACGAGCGATCTGCCAGGACACTTTGTCCAGCAGCGGCATGGCGCCGAATGCGAGGGACACATCGCTGAATTTGAGCAGGGTCATGTTGGTCTCCATAAATCGGGCGCGCATTCTACCTGACTTGGGCCCCCACGGCATTAAGTTGACCACCCGGTGAGGGCTTTACGACATCTGGTCGAACATAATGTCTTGATACAAGCGCTGTGCTTTCATCTGCCGCCGGCAAACGGCTAAGCTAAGGCATAGCTTCCAACAGTGCTGGCTTCGCCGTCACTTCCCCATGGTTCAACTGCCCGGACGTATCATGCGCAGCCGCCTGTTACAGATTGCATCCTGCTTGCTGCTTACCGCCGCCACCGCCAGCGCGGCGCAGGCCCTCGACCTCACTCAACAGCGCCAGTACTACGACGAGGCCAAGCGCGCCCTGGCCAAGGGCGACAAAGGCCCGTACCTGCGCTATGCCCAGCAATTGCGTGATTACCCGCTGACGCCCTACCTGACCTACGACGAGCTGACCGCACGCCTGAAGAGCGCCAGCAACGAAGAAATCGAAGGGTTCCTGGCCAAACACGGCGACCTGCCCCAGGCCAACTGGATGAAACTGCGCTGGTTGCGCTGGCTGGCCGAGCGCGGCGAATGGAACACCTTCGTCAAGTACTACGACCCCAAGCTCAATTTCACCGAACTGGACTGCCTCAACGGCCAGTACCAGCTCAGCCACGGCCTGCGCGCCGAAGGCTATGCCACGGCCGATAAACTGTGGAATGTCGGCAAGTCGCAACCGGCGGCCTGTGACACACTGTTCGGCATGTGGGCCGCCGAGGGCCAGTTGACCGAGGCCAAACGCTGGAACCGCACCAAGCTGGCGGCCCAGGCGCGCAACTACGGCCTGGCCAACAACCTGGTCAAAACCCTGACCACCCTCGGCCCGCAAGGGCGCCTGCTGATCGATGTGGCACAGAAGCCCGAGCTGCTCAACCAGCCGTCGCGCTTCACCCCGGTCAACGAGGCCATGTCCGACGTGGTCAGCCTCGGCTTGCGCCGACTGGCCCGGCAGGACCCGGAGCGGGCCATGGCCCTGCTCGACGACTATGCCCAGCGCATGCACTTCTCGCGCGACGAGAAGGTCGCCATCGCCCGCGAGATCGGCCTGACCCTGGCGCGCCGCTACGACCCACGCGCGCTCGACCTGATGACCCGCTACGACCCCGAGCTGCGCGACAACACCGTCAGCGAATGGCGCCTGCGCCTGTTGCTGCGCCTGGGCCGCTGGGAAGATGCCTACGAGCTGACCAAGCGCCTGCCCCAGGACCTGGCCAGCAGCAACCGCTGGAAGTACTGGCAGGCACGCAGCCTCGAACTGGCCCAACCGAACAACCCGCAGATTCCACTGCTGTACAAGACCGTGGCGCGCGAGCGTGACTTCTATGGTTTCCTCGCTGCCGACCGTGCACAAACCCCCTACCAGCTGAACAACAAGCCCCTGGTGCTGAGCCAGCAGTTGGTCACTAAGGTGCGCAATACCCCGGGCATTCAACGTGCACTGGAATTCCATGCCCGCGGGCAGATCGTCGAAGGGCGCCGCGAGTGGTACCACGTCAGCCGCCACTTCACCCGTGACGAGATGGTCGCCCAGGCACGCCTGGCCTATGAACTGCGCTGGTACTTCCCGGCCATTCGGACCATCAGCCAGGCCCAGTACTGGGATGACCTGGACATCCGCTTCCCGATGGCCCACCGCGACACCCTGGTGCGCGAGGCCAAGGTCCGCGGCCTGCATTCAAGCTGGGTGTTCGCCATTACCCGTCAGGAAAGTGCCTTCATGGAGGATGCGCGCTCCAGCGTGGGCGCCAGCGGCTTGATGCAGCTGATGCCGGCCACCGCCAAGGAAACCGCGCGCAAGTTCAGCATCCCGCTGGCCTCGCCGGCGCAGGTGTTCAACCCTGACAAGAACATTCAGCTGGGGGCCGCGTACCTGAGCCAGGTGCACAGCCAATTCAATGGCAACCGGGTACTCGCTTCGGCGGCCTATAACGCCGGCCCCGGGCGGGTACGCCAGTGGCTCAAGGGCGCTAAACACCTGAGCTTCGATGTGTGGGTGGAGTCGATCCCGTTCGACGAGACGCGCCAGTACGTCCAGAACGTGCTGTCGTATTCGGTGATCTACGGGCAGAAGCTCAACTCGCCGCAGCCGCTGGTGGATTGGCACGAGCGCTACTTCGACGATATGTAAGCCACCCCTTGTAGGAGCAGCCTTGCGCTGCGAAGAGGCCGGTAAAAGCACCGAGGATCCAGGGTGTTTTTACCGGCCTCTTCGCAGCCCAAGGCTGCTCCTACAGGACTTCGACCTTCATCCCCACTTCCAGCACGCCACAACCATCCACCGCCAGGTTCTGCCCGAACAACACATCCCCTTCTTTCTCGCGGAACGTTTTGAGCGTGGTCATGGGCTCGCGGTCCGGGCTGCGTTCGCCGGTCCGTGGATCGATGGTGGTGAGAATGCACCGCACGCTGGGCTTGAGCACGCGAAACTCGAGGGTGCCGATACGAACCCGCTTCCAGCCGTCCTCGGCGAACGGTTCTGCGCCTTGCACCACCAGGTTGGGCCTGAACCGTAGCATCTCCATGGGCCGGCCAACGCGCCGACTGAGCTCGTCCAACGACCCCTGGCCGATCAACAGCAGCGGAAAACCATCCGGAAACGCCGCACGGTCACTGTTCAAGCCATAACCATTGGGCAGGTAACGCGCCCGTTGCTCCGGGCAATACACCAGCCGCACGTCCTTGCCCAGCAACGCCGACAGCCAGTGCGCCGCCGCCTCGCCAGCATCGGGCACCCGCAGGGTGTCGCGCCAGATAGTCACGCCCCGCAAGTCATCGTCGGTAAGCGGTACAGGCACCCGCAATGGCACCTGCCCTGGGGCCTCCAGCAGCAACTGCCCAGCATCGTCATCGCTCGCCCTGAGCTGGCCGAGCTGTGGCCAGGCACGCTGGGTGAGGAAGCGGCCATTTTCCGCCTCCACCACCATCTAGCGACGGTCACCCAACAACCCCAACTGGCCGACCGGCGAAGCCTGCAGGCTTTGCGCCTGCCCCGACTTCACCGGGTATCGATACAACTCACTCAGAAACATCCCTGCCGCCTCGCGTCATTCGAAACGCCAAGCTTATACCCGGCAGGGCCAGGGATCACGCAGTAGCCGTATCCAGCAGCAGGCGCTGCTTGACCACCTCGACCAGGCGATCCGGCTGGAACTTGGACAAGAAGTTATCGCAGCCCACCTTCTTGACCATGGATTCGTTGAAACTGCCCGACAACGAGGTATGCAGCACCACGTAGAGCTGACGCAAGCGGGCATCGCTACGGATCTCGGTGGTCAACCGGTAACCGTCCATCTCCGGCATTTCGGCGTCGGTGAACACCATCAGCAGCTTCTCGCACACATTCTCACCGGCGTCAGCCCAGCTTTTGAGCAGGCGCAGCGCCTTCAAGCCATCACTGGCCACGTGCAGCTTCATGCCCAGTTGCGACAGGGTGTCACGCAGCTGTGCCAAGGCAACGCTGGAGTCGTCCACCAGCAATACTTCACGGCCTCTGGCGCGGGCCAGCACGGGGTCGGCAAGCCGTTCGCCGGAGACCTTGGCGTTGTACGGCACGATTTCTGCCAGGACCTTCTCCACATCGATCACTTCGACCAGTTTCTCGTCGACCTTGGTGATGGCGGTCAGGTAGTGCTGGCGCCCGGCACTGGTCGGCGGCGGCATGATCGCTTCCCAGTTCATGTTGACGATGCGGTCGACGCCCCCCACCAGGAAGGCCTGCACCGAGCGGTTGTATTCCGTGACGATGATAGTGCTGTCCGGCCCGGGTTGCAGGGGCCGCATGCCGATCGCCTGGGACAGGTCGATCACCGGCAGGGTCTGCCCACGCAGGTTGACAACGCCGCAGACAAAGGCATGGCGCTGCGGCATCAGGGTCAGCTTGGGCAGTTGGAGCACTTCCTGCACCTTGAACACGTTGATCGCGAACAGCTGCCGACCTGCCAGGCGGAACATCAGAATTTCCAGGCGGTTCTCGCCCACCAATTGCGTGCGTTGGTCTACTGTGTCGAGAATGCCAGCCATTGGAAACCCCCAGGCTTGAGTCGGAAAAGTGTATTCATCCACCCTGTATCGGCGGGTTCACGCGCACCTTGACCCTTGCGGGAAAATGCCGCGAAGGTAATTGATATCACTTTACCATCATGCTTTACTGCGGGCACATCCAGGCTGGCCTGTGCCCGTTAGCACCTTGTTGCACCCTGGCCTCTCATCAGGGAAACCCTTAGATGCAATCGGGTGCAACCTGATGTTCGCGATATCCATTAGCCATTAATGTGACGCCATTCTCATTGCATGAATGGAGTCAGGCTTTTGTTCGCTACCGTATCGCCGTGCCCGCCCCTTGCCCGCGCCCAACGCGCCCGAGCGTCCTGATGGACAGTGCCTTATCGTTTGAAGGTGCGTTGCAAGACTTTCTGCTGGATGCGCAAGTCTTGCTGAGCCAGTCCCAGGAATGCCTGCAGCACCTGGAACTGATCGACAACGACGCAGACGCCTGCGGTTGCCTGAACACGGCCCTCGACACGCTCGCGAGGCGCGCCGCCCGCCTGGACCTGCTCGAAGTTGCCCACTACGCCACCGTTCTGCAGCAATTGCTCGCACCGGCCTGCCAGCAGCAGCGCCTGCAACGTGAAGCCCTGCCCGCAACCGACGCTTGCCTGACCCTGCTGGCCTGGCAACTCGAGCTGATCGACCCGCGCACCGGGCAGCTGAACCTGGATACCGGCGAACAAATCACATTGCTCAATGAACTGGCCAGCGTGCTCGATCAACCATTACCGCAAGCCTGTGCCGCCTGCGATGAGCGCGGCAGCCACTGCACTCACCCGCACACAGCCACGACAGCCGCCCAAGGCACGCACCCCCGCGTTTCACATTAACTAACAAAAGAGTAACTAAGGGCGTTGTTGGCCAAACTTGGAAGTTTCGCCAACTGTCGCCAGCACTGCGCGCGTGATTATTGCCCTAGTTACACTCGGCATGATTGACAGCCGAATAGCGGCTGGCACTTTGCTATTGACTTGAGTCGGACGAACGTGCCGAAACAGCCCGTAAACATGAGGTTTCAAAGCATTGCCCAACAGCGACCAACGCCGTGTGAAGTGTTACCATGCTCGCCAGCGACCGCCTGCAGCCGGCATCAAGGCTGATTGAGGACGTGCCCCGCAAAACATATAAAGTACTGCGCCAAAGCCTCTGGTAAGACTTGTGCAAGGCCTCCATCAGCAATACTTCAGTGGCTTTTCTATCTATGCTCCCACGCTTGAAGACTCTTCTGCGCTGCTGCTCCCGCACTGCCCTGCTGCGCTGGATGACGATCGTGCTGTGCGTGGCCTCCATGGTCGCCAACCTGCTGCTGTACATGGCCGGCCAAGCGATACCGGCCAGCCTGTTGCTGCTGCAGGTCGCGGCGATGCTTGGCGTAGGCCTGCACGTGGGCCTGGGGGCCGGGTCGATCCGCCTGCACCCGGCAGAACTGGCCAAGCGCATGCTGATGGTGCAGGAAAGCGAGCGCCAGCACCTGGGCCGCGAACTGCATGACGACATCGGGCAACTGCTCACCGCAGCCAAGCTTCAGTTGCAATGGTTGCAACGGCGTATGCCCGATGAGTTGCACAGCCACTGCGACACCCTGCGCACCACGCTCGACAACGCGCTGAGCAACGTGCGCGATGTCTGTGCCCTGCTCAACCCTCGGCAACTTGCCAGCCTGGGCCTTGAGGGCAGCCTGCGTGCGCACCTGCTGCGCACGCTGGAAAAAACCGATGTGCACTGGAGCCTGGTCTGCAATCAACGCCTGGGCGGCATTGACGAAGCCGTCGCCATGGCGGTGTTTCGCATCACCCAGGAAGCCGTGACCAACATGCTGCGCCATGCCCAGGCGCGCAATCTGTCGATCCGCCTGCAACGCAGCCCCGCAGGGCTTGCCTTGATCATTCAGGACGATGGCCGCGGTTTTGTTCCCGCCAGGCACCCGGCCGAAGCAGGGCAACGCGGTTTGGCCGGCATGCAGGAACGGGTGACGGCCTTGCAGGGGCGTCTCGACATCACCAGCCAGCTTGGCGTGGGCACGCAGATCGAAGCGCTGTTCCCGTGGCCGCCACGCACCCAGGAACGCGCCAGGAGCTTTACCGCCCATGACCTGTAGACTGCTGTTGGTGGACGACCACTCGCTGATCCGCGCCGGGGTCCGTGCACTGGTCTCCGACATCCCGGGCTACTGCGTGGCCGGTGAAGCCGATGACGGCAACCTGCTGCTCGAGCACGTGCGCAACCTGGCACCCGACATCGTCCTGCTGGACATTTCCATGCGCTCGACCAGCGGCCTCGATGCCCTGACGCAACTGCGCGCCAGCGGCAGCACCTGCAAGGTGCTGATCCTGTCGATGCACACCGACCCGGACCTGATCATGCGGGCCCTGGAAAGCGGCGCCCATGGCTACCTGCTCAAGGACACCAGCGCGACCGAGCTGGAGCAGGCCCTGAGCGCCTTGCGCAACGGCGAGCGCTACCTCAGCCCGGCGATCGCCCACACCGTCATCAACCAGGCGCTGCTGCATACCCAGCACCGCAAGCAACCGAACCGCGACCGCCACAACCTGACCGCACGCCAACTGGAAATCCTGCGCCTGATCGTGCGCGGCAAATCCACCCGGGAGATCGCCAGTGGCTTGGGGCTCTCGATCAAAACCGTGGAAACCCACCGTTCGCAAATCATGAAACG
The DNA here is from genome assembly GCF_000483465.1 of Pseudomonas sp. LAIL14HWK12:I7. Taxonomy (NCBI): domain Bacteria; kingdom Pseudomonadati; phylum Pseudomonadota; class Gammaproteobacteria; order Pseudomonadales; family Pseudomonadaceae; genus Pseudomonas; species Pseudomonas sp. LAIL14HWK12:I7. The sequence goes on from NZ_KI519607.1 coordinate 122,914, forward strand.
CCTGCAGATTCACGATGTGGCGGGCCTGGTGCTGTACGCGGTGCGCGAAAAAATCATCAGCCTGGACGACTGAGCAACGGCGAGTCGACCGGCAAGTGCACCTGCAACGCGGCGGGCTTTGCCTCGAAGCGCAGGCTGTCGACCTGCAGCGGCTCACCGTCGAGGTTGATGTCCAGCCCCTGCGAACTCTTGATCTCAACCCAGGGCAGCCTGGCCCGGACAAACAACCCATCCCCGGCCAGCAGGTCGCGCAACGCCCCCACCACTTCCTGCGGCGCTGGCAGTATGGCGACATCCAGCAGGCCATCGTCTGCCAGCGCCTCGGGGCACAGTGCCTGCCCGCCGCCGGCTTGCCGGCCATTGCCAATGCCCAGCGCCAGCAGATCACCTTGCCAGTGAAAGTCGGGGCCCTGCAGCTCCACTGAGGCTGCCTGCAACTCGCTGAAGCGCGACAGCCCCGTGAACAGGTAGGCCGCAGCCCCCAGGACCTTTTTCAGGTCCTCCGAGGTGTTGGCCGTGACCTGGCTGCCGAAGCCGCCGGTGGCCATGTTGAGGAACAGCTGACCACCGACCTGGCCCAGGTCGATAGGCCGCGCCGGGGTGTTCAGCAGTGCCAGTGCGGCGTCCGGCTCCAGCGGCACGCCCGCAGCCTTGGCGAAATCATTGGCGGTGCCCAAGGGCAACAGCGCCAGGCTGGCCTGGGACGCTGCCAAGCCCATGGCTTCAGCGACATCGCGCAACGTGCCATCACCGCCGCCCGCGACAATATGGGTGTAGCCAGCGGCCAGCGCCTCGCCCACCAGGCGCTGAGCGTCCCCGGCTTCCCAGGTGACCCGCACATCCAGAACCCAGCCGCTCTCGCGCATCGCCAGCACGGCACTGCGCAGCGCTTCGTTCATCGCCTGCTTGCCGTGCAGGATCAACATTGCCTTGCGCCCTTGCATCGCGCTTCTCCATGAAAAAATAGCTAACCCAGATCTCGACCACCGACACACACCGATCGTTGCATGCCCAGCACAATAACACTGGATTTCACCCATTTTTTACACGCCCGCGAATGCACGGCTATGCTCAGGAAAGCCACCTTTGACAAGTATTTGACCCAGGTGAATAAATTTACCAAAGAGTCAAACTATTGACTTTTTATCACCTGATGTCTGCTCCACCGACAGCCATGGACGCGCCCCGGCAGCAGTGATCGGCTGACTGCCGACGGGCGCGTCTTTTTATCCGCGATCTGTTACGAGGGTTCCGGGTCATGCGCATTCTCTGGACACTGCCCTACTTACCCTGGCCGACCACCAGCGGCGGCAAGACTCGGCAATATCACCTGCTGCGCGAACTCGCCCAGCGTGGGCACCGGATCACCCTGTTGGTGCAGTCCAAGATCCCCCTGAACGATGCGGCCCGTGAAGCCCTTGAACCCTGGGTCGAGCGCCTGATCGTGTTGCCCAGGCGCGCCCTGCACAGCCCACTCAACCTGCTGGCGTCACCGATCATCGACTATCCCATGCGGGCGATCATCAATGGTTTGGCGCCCTGCCTGAGGCACCGCTTCGAGCAACTGCTGGACGAACCCTGGGACGTCATCCAGATCGAGCACAGCTACAGTTTCCAGCCGTTCGAAAAAGCCCTGCAGGCGCGCGGGCTGCCCTTCATGCTCAGCGAGCACACCCTGGAATCGGTGATGGGCGGCGCCTGCCATGACCGCCTGCCGCTGTGGCTGCGCCCGCTCAATGCATTCGACCGCTGGCGCTATCGGCGCTGGGAGCAGCGGGTGCTGCGCCAACCCAGCGAAGTGGTGGCGGTCAGCAGCCACGACGCCGAACTGATCGCCCAGATCAGTGGGCGCCCGGTAAATGTGGTGGTCAGTGGCGTGGACTGCGATTTCTACCAGCACGTGCAACCGGCGTTGCACAGCCAGCGCCTGCTGTTTGTCGGCAACTTCGAATATGGCTCGAACCTTGAGGCCATCGAATGGGCGCTGGAAGAGATCATGCCGCAGGTGTGGATGAGTAACCCGGCCGTGCGCCTGGCCATAGCCGGCCACGCCCTGCCGGCCAGCTGGAAGCTGCATTGGAACGACCCACGGATCGAGTGGGTCGGCTACCGCCCCGACCTGCGCGAGCTGCAACGTCGCTCGGCACTGTTCTTCGCCCCGCTGCTGTATGGCGGAGGGTCCAAGGTGAAGCTGCTCGAGGCGATGGCTGCGGGGCTGCCGGTCATCACCACCAGCAAGGGGGTATCAGGGCTGGCCGTGAACAACGGCGAACACTACCTGGGCAGTGACGATGGTGACCAACTGGCCCTGCTGATCACCCAACTGCTCAACCAGCCTTGGCGCATGGCCCAATTGAGCGAAGCCGGCCGGCAATTCGCCCGCCAGCGTCACGATTGGAGTATTGCCGCCCAGCAATTGGAAAACGTGCACATGCGCCTCAACCAGGTGCAACCCGCCAGCGACACACCACTGGCGGGCGGCTGGCTTGGGCGCTCAACCAAGTAGCTCGCTGAAAGGGATGAACGGCACACTGTCGCCCTGCTTCGGCGTACTGCCTTCACGCACCTCGACCAAGCCCTCGGCCCAGGCCGCGCTGCGCAGCACGCCAGAGCTCTGGTTTTTGTAGATACGCACCTGGCCCTGCTCGATGCGTGCGCGCAGGTACTCGCGGCGCGTACCTGGCTTGGGCCAGTCGAAGCCCGCTGGCATGTCGAAGCGCAGCGGCGTGACATCGGCCACGCCTTGGCGGCGCAACAGATACGGCCGGGTCAGCAACCCGAACGTGACCAGCGTGGACGCCGGGTTGCCCGGCAAACCAATCACCGGGACGCCACGAAAGTGCCCGAAGGTCAGCGGCTTGCCCGGTTTGATCGCCAGCTTCCACAAGGCCAACTCGCCGGCCTCGCGCAGGGCGGCACCCAGGTAATCAGCCTCGCCCACGGAAACGCCACCGGTAGACAAAATCAAGTCGACATCGCCCAATGCCGCCAGGCATTCACGGGTGCGCGCCAGGTCATCGGGCAAAATCCCCGCATCCCGCACCTCACAACCCAAGCGTTGCAGCCAGCTGACCAGCAAGCGGCGGTTGCTGTTGTAGATTTGCCCTGGCCCCAGGGGCAGGCCAGGCTCGATCAGCTCGTCACCGGTCGACAGCACCGCCACGCGCACTTTACGCACCACATCCAGACGGGCCTGGCCAAGGGTCGCGGCCAAGCCCAGCTCTATCGGGCCCAAGCGTGTGCCGGCGCTCATCACCTGCTCGCCCTGGCGTGTTTCCTGGCCTTGCGGACGAATGTTCTGGTCGACCTTCAGCGGTTCGAGGAAGCGCACCCGGCCATCGTCAGCCACTTCGGCGTTTTCCTGCATTTCGACGCAGTCGGCGCCAGCCGGCACCGGCGCGCCGGTGAAGATGCGGGCACAGGTACCCGGCTGCAGCGGCTGCGGCGCATGGCCGGCAAAAATCCGTTGGCTGACCGGCAAGGGCTCACCCTGCCAATCCGCCAGGCGCAGGGCATAGCCGTCCATGGCGCTGTTCGGCCAGGGCGGCAGGTCGAGCGAGGCCACCAGGTCACGCGCCAGCACGCGTCCCTCGGCGTCGGCCAGCGACACATTTTCGATGTCCTGGATGGGTGCGGCTTCTGCCAAGGCCAGCAGCCGCGCCAATGCGTCTTCCACCGGCATCAGGGGCCGGGCTTGGGCAGACTCAACCACGGCTTTCACAGGCCGCTGCCTGCTTCAGGTGGGGCACGAAATTGCACGGGCGATGGCGGGCATCGAGCTGCTCGGCCAGGATGCCGTCCCAACCGGTGCGTACCGCATTGGTCGAGCCCGGTAAGCAGCACACCAGCGTGCCATTGGCCAGGCCAGCGAGGGCCCGCGATTGCACGGTGGAGGTACCGATGTCGGCCACGGAAATCTGCCGGAACAGCTCACCGAAACCGTCCACCTGCTTGTCCAGCAGGCAGGCCACGGCCTCCGGGGTGCTGTCGCGGCCGGTGAACCCAGTACCGCCGGTGATCAATACCACCTGCACTGCGTCATCGGCGATCCAGGTCGCGACCTGGGCGCGGATCTTGTACAGGTCGTCCTTGAGCAATACCCGCGATGCCAACTGGTGGCCGGCCGCAGTCAGGCGATCGACGAACAGCTGACCGGAGGTGTCATTGTCGAAGGTGCGCGTGTCGCTGACCGTCAACACGGCGATGTTCAGGGGCACGAAGGGGGTATCTGCCTTGGCTTTCATGGGGGTCCGTCACAAGAAGATGGGATGGCGCATTTATAACACAGCACCCCCCGATACAACCTCGTGCCCCTGTGGCTTGCCCTTGGTCAATACCCTGGCTTTACCGCTATGCTGCACTGGAAAGGAACTTGCGTGGACGCCCTGCGTCTTAAAGTCATCTAGCACTGTCGCACTGGAGAAACACGATGATTCAACGGACCCTTCCCGCCTTCCTGCTTGCCTTGGGCCTGGGCGCCCTCGCCGGCTGCGCATCGCCGACCGTCATTACCCTGAATGATGGCCGCGAGATCCAGGCAGTGGACACCCCGTCCTTTGACGAGGACTCTGGTTTCTACGAATTCGAGCAACTCGACGGCAAGCGTACGCGCCTGAACAAAGACCAGATTCGTACCGTCAAAGAGCTGTGATTCAGCACCCCTTTTTGGCAAACGCCCTTTTAACAACAAGGGCTTGCGTGCGAAAAAGGGATGCAGTAGGATTTCGTTCATCGGAGTGTAGCGCAGCCAGGTAGCGCGTCTCGTTCGGGACGAGAAGGCCGCAGGTTCGAATCCTGTCTCTCCGACCAAATCCTATTCAAAAAGCCCGCCTTGCGCGGGCTTTTTGTTGTGCGCGAAAAAATCCCCCTGACCTGTAGGAGCAGCCTTGCGCTGCGAAGAGGCCGGCGCAGGCCTACCCATCAGTGGTGCCTGTACCGGCCTCTTCGCAGCACAAGGCTGCTCCTACAGTCAGTGACGCAACTTATTGCTCGGCTCAGCTTTTGCCCATAGCTGGGCACTATCTGCTTCAGCTTGGCCTGCCATTAGTTGTGCGTAAGAAATACCGCTGACCTGCAAAATACCGCCGACCTGTAGGAGCAGCCTTGTGCTGCGAAGAGGCCGGCGCAGGCCTACCCATCAGTGGGTGCCTGTACCGGCCTCTTCGCAGCACAAGGCTGCTCCTACAGTCAGTGAAGCAACGCTACTTATTGCTCGGCTTGTACCGGCACATACAGCAGTTGCAGGCGCTCGCTGCTCCACGCCCGGGTCTGGTTGGTCAGCGCCAGGTCGTTGTTCAGCTTTTGCCCATAGCTGGGCACGATCTGCTTCAGCTTGGCCTGCCATTCAGGGGTTTTGAGGCGGTCCTTGAAGGTCTTCTCCAGCACGGTCAGCATGATTGGCGCGGCGGTCGAGGCACCCGGGGAAGCTCCCAGCAGTGCAGCAATGCTGCCATCCTGGGCGGCGACCACTTCAGTACCGAACTGCAGCACGCCACCGAGCACGGGGTCCTTCTTGATCACCTGCACGCGTTGACCGGCCTGCAGCAGCTTCCAGTCTGCGTTCTTGGCATTGGGGAAGTACTCGCGCAACGCATTCATGCGGTCATCGAAGCTGAGCATCAACTGCCCCATCAGGTACGTGCTCAGGTCGATGTTGTCGATGCCGGCGTTCACCATGGGCAGCACGTTGTGGCTGTTCAGCGAGGCGAACATGTCCAGCAACGAGCCCTGCTTGAGGTACTTGGTGGAGAAGGTCGCGAACGGCCCGAACAGCAACACTTGCTTGCCGTCGATCATCCGGGTGTCCAGGTGCGGGACCGACATCGGCGGTGCGCCGACCGAGGCTTTGCCATACAACTTGGCCTGATGGCGTGCAACCACGTCCGGGTTATCCGTCATGAGGAATTGACCGCCCACCGGGAAGCCGGCATAGCCTTCGGCCTCGGGGATGCCCGATTTTTGCAGCAGCTTGAGCGCGCCACCCCCGGCACCGATGAAGACGAACCGGGCATTGACCGCCACCTCGTGACCGCCCTTGGCCAGGTCGGCCACCACCACACGCCAGGTCCCATCGTCGTTGCGCACGATGTCACGCACTTCGTGGCTGAGGTTCAGGGTGACGTTGGGGTTGCGGGTCATCGACGCGAACAGTTGACGGGTGATCTCGCCGAAATTCACGTCGGTGCCGATTGCCATGCGCGTGGCGGCGACCTTCTGCGCAGGGTCGCGGCCTTCCATCACCAGCGGTGCCCAGTGGCGGATCTGCTCGTGGTCTTCGCTGATTTCCATGCCACGGAACAGCGAGCTGTGCTGCAGGGCATCGACGCGTTTGTGGAGGAAGGCAATGTTGTCGTCACCCCAGACGAAGCTCATGTGCGGCACGTTGTTGATGAACGACTTCGGGTTGCTCAGCACGCCTTGCTCGACCTGGTAGGCCCAGAACTGCTTGGACACCTCGAACTGCTCGTTGACCCCCACGGCCTTGCTGATGTCGATGCTGCCATCCTTACCGACACTGGTGTAGTTCAGCTCGCAGAACGCGGAGTGGCCGGTGCCGGCGTTGTTCCAGGCATTGGAGCTTTCTTCGGCGACCTGGTCCAGGCGCTCGTAGACGTCGACCTTCCAGTTCGGCTCAAGCTCCGTGAGGTAAGTGCCCAGGCTTGCACTCATGATGCCGCCGCCAATCAGCAGAACGTCGACGGTCTTTTCCGGCTCCGCGGGTTTGGAGCAGCCGATGACGCTCAGGCAAAGGAGCGTCAGCAGTATTTTTTTCATTAGCTCAATCCAATTGATGTGAAGGATTGGCAGTCGTTGGCCCCGGCATGCACGCCCGGATGTTGTTGTGTTCTCGTTGGGTGTTTCGCGGGATCGGGGCACGATCGCCTCGGGCCGTGGCCCGGGCGCGCTTAAGCAGGGAATGTGCCAACCGGGCTTAGACCAATGGCTAAGGGGTGAGGCAGCGGGTCGCATGGCGACAATCCGCCACACTTACGCCAGGTTCGCTAGGTTGATGGCGGATTTCCCCGGGGCCGCTGCGCGCCCCATCGCCGGCAAGCCGGCTCCCACACCGGCACTGGATTGCTTGAGACTTGCGCCATACCTGTGGGAGCCGGCTTGCCGGCGATGGGGCGCGCAGCGGCCCTGAACAGCAGGTCAGGCCGTCAGCCGCGACGTCACTTCGCCCAACTGCCCCGACAACCCATGCAAACGCTGCCCAGCCTGTTCGGTCTGCTGCACTGCTTCCTGGTTGGTGGTGGCGATGCGGGTAATCTCGATCAGGTTGCGCGAAATATCCTCGGCCACACTGGTCTGCTGCTCCGCCGCCGTGGCGATCTGCCGGTTCATGTCGCGGATGGCCTCCACCGCCAAGGTGATGCGCTGCAACATCTGCCCGGCCTGCTGGACCTGCTCGGCCCCCTCTTCGCTGCGCTGCTGGCCACTTTCGATGGCTTTGACCGCCTCCACCGCACCCGACTGCACCGCCTCGATGATCTGGTTGATCTCGGCAATCGACGCGGCCGTGCGCTGGGCCAAACTGCGCACCTCGTCCGCCACCACCGCAAAGCCTCGTCCGGCCTCGCCCGCGCGGGCTGCTTCGATGGCGGCGTTGAGCGCCAGCAGGTTGGTCTGCTCGGCAATGCCACGGATGACTTCGAGCACCTTGCCGATCCGCGTACTGTCATGTTCCAGGTCGCGAATCACCGCCGCCGTGCCGGCGATTTCGCGGTTGACCACGCCAATGATGTCGATGGTCTGCTGCATCACCTGCTCACCAGCCTGTGCACTGTGGTCGGCATCATCGGCAGCGCGGGCGGCGTCGACGGCGTGGCGGGCCACTTCCTGGGCAGTGGCGGACATCTCATGCATGGCCGTCGCCACTTGGTCGGTGCGCTGGAACTGGTCATGCGTGCCGCGCGCCATGTCGGCGGCGATGCTGCGCAACTGGCCACTGGCGCCTTCCAGCTCTTGGGCGTTGTCCTGCAGCCGGCCGACGGTCTCGGCCAAAAAGTCACGCAGGGTATTGGCCGCCCGTGCCAAACGCCCCAGCTCATCCTCGCGGCGGCTGTCGACGCGGGCGCCGAAGCGGCCCTGGCTCAGTTGCGCGACATAGTCGATCAACTGGCGGATCGGTTCGATCAGGCTGCGGTTGATCAGCCACAGGCTGAGCAGGCCAACCAGCACCGCCGACGCCAGCATCACCAGCAGGCCCAGCCACACGGTGCGCTCAGCGCTGGCATTGATGGCCGCAGCCCGTTCACGGGCATCGCCGCGCAGTTGTTCGACCAGTTCGCTCATCTGTTCGCTGGCGGCACGGTCCACGCCCTTGACCGCCAGGTCGCCTGCTACCGGGTCGCCCCCTGCAGCGATAAACGCATTGCGGCCCTGCGCATAGGCCTGGCCCAACTGCCGATGGCTATCTCGCAGCTGCTGCAAGGGGGCTTTGAGCCTAGTGTCACTGCTGTCGATCAATTGCCCCAGCAACTGCTGAACCTGCTGCTCGCGCGCCTGAAACTGCTGCCAGTACTTGTCCAGCTCGGCGGGCTGGCGACCGCGCAACAGCACGTTCTTCCATTCCTGCACCTGGACCTTGAACTGCAGGTTGGCTTCATCGATCAATTGCGAAGCGCGCAGCGGGCCATCGACCAACTCGGCATAGCCACGCACGCTGGAAGACAAAAACTGGAAACACACCAGGGCGATCAGCAGCATGGCCGCCAAGCTGCCGCCAAGCAGGGAGAGAATTTGCACTCTGAGGGATTTACGCAACATCGCAGATCTCAAGACCAGTAGGAAAGGAACAGCGCACACCGGCAGCGCTGGGAAAGACACTCCATGTCCTCGTAGGCTGGCGCGCAAAAAAAAGGCTGCCATCGTTCGATAGCAGCCAGCTTGAGCACTTGCGCAACATTTGAGGCCAATAGTGTCAGGCAATTCCTACAGAAATGTTACATAACCAAGACAGGCTAGCCTGTGGTGAACTGCAGCGAGGCCAGCCGGGCATACAGCGGGCTTTCTTCGATCAGCTGGCGATGTGTGCCCACTGCCACCACACGCCCCTTGTCGATCACCGCGATGCGATCAGCGTGCTGCACCGTGGCCAGGCGGTGGGCAATCACCAGCGTGGTGCGACCGGCCATGAGGCTGGGAAGGGCTTGCTGGATCAGGTGTTCGCTTTGCGCGTCGAGGGCGCTGGTGGCCTCGTCCAACAACAGGATCGGCGCATCTACCAGCAACGCACGAGCAATTGCCAAGCGCTGCCGCTGCCCGCCAGAAAGGCCAATACCGCCCTCCCCCAGTTGTGTCTGGTAACCCTGCGGCAACTGCTGGATAAACCCGTCGGCGTGCGCACCACGGGCCGCTGCTTCGACTTCCGCCAGCGTTGCTTCTGGCCGGCCATAGCGAATGTTGGCCTCTACCGTGCCGCGAAACAACGAAGGGTTCTGCGCAACCAGGGCGAACTGCCGGCGCAGCTCGGCGGGGTCGAGTTCGGTAACAGCCTGCCCGTCGAGCAGGATGCGCCCCTGCTGAGGGTCGTAAAACCGCAGCAGCAGGTCGAACAGGGTGGATTTGCCAGCGCCCGAAGGCCCGACCAGCGCCACGGTCTGCCCCGGCTCGATTGTCAGGCTCAGGCCGTCGATGGCAGCGACTGTGGGCCGTGACGGGTAGGCAAAGTGCACCTGCTGTAACTCGATATGCCCCGTCACACGGCCGTGCGGTAACGAGGCCGCTACGTGGGGCGGCAGAATCGCACTGCGCGCCGCCAACAGCTCGGCAATGCGCTCGGCCGCACCTGCGGCACGCTGCAGCTCGCCAATCACCTCGCTGAGGGTGCCGAAGGCGCTGCCGACGATCAGGCTATAAAACACGAAGGCGGCCAGTTCGCCTGCCGAAATACGCCCGGCGATCACGTCCATGCCGCCCACCCAGAGCATGACGCCCACAGCGCCCAGTACCAGCACGATGACCAGGGTGATCAGCCAGGCGCGCTGGGCAATACGCTGCCTGGCCACGTTGAAGGCCGCCTCGACAGTGCCCGCGAACAGCTCGCGATCGAGCGGTTGGTGGTTGTAGGCCTGGACGGTCTTGATCTGCCCAAGGGTCTCGGCCACGTAGCTGCCGACATCTGCCACGCGATCCTGGCTCTGCCGCGACAGGCTGCGCACACGACGGCCAAACAACAGGATCGGTGCTAGCACCAGTGGCAAGGCCACGACCACGATGCTGGTCAGCTTGGGGTTGGTGATAAACAGCAGCACCACGCCCCCGATCACCATCAAGGCATTACGCAGGAACATCGACAGCGAAGAGCCGATCACCGACTGCAACAGCGTGGTGTCGGCCGTCAGCCGCGACTGGATCTCGGAGCTGCGGTTGTCCTCGAAAAAGCCTGGGTGCAGGCCGACCAGATGATCGAACACCGCGCGGCGAATATCAGCCACACAGCGCTCGCCTATCCATGAGACCAGGTAGAAGCGGCTGAACGTCCCTACCGCCAGTGCCAGCACCAGCAGCAGGAACAGGCCTATGGTCTGGTTGAGCTGGTGCGCGGAACGGGTCATGAAACCCTGGTCCACCAGCAGGCGAATGCCCTGCCCCATCGACAGCGTGATAGCAGCGGTGACCACCAAGGCCAGCAACGCCAGCAGCATCTGCCGGCGGTACGGGCGAACGAACTGCCAACTCAGGCGCAAAGCGCGACGTTGACCTGCAGAAACGGATTCGGGCATGGCGGCAACCAAAACGGCGAGGATGCAGCAGACTACCACTCATCGGCACGCGAGGAGCGACCGAGGGTGGCTATAGCTTTTCGATCTAAACAGCCTCTGGAGCTTTAGCGCCGTTTCTGTTGGACTGTTTCTGCCATGACGCCCAAGGGCTGTCACTGGCCAGTCATCGCACAGGGTTACCCTGAGTTTCAACCTGATGAGGAGACCGATATGAGCTTGCAGCATGGCAGCGACACCGCAAAACCGCAGAACACCCCGCAACCTCAGGCGTGCGGTTCGATCATCGACGCCCAGGGGCGCGAGGTTCCGATCACCGAGCAGATGATCCAGAAAGCCTGCGAGAAGCTGGAACAAAGCCGGGTCGGAAAAGCCCAGAAGGGCTGATCGGCGAATTCATTACAACCCGGCGCGTGCGCCGGGTTTTTATTGCCCGTCACTCAGACCAACACCCCACCCAACGCACTGACCAACTGCGCCAGTTGCGGCGACTCGCCACGAATCCGCACCGCCAGCCCTTCGACCTCACGCCGCGGCGGATACTGCTTGCGCAACTGATCGAAGGCCGCGCGCTGCTCGGCTGGGTCGTCGCTCAAGCTGCGGCGGAAGTCCGCGTCGTCACGGCGCGGGTCGTACACGGCGCGGCACAGGGTGGCCAAGGCCCAGGCCGGGTCGGTACTGGCATCGAGCTCGATCTGCGCCAGCGGCGGCTTGGGCAGCAGGTCGGCCAGGTTCACGCGCTCAGCTTGGCCGAGAAAACGGCACAGCGCCTGATAGATCTGCGCCGTGCCACGCTGCCGGCCATCAAGGCTGTAGCCGGCGATGTGCGGCGACGCCAGCGTGCACAGGTCGGCCAGTTGCAGGTCGACCTGCGGTTCGCCTTCCCACACATCGAGCACGGCGTGCACGTCTTCACGGTCCAGCAGCAGCTCACGCAAGGCCGCGTTGTCCACCACCGGGCCACGGCTGGCGTTGATCAGCCACGCGCCGGGGCGCAGCTGCGCCAGTTGCGCCTGGCCCAGCAGGTGCCAAGTAGGGTGCTCGCCGCCACGCTGCAAGGGGGTGTGCAGGCTGATGACATCGCACTGTTCCAGCACCGTCTCGAGGCTGACGTAATCGCCCCCTTCGGCGGCCTGACGCAGCGGGTCACACACCAGCACCTTCCAGCCCAAGCCATGCAGTACACGCACCAGGCGGCCACCGACCTCCCCTGCGCCCACCACGCCATACGTGCGCGCAGGCAGCGCCACACCGTCCAGCTCGGCCAGGGTCAACAGGCTGCCCAGCACGTAGTCCACCACACCGCGGGCATTACAGCCCGGCGCGCTGCTCCAGTGGATGCCCGCTTCGGCAAAGTAGTCCAGGTCGAGGTGGTCGGTGCCGATGGTGCAAGTGCCGACAAAACGCACCCGGCTGCCTTCGAGCAGCTGGCGGTCGACCTTGGTCACCGAACGCACCAGCAGTACGTCGGCGTCCTTGACGCTGGCGGCATCAAGGCTTCTGCCCGGATAGCGGCGGATCTCGCCGAAACCTTCAAAGAAGGCATCGAGCAGCGGAATGTTCTCGTCGGCAACTATCAGCATGGCGCTCTCCTGTCAGGGGAACGCAGTGTAGGCGCTACGCGCGGCGTGTTCCAGAGCGGCTCAGTCGGCTTTCTTGCGGATCCAGTACAGGAAGGTGCCCGCATCCTCTTGCTGCTGCAGCAGCTCGTGGCCGAGGAAGTTGCAGAACTTGGGGATATCGCGGCGGGTCGACGGGTCGGTGGCGATGACCTTGAGCAGGCCACCAGCAGCCAGGTCCCGGACGTGCTGGTGCAGCATCATCACAGGCTCCGGGCAGTTCAGGCCGGTGGCATCGAGGACGGCGTCGGGGGTGAAGTCAGTCATGGGTGGCTCCAAAAATGATCGTCATTGTCGCGCATCGTGCGGCGCGGACCAAGGGCCACGCGCCGCCCCTGCACTCAACGCGGCTTCAGGTCCAGCCTGCGCAGGTGGCAGGTCACTTCCTCACGGTCGTGATACAGCTGCTTGCAGGCGATCGAAACCCGGATCTTGCGCGCCTTGAACGTGGCTTCCATGCGGTCGAGCAGGCGCCGCACCTCGGCGTAACGCTGCTTCATCGGCAGTTTGAGGTTGACCACCGCCTCGCGGCACAGGCCTTCCCCCAGCCAGGTCTCGATCAGCGAAGTGGTCCGCGCCGGCTTCTCGACGATGTCGCAAACCATCCAGTCCACCGGCTGCTTCGGCTGCCAGGTAAACCCATCTGCCATCAGGTGCTGGACCAGCCCGGTGTCCATCAGGCTTTCGGCCATCGGGCCGTTGTCGATGGCGGTGACCAGCATGCCGCGGCGCACCAGCTGGTAGGTCCAGCCACCCGGCGAGGCGCCGAGATCGACCCCGGTCATGTCGTCGCCCAGACGCTGCTCCCACTGCTCGCGGGGGATGAACTGGTGCCAGGCTTCTTCCAGCTTCAGGGTTGAACGGCTGGGCGCCTCACGGGGAAACTTCAGGCGCGGGATGCCCATCGGCCAGAGGGCGCTGTTGTTGCCTGCGGCCAGGCCAACAAACACGCGCCGGCCAGTGATGAAGGTCAGCAACAGCCGCGGGCGGCTGGCGTCTTCGACCAGGCGGCCGGCCTTTTCCAGGGCCTTGCGCAGGGGCACTTCGAATTTACGGCAGAACGTCGACAGTTCCTTGCCGTCGTTGCTGTCGAGCACCTCCAGCCACAGGCTGCCGAAGACAGGCAGGTCGGCCAGGTGCTCCAGCAACACGCTGATGCGGTCGCTCTCTGGCAACTCGACATAACCGCCGCGGGCCCACTGACGCGGGAAAATCAGCTCAGCGAAGCGCAGTTCCCCCATCAGTCGCTCGGCGCCGTTGGCCTCGGTGCAGACAAACTCGGCGCTGGCGCTCTGCGGTTTGCCTTTGGCATAGCCGGCAACCCCCAGGCGGGCAGCGTGTTCGCTGATTTCGGCGCAGACCTCGCCCTCGAAACCGGGCCGGCAATGCATGAACAGGGTACTCATCTCTCACTCCACTACGGCGGGCGCGCAACAGGCGCCGGCAGGGCGGCGATAATAAAGGAAGTTCGGAACCTGCGACACGTCCCGCCGGTCCAGAAAAGGGTCAGCCAAGCCAAACCGGTCTAACCTGACCATTCAGCCAGGTCCGTACCGTGCGGATCGAAACAGAGCGGTGACACCGGCAAACACCCGATTTGCCGGCCACCGGCGCAGAAGGAGTTGGCAATGCCCTCGCTCGATAGCCTGAACACGCTCAAAACCCTCAAGGTCGATGACCTTACGTATCACTATTACAGCCTTACCGAGGCCGCCCGCCAGCTGGGCGACCTGCAACGCCTGCCCATGTCGCTGAAAGTGTTGCTGGAAAACCTGCTGCGCTGGGAGGACGGCAAGACCGTCACCGGCGACGACCTGCGCGCCATCGCCCAATGGCTTGAAGCGCGCCGCTCCGACCGGGAAATCCAGTACCGGCCGGCCAGGGTGCTGATGCAGGACTTCACCGGCGTGCCCGCCGTGGTCGACCTGGCAGCCATGCGTGCCGCCATGGCCAAGGCCGGTGGCGACCCGCAGCGGATCAACCCGCTGTCGCCGGTCGACCTGGTGATCGACCACTCGGTGATGGTCGACCGCTACGCCACCCCCGAGGCCTTTACCCAGAACGTCGACATCGAGATGCAGCGCAATGGCGAACGCTACGCCTTTTTGCGCTGGGGCCAGAACGCCTTCGACAACTTCCGCGTCGTGCCGCCGGGCACCGGCATCTGCCACCAGGTCAACCTGGAATACCTGGGCCGCACCGTCTGGACCCGCGACGAAGACGGCCGCACCTACGCCTTCCCAGACACCCTGGTCGGCACCGATTCGCACACCACCATGATCAACGGCCTGGGCGTGCTGGGCTGGGGTGTTGGCGGCATCGAGGCCGAGGCGGCCATGCTCGGCCAGCCGGTGTCGATGCTGATCCCGGAAGTGATCGGCTTCAAACTCACCGGCAAGCTGCGTGAAGGCATCACCGCCACCGACCTGGTACTGACCGTGACACAAATGCTGCGCAAGAAGGGCGTGGTGGGCAAGTTCGTCGAATTCTACGGCGACGGCCTGGCCGACCTGCCCCTGGCCGACCGCGCCACCATCGCCAACATGGCCCCCGAGTATGGCGCCACCTGTGGCTTCTTCCCGGTCGACGAGGTGACCCTCGACTACCTGCGGCTTTCGGGCCGCCCGAAGGCAACGGTGCAACTGGTCGAGCAGTACTGCAAGGCACAAGGCCTGTGGCGCCTGCCAGGCCAGGAACCGCTGTTCAGCGACACGCTGGCGCTGGACATGGACGAGGTCGAGGCCAGCCTGGCCGGGCCCAAGCGCCCTCAGGACCGCGTCGCCCTGGGCCAGGTCAGCCAAGCGTTCAACCACTTCATCGAACTGCAGCCCAAGCCGCTGGCCAAGGAAGTCGGCCGCCTGGAAAGTGAAGGCGGCGGCGGTGTGGCGGTGGGCAACGCCGACCAGGCGGGCGAAATCGACTACAGCCACGCAGGCCAGACCCACACCCTGCGTGATGGCGCGGTGGTGATCGCCGCAATCACCTCGTGCACCAACACCTCCAACCCGAGCGTGATGATGGCCGCCGGGCTGGTGGCGAAAAAGGCCCTGGAAAAAGGCCTGCAGCGCAAACCTTGGGTCAAGAGCTCGCTGGCCCCTGGCTCCAAGGTGGTCACCGACTACTTCGAGGCAGCCGGGCTGACGCCGTACCTGAATGAGCTGGGCTTTGACCTGGTGGGCTATGGCTGCACCACTTGCATCGGCAACTCCGGCCCACTGGATGAGGCGATCGAGAAAGCCATTGGCAGCGCCGACCTGACCGTGGCCTCGGTGCTTTCGGGTAACCGTAACTTCGAGGGCCGCGTGCACCCGCTGGTCAAGACCAACTGGTTGGCGTCGCCGCCGCTGGTGGTGGCCTATGCCCTGGCCGGCAGCGTGCGCGTTGACCTTACCCGCGATTCACTGGGTACCGGCAAGGACGGCAAGCCGGTGTACCTGCGCGATATCTGGCCCAGCCAGCAGGAAATCGCCGCCGCCGTGGCCCAGGTCGACACCGCGATGTTCCACAAGGAGTACGCCGAAGTCTTCAAGGGCGATGCAAAATGGCAGGCCATCGAGGTGCCGCAAGCGGCCACCTACGTCTGGCAGGACGCGTCTACCTACATCCAGCACCCCCCGTTCTTCGACGGCATCGGCGGGCCGCCGCCAGCGATCAAGGACATCCAAGGGGCACGCATCCTGGCCCTGCTGGGCGACTCGGTCACCACCGACCACATCTCCCCGGCCGGCAACATCAAGGCCGACAGCCCTGCCGGGCGCTACCTGCGCGACAAGGGTGTGGAACCGCGGGACTTCAACTCCTACGGTTCACGGCGGGGCAACCATGAGGTGATGATGCGCGGTACGTTCGCCAACATTCGTATCCGCAACGAGATGCTCGCGGGCGAGGAAGGCGGCAACACCTTGTACGTGCCCACGGGTGAAAAACTGTCGATCTACGATGCCGCCATGCGCTATCAGGCAGAAGGCACGCCGCTGGTGGTGATCGCCGGCCAGGAATACGGCACCGGCTCCAGCCGCGACTGGGCCGCCAAAGGGACCAACCTGCTGGGGGTCAAAGCAGTGCTGGCGGAAAGCTTCGAGCGTATCCACCGTTCAAACCTGGTGGGCATGGGCGTGCTGCCGTTGCAGTTCAACGCCGGGCACGATCGTAAGCAACTGGCGTTGACCGGAAAAGAGAAGATCGATGTGCTGGGCCTGAACGACGCGCACATTCGGCCGGGCATGAGCCTGAAACTGCGCATCACTCGTGAGGACGGGCAACAGGAGCAGATCGACGTGCTGTGCCGGATCGATACCCTGAATGAGGTCGAGTACTTCAAGGCCGGGGGGATCTTGCATTACGTGTTACGTCAGCTGATTGCTGGAGGGTAGGTTTAGCCGTGGTTTAGCGGCGCTCTTGAGATCCAGCGCCGCCTGCGCGGCGATTCGCAGCACAAGGCTGCTCCTACATTTTTTTGGGCCAATTTTTCCTGAAGCGGTCGCGCGCCGGCACAGGCGTAACTGGCCCGGAATACCTGTAGGAGCAGCCTTGTGCTGCGAAGCGCCGCGCAGGCGGCGCTCGATCTCATACACGCCAACGCCCTAGAGGCGCCCCCCTCCTCCCTTCACGCATGCTGGCTCTTTGCCGCCCACTAAGTCATCATCCGACCCGCCCGTCATAAATTAGCAATAATGCCGCTATCTTCATCGAAATCAGCCGCTCCCTAGCTCAAACCAGAAGATGGCTCATTGCCACAAATCAAGCACATTAAATATCCATTCAATAAAACCAGTGGCTTGCCGATACCTCACCAAAGCCTTGCGGATTCTTGCGGATTACCGACCCATGCGTAACAACCAGCCGATTACCCAGAGAGAACGGACTTTCCCTGCCCAGCAGCGGTTGATCTCCACCACCAACGCCAAGGGCGTGATCAGCTACTGCAATGACGCGTTTATCGACATCAGTGGGTTCACGCGCGAGGAGCTGACCGGCGCGCCGCACAACCTGGTGCGTCACCCTGACGTGCCGGCCGCGGTATTTGCCCACATGTGGCAGACCCTCAAGCAAGGCCAGCCCTGGATGGGCATCGTCAAGAACCGCTGCAAGAACGGTGACCACTACTGGGTCAACGCTTATGTCACGCCGGTTTTCGACAACAACCAGGTGGTCGGCTTCGAGTCGGTGCGGGTCAAGCCCACCGCCGAACAGATCCGTCGTGCCGAAGCCCTCTACCAGCGCCTCAACCAGGGCAAGTCGGCGGTGCCACGTCGCGATCAGTGGCTGCCGATTCTGCAGGACTGGCTGCCGTTCATCCTGGTCAGCCAAGTGGGCTTCCTGATCGGCAACTGGCTGGGCCACTCCTGGGGCTTCGGCCTGGCCGCCGCCCTGTCGGTACCGCTCGGCCTGCTCGGCCTGACCTGGCAACAGCGCGGCCTCAAGCGCCTACTACGGCTGGCCGAGCAAACCACCTCCGACCCGCTGATCGCGCAGATGTACACCGACAGCCGTGGGGTTCAGGCCCGCTTGGAAATGGCCATGCTCAGCCAGGATGCACGCATGAAGACCTGCCTGACGCGGCTGCAGGACAGTGCCGAACACCTCAGCGAACAGGCACGGCAATCCGACGCGCTGGCCCACCAGAGCTCCTCCGGGCTGGAGCGCCAGCGCGTGGAAACCGAACAAGTGGCAGCCGCCGTCAACCAAATGGCCGCCACCACCCAGGAAGTGGCCAACCACGTACAGCGCACCGCCGACGCCACCCAGGAAGCCAATCGCCTGACCAGCCAGGGCCGGCAGATTGCCGGTGAAACCCGCGAGGCCATCGAGCGTTTGTCGGCCGCCGTGGGTGAAACTGGCCAGACGGTGACGCAATTGGCCAAGGACAGTGACGAAATCGGCGGTGTGGTCGATGTGATCAAAGGCATCGCCGACCAGACCAACTTGCTGGCACTGAACGCTGCCATCGAAGCGGCCCGCGCCGGTGAGATGGGCCGTGGCTTTGCCGTCGTGGCCGATGAAGTACGCCAGTTGGCCCAGCGCACCGCCGAGTCCACCGGGCAGATCCACAACCTGATCGCCAAGCTGCAGCAGACCGCCAGCAACGCGGTGCTGACCATGGAAACCGGCCATCGTCAGGCGCAGGAAGGGGTCGACCGGGTGATGCAGGCCGATGAGGCTTTGGTCGGAATCAGCGAAGCGGTGGCCAACATCACCGACATGGCGACCCAGATTGCGGCCGCTACCGAAGAGCAGACCGCTGTGGCCGACGAGATCAGCCGCAACATCAGCACCATCGCCACACTGGCCGACCAGACCGCCGAACAGGCCCAACATTCGGCACAGCTCAGCGAAGAGCTGACCAGCACGGCGGGGAGCCAGTACTCGCTGGTGGAGCGCTTCAACCGCTGAGACGCTGCGCTTTTGTAGGAGCAGCCTTGTGCTGCGAAGAGGCCGGGGTGGGCTGCAGATATCTGCTTTGCTTGCACCGGCCCTTTCGCAGCGCAAGGCTGCTCCTACAGAGACCGCGGATGGCAGACGGGTGCGCTACCCGTCTGTACGCTTCAACCCTGAGACGCGGGGCTTTTGTAGGAGCAGCCTTGTGCTGCGAAGAGGCCGGTGTGGGCTGGGGCGTTACCAGTCCAGGCGCAACCGGGTCTCGAAGTAGCGCTCTTCCCCCGTCAACGGGTCATCAAAACGCAAGCTCTGCGCCAACAACTTCAACGGCTTTTGGTAATCGTCTTCGACCTGGAGCAGTTCAGGGTAGAACGGGTCGTTGCAGATCGCCGCTCCCAACGCCGCCATGTGCACACGCAACTGATGGGTCTTGCCGGTCACAGGCGACAAACCGTAACGCCACAAATTGCCCTGCGTTTCCAGCACTTGGGCAAAGGTTTCGCTGTTGTCCGCGCCCTCGACCTCATGCATGCGAAAAAACGGCTCGCCATGCACCAGACGGCTTTTATGCACCAACGGGAACTCATGCTGCGGCATGGCAGCGGCGATGGCCTGGTAGCGCTTGTCGATTCGTCGCTCGGGGAACAAGCGCTGATACGCACTGCGGGTCTGCGGGTTGGCAGAGAACAGGACCAGCCCTGCGGTATGCCGGTCGATGCGGTGCAATGGCACCAGATGCGGATTGTCCAGGCGCCGGATCAGCCGGCGCAACAGGGTCTGCTCGACATATTCACCGGTGGGTGTAACCGGCAGAAAATGCGGTTTATCGGCGACCACCAAGTGCTCATCCACGTGCAGAACGGCCTCCTGCACAGGGATAGGCCGCTCGTTCGGCACCTCGCGAAAATAATGCAAGCGCATGCCACGTCGGTAAGCCAGTTCGGCAGGGATGGCCTGCCCCTGGGCATCCAGCACCCGGCCTCGGGCAAAGCGGTCAAGCCACTGCGCGCGATCAATGGCCTTGAAATGGTCACACAGGCAATCGAGCACCGTCGCCCAGTTGCCGGGTGGCAGGCACACCGTGCTGGCTTGCTGGCGGGCGGGGTCGAAAGGCGGGGTCATGGCAGTGCTCGAAAGGTACAAGGCCGCGCATTATCCCCCAAGCCCGCCACCTCAACCAGCCTGATCCCGCGCCTCGCTGCGCTCCTTCAACCAACGCAGTACCTGCACCGCCTCCCAGCGGCCGGGGTCATACAAGGCATACAACAACCCCTGATAACCCACCACATCCAGCCCACGGTGGTAGCCGGCACGCTGGAACAAGGCCTCGATTTCGGCAAAACAGGTGTTGAAGTGGACCTTGCCGAACGGTGTGCGGTCATCGGTCACCAGGCCCTCGAGGCGCAGTTCCAGAACGGCGTCGCACACCCGCTCGACGGGCATGCGGTTGACGCTGTACTTGAGTTGCTCGACGTTGAGCATGGCCTTACCTCGTATACTGTATTTATATACAGCATACGGACTTGCCCTCGCCGTCGTCAATTCGCCCTCGGCTCATTGCAGCCCCGGCAGGTACCCCGTGACCACCGGTGCGCCGAACAGCGCGCGTATTCTTTCAAGTGCGCCACACAGCACCTGCAAATTGGCCAGAGCCTCGGGCTCACGGCGCGAGAAACGTCACCACTTGCTCGGCATCGAACGGCCAGTGCAGCTCAGCGCCGGTGTCACACCGCCGCAGCACGGGAATGATCAGGCCGTAGCGCTCGAACATGGCCTCGTTATCGGCAATGTCGACCAGTTCCACCAACAGGCCATAATCGACGAAAGGCATCAGCACGGCCTCGGCCACTTCGCACAGGTGGCAGCCGAGGGTGCCGAACAGTTGGCATTCAGGCAGCATGGGGCGGGTCTCGGTTTGGCTTTGGAAAAGCCTATTCTAGGTCCGTACCGCCCTGCGCGCACCTGACCTCGCTCAATCCTGACTGGTTGCACCGATGCGGTGCAGCGACAGGTCCGCGCCCTGGAACTCCTGCTCGTGGCTCAAGCGCAAGCCGTGCACTGCGCGGATTGCACCATAGATGGTAAAGCCCCCCAGCAATGCCACAAGTACCCCCATCAAGCTGCCCAGCAATTGGCTGACCAAGCTGACGCCACCCATGCCGCCCAGCGCCGCCTGGCCGAACACGCCGCAGGCAATGCCACCCCACACGCCACACAGGCCGTGCAGCGGCCACACGCCCAGCACGTCGTCGATTTTCCAGCGGTTCTGCGCCGCGGTAAAACTCCAGACGAACAGCACCCCGGCCACCAGGCCGGTGGCCAGCGCGCCAATCGGGTGCATCAGGTCGGAGCCAGCACAAATCGCCACCAGCCCAGCCAGCGGCCCGTTATGCAAGAACCCTGGGTCGTTACGCCCGGCCAGCAGCGCCGCCAAGGTGCCCCCGACCATGGCCAGTAACGAGTTGATCGCCACCAGGCCGCTAACCCCCTGTAAGGTCTGGGCGCTCATGACATTGAAGCCGAACCAGCCAATGATCAGGATCCACGACCCCAGCGCCAGGAACGGAATGCTCGACGGTGCGAAGGCCACCAAGCGCCCATCGCGGTACCGCCCGCGCCGGGCGCCCAGTAGCACGACGGCGGCCAGTGCCAGCCAGCCGCCCATGGCATGCACCACGACGGAACCGGCAAAGTCATGGAACGGCGCGCCAAAGCGTGCTTGCAGCCAAGCCTGCACGCCCAGGTTGCCGTTCCACACCACGCCTTCGAAGAACGGGTAGACAAACGCCACGATCAACGCCGTGGCACACAGCTGCGGGACAAAACGCGCCCGCTCGGCAATCCCTCCAGAGATGATCGCCGGGATGGCCGCCGCGAACGTCAACAGAAAGAAGCATTTGACCAGCGCATAGCCATGGTCGGCTGCCAGTGCCGTCGCCGGCTGGAAGAAGTTCACGCCATAGGCGATCCAGTAGCCGATGAAGAAGTACACCAGCGCCGAGATGGCAAAGTCGCTGAGAATCTTCGACAACGCATTGACCTGGTTCTTGTGCCGCACGGTGCCCACTTCGAGAAAAGCGAAGCCAGCATGCATGGCCAGCACCAGAATGGCGCCCATGAGGATGAACAGGGTATTCGAACCGTGGACCAGAGAGTCCATCGCGCTGTGCATGTGTTCCATGAAATAGGCAGACCTGCTGAAAAGGCACCAGGACAGTTCAAGAACCTGCATCCCTGCACCGAATCGGTGCCAGCCCCCTGCCCTATCGGATGACATGGGCGAGGCCTGCGTGGTTTTTTCTTGGGTTTGTCGTGGATTGGGTTAAGGTTTAACGGTACACGTCACGCAGGGTGCCCTGAATCGGCGCAATGCCCGCCGGTGGCGCCCCGCAACGTGGCAAAGACTTAGCAAAGCCCATACCAGCACAGGCACTTGAACCTTCCGCGCGTGCTATCACTCGAACTACCATCACACATCGACAGGGAGAGACCCCATGGCCAGCAAATCGGCAAAGACTGCGCAAGAGATATTGATGGCTGACTTCCAGGCCCTGGTCCGCGATACCGAGAAGCTGCTTGCCGACACGGCGAACCTCGCCGGCGACCAAGCGGATGAATTGCGCGAGCAGATCCACGACCGCCTGACCCAGGCCCGCGAAACCCTGCAACTGACCCAGGAATCGGTGCGCGACCGTGGCCAGGCGGCCCTCGGCAGCGCCGAGCAGTACGTACAGGAGAA
Source organism: Pseudomonas sp. LAIL14HWK12:I7 (assembly GCF_000483465.1). Lineage (NCBI taxonomy): Bacteria > Pseudomonadati > Pseudomonadota > Gammaproteobacteria > Pseudomonadales > Pseudomonadaceae > Pseudomonas > Pseudomonas sp. LAIL14HWK12:I7. The sequence goes on from NZ_KI519607.1 coordinate 145,374, forward strand.
CCCCTGGCAGGCCATCGGCATCGCCGCAGGCGTCGGTCTGTTGATCGGCCTGCTGGCCAGGCGCTGAGAGGTCACCCATGGAGAATGACGCCATCGGCACCAGCGCTTCCGGCAAGCGCCTGGGCGCGGCCATGCTCGGGCTGCTGCACAGCCACATCGAACTGTTCGGGATCGAGCTGCAGGAACAGAAAGGCCGCACCTTGAGCTTGTTGCTGTTCGCAGGCTTGGCACTGGTGTTCGCCCTGCTCTTGCTGACAGCACTGTCAGGGTTGCTGTTGGTGCTGCTGTGGGACAGTTATCGCCTGGCGGGCATCATCGGCCTGTGCGTGTTCTATGGATTAGCCGCGCTGTACTGCGGGTTGCGTTTGAAAGCGGCAGTGTTCGACGAGTCATCGCCTTTCGGCGCGACCCTCGAAGAACTCGCCAAGGACCGGGAGCGCCTGTTGCCATGAGCCTGCCTGAACTCCCTAACACCCGTAACCCACGCGAACTGCGCAAATCGCTGCTGCGCCTGCGCATGGAGATGCACCGCCAGGAAATCCGCCACGAGTCGGGGCAGCTGCTCGAACCCCTGCAGCGCATACGCGGCATGGGCAGTTCGCTGCACGGGGGGCTTGGCATCAAGCACGCCCCGCTGTGGGGCATTGGCGCCGTGGTCGCCTTGGGCTTTTTGACCGGCAAGGGCGTACGCAGCGGCAACCTCACCCGGCTGGTACGCCTAAGCAGCAGCTTGCTGCCGCTGATCCGCCTGTACCTGCAAAATGGCCGGCGACCCTGACATTTAGCCCCCAACACGCCCCGTGTAGGAGCAGCCTTGTGCTGCGAAGAGGCCGGTGCAGGCAAAGCAGATACCTGCAGCCCACACCGGCCTCTTCGCAGCACAAGGCTGCCCCTACAAAAAACCGCGTCAACCTTCAGCTTGCATGGTGCCTCTCGACCCAGGAAGCTATGCCCATCGACCGACAGGAGATCGAGCCTTGGACTGGCATACCCTGCTGACCCGCGAACGCCTGGGCAAAGCCCTGTACAGCCCCGAAGAACTCGGGCGCAGCCCCTTCCACAAGGACCACGACCGGATCATCTTCTCCGGCGCCTTCCGCCGTCTGGGGCGCAAGACCCAGGTACACCCCGTCTCCAGCAACGACCATATTCACACGCGCCTGACTCATTCACTGGAAGTCAGCTGCGTCGGCCGCTCGCTCGGCATGCGGGTGGGCGAAACCTTGCGTGACAGCCTGCCGGACTGGTGCGAGCCCAGTGACCTGGGGATGATCGTGCAATCGGCCTGCCTGGCCCACGACATTGGCAACCCACCGTTCGGCCATTCCGGCGAAGACGCCATCCGCCACTGGTTCCAGCAGGCAGCAGGGCGTGGCTGGTTGGACGACATGAGCGACGACGAGCGTGCCGATTTCCTCAACTTCGAAGGCAACGCCCAAGGCTTTCGTGTCCTCACCCAACTGGAGTATCACCAGTTCGACGGCGGCACCCGGCTGACCTACGCCACCCTCGGTACTTACTTGAAGTACCCCTGGAGCGCCCGTCATGCCGATGCCCTGGGCTACAAGAAACACAAGTTCGGCAGCTACCAGAGCGAACTGCCACTGCTCGAACAGATCGCCCGCAAACTGGGCCTGCCACAATTGGAGGACCAGCGCTGGGCACGCCACCCTCTGGTCTACCTGATGGAGGCCGCAGATGACATCTGCTACGCGCTGATCGACCTGGAAGACGGCGTGGAAATGGAATTGCTGCAGTATGCGGAAGTCGAGGCGCTGCTGCTCGACCTGGTAGGTGACGACCTGCCGGAGACCTATCGCCAACTCGGCCCCCGCGACTCGCGCCGGCGCAAGCTGGCGATCTTGCGCGGCAAGGCCATCGAACACCTGACCAACGCCGCCGCCCGCGCCTTCGTCGAGCAGCAAACGGCGCTGCTTGGCGGGCACCTGAGCGGCGACCTGGTCGAGCACATGCACGGCCCGGCCAAGCACTGTGTACTGCAAGCCAAAGACATGGCGCGCAACAAGATCTTCCAGGATAAACGCAAGACCCTGCACGAGATCGGCGCCTACACCACGCTCGAGATTCTCCTCAACACCTTCTGCGGCGCGGCCCTCGAACAGCACGGCGGCCGCACACCGTCGTTCAAGAGCCGCCGTGTACTTGACCTGATTGGCAACAATGCACCGGACCCGCACGCCTCACTGCACAGCGCGTTCCTGCGCATGATCGACTTCATCGCCGGGATGACCGACAGCTATGCCAGCGAAATGGCCCGCGAAATGACCGGGCGCTCCAGCCCGACCTGAGCCAGGCGGGTGCAGCTTGTGCTAAGGCGCTCGCTGCACCTGTCTACCTAGGAAACTTCCTACCTATGCCAGTCACTGATAAACAACACGACTAACAATCAATGAAAAGTTACCAAACAAGGTTTGACATCGAGTTCCATACGCTCATTGCGTAGCCCGATTTGTTTTATCCTGTAAGCCATTTCCCATATAGAGCTAATAGCCCTTCCTCGCATGCCCGATGACTTCCAACTGGGATAAGGTGCCAGCCGTCACCCTCACTCGCCCGCAGGGAAGTTGAACATGCATTCCGTATTTATAGTCGACGACCATCCCGTTATCCGTCTGGCCGTCCGTATGTTGCTGGAGAATCAGAACTACAAGATCGTCGGCGAATCGGACAATGGCGTAGATGCCATGCAGATGATTCGAGAGACCACGCCCGACCTGGTCATCCTCGACATCAGCATCCCCAAGCTAGACGGGCTTGAGGTACTTTCCCGGTTCCAGGCCATGTCCCTGCCACTGAAGGTGCTGGTATTGACCGCCCAGTCCCCGGCGTTGTTCGCCGTGCGCTGCATGCACTCGGGCGCTGCAGGCTATGTGTGCAAACAAGAAGACCTGAGCGAACTGCTCAGTGCAATCAAAGCCGTGCTGGCCGGGTATAACTATTTCCCCAGCCAGGCCATCAAACACAATCAGACGGTCAATGCAGACCTGCAACTTTTCCGACAGGTCAATGACCGTGAATTGATGGTGTTGCAACTTTTCGCTCAAGGCCGAAGCAACAAGGAAATCGCCAAGGGCATGTTCCTTAGCAACAAGACGGTCAGCACCTACAAGAAGCGCCTGATGCACAAACTCCAGGTCGACACCTTGGTGGACCTGATCGAAATGGCCAAACGCAACGCGCTGGTCTGAGGGTTTCATGGCGCGCCTTCTCGCCCGGCTGTTACTCGCCCTGGCGCTGTTCAGCGCTGGGGCCCAGGCCCACCAACACAGCGCTTCTGCCTACGCACTGCTGGCACGTTCACCGGCAAAGCCAGCTCCGCTTTCGCTCACGCCCCAACAACACCAATGGCTCGAAAGCCGTCACGAGCTGGTGCTGGGCACTTCAGCACCCGACTACCCGCCTTTCGACATCACCAGTGGCGGCCGTGACTATCAAGGCCTCACCGCCGAATATGCCAACCTGATCGGCCTCGCCTTGCAGTTGCCGGTGCGGGTGCTGCGCTTTTCAAACCGTCAGGCTGCCGTTGATGCACTGAAACGCGGCGACATCGACCTGCTCGGCAGCGCCAATGGCTATGAGGCAACCACGGACGGCCTGGCACTTTCGCACCCTTACGCGGTTGACCAACCGGTGCTGGTCACCCGTGAAAACGAAGGCCGCGCACTGGACATGGGCCTGGAAGACATGCGCCTGGGCATGCTCTACCACTACCTGCCAAGGCAGGAGGTTGGCAGCGCCTACCCGAAAGCCCATCTGTTGGCGTTCGGCTCGTCTTCCCAAGCCTTGAATGCCGTGGCATTCGGCCAAGCCGACGTGTTCATCGGCGACACCATCTCCACCCACTATCAACTCAACCGCGGCCACCTGCCTGGCCTGCGCATTGCCAATTTCAGCAAGCACGAAGCCATCGGCTTCAGTTTTGCCGTGCGCCAGCAGGACACGCTGCTGATGGAGCTGGTGAACGCCACGCTCGACAGCCAGTCCGCCACCTTGCGCACCAGCATCTTCAAGCGCTGGAGTGCAGGCAGCGACCTGCTGTTGACCGACCGCAAGCTGCAACTGACGAAGACTGAGGAATTCTGGCTGCAACGCCACCCTGTCATGCGCGTGGCGATCGACGACACGGCAGCCCCGGTGTCCTTCTTCGACAGTTCGGGCTATTTCAGGGGCATCACTGCCGACCTGCTGGAGCTCATCCGCCTGCGCACGGGCCTACGCTTCGAGGTGCAGCGTGCCAGCGGTATCGCCGACATGATCGCCCGGCTCAAGGACGGCCGGGCGGATGTAATTGCGGCGCTCACCACCGATGGCGTGGCCAAGCAGACCCTGCAAATCAGCCGACCCTACCTGGACAGCGTCTATGTGCTGGTCAGCCTCGCTGACAAGGGGCAATTCGCCTCCCTGGAACAGCTGAAGGACCGACGGGTCGCGATTACCCGATACAGCGCGATGGACGTCATGCTCTCCACGCGCTATCCGCGCATTGGCCGGATCGAAACCGAGAGCACCTTCTATTCCATGGCCTTGCTCAAAAGCGGCGCTGTCGATGCCGTGATCACCACCTTGATCGATGCCAACCATGCTGTGGCCGCCAACCCCGACCTGGTCATACGCACCACGGTCGGCAGCGAGCCTGCCAGCTACGCCATGGCAGCCAGCGACCAGTCGCCGACGCTCGTTTCGATTCTGGACAAAGCGCTGTTGAGCATTTCGCCGGAAGAACTGGGGGTGATCAATAACCGCTGGCGTGGCTACAGCCTGCATGACGACAGCACCTGGCAGAAATTTCGCCGGCTTGCCTGGCAAGTGCTGCTGGGCACGGCGCTTCTGTTGCTGCTGGCACTGATCTGGAATGCCCGCCTGCGCCTGCAGATCAGGCAACGGCAAAGCGCCGAGCGGGCATTGAACGACCAGCTGGCGTTCATGCGCGCGCTGCTCAACGGCACCCCCCACCCCATGTATGTGCGTGACCGTGAGGGCTGCCTGCAAAGCTGCAACGACAGTTACCTGGAGGCTGTACAGGCCTGTAACGAGGAAGTCATGGGCAAGCACCTGGAAGAAAGCCTGTTCGCTGACCGCGAGCAGACCCGCCAGATCCACGCTGACTACCTGAAGGTCATGGCGGCAGGCACTCCGCTGATCATCGATCGCCCCTTGCGGGTCAAAGGCCGGGAAATGACCATCTACCACTGGATACTGCCGTACCGTGACTCGCTGGGCGAGGTACAAGGCATCATCGGCGGCTGGATCGATATCAGTGACCGCCGCCAGCTGGTGCTGGAGCTGCGCCAGGCCAAGCAGCAAGCCGAGGATGCCAACCGTGCCAAGAGCACGTTCCTGGCCACCATCAGCCATGAAATTCGCACCCCGATGAACGCGGTCATCGGCATGCTGGAGCTGGCCGTCAAACGCGCCGACCAAGGGCGGGTGGACCGCTCCGCCCTGGAGCTGGCCTATCACTCGGCCAAGGACCTGCTGGGGCTGATTGGCGACATCCTCGACATCGTGCGCATCGAATCCGGGCACCTGTCACTGGCGCCAGAACCGGTCGACCTGGCGGCGCTGGTCGAGTCGGTGGGGCGCATCTTCGATGGCCAGGCACGGCAGAAAGGCCTGGCGCTGGAAGTGATCATCGAGCCATCGGCTCGCTGCCATGCATTGCTCGACCCGCTGCGCTTCAAGCAGGTCTTGTCCAACCTGGTCAACAACGCCATCAAGTTTACTGAACATGGCCAGGTGCGCATCTGCGTCTGTTTGCAGGACGAAGGCACGCCCTCCTCCCCGATGCTCGAACTGGAGGTGCGTGACAGCGGCATCGGCATTCACGCCGATGACCTGCAGCGCCTGTTCAACCCGTTCATTCAGGCCAACCCGCACAGCCCAGGCGCCCGTGCGGGGACCGGGCTTGGTCTGGCCATCTGCCGAACCCTCTGCGACATGATGGGCGGCACCTTGACGATCAAAAGCCTGGAGGATGTTGGCACCCAGGTTCGCCTTAAGATGCCTTTGCAAACCGTCAGCGCCGTGTCGGTCGGGCTGCCGGTTATCGAGAACCTCGACGTGCCCGATCCACGCTTGAATGTGCTGGTGATCGACGACCACCCCGCCAACCTGCAGTTGATGGCCCAGCAGCTGGGCTACCTGGGCCTTGGCCATACGTGCGCCAGGGATGGCCGCGAAGGCCTGAGCAGCTGGCGTGCCGGCACCTTCGATGTGCTGGTGCTCGACTGCAACATGCCGCACATGAACGGCTATCAGCTGGCCAGTGCGATACGTGCTGAAGAACGGCAACGCGGGCGACCGCGCTGCACCATCCTCGGCTATACCGCCAACGCGCAACCCGAGGTCATGCGCAAGTGCCTGGATGCCGGCATGGATGACTGCCTGCTCAAACCCATCAGCCTGAGTACCCTCAGCCAGCGCCTGGCCGGCCTCAAGCCGCAGAGCCGGCAGCCGTGGCGACGCAAACCCTTTGACTTGAATGGCCTGGGCGCGATCGTCGGGCCGGACCCAAAGGACCGCGAGCGTTTTCTCACGGCGCTGCACCAGAGCCTGCGCACCGACCTGATGATCTTGATGGACCTGCCCTCCGACGACGCCGCCGCCGTTGCCGACCAGGCGCACAAGATTCTCAGTGCCGCGCGCCTGCTGGAAGCCACGCAGCTGATGGCGGCGTGCGAAGCGCTGGAAAACATGGGTTTAACAACCCCGCAACGTCTGCTAAGGCGTCAGGCGCTGGCACGGCACATGCGCCGCGTGGAAATGGCCTTGGCTGGAGAGCTTGCAGGTACCGACGAACGTCAATCAGGAAGGCAGCCAAACGCCGAAGCTGGTAGACTGCGCGGCGATATTACCTAAGAGGATTGTTTCATGGCCACTAACCGCTCCCGTCGCCTGCGCAAAAAGCTGTGTGTCGACGAGTTTCAGGAATTGGGCTTCGAGCTGAACCTGGACTTCAAGGAAGATCTGGATGACCAGGCAATCGATGCATTCCTCGATGCCTTCCTGGAAGAAGCCATGGACGCCAATGGCCTCGACTACGTAGGCGGTGACGATTTCGGCCTGGTGTGCTCGGCCAAACGCGGTTCGGTCAGCGAAGAACAACGCGCTGCCGTCGAAGCCTGGCTCAAAGGCCGTGGCGAACTGACCAAGATCGAAGTCAGCCCACTGCTCGACGCCTGGTATCCGGACAAGCCGATCAACGCGGCTGAGTGATACCTGTGCGGCACCCAGCGGCTTGAACGCTGAAAAGGCCACCCTTTGCGGTGGCCTTTTTTGTGGGTGGCGTTTTCCGTCGAACGTGGCCCATCGTGGCTACGCTTGGGGCATAATGCGCGTTCTATTACGTTCTGGGGCCATCATCTCTTACAGCCCCAATGTCCTTTTCCCTCGCCGCAGGGTATTTACTGAATATGATCAAAACGCTCCGTCCCCTCGTTCTCGCCGGCCTGCTGCTGCCCTTCGCCTTGCCCAGCCAGGCCGCCGCCGTCAATACCAGCCTGCCGCCCAAGGTGCAGCAGGCGCTGAAAGCCAACAAACTGCAGGACACCGCACTGTCGCTGGTGATGCTGCCGCTGGATGGGCCTGGCGCGGCGACGGTGTTCAATGCCGATGTGTCGGTAAACCCGGCCTCGACCATGAAACTGGTCACCACCTACGCGGCCCTGGAACTGCTCGGCCCGACCTTCCAGTGGAAAACCGAGTTCTACACCGACGGCACCCTGAGCAACGGTGTGCTCAACGGCAACCTCTACCTCAAAGGTGGCGGCGACCCCAAACTGAACATGGAAAAACTCTGGCTGCTGATGCGTGACCTGCGCGCCAACGGCGTGCGCACCATCACCGGTGACCTGGTGCTGGACCGTAGCCACTTCGTACAGCCTAACCTGCCGCAGTTCAACGATGACGGCGGTGACGTCAACAAGCCCTTCCTGGTCAAACCCGACTCGCTGCTGGTCAACCTCAAGGCACTGCGCTTCGTTGCCCGCAACGATGGCGGCAAGGTGACGATCGCGGTCGAACCGCCGATTGCCAACATCCGCATCGACAACCAGGTCAAAGCCGTGGCGTCCAAGCAGTGCACCGGTGATGTGCGCTACAACCCTGTGCAACAGGCCGATGGTGTCAGCGTGGTGGTCAGCGGCCAGCTGGGTGATGGCTGCAACTCGCAGACCTACCTGTCGCTGCTCGATCACCCGGCCTATGCCGCCGGTGCCGTGCGGGCGATCTGGAACGAACTGGGTGGCAGCATTCAGGGCAGCGATCGCGTCGAGAATGTCCCCAAAAGCGCACGCCTGCTGGCACGGGCCTTCTCGCCTGACCTGGTGGAAGTGATCCGCGACATCAACAAATACAGCAACAACACCATGGCCCAGCAACTGTTCCTTAGCCTGGGCGCGCAGTTCCGTACCGATGCCGATGGCGATGACGCCCGCGCGGCGCAACGTGTAGTGCGCCAGTGGTTGGCGAAAAAGGGCATCACCGCGCCACACCTGGTGATGGAAAACGGCTCCGGCTTGTCGCGCGCCGAGCGCGTCAGCACCCGCGAGATGGCGGCGCTGCTCCAGGCCGCCTGGAAGAGCCCCTACTCCGCCGAGTTCATCAGTTCCATGCCGCTGGTGGGCATGGACGGCACCATGCGCAAGCGCCTGAAACGCACGGCAATGACCGGTGAAGGCCATATCAAGACCGGCACGTTGAACACCGTGCGCGCCATCGCGGGCTTCAGTCGTGATAGCAATGGGCATACCTGGGCAGTGGCGGCGATTTTGAACGACCCGAAACCGTGGGGGGCATCGCAGGTGCTGGACCAGGTGCTGCTAGACCTGTATCGCCAACCGAAGCTGGGTGCTAGCGCTGCGGCCAACTGAGGGTAGGAGCGGCCTTGCGTCGCGAAAGGGCTGCGCAGCGGCCCCCTGATTTCAGTGTTAACGCATAAAGTGCGGGGCCGCGTTGCGGCCCTTTCGCGACGCAAGGCCGCTCCTACACGAGGCTCAGGTCAACTCCGCTTCGACCCGGTCCCGTCCTGCCTGCTTGGCCGCATACACCCCGGCATCCGCCCGCAACAACAACGCGTCAGCCCCCTCCCCTGGCCGCCAGCCCGCCACACCAAAGCTCGCCGTGACCTCGCCCACCCCCTCGATCGGGACGTTGCGCACGCTTTGCCACAGCTCAAGCGCCAGCAACCGCGCCTGCTCGGCATCGCTGCCTGGGCACAGCACCATGAACTCTTCCCCTCCCAACCGGCAGAACACGTCGGTTCGCCGCAGGCGATGGCCGATGCGCTGGCACAGGCTGCGCAGCACCAGGTCGCCCACCGCATGGCCGAACTGGTCGTTGATGCGCTTGAAGTGATCGATATCGAGCATGATCACCGCCAGCGCCAGGCCATCGCGCTGGGCGCGGTCCAGCTCGGCCTTGAGCCGCTCCTGGAAATAGCGCCGGTTATGGATACCGGTCAGTGAATCGGTCACCGACAGGGCACGCAACTCCTCCTCCACCCCCTTGAGGTCGGAGATGTCGGTCAGGTAGCCATGCCACAAGGTACATCCCGCCTCACCCACCTCCGGGGTCGCCTCGCCACGCACCCAGCGCAACCCCGCCCGCGGCAAGCACACCCGGTATTCTTCGCGCCACGGCGTAAGGTGGGCGGCGGAATAGCCCACCGAACGGCGCACGCGCTCCAAGTCATCGGGATGAATGCGCTCGAACACCACCGTGGCATCCTCACGCAACTGCTGCAGGTCGACCTCATAAATGTCGTAGAGGCCTTTGCTGGCATACGGGAAGCAGGAATGGCCATTGGCATCCAGGCGGTACTGGTAGATGCCGCCCGGCACTTCGGCACTGAGTTTTTCCAGCAGCCGGTCACGCGCGGCCAGCGCCTCGTGCACCCGGCGCCGCTCGGTGACGTCAATGCAGATGGCCAGGTAGCCAACCCACAGCCCTTGTTCATCGAGCATGGCGGTAACCAGCATGTTGGCCACAAGGTGATTGCCATCGGTGCGTACCAAGGTCCACTCGCCAGGCTCTTCACCCCTTTCCTGCACCGTTTCGGCAAACATGGCCTGGCCGCCGGCGATGTGGCGCCCGTAGCGTAGGCTCAAGGCGTGGGCGCGCTGGCTGAGCTCGTCGGGCAACACCAGGTCCTCGAGGCGCAAATGGCCGATCGCCTCGTTGGCCGAATAGCCGAGCATGCGCTCGGCACCGGCATTGAAGGTGCTGACCACCCCCTTGAGGTTGGTGGCGATGATCGCCACCTGGGTCGCTGCATCCAGCACGCTGCGCAGCTGGTTATGGGTGCCGCGCAAGGACTGCTCGCTGACCCGCAGCTCGGCCGTGCGCTGCTCGACCAGGGTCAAGGCGCGCTGGCGCTGGCTAAACAGGTTGTAGAGCAAGGCACTGAGCAGCACGCTCAACAGCCCACCCAACAGGCCGACGGTCAGTGCAGCCGAAGAATGATTGGCCTTCAGAAAAGCCTGGCTCGGCCGAATGAGCAACTGGAAAGGGTGATCGGCCAAGTACAACAACTGGCTGCTGGCCAGGGCCAGGGGCGCGGCCTCATTTCGTGAGTCGAACACCACTTCAGGTCCTTTCAGCCCGGACGGGTCTTCGATACGCACGACCAGGTTGTCATCGGCCGCCGCCGGCAGGCCATCGCTGATGAGATCGCGCAGATTGAGCAACGCCATCACATAGCCCACCGCTGCGCCTTGGGGGGCGGCGTCGGAGAACACCGGTGCCACCATCAACAGGCCGCGTGCATCCGCTGCCGGCCGAACAGCGCCAGTCTCCGATATGGCCAGAGGCTCCGACACCGCCATGCTGCCAGGTTCCAACGCACGCGCCAGGGTGGCCTGCCGCGCACCTTTGCCAGCCAGGTCAAGCCCGTAAGGAAGCGCAGGCGCGTCGGTCGACTGGGTGAAGCGCACAGGAAAGTAGTGATCACGCAGGGGCGCCGGTTGCCAAGCGCCCTGCGCATCCTGATCGCGGATCACATAGTCCTGGCCCAACCAGGTAGCGGTGCTGTGCTCGAATTCGGCGCGCTGCGCGGCCTCGACCCGCGGCGCCCAAGCGTAAGCCAGGGTGCGGCGCAACAAGGGCCGTGCATAGCCCTCGAATTCGCGGGGGGTAACCTCGTTGGAGAAACTGAAGAAACGCCGCAGCCCGTCCAGGCGCTGCTGCTGATCGTCAAAGCGCTCAGCGATGCGGCTGAAGCGCTCGCTGGCCAGCAACTCGAAGCGCTGGCGCAACTGCTGCTTGTAGAACGCCTGCGCGGCAAGGGCCAGGACGGCTGACAACAGGCAGCCAGCCACCAATGCCACCAGCGCCACCGCCCACGCGGACACGCCTTCGGTGCACAGGCCAAGCAACCTCGCACGCACGCCAAACTTGGACATACACCCATCTCGTCACGTCAGCGTCCTGCGGATTATCTTGCCCTGGCATCAGTTATAGCTATTGGCCACTAGCTGCGCAATGTACCTCGTCGCCTCAACGCAATTGCAGGCGCCACGCCCGGTGGATACGGTTGTTGCGGGCGAAGTCCGGGTCCAGGGTCTGGGCGCTGATTTCCTCCACCGCATAACGTGCCATCAGGTGTTCATCGAGCTGGAACTTGCGGAAGTTGTTGGAGAAATACAGCACGCCACCCGGCGCCAGGCGCGCCATCGCCAGGTCGAGCAGCTGCACATGGTCACGCTGAACGTCGAACACCCCTTCCATACGCTTGGAGTTGGAGAAGGTCGGCGGGTCGATGAAGATCAAGTCATAGCTGTCACGGTTGGCATCCAGCCAGGCCATCACATCGCCCTGCTCCAGGCGGTTACGCTCGGAGAAGCCGTTGAGCGCAAGGTTGCGCCGCGCCCAGTCCAGGTAGGTTTTCGACAGGTCGACGCTGGTGGTGCTGCGAGCACCGCCCTTGGCCGCATGCACGGTGGCCGTGGCGGTGTAGCAGAACAGGTTGAGGAAGTGCTTGCCGGCGGCCTCGCGCTGGATGCGCATGCGCATCGGGCGATGGTCGAGGAACAAGCCGGTGTCGAGGTAGTCAGTGAGGTTGACCAGCAGCTTGACGCCGCCTTCGTTAACTTCCTGGAAGCGCCCCTCAGTGGCTTGGCGCTCGTACTGGCGGGTGCCGCTCTGCCGCTCACGGCGTTTGAGCACCACGCGCTGAGGGGAAATACCCAACGCCTGCGGGATCGCCGCCAGTGCATCGAGCAGGCGCGCCTGGGCCTTTTCCGGGTCGATCGAGCGTGGCGCGGCGTACTCCTGCACGTGCACCCAGTCGTGGTAAAGGTCGACTGCCAGGGCGTACTCGGGCATGTCGGCATCGTACAGGCGGTAGCAGTCGACCTGCTCGCGACGGGCCCACTTGCCCAGTTGCTTGAGGTTCTTCTGCAGGCGGTTGGCGAACATCTGCGCGCCTTCCGACAAACGCGCCGGTTCGCTGGCCTGCGGCTCCTGACGACGGGCATCGGTGGGTTCAGCCTGGGCGTCACGGCGCTCGCCGGTCACGAACTGGTCAGGCTGCACCTTGAACAACAGCAGCTTGCACGGCAATGCCCCGTTCCAGAAGGCGTATTGCTTGTGGCTGCGAATGCCCATGCGCTTGCCCAACTCCGGTGCCCCGGTGAACACCGCGGCTTCCCAGCCCATGCACGCCTGGCGCAGACGCTCGCCAAGGTTCTGGTAGAGGTACAACAGGCTGGCTTCGTCACCCAGACGCTCGCCGTATGGCGGGTTGCTGATCACCAGGCCTTTCTGGTTCTGGTCAGGCCGCGGCTCGAAGGTGCTGACCTCGCCCTGGTAGATCTTGACCCAGTCGCTCAGGCCCGCGCGCTCGACGTTGTTGCGCCCCGGCTGGATCAGCCGCGGGTCGGCCTCGTAGCCACGGATCCACAGCGGTGGCTTGGCCAAACCGGCCTGCGCACGCGCTTGCGCCTCGTCGTGAACCTTGCGCCACAGTGCCGGCACATGGCCAAGCCAGGCACTGAAGCCCCAGCGTTCGCGCTTGAGGTTAGGGGCGATGTCGGCGGCGATCATGGCGGCTTCGACCAGGAAGGTACCCACACCGCACATCGGGTCGGCCAGGGCGCCGCCTTCGGCAGCGATGCGTGGCCAGCCGGCGCGGATCAGCACGGCTGCCGCGAGGTTTTCCTTGAGCGGCGCGGCGCCTTGCTGCAGGCGATAGCCGCGCTGGTGCAGGCTGTGGCCGGACAGGTCGAGCGAGAGAATCGCCTCGCCACGGTCCAGGCGCAGGTGCACGCGCACATCCGGGTCGATCTTTTCCACCGACGGGCGCAGGCCTTCGCGGTTGCGCAGCTTGTCGACGATGGCGTCCTTGACCTTGAGCGCACCGAAGTGGGTGTTGTCGATGCCCGAGCCGTGGCCACTGAATTCCACCGCAAGGGTGCCGTCGGCCGCCAGGTGGTCTGCCCAGTCAACCGCGTTGACGCCGTCGTAGAGGTCGTCGGCGTTCTTCATGTTGAAGCGTTTGAGAACCAGCAACACCCGGTTCGCCAGGCGCGACCACAGGCACAGGCGGTAGGCGGTTTCCATGTCGGCGGCGCCGCGAATGGCCGAGGTGTGCTCACGCACTTCATCGAGGCCGAGGCCCTTGGCCTCTTCAGCGAGCAGGCCTTCCAGGCCTTTGGGGCAGGTGAGGTAAATTTCGAAACGGTCCGACATGAGTATTCCAGAGCCTTGGGCTATTTGACTGACGAGGCGACGCATCGCCCCGCGATGTTTGCCCGAACACCCTTCCAGCAGGCATCCGAGTGGCCATTGCCTGCGCGCAAGTGCGCAGCGCAACAACCGGGCCGCCTGACCGACCAGCACTTCGCCAGGGGCAAAGACAGCTTAGATCATCAGGCAGTATTAAAAATTCGAGCGATGCAGGGGCCGATGTGACCCTTCGTCGCATTTCAAAATAATTCTGTCATCGCGCAGCGACGCTGGCGAAATGACGTCAATGATCGGCAAACCCCGATCATTGCGGGCTCAGCGACAAATAAGGTTGAGTCGCATTTATTTACTTATCCCTTCACCCTTAGAAACGTTACGTCCTTATGACAAATCGATCATTCACACTGTGACGCGCATTCGTTAGAACTGGTCTCAGGCCGCTTCGCAACGAGGCGGCACCTTCCGCTCGCCACGCCGGCAGCGAGCGCAAACCGGCAGAAAGACTCTGCCCGGCCTCGGAGAGGCCGACGGGACATTACAGTCAACAAGTGAGGGCAACACCCTATGAGAAGACTTAAGCGTGATCCGTTGGAAAGAGCATATTCACGTGGCTACCAATACGGGGTCACCGGCAAATCCCGCGAACTTTGCCCTTTCAATCTTCCTTCTGTTCGCCAAGCCTGGATCAACGGCTGGCGCGAAGGTCGCGGTGATAACTGGGACGGCATGACTGGCACCGCTGGCATCCATAGACTCAACGAAAATCACGCCGTTGGCTGATCGAGGACACTGAATTCGATTTACCAAGCACGCCCCATCCGGGCGGCGGGCTTCGGCCCAGGGGCCCCTTGATGGGGCCCTTTTTATGCCCGCGATTTATGCGCGTGGCAGAGCGGCAATCGCATCGACCGATTCGCGAATCAGCGCCGGCCCCTTATAAATGAAGCCCGAGTAAATCTGTACCAGGCTGGCACCCGCAGCGATTTTCTCGGCGGCGTGGCGCCCCTCGGTAATGCCACCCGCCGCAATGATCGGCAGCTTGCCGCCCAGCTCACCGGCCAACACCTTCACCGTGTGGGTGCTCTTCTCAAGCACCGGCGCCCCCGACAGACCACCGGCTTCGCCGCCATAAGGCAAGTGCTCGACGCCTTCGCGGCTCAGGGTGGTGTTGGTAGCGATCACCGCATCCATGCCCGATTCCATCAGCGCAGCAGCCACCAGTGCGGTTTCTTCGTCGCTCATGTCAGGGGCAATCTTGATCGCCAACGGCACGCGCTTGCCGTGCGTGACTGCCAACTGCTCACGGCGCTCGGCCAAGGCATCGAGCAACTGCTTCAGCGAGTCACCAAACTGCAGGCTGCGCAGGCCCGGTGTGTTCGGCGAGCTGACATTGACGGTGATGTAGGTGGCTTCGGTGTAGACCTTGTCCAGGCAGATCAGGTAGTCATCGACCGCCCGCTCGACCGGGGTGTCGAAGTTCTTGCCGATGTTGATGCCCAGTACGCCGTTGTAGCGCGATGCCCGCACGCGTTCGAGCAGGTGATCGACACCCAGGTTGTTGAAGCCCATGCGGTTGATGATCGCCGTTGCCTCTGGCAGACGGAAAATCCGCGGCTTCGGGTTGCCGGGTTGCGGGCGCGGTGTGACGGTACCGATCTCGACGAAGCCGAAGCCCAGTTGGGCGAAGCCGTCGATTGCCGCGCCGTTCTTGTCCAGGCCAGCGGCGAGGCCCACCGGGTTGGCAAAGTTCAAGCCCATGACCGACACCGGCAACGCCGCCGGCTGTTTGCACAGCATGCCGTTGAGGCCGAGACGGCCACCGGCACCGATCAGGTCCAGGGACAGGTCGTGGGAGGTTTCCGGGGAAAGCTTGAACAGCAGCTGGCGGGCCAGGGTATACATGGGCGGGCAAGGCTCGGGGTGAATGAGGGGGCGATTATAGCCAGCGCACGGCTGGCATGACAGTAAATCCTCGGGCCGCTTGGCACATGCGTTGCTTCGCTTACCACACACTGCCTTTTCAGTACGGGCGAGGATCCTTGTGAACACAGCACCCCGAGCAACGCCCCTGGCCTGGGTCAACGGCAGCGACGCACCGGAAAAAACCAGCCTGAACATTGGCTTCATGGCCCTGACCGACTGCGCCTCGGTGGTGGTCGCCGCCACCCAGGGCTTTGCCCAGCAACACGGCCTGACCCTCAACCTCAAGCGCCAGGGCTCTTGGGCGGGCCTGCGCGACAAACTGGTCAGCGGCGAGCTGGATGCTGCGCACTGCCTGTATGGCCTGGCCTATGCCGTGCACCTGGGCATTGGCGGTGTGCCCGCCAGCGACATGGCTGTGCTCATGGGGCTGAACCAGAATGCCCAGGCCATCAACCTGTCCCCGGCTCTGCAACGCAAGGGCGTGACCAGCCCTGAGGCACTGGCGCGCCTGGTGCACCAGCAGGGTGCACGCCTGACCTTTGCCCAGACCTTCCCCACCGGCACCCACGCCATGTGGTTGTACTACTGGCTGGCGAGCCAGGGCATCCACCCGCTGCGCGATGTCGACAGCGTGGTGGTGCCGCCCGCGCAGATGGCCGCGCATATCCAGGCTGGCCGCATCGACGGGTTTTGTGCAGGCGAACCTTGGGCGGCGGATGCCGTCGCCAAGGGCCAGGGCTTTACCCTGGCAACCAGCCAGTCGATCTGGCCAGACCACCCGGAAAAGGTGCTCGCTTGCGCCCGCGCCTTCGCCGAGCAGTACCCCAACAGCGCCCGCGCCCTGATCAAGGCGATCCTCGCAGCCAGCCGCTTCATCGAGCAAAGCCCCGAGAACCGCCGCAGCACCGCGCAGTTGCTCAGCGGCAGTGCTTACCTGGACACGCCGACGAGCACTATCGAGCCCCGCCTGCTGGGTGACTACCAAGACGGGCTGGGCAACCAGTGGCAAGACCCCCACGCTTTGCGCCTGTTCGACCAGGGCCGGGCCAACCTGCCGTATTTGTCCGACGGCATGTGGTTCATGACCCAGTTCCGCCGCTGGGGACTATTGCGAGACGACCCCGACTACCTCGGCGTGGCCAGCCAGGTTCAGCAACTGGCGCTTTACCACGAAGCGGCAGACGCCCTAGGCATAGCGTGCCTTGAGCATCCGATGCGAAGCAGCCTGCTGATCGACGGCACCCGCTGGGACGGCAGCGACCCCTACGGCTATGCCCGCAGCTTCAGCCTGCACGCCTTGGGCGACACACCCGAAGCCCGCGTTGGCCTGTGAGGGGGATGAACATGCTGCGTATCCTGCTGATCGACGACACTCAAAACAAACTGGGCCGGCTCAAGGCCGCCTTGAGCGAGGCCGGTTTCGACGTGATCGAAGCCCCTGGTCTGACCATCGATTTGCCCGCCTGCGTCGAAACGGTGCATCCGGACGTCGTGTTGATCGATACCGACTCACCGGACCGCGACGTGATGGAACACGTGGTACTGGTCAGCCGCGACCGACCGCGGCCTATCGTGCTGTTTACCGACGAGCACGACCCCGGCGTGATGCGCCAGGCAATCCAGGCGGGGGTCAGCGCCTATATCGTCGAGGGCATCCATGCTGCGCGTTTGCAGCCGATTCTGGATGTGGCAATGGCCCGCTTCGAGAGCGACCAGGCCCTCAGGGCGCAGTTGCTGGCGCGTGACCAGCAACTGGCCGAACGCAAGCGGATCGAACAGGCCAAGGGCCTGCTGATGAAGATGAAAGACTGCAACGAAGAGCAGGCCTACACCCTGATGCGCCGCCAGGCCATGAGCCGCCAGCAGAAGCTGATCCAGGTGGCCGAGCAGATCATCGCCATGCACGAGATGCTGGGCTGAGAAGGCATAGCCCTTTGGGCTGTGCTATCGCGCGAGAACAAAGATCGTAAGCGAGCCTCCAAACCTGTGGGAGCCGGCTTGCCGGCGATGCAGGCGCCACGGTGTATGGCACCGGCTTTGCCGGTGATCGCCGGCAAGCCGGCTCCCACATGGCCCTGCTAAATGAATCAGTTATGTGTTGTTCAATGACAGCAGGGTCACCCGCGAAGCGGCCGCAGCAATGTTGGCCCATCTCTTGCTGAACAAACATCACCGGTAGCCAACGGCGGTTGCCCCACTTAAATCCCGACAAAGACGTCGCTCACCCTTCCACAGCCGTGGACCGGGTAGCGGCGTCTTTTTCGTTCCGTTGCTTTGCCGAGTGAGGTGTTCAATGAGTACCAGCTTCTGGAAATCCGGGCATGTGCCCACGCTGTTCGCCGCGTTCCTGTATTTCGACCTGAGCTTCATGGTCTGGTACCTGCTCGGCCCACTGGCGGTGCAAATCGCAGCCGACCTGCAGTTGAGTGCACAGCAACGGGGCCTGATGGTGGCCACGCCGATCCTGGCCGGCGCAATACTGCGCTTTGCGATGGGGCTGCTGGTTGACCGCCTTTCGCCCAAGACCGCCGGCCTGATCGGCCAGGTGATCGTCATCGTCGCCCTGGCTGGCGCTTGGTACCTGGGCGTGCACAGTTATGAGCAGGCCTTGCTGCTAGGGGTGTTCCTCGGCTTTGCCGGCGCCTCGTTCGCGGTTTCGCTGCCGCTGGCCTCGCAGTGGTACCCGCCGCAGCACCAAGGCAAGGCCATGGGCATCGCCGGGGCCGGCAACTCCGGTACGGTGTTCGCCGCTTTGCTGGCTCCCGCCTTGGCTGCAGGCTTTGGCTGGAACAACGTGTTCGGCTTCGCCCTGATCCCGCTGTCGCTGACCCTGGTGGTGTTCGCGCTGCTGGCACGCAACGCGCCCGAGCGGCCCAAGCGCAAAGCCATGGCCGACTACCTCAAGGCCCTCGGTGACCGCGACAGCTGGTGGTTCATGTTCTTCTACAGCGTTACCTTCGGCGGCTTTATCGGCCTGGCCAGTGCCCTGCCCGGCTACTTCAGCGACCAGTATGGCCTGAGCCCGGTTACCGCCGGCTACTACACAGCCGCCTGCGTGTTTGCCGGTAGCCTGATGCGCCCGCTCGGCGGCGCTCTGGCCGATCGCTTTGGCGGCATTCGCACCCTGTTGGGCATGTACAGCGTGGCCGCCATCTGCATCGCGGCCGTAGGCTTCAACTTGCCCAGCGCGGCGGCGGCGCTGGCGCTGTTCGTCAGCGCCATGCTCGGCCTGGGCGCTGGCAATGGCGCCGTGTTCCAGTTGGTGCCACAACGTTTCCGCCAGGAAATCGGGGTAATGACCGGGCTGATCGGCATGGCCGGTGGCATCGGCGGCTTCCTGCTGGCCGCGGGCCTTGGCACCATCAAGCAACACACCGGCGACTATCAATTGGGGCTGTGGCTGTTCGCCAGCCTGGGCTTGCTGGCCTGGTTCGGCCTGCATGGCGTCAAGCAGCGCTGGCGCACCACTTGGGGCTCGGCTGCCGTGACCGCGGCGCGGGTCTGAGGCGCCCCCATGAGCCTGCAACTGAGCTTTGCCCACGCCAGCGCCACCGGCCCCCGCGCGGAAAACCAGGATGCCCTGCGCCTGGTCACCCCGGCGCCGGAGCTGGCCGCCAGCAAGGGCTACCTGTTCGCCCTCGCCGACGGTGTCAGCCAATGCGCCGATGGCGGCCTGGCCGCACGGGCCAGCCTGCAGGCGCTGGCACTGGACTACTACGCCACCCCCGCCACCTGGAGCGTGGCACAGGCGCTGGACCGCCTGTTGCTGGCGCAGAACCGCTGGCTGCGCGCCCAGGGCAGCGGCCAGCCGCTGCTGACCACCCTCAGCGCACTGGTGCTGCGCGGTCGGCGCTTTACCCTGGCGCATGTCGGCGACTGCCGCGTCTACCGCTGGCACCACGGCCGCCTGCAGTGCCTGAGCGAAGACCACGTGTGGGATCAACCGGGCATGCAGCATGTGCTCAAACGCGCACTAGGGCTGGACCAGCACCTGTTGGTCGATTACCTGGAAGGCGAACTGCAGGCAGGCGAGTGCTTCGTGCTCTTGAGCGATGGGGTCTGGGCCAGCCTGGGTGACCAGCACATACAGTCGGTCTTGCGCGAGCAGCCCGACCTGCAACAGGCGGCCGACACTCTGGTTGCCAGCGCCCACCTCAATGGTAGCCAGGACAACGCCAGCGCCTTGTTGGTGCAGGTTGAACAACTGGGGCCGACCAACCTGGGCGATACCTTGGCACAGCTGCAGCAGTGGCCTGTGCCCGGCCCCCTTCGCGAAGGCCAGGTGATCGATGGCTGGCAGATCGAGACGCTGCTCTCGCACAGCCGCCAATCCCTGCTGTACCGGGCACGCGACAGCCACGGCCACGCATGGCTGCTCAAGACCCTGCCCGCTGCCCGCGAACAGGAGCCTGGGGCAGCCCAAGGGCTGCTGATGGAAGAGTGGTTCCTGCGCCGGGTGGCCGGGCGGCACTTCCCTGAACTGCACGTCGCCAGCCAGCGCCAGCACCTGTACTACGTGATGCGCGAATACCCCGGCCAAAGCCTTTCGGCGCTGCTCAACGAGCACGGGCCGCTGCCGCTGGCGCAGTGGCTGGAAATGGCCCGTCAACTGCTGCAAGCCGTCGGCGTGCTGCACCGGCGCAACTTGCTGCACCGCGACATCAAACCAGAAAACCTGCACCTGGGCGCCGATGGCCAACTGCGCCTGCTGGACTTCGGTTTGGCCTACTGCCCTGGCCTGTCCGAAGACCCGCAGCACGAGCTGCCCGGCACGCCCTCCTTCATCGCCCCGGAAGCCTTCGAAGGCCAGCCCCCCAGCCCGCGGCAAGATCTCTATGCCGCCGGCGTGACGCTCTACCACCTGCTGACCGGGCACTACCCCTATGGCGAAGTGGAGCCGTTCCAGCGGCCACGCTTCGGCCAGCCGGTCAATGCCTCGCGCTATCGCCCTGACCTGCCGGAATGGTTGCAGCACAACCTGCTGCAAGCGGTGGCGGCCGACCCGGCGCACCGCTTTGAAACCGCTGAACACTGGTTGCTGCTGCTCGAACGCGGCGACCGCCAGGATGCGCCCAATCGCCCCCGGCCGCTGCTGGAGCGCGAACCGCTGAAAGTCTGGCGCACCCTGGCCCTGCTGTCCCTGCTGTGTAACCTGATACTGCTGCTCACCCTGCTCAAAGGCTGAGCCGCCTTGCCGATGAGGAAACGTTGATGAATGCAAAAGTCTGGCTGGTCGGTGCTGGCCCTGGTGACCCCGAACTGCTGACCCTCAAGGCCGTGCGTGCACTGCAGCACGCCCAGGTGGTGATGATCGACGACCTGGTGAACCCCGCCGTGCTGGAGCATTGCCCACAGGCACGGGTGATTGCCGTGGGCAAGCGCGGTGGCTGCCGCTCCACGCCGCAGGCCTTCATCCAGCGCCTGATGTTGCGCCATGCGCGCCAGGGGCGATGCGTGGTACGCCTCAAGGGCGGCGACCCGTGCATCTTCGGCCGGGGTGGCGAAGAAGCCGCCTGGCTGCAAGGCCATGGCATCGAGGTCGAGCTGGTCAACGGCATCACAGCAGGCTTGGCGGGGGCGACGCAATGCGGCATATCACTGACGTCTCGCGGGGTGAGCCGCGGTGTGACGCTGGTAACCGCACATACCCAGGATGACAGCGACCTGAACTGGGCGGCGCTGGCGCAGGGTGGTACGACGCTGGTGGTGTACATGGGTGTAGCGCGGCTGGAGCAGATTCGCCAAGGGCTGCTGCACGGTGGCATGGCGCCCCATATGCCGGTGGCGATGATCGAGAATGCGTCATTGCCGCAGCAGCGTGAGTGCCGCAGTGATGTGCAGGGGATGGTTGACGATGCGCGGGCATTCGGGCTCTGCAGCCCAGCAATTCTGATGATTGGCGAGGTGGTTGGGGTTGCTCAGGCACAGCTGATGGAATGGTCAGCCGCTGGCTAGCGGCGTGTTGCTTGTGCTGGCCTCTTCGCTGGCAAGCCAGCACCCATGAAATCGCAGGCAAAGAAAAACCCGGCCGAGGCCGGGTTTTTCATGAAGCATCGAACCAATTACTTGGCTTGGGCTTCTACTTGCGCTTCAACGCGACGGTTAACAGCGCGACCTTCTTCGGTGGCGTTGTCAGCAACCGGACGGGTCTCACCGTAGCCAACCGAGTCAACACGGCTCGATTCTACGCCGTACTGCTGGGTCAGGACTTGCTTAACAGCGTTGGCACGACGCTCGGACAGCTTCTGGTTGTAAGCGTCTGGACCTACGGAGTCAGTGTGACCTTCAACCACGGTGGTGGTTTGTGGGTACTGCTTCATGAAGTCAGCCAGGTTCTTGATGTCGCCGTAGCTGTTTGGCTTGACGACCGACTTGTCGAAGTCGAACTTGACGTCCAGCTCAACACGAACGACTTCGGCAACAGCCGGGCAGCCGTCGGCGTCAACGGTAACGTTGGCCGGGGTGTCTGGGCACTTGTCGACGTTGTCGCACACGCCGTCGTTGTCGCTGTCGGAGCAGACTTCAGCTACTGGAGCCGGAGCTGGAGCAACTTTGCCACCGCTGCCACCGAAGTTCAGACCAACACCAACGGATGGGCCCCACTCGGTGTTGCCGTTGTCGATGTTGTACATGGCTTCAACGCCAGCACGGGCGAAGAACATGTCGGTGATGTACCACTTGGCGCCAGCGCCAACGTTGGCGAAGGTGGAGTGGTCGCGGCCGCTACGGGTAGCTTGGCCCAGGCTCTCGTGAGCGAAACCAGCAGAAACGTACGGACGCAGAGCATCGCCTACGGTACCGAAGTGGTAGGTAGCGTCGAGCTTGGCTTTGGAACCTTTGATGTCTTTGTTGAAGACTTCACCACGAGCGTTGTGA
The DNA here is from genome assembly GCF_000483465.1 of Pseudomonas sp. LAIL14HWK12:I7. Classification (NCBI taxonomy): domain Bacteria; kingdom Pseudomonadati; phylum Pseudomonadota; class Gammaproteobacteria; order Pseudomonadales; family Pseudomonadaceae; genus Pseudomonas; species Pseudomonas sp. LAIL14HWK12:I7. The sequence goes on from NZ_KI519607.1 coordinate 167,877, forward strand.
GTCTCGTTGTAGCCCAGGTCCAGGGAGACGTCGTCGGTCAGGAAGTAACCGAGGCGAACACCAGGATTGGTGCCGTCGTTTTTGAAGTTACGCTCGCTGTCGTAGTACTGCTTGGTAACGTTACCTTCGATTTCGACTGCGCCTTGGCCTTGAGCCAGAACGCCGAACGAAGTAGCGGCTACGAGCGAGCCAATGGCCAAGCCCAAGGTGTTTTTCAATTTCATCCGTTAAATCCCCATCTGGTGATAGTTAAGCAGTCCCACCAACAACAAGGGGGACAACTCGACGGCTAGTCTAGCAGAACTCGCCGATTCGTTAGAGATTATTGCACGCGCTTAAGTTTCATCCAGCCCGTGAAATTTCTCTCGAAGCTTGTCTAGCGCGCGCTTGTAACGCATTTTCGTCGCGCTCAGGCCCATGTGCATGATATCTGCGATTTCCTGAAATTCCAGCTCCGCGACAAATCGCAGCACCAGGATTTCCCGATCGATCGGGTTCACATGCACGAGCCATTTGTCCAGCCCGCCTTTTTCTTCGGGTTTGGGTGCCTTGTCTTCGGACGCCTCTTCAATAGGGTCCAGACTCAAGGCATCCATCAACCGACGTTTGCGTCGCTCCTTGCGGTACTGGGTAATGCACTCGTTGTAGGTGATGCTGTAGAGCCAGGTTTTGAACTTCGATTTACCTTCGAAGTTCTTCAGCCCGTACAGCACTTTCAGCATCACTTCCTGACAGACATCGTCGGCATCCCGGTCGTTCCCCAAATAACGTGCACAGACGTTGAACAGGGTCCGCTGGTAGCGCCGCATGAGCTCCTCATAGGCGCGGGTAACGTGGTACAGCTCCTCATGCGAACGCGCCACCAACTCTTCGTCGGTGAGCTCGCGGGGGTCATAACGCATGGGCGGCGAATGAACTTTATTCAAAACGGATCTGGCCGACAGTCAGGTCAATGTCGCCGCTCGACCCCGTGGGGTCGATTTCGCGGCGGCATACATTAACAGCTTTTGTGCGGTTAGCGGCTATTGACACGCTGCTCAAGCAACACGCGGTTAGACAGCGACACCAGTTCGCCATCATCGGTCAACAGCGTCGTCTTCACCGTGCCGATTTCCTCGATATGCCCTTCGACCTCTCCAATCCGCACCTGCTGGCCGACTTGGTACAGCTCGCGCACGTAGATGCCGGCCAGAATTTGCCCAGCGATTTCGCGGCTGCCGAGGCCCATGGCCAAGGCAACGGCCAGACCAACGGTAATCAGCCCGATGACGATCACGTGGTTCAGCAGGTCGGTCTTGACCTCGAGCTGGCTGATGGCCACCGAGATGCTGATGATGATCACCAGGCCTTGGGTGATACGCCCAATACCGGCGGAATACTCAAGGCCAATGCCTTCGGCTGCACCGCGCACCAGGCCATTAGCCACCTGCGCCAGCAACACGCCGGCCAGCAGCACCAGCGCCGCGCCGAACACTTTAGGCAGGTACAGGGCGAGCATGTCGAGGGTCGCCGACACCCGCTCAAGGCCCAGCGATTCAGCGGCCGAAACGAGGAAGATCAGCAACACGAACCAGTAGACGATCTTGCCGATCAGGGTCGATATCGGCACCTGGATGCCACCCCGGCTCAACATCTTGGTCAGCCCGGTACCGGCCATCAGGCGGTCCAAGCCAAGCTTGGCGAGCAATTTGGAGAGCAGCGCATCGAGCAGCTTGGCCACCACGAAACCGAGCAGCACCACCACCAGCGCGCCGAACAGGTTAGGGATGAAGTTCGCCACCTTGGTCCAAAGGGCCGTCATGGCAGTGACCAGGCTTTGGGTCCAGAGATCCAGTTCCATATTCAATCGGCCTTATCTGCTTTGCTGCCGCTGGCAGCGTTGCGGGTAGAGTTTCTACGCACGGGCGCAACATGCGCCGAGCCATTGTTGACGGCAATCAGCAGCGCCTGGCTCCAACGGCCAAGCAGGCTGAACAGATCACCCGCACCGACCTGGCGGTTGGCGGTTTTCAGCACACGACCCAAGCAGGCGGCGTCATCTCGGTCCTGGCCGGACGGTGACGCCTTGAGCAGGTCGCGCAGGGATTCTTCAAACGGATCGTGCATGGGCACCTCGCGCAGTATCAGCAAGAGACGAGATGGCACAGCGATGGGTCACACATCGCCTTGGGACGAATGTTTCAAAATGAACACGCGTTGGATTCTTCGCGGGCAAGCCCGCTCCCACAGGGATCGCGCTGCAAGATAAATCAATGCAATGCCCGCGAAGAGGCCAGTACAGGTCAATAGCCATTCACACCCACCGCAACCGCCGGAACAGCCACCACTGCCCCACTGCCAAGCCCAGCACCAGCAGGCTGGCGAACAGGAAGCCATACGGGCTGTTCGACCCCGGAATACCGCCGACGTTGATGCCGAGCAGCCCGGTGACGAAGCTCATGGGCAGGAAAATACAGGTGATGATGCCGAAGCGGTACATGGTCCGGTTCATCCGCTCGCTGCGGCGCCGGTCCTCGCTCTCAAGCACCAGCGCGGCCCGCTCGCGGGTCAGCTCGAGCTCTTCGAGGTAGCGGATCAGGCTGTTGTTCAACTCGTTCCAGTAGTCGGCATCGGCATCGGCGAACCAGCTCCACTTGCTGCGTGACAGCTGGGCGTAGATTTCACGCTGCGGCGCCAGAAAACGCCGCAGGCCAGCGGCCCGACGGCGGATCTGCTGCAGGCTGCCCTGCTCTGGAGTGTACCGTTCGTCGGATTCGACCTTTTCTTCTTCGAGATCAACCAATTCGGACAGGTCGCTGACCAGGCCCTGGACCTTTTCGGTCAGCAGTTCCCCCATCAACAGCAACAACTCGGAAGCCGACTTAGGCCCCCTGCCCTCGCTGAGCAACTGCAGAATTTCGTCGCTGGCCCGCAGCGGCCGCAGGCGCAGCGAGATGACCCGCTGCGCCTCGGCGAAAATGCGTACCGAAACCATGTCTTCAGGCTCGGCGCCCGGGTTGAGGTTGACCCCGCGCAAAAACAGCAACAACTGTTCATCCACCAGCGGCAGCAAGCGCGGCCGGGTGTTTTCTTCCAACAGCAAATCGCAGGCAAACTCGCTCAGGCCGCTGTCGCGCAGCAGCCAGGTACGGGTTTGCGGGTGGCTGCGGTCCCAGTGCAGCCAGAGGCTTTCCTGGGGGTGCAGTTGCAGGTCGTCCAGTTCGGTACGGGCAATCGAGCGCGCGCCGCCTTTGCCATCGAGCACCAGGGCATGCACCAGCCCCCACTGCGCGTTGTCTTCCTCGAACATCAAAGCTCCATCAGCGCGTGCGGCGCATCACTCCGGCATTTTCAGCGGGCTTGGCGAGACCAGCACGCCATTGTTGTCGGCATATACGTATTCACCCGAGCGGAAGGTCACGCCGGCGAAGGTCACTGGCACGTCGAGCTCGCCGATGCCGCGCTTGTTGCTCTTCTTCGGGTGGCTGGCCAGGGCCTGCACGCCGACGTCGGTCTGGATCAGGATGTCCACGTCGCGTACGCAGCCGTAGATCACCAAGCCTTCCCAGCCATTTTTGGCAGCCTTCTCGGCCAGCATGTCGCCCAGCAGCGCACAGCGCAGCGAACCGCCGCCGTCGACCACCAGCACCTTGCCCTTGCCGTCGAGTTCGACCTGCTCCTTGACCAGCGAGTTGTCTTCGAAGCATTTGAGGGTGACGATTTGGCCGCCGAACGAATCGCGGCCGCCGAAGTTGCTGAACATGGGTTCGAGCACCTGGACCAGGTCAGGGTAGGCGTCGCAGAGGTCGGGCGTTACGTAATGCTGCATGGGAAGCTCCTGTCAGTCACAACGAAAGCGGGTGTGGGCCAAGGCTACACCGGAGAGGCTGTCGCAGTCATCCAGGACTGAGTGGTCAGCTTGTGCCTGTACCGGCCCTTTCGCGGGCAAGCCCGCGCCTACAGGAATACCACTGGCCTAGGAGCTGCAGTGATCCTGTGGGAGCGGGCTTGCCCGCGAAAGGGCCAGTAAAGGCCGCACAGAATCAGCTGGCCAACACAGGCTCCGCCATCACAATCGAAGCATGCACGGGCACCAAGGGGTCCCTCAACCAGCGCTCCACTAACGGCCAGACCTGAGCCTGGGCTGCCTTGCTGACCAGCATGTCGACATGCCCGAACGCCTCGAAGCCTTCCTCGCGCCCCAGCCGCAGAAACTGCTTGCGCGCCCCGCCCAACTGCTCGAACAGCTTGCGGCAAGCCCATACAGGGTCCTGGAAGTCGCCCGCGCCGGCCACGGCCAGCACCGGCACATCGACCCGTGCAAGCCCGGCCCACCAGTCATTGTCCTTGTCGCCAAAGCGCCCGAACAGGCCATGCCAGCGCATGCTTTCGAGGGCCAGGCCGATCGGCTCGTCCTCGGGGCCACGCTTTAAGCGCTGCCCCGGAATCTGCCGCCAGCGCTTAAGCAAAAACTTCGCCCCCCACACCACCGGCGGCACTTTCAAGGGCCAGTACACGCGGCTGACCTGGGTGCCGAAGAACGCCGCGCTGGCAACTTGCTCAGGCGGCAAATACCCGCCACCCAGTGCGGCGGCCAGGGTGGTACCGCCCAGGGAATGGCCAACCCAGTGCGGCGCCTGGCCGGCCTGCTCCTGAACGAATGCAGCAACCAAGGGCAAGTCATCGCGGGCATAGTCGGCGACACGGTTGTGCTGCCACTGGCGATTGCGCGGCGACAGGCCATGGCCACGCATTTCTGGGATCCACACATCAAAACCTGCGCGGGCGAGAAACGCGCCCAGGCCGATGCCTTTGGGCGAATACCAGAAACGGCGGTTGGAGAAACTGCCGTGCAAGAGAATGACCGGTACGCCCTGGGCGCCTGGCTGGTCGGCCAACCCAAGGCGGGTCACGGCCAGCTCGACGCTCGGGTCGGGGCTGTTGCCAGCCTTGATCCGGTACACGTCCTCGCTCAAGTCGCCTCGGCGCTCTGCGCTGAGCAAGGCCACGGGAAATAAAGTGCTGCTGCTATGCATAAGGTTGCTTGGTGCACAAAAAAGGGCGGGAACCATTACTGGAACTCGCCCTGGATAAAACCAGGCGGGGGCGCGCCAGACGCGCCCCCGCAATTCACTGCATCAGGCTGCGCCCTGGCCCTCAGCCAGGAAGAACCAGGTCTCGAGCACCGAGTCCGGGTTCAGCGACACGCTTTCGATGCCCTGTTCCATCAGCCATTTGGCCAGGTCTGGGTGGTCCGATGGGCCCTGGCCGCAGATGCCGATGTACTTGCCGGCCTTGTTGCACGCCTGGATGGCGTTGGCCAGCAGCTTCTTGACGGCAGGGTTACGCTCGTCGAACAGGTGCGCAATGATACCCGAGTCACGGTCCAGGCCCAGGGTCAGCTGGGTCAGGTCGTTGGAGCCGATCGAGAAGCCGTCGAAGTATTCCAGGAACTCTTCGGCCAGAATCGCGTTGGACGGCAGCTCGCACATCATGATCACGCGCAGGCCATTGTCGCCGCGGGCCAGGCCGTTTTCGGCCAACAGGTCGATGACCTGGCTGGCTTCGCCCAAGGTGCGCACGAACGGCACCATGATTTCGACGTTGGTCAGGCCCATTTCGTTGCGCACGCGCTTCAGCGCGCGGCATTCGAGCTCGAAGCAGTCACGGAACGATTCGCTGATGTAACGCGAAGCGCCACGGAAGCCCAGCATCGGGTTTTCTTCTTCCGGCTCGTACAGCTTGCCGCCGATCAGGTTGGCGTATTCGTTGGACTTGAAGTCCGACAGGCGCACGATGACCTTTTTCGGGTAGAAGGCTGCCGCCAGGGTGCTGATGCCTTCGACCAGCTTCTCGACATAGAAGCCGACCGGGTCGTCGTAACCAGCGATGCGCTTGTCGACGCTGTCCTTGAGCTCTGCCGGCAGGCCGGCATAGTTCAGCAGCGCCTTGGGGTGCACGCCGATCATGCGGTTGATGATGAACTCCAGGCGCGCCAGACCGACACCGGCGTTGGGCAGCTGGGCGAAGTCGAAGGCACGGTCCGGGTTGCCGACGTTCATCATGATCTTGAACGGCAGGTCCGGCATGGCGTCGACCGAGTTCTGCTTGATGTCGAAGCCCAGCTCGCCTTCGAAGATGAAGCCGGTATCGCCTTCGGCGCAGGAGACAGTCACGCCCTGGCCGTCCTTGAGCAGTTGGGTGGCGTTGCCGCAACCGACAACGGCCGGAATACCCAGCTCACGGGCAATGATCGCCGCGTGGCAGGTACGCCCGCCACGGTTGGTGACGATGGCGCTGGCGCGCTTCATGACCGGTTCCCAGTCCGGGTCGGTCATGTCGGAGACCAGCACGTCGCCCGGCTGGACCTTGTCCATTTCCGACACGTCGTTGATCACGCGGACCTTGCCGGCGCCGATGCGCTGGCCGATGGCGCGGCCTTCGACCAGTACGGTGCCTTTCTCTTTGAGCAGGTAGCGTTCCATGACATTGGCGCTGGAACGGCTTTTTACGGTTTCAGGGCGGGCCTGAACGATGTACAGCTTGCCGTCGTCACCGTCTTTGGCCCACTCGATGTCCATCGGGCGCTGATAGTGCTGCTCGATGATCATGGCCTGCTTGGCCAGTTCGTTGACTTCGGCGTCGCTCAGGCAGAAGCGGGCGCGTTCGGCGCGGTCGACTTCGACGGTCTTGACCGAACGACCGGCCTTGGCCTCGTCGCCGTAGATCATCTTGATCGCCTTGCTGCCCAGGTTGCGGCGCAGAATGGCCGGGCGGCCTGCCTGCAAGGTGTTTTTGTGTACGTAGAACTCGTCAGGGTTGACCGCACCCTGCACGACGGTTTCACCCAGGCCATAGGCGCCGGTGATGAACACCACGTCGCGGAAGCCCGACTCGGTGTCGAGGGTGAACATCACGCCAGCGGTGCCGGTCTCGGAGCGGACCATGCGCTGCACGCCGGCCGACAGGGCCACCAGCTTGTGGTCGAAGCCCTGGTGCACGCGGTAGGCAATGGCGCGGTCATTGAACAGCGAGGCGAACACTTCCTTGGCCGCGCGGATCACGTTGTCGACGCCGCGGATGTTGAGGAAGGTTTCTTGCTGACCGGCAAACGAGGCGTCCGGCAGGTCTTCGGCGGTGGCCGAAGAGCGCACGGCAACGGCCATGTTGTCGTTGCCAGCGGCCATTTCGGCGAAGGCCGTACGGATTTCCGCATCCAGACGCGCCGGGAATTCGGCTTCCATGACCCACTGGCGAATCTGCGCGCCGGTTTTGGTCAGGGCGTTGATGTCATCCACGTCCAGCGCATCGAGTGCGGCATGGATCCGGTCGTTGAGACCACTCTGTTCGAGAAAATCGCGGTACGCCTGCGCCGTAGTGGCAAAGCCGCCCGGCACCGATACACCAGCACCCGCAAGGTTGCTGATCATCTCGCCCAGGGATGCGTTCTTGCCCCCCACATGCTCCACATCATGGACGCCGAGCTTATCGAGGGAAACTACGTACTCTACCAAGGTGATCTCTCCACTAACTGTGTTGGAAAAGCTCAAAGGCGCCCGCCTGTCTGCTTTGACTTGGCCGGGCGTTTGTGGCCTGTACCTGGAAAATAAGTGAGAATGCCGACAGCCGCATTCGGCAAACCGAACTTATCATATCCAAGAAACGTCATCAGCTTAAGGCCCAGGGTGCAAATGAAAAGAACCGCGTTCTTCATCTCCGACGGCACCGGCATCACCGCCGAGACCCTGGGGCAAAGCTTGCTCGCTCAATTCGAAAGCATTCCGTTCAACAAATTCACCCGCCCCTACATCGATACGCCAGACAAAGCGCGCACCATGGTGCAGCAAATCAACGCTGCCGCCGAGCGCGATGGTGTGCGCCCGATCATCTTCGACACCATCGTCAATCAGGACATCCGCGAGATCCTGGCGACCTCGAATGGCTTCATGATCGACATCTTTTCGTCGTTTTTATCCCCGCTCGAGCAGGAATTGACCGCCCATTCGTCGTATTCCGTCGGCAAATCCCACTCGATTGGCGGCAACTCCAACTACATGGAGCGTATCGAGGCGGTCAACTTCGCCCTGGACAACGATGATGGCGCGCGCACGCACTACTACGACAAGGCCGACCTGATTCTGGTCGGCGTCTCGCGCTGCGGCAAGACGCCAACCTGCCTGTACATGGCCATGCAATTCGGTATTCGTGCGGCCAACTACCCGCTGACCGAAGATGACATGGAGCGCCTGCAACTGCCGGCGGTGCTGAAAAAGCACCACAGCAAGCTGTTTGGCCTGACCATCGACCCGGACCGCCTGACGGCCATCCGCCACGAGCGCAAGCCCAACAGCCGCTATTCCAGCTTTGCCCAGTGCGAGTTCGAGGTGCGCGAGGTAGAGAGCCTGTTCCGGCGGGAGAACATTCCCAATATCAATTCCACGCATTTTTCGGTGGAAGAGATTTCGGCGAAGATTCTGGTGGAGAAAGGCGTGGAGCGCAGGTTCAAGTAAGCCTGCAGCGGCCTCTTCGCGGGGCAAGCCCGCGAAGAGGCCGGGACAGCCCCCCTAAAAAAGCCCCGGCATCGCTGCCGGGGCTTTTTTCATTTCAGACCACCGATCAGGACGGCACCACCACCGCCTGCCCGCTCATGGCCAGGTCGACCAGCTCGCGGTTGGCCACCGCGTACATCGCATAGTCAGTCCCGGTGGCATTGCGCAGGTCGTCCAGCATCGCGCGCCAGCGCTCGACCATCACCCGGTGTTGCTCGGCCCACAGCGCCACCCGGGCATCCATGTCCTGCGGTGCATCGACCATCTGCAGCACAGAAATGGTGATCGCCCGCTGCTGCAGGTCGATATCGTCGCGGAACGCCTCGCGGGCCAGGGCCTGCCAGTTGTTTTCCACCGGCAGGTTGCTGATCTCCTGCAGGTACCAGGTCAGGTCCAGCGAGCTGCCCACGGCGAAGAACGCCTTGGCCACCTGCGCCGGGTCATGGCCGGTCACATCCGCCGCCTCGATGATCGGCAACAAGGTGTACAGGTGGCTGGTACCGGCCACCATGCGCGCCAGCAGCTCTGGCACGCCGGCGTCGACGAAGCCCTGGTAGCGCACCATCCAGCGCTCGCGGGTCGGGCCTTCCAGCAGTTCGTCAAGCTTGAGCCCCAGTTGCGCGATTTTCGGCCCGAAATGCGCGGTATCACGCCCGGCATCCTGCTCGTTGCGGCGGCTGCGCAGGAACCAGCGCGTGGCACGGCGGCCCAGGCGCATCAACTCGTCCATCAGGGTCAGCTGGATTTCGGCCGGCACCTGATAGTCCAGCGCTTCGATCTGACGGAACCAGTGCGGCAGGTGGAAGATGTCGCGCACGATCACATAGGCGCCCGCCACGTTGGCCGGGCTCATGCCGGTCGATTCCTTCAGGCGCTGGACGAAGGTGATGCCCATGTTGTTGACCAGGTCGTTGGCGATCTGGGTGCTGACGATCTCGCGTTTCAGGCGATGACGGCGCATGGACTCGGCAAACTTGCTGACCAGTGACGGCGGGAACGCGGTCTCCATGTCGCGGGTCAGGTAATCGTCGTCCGGCACCAGCGACTTCAGCAGTTGCTCCTTGAGGTCGATCTTGCTGTACGAGATCAGCACCGACAGCTCGGCACGGGTCAGGCCCTGGCCAGCCGCCAGGCGCTCGGCCAGTTGCTCTTCGGACGGCAGGAACTCGATGGCTCGGTCGAGCTTGCCACGCCCTTCCAGGTCCGCCATCAAGCGCTTGTATTCGGCAATCCGCTCGCGAGCGCGGCGGGCCGCCAGGGACAACGCCTGGGTCTGCTTGTAGTTGTTGCCCAGCACCAGCGCGCCGACTTCTTCGGTCATGCTGCCGAGCAACTGGTTGCGCTGCTTCTCGGTCATGTCGCCACCCTGCACCACTTCATTGAGCAGGATCTTGATATTGACCTCGTGGTCCGAGCAGTCCACGCCGCCGGCGTTGTCGATGAAGTCGGTGTTGGTCGCGCCGCCATTGAGGCCGAACTCGACCCGGCCAAGCTGGGTCATGCCCAGGTTGCCGCCCTCGCCCACCACCTTGCAGCGCAGCTCATTGCCGTTGACGCGCAGGGCGTCGTTGGCCTTGTCGCCGACATCGGCGTGGCTCTCGCTGCTGGCCTTGACATAAGTGCCGATGCCGCCGTTCCACAGCAGGTCGACTGGCGCCTTGAGCAGGGCATTGAGCAGCTCGGTCGGGGTCAGGCGGTCGGCTTCGATGGCAAAGCGTTCTTTCATCTGCGGGCTGATGGCAATGCTCTTGGCACTGCGCGGGAAGATCCCCCCGCCTTCGGACATGATGCTGGTGTCGTAGTCGCTCCAGGCCGAACGCGGCAGGTCGAACAGGCGCTTGCGCTCGGCGAAGCTGTTGGCCGGCTCCGGGTTCGGGTCGATGAAGATGTGCAAGTGGTTGAACGCCGCCACCAGCTTGAGTTTGTCGGACATCAGCAAGCCATTGCCGAACACGTCGCCGGCCATGTCGCCGACCCCGATCACGGTAATCGGGTCTTCCTGCACGTTGATGCCGCGCTCGCGGAAGTGGCGCTGTACACCCACCCAGGCGCCACGGGCGGTGATGCCCATCTTCTTGTGGTCATAACCGGCCGAGCCGCCGGAGGCAAAGGCGTCGCCCAGCCAGAAGCCGTAATCGATGGCGATGCCGTTGGCGATGTCCGAGAACGTCGCGGTGCCTTTGTCGGCGGCCACTACCAGGTACGGATCGTCTTCATCGTGCCGCACCACGTTGGCCGGCGGCACCACGCCCCCGTCCTTGAGGTTGTCGGTGATGTCGAGCAGGCCAGAAATGAAGATGCGGTAGCAGGCAATGCCTTCGGCAGCGATCTCGTCACGGCTGCCGCCCAGGGGCAGGCGGCGCGGCAGGAAGCCGCCTTTGGCGCCGACTGGCACGATGACCGAGTTCTTCACCTGCTGGGCCTTGACCAGGCCGAGCACCTCGGTGCGGAAGTCTTCCTCGCGGTCCGACCAGCGCAGGCCGCCACGGGCGACGTTGCCGAAGCGCAGGTGCACGCCTTCGACCCGTGGCGAATAAACGAAGATCTCGAACTTGGGTACCGGCTTTGGCAGCTCGGGGATCAGCTTGGGGTTGAACTTGAAGCTGAAGTACGACTTGTTGTGGCCGTTGGCATCGGGCTGGTAGAAGTTGGTGCGCAGGGTGGCCTTGATCAGGTCCAGGTAGCGACGCAGGATGCGGTCTTCATTGAGCACCTGAACATCGTCCAGCGCCGTCAAGATCGCCTGTTCCAGACGCTGCTGCTTGTCGTCCAGATCGTCTTGGGTCAGTTTGCGCGCCAGGTAGAAGCGGGTCTTGAACAACCGGGTCAGTTCGCGGGCGATACCGGTGTGGTTGTTCAAGGTGCTGGCGATATACCCCAGGTCGAAGCCCAGGCGGATCTGTTTGAGGTAACGGGCATACGCACGCAGCAGCGCCACATCGCGCCACGGCAGGCCGGCGGTCAGCACCAGGCGGTTGAAGGCGTCGTTCTCGGCATCGCCGCGAACGATGTGGATGAAGGCGTCCTGCAGGGTGTCGTTGAGCTGTTGGATATCCAGGCTCAGGCCTTCGCTGTAGGTGAAGGCGAAGTCATGGATCCAGTACTCACGGCCATTGGCGTGGCGCAGGCGATACGGGAACTCGCCAAGCACGCGCAAACCGAGGTTTTCCAGAATCGGCAAGACATCGGACAGCGCCAGCGGGGTGTCGGCGTGGTACAGCTTGCAATGCAGGGTACGCTCGCCGACCTGGGTCAGCGGCTGGTAGAAGCTCATGGCCAGCGGCTTGCTTTCAGACAACCCCAGCACATGCTGCAGGTCGACCACGGCCGAGTGCGCCGCGAAGCGCTCGCGGTAGCCCGCCGGGAAGCCTTTGGGGAAGTCGGCCAGGATGTTGGTGCCTTGGGCTTCGCCGAAGTTCTCTACCACCAGGGTCGAGTAATCGTCCTGCCACGAGCGGCAAGCCTGGATCACTTCGTTTTCCAGCTGCTGCGGGTCGATGTCGATGCGGTTCTTCGGGTCGACCCGCAAAATCAGCTGCACGCGCGCCAGCACCGATTCGGAGAAGAAGGTCCAGAACTCGCAGTCGCTGGCTTTGAGGCGCTCCATCAGCACCTGCTGGATCTTCTGCCGCACTTCGGTGGAATAGACCTCGCGCGGCACATAGGCCAGGCAGTAGCAGAAGCGGCCATAAGGGTCTTTGCGCAAGAACACGCGAATCTTGTTGCGCTCCTGGATCTGCACGATGGCCATGACCGTGCTGAACAGCTCGTCGATCGGGGTCTGGAACAGGTCGTCGCGCGGCAGCACTTCGAGCACCTGGGCCAGTTCCTTGCCCAAGTGGGCCTTGGGGTCGAAGCCAGAACGGCGCTCGACTTCGGCCACCTTGACCCGAATGTACGGGATGGCGTGCACGCTCTCGCCATACACCGAGGAGGTGTACAAGCCCATGAAGCGGTGTTCCTTGACCACCTTGCCATCCGCGTCCAGCTGGCGGATCGACACGTAGTCCGGGTAGGCCGGGCGGTGCACGCGGCTGGGCAGCGCGGCCTTGGCGAAGGACAGCAGCAGCGGCTCGTTGAGGTAGGCCACGGCGTAGTCTTCGATACGCAGCTCTTCAGGCGTCAGTCCCACGCGCAGGCGCCGTGGCAGGCCGAGGAACGACTGTTCGTCGTAGACCATCTGGCCGCCATCGCTGCCGCCCTGGACGGTGAATTCTTCGTAGCCGAGGAAGGTGAAATGGTTGTCCAGCAGCCACTCGAGAAACGCCTTCACCTCGCCTTTGTCATGCTGCGCCGGGCCGAACGCGGTCTGTTCCACCAGCGCCACGACTTCGCGCAGCTTGGCCTTCATCGGTTCGAAATCGGCGACCGCTACCCGCACTTCGGCCAGCACTTGTTCGATTTCACGGGCCAGCACCGTCAGTTCGGCGGCGTTGGCGCAGCGGTCGATCTCCAGGTACATCAGCGACTCATGGCGCACGCCATCACCGTGGGTACCCTTGGGCAGCAGCTCCAGCAGCTCGCCCTTGGCACCGCGGCGTACGCTCAGTACCGTGGTTTGCAGGGTGTGGATGCTGTAGCCCCGGCGGTTGAGCTCGGTGCGCACCGAGTCGACCAGGAAGGGCAGGTCGTGGTGCAGCACCTCGACCACGGTGTGGGTCGACTGCCAGCCGTTGCGTTCGTAATCAGGGTTGTACACCCGCACTTGAGGTTGTTCGGCGTCGAAGCGCTCGATGATGCGCCAGGCAGAAAGGGTACAGCCAGCCAGGTCGGAAAGCCTGCGCTGGGTGAGTTCGTCCATAGAGATGATGCCGAAGAACTGTTCGGCGAACAGCGCCACTTGTGGCAGTGCCTGTTCGCTGATGTGCTGCGCCAGAGCCGCTTGCAGTTGATGCTGGAAGTCGGCCTTGCTGGCTGCGGTGAAAAACGCCATCTGTGGTACTCCGCTTGGGCTTTGTAATAATTGAAGCGTCGCTCGCGTGCGCCGTGTACGGATCAACGATAGCCAACCCGTGGCATGGCGGACGGTTATAACCAGGCGTTGGACGTGCACAGCACGCCCAGGGCTCGCCGAAGCTTAACGACTGAGTAGTCACCAACGCTTGCAGCGCTGCGACAATTTCGGTCAAGGGGGGGTAACTTTACGTTTATGGATACGTGCAAGACTGTCAGAATTCCCTTCCGTTTCCTTTGACCTGAGCCTGTCCATGCAAATCAAGACCGCCCTGCTCTTCGCCACCCCTTGCGATGACGAGGAAGACAACATGGCAACCCTCTGCTGCCACAGCGACAAGGGTCAGATGTTCCTGCTTACCCGCTATCCGGATGAAGACACGGTTGACCTGACCCTGGATGACGAGCCGTCGACGCTGGACGGGCTGAAAGTGACCCTGAGCGCGCAGCGCCTGCTGATCGAAGTGGCGGCCGGGGACCGCGATGCGCTGAGGGGGGATGAAGCGCTGGAGATCATCCTGACCAGCGAACTGAGCGACCTGGACGAGGTGAAGGAGACGCTGCAGAACATTCTTGAGGGGACGGGGACGTTTGTCTGCGAGGTTTGAGGGCTGTCATTTCACAAGCAGGAAACCCTAAACCTCGCCGAAGCGGGACTTAGGGTTTACACACGTTTGTAGGCTGCTTCGTACACTTCATCGTCGCGTCTGGCACCTATGCAGAGAACCAGAACGATCTCGGTGCCGTTAATTCGATAGACAATGCGCACATCGCCTGTGCGAATTCTGCGGCAACCCGCCAGCACGCCCCTAAGGGGCTTGCCTAGCTTGTCAGGCTCGCCTCCTGCGATACGCTCACGCACCACTCTGAGGACTCTTTGTGCCTCCGCGCGCCCAAGCTGCAGAAGGTCATTTTCTACTTCAGGGTGAAACCTGACATTCCAGATCATCGCGTTCCTACCTGAAGCGAGCCTCCATGTCTTCAAGGCTCACGCTATTTTCCTCTTTCAGGCTGAGTAGGCGCTCGGCAGCCAGCCGTTCTGCGCGCAGATCTTCGAGCTCGTCCTGCATGGCTTGGTAGGCCTCAACACCTATCAGCACAGCAGCCGGCTCGTTGTCCTTGAAAATGACGAGGTGGGTTGCATCCCCGCTCGTCACTTCCTTTAAACGCGCTCCAAACGTTCTAGCCATTGCCGTAGCAGACACCGCCTGCTCAGCTCTGGTCATTAGTCCAGCCATCGCATGCTTGCTCCCATCGGTTTGCTGCATTGCCTCCAGAGAGTAAAGGGAGACGGGAGGAGATGCAGCGGCTCCCCCGAATCGACAACACACAATATTGCGTAAAATCATACGCAAATCAACACACACAAACGCCGTCCTGATGCATGGTATGTGCTGTGCGACACGACGCGGAAAGCGCGAGACTAAATTCCCAACGTGCAGCGTGCAACGGGATAAAGGGAATCGGAGCGGGTTTCGAAAATGACCTACATAGCCTGACTATGGGTGCATGCCCAGGCGCGGCGCGCAGACCGGGATCAGGTACTCATCGAACAACACCGTCAGCGACCGATCATCAAGGCCATCTCGCAAATACAGTACTTAGGCATCGCAATCGCCGCTTGTTTCCACCACCTCCCCGCTCACGGTTTCAATGGACAGGCACAACGCCGGGTTCAGCGCTTACAAGCTCAGCCTGGGCAGCAACCAGCGCAAGCTGAGCGCCTGTGGCGTGGCGTTCCTCGACAACCCGGCGGTGTACCCATCCCAGGCCGTGCCGGATACGCTGTTCCCGATCCAGACCCTGTCACCGGCAGGCATGCGCTTGAGCACCCGGCTGTGAACCCGGGTGATCAGCGGCAAGTGAGCGCTGCGGGGGGGGGGCTGCTGCTACTCGACGAGCTCGACGTAGCGGGATTCGCCACCCCCCGTCGCCCCCGACAACCAGCCCCAAACGAAGTGCAGCGTGGTGCGACCGGCTTGATCGAGCCCCACCGTACCGCGCGACCAGCCGGCCAGCATTTCACCTTCGGTGGTCAAACACTGAAAAAGAAGCTCGATCGTGTCGGGGCCTGTAACACGGCCTACCTGATTGCCAATCCGGATCCTGCCGCCCTGATAGTGGCTGGTTATGGCGCTTCCATCGACAACGTAATGAAAGACCGTGCCAGCACCGGAGAGCCCTTGTGCATTGTTCGCTACCGCGAATCGGCGATTGTGCAGGCGCTCGGCGACGGGTGAAAAAGCAGTGTCCATCAGTGTCGTGTCCTTCCAGTGAGAGTCCATTTTGGCCTACGCGCACCTTAAACCAGAACGCGCCTAACCGGGCATTTGCGCGCCTGTTCCTCTGGGCTGGGCTGTCACGCAGAGAA
The DNA here is from genome assembly GCF_000483465.1 of Pseudomonas sp. LAIL14HWK12:I7. NCBI lineage: Bacteria > Pseudomonadati > Pseudomonadota > Gammaproteobacteria > Pseudomonadales > Pseudomonadaceae > Pseudomonas > Pseudomonas sp. LAIL14HWK12:I7. The sequence goes on from NZ_KI519607.1 coordinate 183,729, forward strand.
CAAACATCGCAAGCGAGCCCCGAATCCTGTGGGAGCCGGCTTGCCGGCGATGCAGGCGCCGCGGTATATGGCACCGGGGCGCCACATGAACACTCAAGGCACACTCAGCCCAACGCTCCGCTCGGCGTCTGCCAGTTGCTGTTTACGCAGGGTGGTCACCCGGTGATCACGCGCCAGCCAGGTGTAGATCGCCGGCAGCACGAACAAGGTGAACAGCGTGCCGATCAACATGCCGCAGACGATCACCACACCCAGCCCAAAGCGGCTGTTGGCCCCTGCGCCACTGGCAAATAACAGCGGTATCACACCGAAGGTCATCGCCGCCGTGGTCATCAACACCGGGCGCAGGCGAATTTGCGCGGCGCGCATAATGGCCGCCGCACGGTCAAGGTTGTCGCGCACCTGAATCTCGTTGGCGAACTCCACCATCAGAATGCCGTGCTTGCTGATCAGCCCGATCAGCGTGACCAAGCCAATCTGCGTATAGATGTTCAACGTGGCCCAGCCCAGCGCCAGCGGCAGCAACGCACCGCAGATCGACAACGGTACGGTCACCAGGATGATCAGCGGGTCCACCAGGCTTTCATACTGCGCGGCCAGCACCAGGTAGATCACCACCAAGGCGGCAAGAAAGGCCCACATCAGGGCAAAGCCTTCCTGCACATACTGGCGTGACTCCGATTGCCAATCATGGCTGAAACCGGGCGGCAACTCGGCGGCAAGCTGCTGCAGAAATGCCACGGCCTTGCCCATTGAGACACCGGGCGCGGGGATGGCCTGCAGGGTGCTTGCGTTCTGCTGGTCGAATTGCAAAAGGCGGTTAGGCGCGACCTGCAGGTCTAGGCGCACCACCGTGGACAACGGCACCAGGCTGCCATCTTCGGCCCGCACGTACTGGCGATTCAGGGCCGACGGGGTCAGGCGCTGGTCCTGGATGCTTTGCGGGATCACGTCATAGGCGCGACCGAACAGGGCAAAGCGGTTCAGGTACTGCTCGCCCACCAGCACGCCCAGCGACTCGCCGATGTCCTGCATGCTGATCCCCAGGCTGGCGGCCTTGGCGCGGTCGATGCTGACCTTGACCACCGGGTTGTTGTAGTCCAGGTCGCTGTCCACCACGCTGAACAAACCGCTCTCGCGGGCGCGCTGCTTGAGCACTTCCATGGTCTGGTACAGCACCGGGTAATCCTGGGCACTGCGCAACACCATCTGTACCGGCAAGCCACCACTGGAACCTGGCAACGACGCCACCTGGAAGGCGAAGATGCTGCTGCCCTCGATGTCCGCGACCGCCTGTTGCAGCTGCGCTTGGATTTGCGCGGCAGAGCGCTCGCGCTGCTGCCATGCACTGAGGTTGATGCCACCGAAGCTGGCCGCCGTCCCGTCGGTGCCGTTGATGATCCAGGTGTCGGTGGTTTCGGGAATCGATTTCATCACCTGGTCGAGTTTGCTGGCAAAGCGCTCGACGTAGTCCAGGCTTGCCTGTTGCGGCGACTTGATTGCCGTCAGCACGGCCGCCTGGTCCTCCGGCGGTGCGAGCTCGCGCTGTGGCAACAGGTACAGCCAGGGCAGGCTTAGGCAAACCAGCAGGGCCACACCAGCACTGAGCCAGCGCCGCGCCAAGGTAAACGCCAAGGCCCGGGCATAGGCCGCTGTGAGCGCAGCGAACACCCTTTCGGCGAACTGGGCCATGGCCCCATCCTGCTGGCCGGGTTTGAGCAGCAACGAACTCATCACCGGCGACAAGGTCAGTGCAACGACACCCGAAACGATCACCGCCCCCGCCAAGGTCAAGGCAAATTCACGGAACAACGTGCCGGTCAGCCCCCCCATCAAGCCGATGGGCGCGTACACGGCGGCCAGGGTCAGGGTCATGGCAATCACCGGCCCGGCGATCTCGCGTGCACCGGCCAACGCCGCCGCCACCGGTGTCTGCCCTTCTTCGATGTGACGGTGCACGTTCTCCACCACCACGATGGCATCGTCCACCACCAGGCCGATGGCCAGCACCATCGCCAACAAGGTCAACAGGTTGAGGCTGAAGCCGAACGCCAGCATCAACCCCGCTGCACCCAGCATCGACAACGGAATGGCCACCACCGCGATCACCACGCTGCGCAGTGACCCCAGGCACAGCCAGATCACCAGCACGACGATCAGCATCGCTTCCACCAGCGTGCGCAACACTTCTTCGATCGAAGCCTCGATGAAACGCGCAGTCTCATAGGCCAACGCCACCTTCACGCCGGGCGGGAGCGTTTGCTGGATCTGCGGCAACAATTCGCGAATGCCGTCGACGATGACCAGTGGGTTGCCCGATGGCGTGGGGAACAACCCCAAGTGCACAGCGGGTTTGCCATCCATAGTGGCACTGGTGCGGGTGGCCGCGGCGCTCAGTTCGACAGTGCCCACGTCACGCAGGCGCACAAGGTCGGTGCCGTCGTTGCGGATGATCAGGTCACGGAAGTCCTCGACGCGGGTCAGGTCGGTGTCGACCTGGATATCGGCCAGCACGAACTGCCCGCGCACCTGCCCAGGGGTGGCCTGGTAATTGTTGGCCCGCACCGCTTGGGCGACGTCGGCAGCCGTCACCCCGCGCCCGGCCATCTGCTCGCTGTCGAGCCACAGGCGCATGGCCAGGCTCTGCCCGCCGAAGGTCTGCACCTTGGCCACGCCGTCGATCCCCGAAAGCAGCGGCTCAACCACCCGCGACAGGTAGTCACTGAGTTCTGGGATGGACAGGGTCTGGCTGGAGAAGCCGACATACGCCACCGCCGTGGAGTCACCTGCAGACAGCTCCACCACCGGGTCGTAGGCTTTCTCGGGCAAGCGGTAGCGCACTTGGTTGACCTTGGCCATGGTCTCGGCCAGCGCCTGGGTCGGGTCTCGGTTGAGCAGCATGCGCAGGGTAATCAGGCTGCGCCCCTGCAACGATGATGACGACATGAAGTCAACGCCCTCAACCGAAGAAACCGCCTGGCTGATCGGCTGGGTCACAAAGCCTTGCATGAGTTCGGCGGAGGCGCCGGGGTAGTCGGTACTGATGGTGATGGTCGCGCTCTCCAGCAAGGGGTACTGACGCACCGGCAACTTGCCCAGGGCGAACAACCCCATCAGCACGATCAGGCTGCTGACCACCAGCGCCAGCACGGGGCGACGCACGAAGGTATCGGTGAAGTTCACGGTTGCTGCCCCCCAGCCACGTCCAGCAGGCTGTCTTCTGCGACCTGCTCGACCTGCATGCCATCACTCAATTTCAGCTGGCCGGAAACCACCACCCTGTCGCCCGGCGCGAGGCCCGAGGTGACTTCCACGCGCCCCTGCCAGCGCTCACCGGTCGTTACCGGTACCCGGTTGACGCTGGTGACGCCCTGCTGATCCTGCCTGGCAATGAACACCGTCTGCCCGTAGGCGGTGTAGGTGATCGCCGTTTCCGGCACGGCCAGCACCCTCGACGGCTGCGCGGCAGGCAGACGGACCCCGGCATACATGCCCGGCTGCAGTTGCCCATCCAGGTTTGGCAGGGCAGCCTGCACCTGGACCAGGCGTGACTTGCTGACCAGCGGGTCGACCGCCACTACCCGTGCCTGAAACGCCCGCCCGCGCACAGCATCGACGGTCAGTTCCAGCAGTTGCCCGACAGTCACTTCGGGGGCCGCCTGTTCGCTGAGGGAAAAATTGACGTGCAACTGGCGTGTATCCGTCAGGCTGGCAATCGCCTCGCCAGCGCCCAGGTACTGGCCCTGGTGAACACGGCGGATACCCACATTGCCTGCAAACGGTGCGCGTATGGCTTTTTGCGCAATCAGCGCTTCGACATGCTGCAGCTCACCCGCGGCCACATCCACCGCTGTGCTCGCGTTATCCAGCAGCTCTTGCGAAACGGCATTCAGCGCGCGCAACTTACTGGCCCGCTGCGCCGCGACCTGGGCATTGCGCAGCTTCGCCCGCAGTTGCACGCGCTGGGCCTGTTCGGGCGCATCGTTGAGCTGTACCAGCAACTGCCCGGCACGCACGGCCTGCCCCGACGCGAAGGCGATGTGGGTGATGCGCCCTGCCACCTCGGCCGCGACCTGCACCTGATTGACCGCCTCCAGCTCCCCCGATGCAAAACGTTGCCGCGCCAGGTCGACCGGCTCGGCAGTGGCCAGCGCAACTTTGGTGACCGGCCACGCCGCGGCCTGTTGGGCCGCTACCCTACTGCTCGTCAATGCGTAGGCGCCGACCAAGGCACCGACTGCGGCGACAGTCATGGCCAGTAACATCCTTTTGTTCATGCCTTGCTCCGATCAGCGGGGTGGTTGCAGGAAAGATCGGGCAGGACTATAAGAGCTCAACTTAACTTGAGGTCAACAGGTGTGACAGCCAAATCATCCACCAACAGCACGCGGCTGCTGACTGTCGGCGAAGTCGCCAAGCGCAGTGGCGTTGCGGTATCCGCCCTGCACTTCTACGAATCCAAGGGGCTGATCGCCGGCACGCGCACCGCCGGCAACCAGCGGCGTTACCCCGCGCTGGTGTTGCGCACCATTGCCATCATCAAGGTGGCCCAGCGCACGGGTATCCCCCTCGAGGTCATCAAGCGTGCCCTTGGCCGCTACCCGCCGAACAGCAAACTCACGGCAGCGCAGTGGGGTGAGATGTCATCGGCCTGGCGAGAAGACCTGAACGCACGCATCCGCACCTTGGAAGCGTTGCGCGACAGCCTGGACAACTGCATTGGCTGCGGCTGCCTGTCACTGGAAGACTGCCCGCTGCGCAACCCCGAGGATGTGCTGGGCAAGGACGGTGCAGGGGCGAGGATTCTGGAAAAAGAGGCCACCGCCAAGCACGAGTAAGGGATACCTGCGCAGGTCGTCATGGGGTGAGCCATGGCGCGATGACACTTCGCTTGCATATGACACAAAGTGTCATTAAGATCGGCGTGTGTCCTGAAGCCAGCCACGGCAACCAGGACGTCATCGCCCTTATCCCGTGCAGGTACCCCACTGTGACCACGACCATGCAGACCCCCAAGGACCAGCTCGTCAAACGTGCCCAACAGCAAATGCTGACTGCGCTGGCCGACAACACCTACACCCCGCGCCAGAAGCTCGCACTGACCTGCCGGATTCTGTTCGACGGCGGCCACGATTCGGGCCTGGCCGGGCAGATCACCGCACGCGCTGCGGAACCTGGCACCTATTACACGCAACAGCTTGGCCTGGGCTTCGACGAGATCTCGGCCTCCAACCTGCTGGTCGTGGACGAAGACCTGACGGTGCTGCAAGGCCAGGGCATGGCCAACCCCGCCAACCGCTTCCACAGCTGGCTGTACCGCGCACGCCCTGACGTCAACTGCATCATCCATACCCACCCGCTGCACAGCGCAGCCTTGTCGATGCTCGAAGTGCCGCTGGCCATCTCGCACATGGACCTCTGCCCGCTGTTCGACGATTGCGCCTTCCTCAAGGAATGGCCAGGCGTGCCGGTGGGCAACGAAGAAGGCGAGATCATCGCCAGTGCCATCGGCGACAAGCGGGCGATTCTGCTTTCCCACCATGGCCTGCTGATCGCCGGCCGCTCGATCGAAGAAGCCTGCGTGCTCGCCCTGCTGTTCGAACGTGCGGCGAGGATGCAGTTGCTGGCCATGGGCGCCGGTGAAATCCGCCCCATCCCCGAAGCACTTGGCAAAGAAGCCCATGACTGGATTTCCACGCCAAAACGCCATGGCGCCGCGTTCAGCTACTACGCGCGCCGTGCCTTGCGTGCCCATGGCGAGTGCCTGGGCTGATTGCAGCTGTCCCCCTTCCTGAACAACGGCAAAGGTGCCTGGTCATGTCTACACCTGTAATTCGCGGCGTCATCGGCTACACCATCACTCCCTTCGCGGCAGACGGCTCGGTCGATCTAGCCGCACTGGGCACATCCATCGACAGCCTGATCCAGGCCGGCGTGCACGCCATCGCCCCGCTGGGCAGCACGGGCGAAGGTGCCTACCTGTCCGAGGCCGAGTGGGAAGCGGTGGTGCGCTACAGCCTCGAGAAAATCGCTGGCCGCGTGCCCAGCGTGGTCAGCGTCTCTGACCTGACTACCGCACGTACCGTGCAGCGCGCCCGCCTGGCCCAGGCGTGCGGGGCCACGGCGGTGATGGTATTGCCCATCTCCTACTGGAAGCTGACCGAGGCGGAGGTGGTCGACCACTACAAGGCGGTCGGCGCGGCAATCGACATCCCGATCATGCTGTACAACAACCCGGGCACCAGCGGCACCGACCTGTCGGTGGAGCTGATCCTGCGCATCCTCGGCGAGGTGGCCAATGTGACCATGGTCAAGGAAAGCACCGGCGACATTCAGCGCATGCACCGCCTGTACACCGCGACCGATGGCAAGGTGGCGTTCTACAACGGCTGCAACCCGCTCACCCTGGAAGCCCTGGTTGCCGGCGCCGCCGGCTGGTGCACTGCAGCGCCGAACCTGATCCCCGCACTGAACCTGGCTTTGTGGGACGCCGTGCAGAAGGGCGAGCTGGCTGAAGCACGGGCACTGTTCTACCAACAGTACGCGTTGCTGGCGTACATCACCCAGCGCGGCCTGCCCACCACCATCAAGGCCGGGCTGAAAATGCTTGGCCTGGACGTGGGGGCGCCGCGCCTGCCGCTGCAACCCCTGGACGCTGAAGGCAGTGCCTACCTGAAAGGGTTGCTGGACGCTTCAGCTGCGCGCACCTAGCAGCACCGTGTAGGAGCAGCCTTGTGCTGCGAAGAGGCCGGTGAAAACACCGTGAATCGTCGCTGCTGTTAAGGCCCTCTTCGCAGCACAAGGCTGCTCCTACACGGCGTGCGCCACGCTGGCGACCATCGTTCTGCGCGAACACGCGCAGAGGGACCCCTCAATCACATAAGCACGGAGGCCACTTGTGACAACGCCTGCTCAACACCCATCGGCATCGCTTGGGCTGACCGACATCCTGCACCCCGCCATCGCCGGGTTGGTTTCGGTCATCGTCAACTATGGCGGCACGTTCATCCTGGTGTTCCAGGCAGCCAAGGTCGCCGGGCTAAGCCCGGAGCTGACCTCGTCATGGGTCTGGGCGGTGTCGATCGGGGTAGGTATTACCGGGCTTGTCTTGTCCTGGTACAGCCGTGAACCCTTGATAACGGCCTGGTCCACCCCGGCTGCCGCGTTTCTGGTCACGGCACTGGCCAGCGTGCCCTACGCCGAGGCCATTGGCGCGTACCTGCTGTCCGCTGCCGGCTTCGTAGTGCTGGGCCTGACCGGGTACTTCGAAAGGCTGGTCCGGATCATCCCAGCCGGGGTCGCGGCAGGGTTGCTGGCCGGTATTCTTTTACAGTTCGGCATCGGCGCATTTGCCGGCCTGTCGGTCGACCCGGTGCTGGCCGGGTTGCTCATCGCAGCGTACGCGGTGTTCAAACGCTTTACTGCCCGTTACGCGGTCGTAGGCATTCTCGTCCTCGGCCTTGCTTACCTGCTGGTCCAGGGGCAGGCCGGCCTTTCGCAACTCACGCTGGAAATCGCGACACCGGTGTTCACTGCCCCGGCCTTTACCCTCAATGCAGCCCTCAGCGTCGCGTTGCCGTTGTTCCTGATCACCCTGACCGGGCAATACATGCCCGGCATGCTGGTGCTGCGCAACGACGGCTTCAAGACCAGCGCCAACCCGATTGTCGCAGTCACCGGCCTGGGCTCCTTGCTCATGGCGCCGTTCGGCTCGCACGCGTTCAACATTGCGGCCATCACCGCCGCCATCTGCACCGGCAAGGAAGCCCATGAAGACCCGGCCAAACGCTGGATCGCGGGGATCGCCGCAGGGGTCTGCTACATCCTTGTGGGGGTATTCGGCGTCACACTTGCCAGCGTGTTCATGGCACTCCCCGCCACCTTCATCACCACCCTCGCCGGCCTTGCGCTGCTGGGTACCATTGGCACTAGCCTTGCCGGTGCAATGGCCGACGCGAAGTCACGCGAAGCCGCGCTGATCACCTTTCTGGCAGCCGCCGCCAACATCACCCTGTTGGGCATCGGCGGGGCCTTCTGGGGCTTGGTCATCGGCCTGCTGGCCTACGCGATACTGAACGGGCGCGCCCCAGGGTTCAAACGTACTCAGCCGTAATTACACCATCGGGTCTGCATGCTCCACCCGCCCCGCTTCGCCAGGCCGATTGACGAACAGCACGTCCAGCGTGCTGTTGCGCAGGCCCTTCACGGGGTTCCAGTGCGCCGAGGTGTGGATGTACTTGTCGCGCAGCAGGCGCTGCTCGCCCTCGGTCAGGCCAACATCGGGGCGGGTACCCAAGGCAAAGCCATGCAGCTTGCGGCTGATGTCCAGCAAGTCATCGGGCAGCCGATGGGCTTCATCGCCGCCCAGCTCGGCAAACGGCACCCCACCACGCACTGCCAGTTCACGCATGATGCTCAGGTACACCCGGGAAAGATGGCCGGCCACGTCCCTCTCCCGATAAACCGCCGCATACACCTGCTTTTGCGCCTCGTCCGGTTTGCCGCCGGCGATCGGCTGCTCCCAGGTCAGCACCCGCGGCCGCGGTTCGCCCAACTCAGCAAACGCCGATGTCAGCAAGGCGCTGGCCGCCGAGTAGGCGCGGGTGCATTCGGCTTTTGTGCGCACAGGCACCCGCTGCGACTGCGGTTTGCATAGCAGCACCTGCTCCTGCATGCACGGCAGGTAGCCCCCGCCAATGTTCGAGTGCACGCCCGGCACGACAATGTCACCCTCGCTGCGCACCAGCGGGAAGTTATGCCGGCGCTCGTCACCGGCCACCAATTGCACCACGTGCCGCGCAATGCCCTTGCCCAGGCCCAAGCGCAAGCCGCCGTGGCGAGCGTCAGCGGGGTCGAAGTCCCCCTGCAACGGCGCGACGATGGCCGCCACGGTGTCGAACAGGCCAATGAAATTGATGCACACAGCACACGAGGTGCCCAACAGGTTGCTCGCGTCATCACGCAGCACATTGGCCAGGTGCCTGGCTGCAGCGGCGCCACGACTGAAGCCGAACAGGTCGAGTTCGACCCGCGCGAGCCGCGATTGCGGATACGCCAGGCACCAGCCCCGCAACTGGTGGGCAATCATTGTCACGGCCTCGGCGACGCGCGCCTCGACGCCGGTACGCCCACGCCCGGTGGCCGAGGCAAAACTGGAATCCGCCGCCCCCGCGGTGGTGCCGATGCCCTCGACATACAGCTTGAGAAAGGCCATCGCGCCCGGCGCAGGGCTGCCGGGGGCTGGGTACAGCGCATGCAGCAAGGCCACATTGCTCCAGGCATTGCCATAGCTGGTACCTGCCAGCGGCCCAGCAGCCTGGACCGCCGCCGTGGCATTGCCCAGGTTGTTGCCGGTGCCATCAAAGAACACGCCAACGCGCAACGTCGTTGGCACAGGGGTATCGAAGGTACTGCGGTGGGTTTGCATCATCCTGCGTCCTGCTTGCTCAAAGAGCATCAGCAAGCGCCAGGGCACAGCGGCCGACTATCAGCCGACGCCGAAGGTTGCGCAGGACTTGTCGACAAGCCCACGCCCGACGGCCTGGATAAATTTGCCAGCCGCCATTGGTCGCCACCCCCCCGGATAGATTAAAGTATCACCCCTTGCCGAGGCAGCTGTTCCCAGCGCGCCTGCGGCCCAATACCAGGAACCGTCGCCGATGGAACACCGTGAAGCGCTGATCGCGCTGCGCACCTTTCTTTCCACCCAGATCCTAGGCCAGGAAAAGCTGGTCGAGCGGCTGTTGATCGTGCTTTTGGCCGACGGCCATATGCTGGTCGAAGGTGCCCCCGGGCTGGCAAAGACCAAAGCCATCAAAGAACTCGCCGAAGGCATCGAGGCGCAGTTCCATCGCATCCAGTTCACCCCCGACCTGCTGCCGGCCGACATTACCGGCACCGAAATCTACCGCCCAGAAACCGGCAGCTTCGTGTTCCAGCAGGGGCCGATCTTCCATAACCTGGTGCTGGCCGACGAAATCAACCGCGCCCCGGCCAAAGTCCAGTCGGCGCTGCTCGAAGCCATGGCCGAGCGCCAGGTCAGCGTGGGCCGCAGCACGTATGACCTGTCACCGCTGTTCCTGGTCATGGCCACCCAGAACCCCATCGAGCAGGAGGGTACCTACCCGCTGCCCGAAGCCCAGCTCGACCGCTTCCTGATGCACGTAAAAATCGGCTTCCCCGACGCTGCGGTGGAACGGCGCATCCTGCTGCAGGCCCGCGGCGAGGCACTGGGCGGCGAGACCAAGCCCGAGCGCCGGGTCAGCCAGCAGGCCATTTTTGCCGCGCGCAAGGAAATCCTCGGCCTGTACATGGCCGATGCCGTGGAGGAATACCTGGTGCAACTGGTCATGGCCACGCGCACGCCGGCCAAGTTCGACGCCGAACTGGCCGACTGGATCGCCTACGGCGCCAGCCCGCGTGGCTCAATCTCGCTGGACCGCTGCGCGCGTGCGCACGCCTGGCTGGCCGGGCGCGACTTCGTCAGCCCCGAGGACATTCAGGCAGTGCTGTTCGATGTGCTGCGCCACCGCATCATCCTGTCGTTCGAGGCCGAGGCTGCGGGGATCGACCAGGACCGCGTGGTCCAGCGCATCCTCGACGTCGTCGCCGTTGCCTGACCCCATGCCCACCGCGCAGCTGGCCGAACCCGGCATCCGCATCGGCCTTGCCGAGCTGATCGACATGCGCCACCGCGTGCGCGAAATCCAGCTGTTCTCCCGGCCCGGCCAGCGCAGCCCGCTGGTGGGCCTGCACCACTCCAAGCTACGCGGGCGCGGCGTGGACTTCGACCAAGTGCGCGTGTACCAGGCTGGCGACGATGTGCGCAACATCGACTGGCGGGTCACCGCCCGCACCCAGGAGCCGCACACCAAGCTGTTCCATGAAGAACGCGAGCGGCCGATCTTTATCCTGGTCGAACAGAGCCAGCGGCTGTTCTTCGGCTCGGGGCTGATGTTCAAGTCGGTGCTGGCGGCCCAGGCTGCGGCCCTGTTCGGCTGGGCGGCACTGGGCCACAACGACCGCATCGGCGGGCTGGTGTTTGGCGACAACGAACATCACGAAATCAAACCCCGGCGCAGCAAGCAAAGCCTGCTGCAGCTGCTTAACCGCATGGCCAAGGTCAACCAGGCGCTGCACACCGAAGCCACGCCCCAGGCCGACAGCCTGGGCCTGGCCTTGCGCCGGGCGCGTGAAGTGCTGCGCCCTGGCAGCCTGGCGATCGTCATCTGCGACGAGCGCTCGCTGACCGACCAGGTCGAACAGCACCTGGCCATGCTTTCGCGCCACTGCGACCTGCTGCTGCTGCCGGTCTCCGACCCGCTCGACCATGCCCTGCCCGCAGCCGGCCTGTTGCGCTTCGCCCAGCGCAGCGCGCAACTGGAGCTCGACACCCTCGACGCCAGCTTGCGCCAGGCTTACCGCCAGCAGGCCGAGTCACGTATCGCCCGCTGGGAACTGATGGCACAGAAGCTGCGCGTGGTGCTGATGCCGCTGAGTACGCAAAGCGAGATGATCGAGCAACTGCGCGAATACCTAAACGCCCAGCGCCCGGGGAGCAGCAAATGACCCCGCTGGACCAGTTGCAACCGCTGATTGCCCCGCCGGCAGTCGGCCTGTGGCCACCGGCACCGGGTTGGTGGGTATTGCTGGCCTTGCTGCCGCTGCTTGCCTGGGGCCTGTGGCGCGTACGCCATTGGCGCCCGCGCAAACGCCGCATCGTGCGCGCCGAGCAACCGCTCGACCCGGTACGCGTGGCCGCCCTGGCCGAACTTGCCCAGCTGCCACGCCCGTATGACGGCGCCCCGGCCGGCGCCTGGCTGCAACAGATCAATGCCCTGCTCAAGCGCCTGTGCCGCAGCCACTACCCGGGCGCCAACAGCCATACCCTCAACGGCCGCCAGTGGCTGGCGTTTCTCGACAACCGCTGCCCGGCCGCCGGCCTTACGCGTTGGATGGTGCTGGTCGAAGGCGCCTACAAGCCTGAGTGCAAACTCGACGACAAAGCCATCGTCGGGCTTAGCCAGGCCGTCGAAACCTGGATCCGCAAGCATGTTTGAACTGGCCTGGCCGTGGATGTTCGCCCTGCTGCCGCTGCCGTGGCTGGCTCGCCTGGTGTTGCCAGCCGCCGACAGTGGCGAGCCGGTGCTCAAAGTGGGCTTCCTGAACGAGCTGGAAGGCCTGGCCGGGCGCCGGGCACGGCTCAACCTGCCCACCTGGCGCCAGCAGGCACCCTTTGTCATCATCTGGCTGTTGCTGCTGCTGGCCGCGGCCCGCCCGCAATGGCTCGGCGACCCGGTACCGGTGGCCGCCAGCGGCCGCGACCTGCTGGTGGCGGTGGACGTGTCCGGCTCCATGGACTTCCCCGACATGCAGTGGAAGAACGACGAAATCAGCCGCCTCGACCTGGTCAAGGCGCTGCTTGGCGACTTTCTTCAGGACCGCGAAGGCGATCGGGTTGGGCTGATCCTGTTTGGCAGCCAGGCCTACCTGCAGGCGCCGCTGACCTTCGACCGGCGTACCGTGCGCACCTTCCTTGACGAAGCGCAGATCGGCATCGCCGGCAAGAACACTGCCATCGGCGATGCCATCGGCCTTGCGGTCAAACGCTTGCGCCAGCGCCCGGCACAAAGCCGCGTGCTGGTGCTGGTCACCGACGGCGCCAACAACGGTGGGCAGATCCACCCACTGACCGCCGCCCGCCTGGCCGCCCAGGAAGGCGTGCGCATCTATACCATCGGCATCGGCGCCAACCCCGAGGCCAGCGGCACGCCCGGCCTGCTGGGCCTCAACCCGAGCCTGGACCTGGACGAAGCCTCGCTCAAGGAAATTGCCGAGCTGACCCACGGCGCCTACTTCCGCGCCCACGACGGCGCCGAACTGAACGCCATCGGCGACGCCCTCGACCAGTTGGAGCCAGTGGCCCAGCAGCCAACCCAGGCGCGCACCGCCAAGGCCTTGTACGCCTGGCCATTGGCCCTGGCACTGTTGCTCAGCGTGCTGCTGGTGGTGGCCGTGCAGTGGCCAGACAACCGCTTGCAGCGCCTGCTGCGCAAACCGCGCTTTCTGCAGCCGCACCCAGAATGGCGCCAGCGCCTCAAACGCCTGCGCCTGAGGAAACGGCGATGATCGACCTGTGGCCACAATGGTTGCGCCCGCTCTGGCTGTTGGTAGTGCCGCTGCTCGGCTGGTTGCTGTTCAAGCTGTGGCACCGACGCAAACGCGCCGGGCGTTGGCAGATGATCCTGCCGCCCGCGTTCCACGCCGTGCTGCTCGGCGGCGGCAGCGGCAGCACCAGCAAACTGCCTTGGGTGGCGCTGGGCCTGGCGTGGACGCTGGTGGTGCTGGCCCTGCTCGGGCCCAGCTGGCAGCGTGTGGAAGAGAGCCGGCAGCGCCCTGCCGACCCGCTGGTCATCCTGCTCGAACTGACCCCACAGATGCTCGCCGAGGACAGCCCGCCCAACCGGCTGGAGCAGGCCCGGCGCAAGGTCCTCGACCTGCTCGAACGCCGCCACGACAGCCAGACCGCGCTGATCGTCTACGCAGGGTCCGCCCACACCCTGGTGCCACTGTCCGATGACCTGGGCACCACCCGCAACCTGCTGGAGGCGATCGACCCCTCGATCATGCCCAAACCCGGCCAGCGCGCCGACTTGGCCGTGCAAAAAGGCCTGGCCCTGCTGGCCCAGAGCGGCCTGGGGCAAGGGCGCCTGCTGCTGATCGGTTCCTCGCTCAGCGCAGCGGAGCGCGAGGGCATCACGCAGGCCCTCGGCCGCCAGGGCCCGAGCCTGCTGATGCTGGGCATCGGCAGCCGAGACGGGGCACCGGTGCGACAAGCCAATGGCGAATTCCTTAAAGACGACCAAGGCGCAATTCTGCTGCCGCGCCTGGACAGCGCCAGCCTCAAGGCATTTGTCAGCGGCACCGGCGGGCGCTACCGCAATGCCCGGGTCGACGACCTCGACCTGCGCGGCCTGGGCCTGTTCGACACCCCACGCACCGCACGCAGCGACGGCCAGACCCTGCAATTGGACAGCTGGGCCGACCAGGGTTACTGGCTGCTGATTCCGCTGTTACTGCTGGCGGCCTGCGCCGGTCGTCGCGGCTGGCTGTTCTGCCTGCCCCTGTTGCTGGCCTTGCCGCAGCCCAGCCAGGCCTTCGAGTTCAACGACCTGTGGCTGCGCCCCGACCAGCAGGGCCAGCGCATGCTCGAACAGAACCGCCCGGCCAGCGCCGCACGGCATTTCCAAAATCCACAGTGGCGCGGCATGGCGTTGTACCAGGCTGGCGATTACGCCGGAGCCGCCCAGGCATTCTCACAAGGCAACACGGCAGCGGACCACTACAATCGAGGCAATGCCTTGGCCCGCAGTGGCGAGCTGGAAGCCGCCTTGGATGCCTACGAGCAGGCCCTGGAGCGCCAACCCGACCTGCAACCGGCACTGGACAACCAGGCACTGGTCCAGCAACTGCTGCAACAGCGCGAGGCCAAGGCCGAAGAACAACCCGCCAGCAACGAGGCCCAAGGCACACCCGGCAGCGAAACCGAAGGCAACAGCAGTTCGGCCAGCAGCCCGGCCCAGGGCACCCCTGGCAATGACGAACCCGCCAACGCCGAAGAACCCGGCGAAGGCAGCACCAACAGCCAGGCCACACCCGGCAACCAGGGGGGCGCCGACGACAACGTCACCGTGCCCCCCCAACGCCCGGTGTCGACCAACCTCGACGCCGAACAGCGTCAGGCCCTTGAACAATGGCTGCGGGAGATTCCCGATAACCCGGCGGAGCTGCTGCGGCGCAAATTCTGGTATGAACAGCAATTGCATCAGGACAATCCACGATGAGTCGCTTCGGCGTCTTTCTGCTCGGTGTCTCATGGGCCTTGATGGCCCAGGCCGAACCCATGCTGCAAGCCAGCGTCGACCGCACCCGCCTGGAGGCCGGCGAAAGCCTGGAACTGACCCTCGAAAGCCAGGACGTGACCCAGTTCGGCAAACCCGACCTGCGTGCCCTTGAAGGCGACTTCGAAGTGCGTGGCACACGCCAGCTGAACAGCCTGCACACCCTCGATGGTGAGACCCGCGCCAGCACCCGCTGGATCATTACCCTGCTGCCACGGCGCAGCGGCAGCCTGCGCATCCCGGAGCTGCAACTGGGCCAGTCGCGCAGCCAGGCCATCGACCTGCAAGTGCTGCAAGCCGATGCCAGCCGCCAGGAAAGCGCCTCCCAGGTGTTCATCGAGGCGACCCTGGACAGCAACGAGGTCTATGTTCAGGCCCAGGCCGTGCTGACCTTGCGCATCTACCATTCGGTGGCGCTGTATGACGACAGCAGCCTCAGCCCACTGCAGTTGGAAAACGCCAAGGTCGAGCCATTGGGCGAGTCGCGCACCTACGAGAAAGAAATCAACGGCGTGCGCCACGGGGTGATCGAAACCCGCTATGCCGTCTACCCGCAGCAAAGTGGCAGCCTCGAAGTGCCGGCGCTGACCTTCACCGCCACCGCGGCTGCCAGCGCCGACAACGAACAATCCGCCACGGCCGCCCCGCGTGCCGGCCGCCAGATCCAGGTCAGCTCGCTGCCCCTGCGCCTGGACGTGCGCCCGATTCCAGCGGCCTGGCCAGCCGGTGCGCCCTGGCTGCCGGCACGCAGCCTGACCCTTGAAGAACACTGGAACCCCGACCCGGGCAGCCAGCAGACGCAGATCGGTGATTCGCTCACCCGCAATATCACCTTGCGCGCCGACGGCTTGTCCAGCACCCAGCTGCCACCGCTGCCGGCCACCGAAATCACCGGCCTGCGCCGCTACCCCGACCAGCCGCTGCTGCGCAACGAAATCAACGAGCGCGGCATGACCGCCAACCGCGAAGAGCGCGAAGCGCTGGTGCCGACCCACAGCGGCGAACTGGCCTTGCCAGCGCTGGAGGTGGCCTGGTGGAACACCCGCGAAGACCACCTGGAGCACACCAGCCTGCCAGCGCGCACCCTGAGCGTGCAGGACAACCCGGCCCTGAGCGCCGACACGCCGGTCGGCGACACCCGTGCGGGCAATAGCCTGTTGTGGCCATGGCAGTTGGCGACGCTGGTGTTTGCCCTGACCACATTGCTGGGCTTCGCCTTGTGGTGGCGTGCCCGTTCACAACCCGCGGTACTGCGCGCCGCGCAACAAGGCCCAAGCCCCCGCACGCTGCTGGACGACCTCAAGCGCGCCTGCCAAGCCAACGACCCGCAGACCACACGCCAAGCGCTGGACGCCTGGGCGCGGCAGCAGCCGGAGACCCTGGCGGAGATGGCTGCGCGGTTCGTGCCGTTGTCCGATGCGCTGGATGGGTTGAACGGGGCGTTGTACAGCGAGAGTGGGCAGTATTGGCAGGGTGAGGATTTGTGGCGCGCGATCGGGACGATTCCGCCGGCTGAGCAGGTGCTGCTGCCATCGGGGGAGACCGGGAGCTTGCCGCCGTTGTATCCGAAATGAGGGGGGGGGGTGAGGTTGGGGTGCATGACATGGGTATTTTTAGCGCCTATCAGATCGAGCGCCGCCCGCGCGGCGCTTCGCAGCACAAGGCTGCTCCCACATCTGTTTCGGGCCAGTGAGGTCTGGGAAATTTGCGCGCGACCGCCTTGTTTGTCCGTCTCGATATCAACGTGGGCACCACGGGGCCGCGCGCCTATGCCACAGGATTAATTGGCCCGAAAAAAATGTGGGAGCAGCCTTGTGCTGCGATGCGCCGCGCGGGCGGCGCTCGATCTCATAGGCACTGCAAAACTCAAGACATGCGCCCCACACGCAATCCGCCAACATCCCCCCACCCATCCCCCCAGCCATGCCCCCTACCCCCACCATTGAGTTACCATACCCCCCTGCGCAACGCCCATCATCCAAGCCAAGCCCCCGCTTGCTCGACTCGACACCAACAGGTCATCCATGCGTCTGTTTCATACCTCCGACTGGCACCTGGGCCAAAGCCTGCACGGCCAGGAACGCGACTTCGAACACGCCTGCTTCCTCGACTGGCTGCTCGGCCAGCTGCACCTGCGCCAGCCGGATGCGCTGCTGATCGCTGGCGACATCTTCGACACGGTCAACCCACCGGTCAAAGCCCAGGAGCGCCTCTACGACTTCATCGTCCAAGCCCATGAGCAACAGCCCAAGCTGGACATCGTGATGATCGCCGGCAACCACGACTCCGGCTCACGCATCGAACTGCCCGCCGCGCTCATGCGCCGCCTGCGCACCCACGCCTTGGGTCGTGTGCACTGGCTCGATGAAGGCCAGCTGGATGCCGAGCGCCTGCTGATCCCGCTGACCAACGCCCGCGGCAAGGTCAGCGCCTGGTGCCTGGCCCTGCCCTTCCTGCGCCCGGCAGAAGTGACCGGCCCGCAGTTGGGTGACGATTACCTGCACGGCATCACCCAGGTGCACCAGCAACTGATTGCCGCTGCCCAGCAAAAGCGCAAGAAGGACCAGGCGCTGGTCGCCATCAGCCATGCCCACATGGCCGGGGGTGCGGTGTCCGAGGACTCTGAGCGCAGCCTGATCATCGGCAATGCCGAAGCCCTGCCGGCCAAGCTGTTCGACAAGGCCATCAGCTATGTCGCCCTGGGCCACCTGCACAAGCCGCAGAAGGTCAACCGCGAAGCGCGCATTCGCTACAGCGGCTCGCCGATCCCGCTGTCGTTTGCCGAAATCAACTACCCGCACCAGGTGCTGGAGGTGGAGCTGGACGGCGCCGAGCTGGTCAGCGTCGAGCCGCGCCTGGTGCCCCGCGCCGTGGCCCTGCAACGCATTGGCCCGGCGCCGCTCGGCGAGTTGCTGGTACAGCTGGCTGAGCTGCCGGTGATCGACTTGCTCGAAGACCCCAATCGTCAGCCCTGGCTCGAAGTGCGTGTGGTGTTGGACGAACCGCAACCCGACCTGCGTCAGCAAGTCGAGGGGGCGCTGCAAGGCAAGGCCGTGCGGCTGATCCGCATCAGCGCCGAATACGCCGGGCGCACGAGTGCCGAGGACGACGACCTGGCCTTCGTCGAACTGTCCCAGATGACCCCGCAGGACCTGTTCAGCCGCGCCTGGGAACAGGCCTACGGCAACCCCGCCGATGAGCAGGCCCTGGCCGATTTCGCCCTGCTCTTGCAGGACGTCCAGCTGGAAGAGGAACAGCCATGAAGATTCTCGCCATCCGCCTGAAGAACCTGGCATCCCTGGCCGGCCCAATCGACATCGACTTCACCGCCGAGCCCCTGGCCAGCGCCGGCCTGTTCGCCATCACCGGGCCAACCGGCGCCGGCAAGAGCACGCTGCTCGATGCCCTGTGCCTGGCGCTGTTCGGCACCGTGCCGCGGCTCAACGACATCGGCCGCGAAGCCAAGGTACCGGACGCCGACGGCGAGATCCCGACCTCGGACCCGCGCAACCTGGTGCGCCGCGGCACGGGCAGCGGTTATGCCGAAGTCGACTTCGTCGGCATCGATGGCCGTCGCTACCGCGCCCGCTGGGAAGCCAACCGCGCCCGCGACAAGGCCAATGGCAAGCTGCAACACAGCCGCCAGAGCTTCTATGACCTGGACAGCGAGCAGGTGCTGGCCAGCGGCAAGAACGAATACAAGCAACTGGTCGAAGCACGCCTGGGCCTGAACTTCGAGCAGTTCACCCGTGCGGTGATGCTGGCCCAGAGCGAGTTCGGTGCGTTCCTCAAGGCCGACGACAAGGAACGCAGCGAGCTGCTGGAAAAGCTCACCAACACCGCGATCTACACCCGCCTTGGCCAGCGCGCCTTCAGCAAGGCGCGCGAGGCCGGTGAAACGCACAACGCTCTGAAAGACCGTGCCAGCCACCTGCTGCCGCTGCTGGCCGAAGCCCGCGCCGAGCTCGACCAGCGCCTGGAGCAGGCGCAACAGCAATTCAAGGCCGACCAAGCGCGCGAGCGCCAGTTGGAGCAACAGCGTGGCTGGCTCAATGAGCAGCGCCTGCTGCAGGTACAGCAGGCCGAAGCCCATGCAACCCTGCAGGCCGCCGAACAGGCCTGGCAGCAGCTGGCCGAACAGCGCCTGGACCTGCAACGCCTGGAGCGCCTGGCGCCACAGCGCCACCAGTTCCACCGGCAGCAGGCCTTGGCCGCGCAACGCGCGCCACTGGCCAGCGAGCTCGACGCACAACAGCGCCAGCAAAGCGACCTGCACAACCGCACCGGCGAACTGGAGCAGGCCCTCGAATCAGCCCGCCAAGCGCTGAGCCAGGCCCAGGCCAGCCAAGGCGAAAACGCCCCGCGCTTGCGCCAGGCGTTCGCCGAGCAAGACACCCTCACCCGCCTGGAACAGGAACTGGGCAAGGCGCGCGAAACCGGCCAGCAGGCCGACCTGGCCGCGGCCGAGTTGCAGCAACAATTGCAGCAGCTGGGCGAGCACCAGCAGCGCGGCCAACAGCAACTGGCCCACATTGAAGCAGCCCTGGCTGACAGTGCGCCCCTCGCCGCCCTGACCAACGCCTGGCAGGCCTATCGCCCGCAGCTGCAACAGTTGCTGCAAATCGGCAACCGCCTGAACCAGGGCCGCGAAGAGCTGCCCGGCCTGCAGGCCCAGGCCAGCCAGGCCAATGCGCAACTGCAGGAACAGCGCGACGCCCTCGACGTGTTGTTCCGCGAAGCCGCAGCAGAGCCTCAGGCCCTGGCCGAGCAGCTCGACCTGCTGGGTGGCATGCTGCAAGAAAACCGCAAGCAACAACGCGCCGTGGAAGAACTGTCGCGCCTGCACGCCCGCGAGCAGGAGCTGCAGCAGGGTATTCAGTCGCTGCGCGAACGCCAGCAACAGGCCCTGCAGCAACGCCAGCAACTGATTGGCGAAGGCACTGCCGCCAAGGCCGAGCTGGAAGCCGCCGAGCAGGCGCTGGCACTGACCCGGCAACTGCTGGAACGCCAGCGCCTGGCACGCAACACCAGCGTCGAAGAACTGCGTGCGCAGTTGCACGATGGCGAACCGTGCCCGGTTTGCGGCAGCGCCGAACACCCCTTCCACCAGCCTGAAGCGCTGCTGCAGAGCCTTGGCCGGCACGACCAGGCCGAAGAAGCCACGGCCCTGGCTCAGGTTGAGCAATTCAATACCCGCCTGATCGAACTGCGCACCCAAGTGGGTGTGGTCAACGGCCAGATCAAGGAATACCAGCACCAACAGGCGCAACTAAACGAGCAATTGCAGCCATTGGCCGGCCAACTCGCCGCCCATGCCTTGTGGCCCGCCCTCAGCGCCCATGAAGGCAAGGCCCGCAGTGGTTGGCTGGACAGCCAGTTGCAGCGCCTCGACCAAGAGATCGCCCGGGACGAAAAACGCCAGGCCACCCTGCTGACCCTGCAACGCGATGCCGCCCGCCTGAACCAGCAGTTGCAGGCTGCCAGCGAAGCCCAACAGCAGGCCCAGCGCCGCCTGGACCAACAGCATCAAGCCCTGGCCGCCGACCAGGAACGCCTCGAACAGGCCCTGGCTGATTTCGCCACCCTGCTGCCAGCGCCTGTGTTGCAGGCACTGCACGACGAGCCAGCGCACGCCTTCCTCAGCCTTGACCAGCAGATCGCCCAGCGCCAGCAACAGCTGGACCAGCAAAAGGACGAACTGCAGGAACAACAGCAACGCCAGCAACAGCTGGAGCGCCTGCTCGATCAGCAAAACACCCGCGTGCAGCGCCAGCAAGACCTGCAGCAGCAGATCAACGGGCTGGCCGAGCAGATGGAAAAAGCCCGCGCCGCATTGGCCGAGTTGCTCGGTGATCACCCGCGCGCCGAAGACTGGCAGCGCCATCTGGAACAGCAGGTGGAGCAGGCCCGCACAAGCGAGGCCGAAACGGCCGAGCGCCTGCAACACGCCCGCACCCAAGCCCTGCAACTGGCCGGCGAACTCAAGGCCAACATCGCCCGCCAACAGGCGCTCGAACAGGAGCACCAGCAGTTGCAGGGGGAAATCGCCCACTGGCGCGCCGAACACCCCGAGCTGGACGACAGTGGCCTGGACCGCTTGCTGGGCATGGACGACGCGCAAATGGCTGAACTGCGCCAGCACCTGCAGGCGGCGGAAAAGGCTATCGAACAAGGCCGCGTACTGTTGCAGGAGCGTGAACAGCGGCTGCAGCAACATGCCGCGCAAGCCAGTGTCGAAGCCACGGCCGAAGACCTGGAGCAGTCGTTGCTTGAGCTACGCGAAGTGCTGGCCAACCATGAACAGCAGTGCGCCGAGCTGCGCGCCGCCCAGGCCGAAGACCAGCGCCGTCAACAGGCGTACCAGGCTCTGGCCACGGAAATCGAGCACGCCCATCAGCAGTGGCAGCGCTGGGCGCGGCTCAATGCGCTGATCGGCTCGGCCTCCGGCGATGTGTTCCGCAAGATCGCCCAGGGTTACAACCTCGACCTGCTGCTGCACCATGCCAACAGCCAATTGCGCCAGCTGGCGCGTCGTTACCGCCTGAAACGTGGCGGCAGCGCCCTCGGCCTGCTGGTGCTGGACACCGAAATGGGCGACGAGCTGCGCTCGGTGCATTCGCTGTCGGGCGGTGAAACCTTCCTGGTCTCGCTGGCCCTGGCCCTTGGCCTGGCGTCGATGGCGTCGAGCACCTTGCGCATCGAATCATTGTTCATCGACGAAGGCTTCGGCAGCCTCGACCCAGAGTCACTGCAACTGGCCATGGATGCCCTCGACGGCCTGCAGGCGCAAGGCCGCAAGGTGGCGGTGATCTCCCACGTGCAAGAGATGCATGAGCGGATCCCGGTGCAGATCCAGGTACGCCGCCAGGGCAACGGCCTGAGTGACGTCGAGGTGTGCGGATGATCCTCTACTCGTTCCGCCGCTGCCCTTGGGCCATGCGCGCGCGCCTGGCCTTGCGCTACGCCGGGTGCGAGGTGCAGATCGAAGAAGTGGCGATGAAGCACAAGCCCGCCACGCTGCTGGCCTTGTCGCCCAAGGGCACGGTGCCGGTGCTGGACACCGGGGCGGGTGTGCTGGAAGAAAGCCTGGACATCATGCGCTGGGCACTGCAACGCAACGACCCGCAGGACTGGCAGCTACTGGCCGACCCTGCGGCGGCGCAACAGGCTGAGGCGCTGATCGCCCGCAACGACAGCACGTTCAAGGCGCAGGTGAACCTGTACAAGTACGCCGAGCGCTACCCCGAACATAACCGCGAGCACTACCGCCAGCAGGCCGAAGCCTGGTTGGTGGATCTCGAGGCTTTGCTCGAAGGGCGTGCGTACCTGCTGGCCGATCACCCGAGCCTTGCCGATGCCGCCTTGTTGCCCCTGATGCGCCAGTTTGCCGGGGTCGAACCGCAGTGGTTCGCCGAGGCGGCTTATCCGCGGGTGCGGAGCTGGCTGGAGGGCTGGTTGGGGTCGGATCTGTTCAAGGCAGTGATGGCGCGATAGCTGGCAGTGTCCGGCGGGCATGCTTGAGTAGTTTTGAGATCGAGCGCCGCCCGCGCGGCGCTTCGCAGCACAAGGCTGCTCCTACAGGTGCATGGCGCGATATCGAGTTGGACTCACAGGGCGGTCGCGCGCCGCCTTCACAGGCGTGACTGGCCCGAAACAAATGTAGGAGCAGCCTTGTGCTGCGAAGCGCCGCGCGGGCGGCGCTCGATCTCAAGAACGCCCAAAAACGAACGCCGAACACCTGGCGTCACTCGATGAACTTCAGGTCCGACGGCGCAGCCTGCGGCAGCGTCTGTACTGTCTCACCGAGCTTGCCGCTACGCGGGTCACGGCGCATGACCACGATCTGGTCACTCTTCTGGTTGGCCACCAACAGGAAGTTGTCGCTAGGGTCGAGGGTAAATTCCCGAGGGTGATCGCCCTCCACCGAACGGCGTTGCAAGAACGCCAACTGGCCATCCTCCTTGCCCACGCTGAAGGCCACGATCTCATTGGCCGTGCCGCGATTGCTCACGTACAAGAAGCGCCCATCCGCCGACAGGTGCAGGCCGCCAGCGGCCTTGGCCGCAGCGTCCTGGTGGTCCGTCAGGGGTAGACGCTGGCGCTCGACCAGGCTGGCGTTCTGCACATCGAACACCACCACCTCAGCGCTCATTTCCAAGGTCAGGTAGGCGTGTCGCCCCTTGGCGTCGAACAGCAGGTGACGCGGGCCGCTGCCCGGCGGCAGGGCCACCGACGCCGGAATCGCTGGCGTCAGTGGGTGGTCTGTGCTGGCACCGTCGTAACGGTAGATGAACACCTTGTCGGCGCCCAGGTCGCAGGCATACAGGTGCTGGCCGTCCGGCGACAGCACCAGCGAATGCACATGGGCGCCGGCCTGGCGTTCGGGGTTTACGCCGCTTGGTTTATGGCGGGCTTGCTGCACCACGTCCTTGAGCTTGCCGTCCTTGGCCACCGGGATCACCACCAAGCTGCCGCCGGGGTCTGGCTTGACGGCGTAGTTGGCAACGAACAGGAAGCGCTGGTCGCGACTGAGGCTGGCGTGGGTCGGCTCGTCGCCTCGGGTGGTCACCTGGTTGAGCGGTTTGATCTCGCCTTTGCGGCTCACGCTGAAACTGCTGACGTGGCCTTGCGCGGTTTCGTTGACTGCAAACAGTTGCCGTTGGTCGGCCGAGAGCACCAGCCAGGAAGGGTTCTCGCTCTTGACCACCTGTTGCGGGGTCGGCGTGATCTGGCCTGTCTTGCTGTCGAACAGGTAGCGGTAGATGCCTTGGCTCTGGCCATCGGTGTAGCTACCCACCAGCAGCGTGGCGGCGTGGGCGTTGATTGTCAGGCTCATCAGGCTAGCGGTCAGCAGGCTCGTCCAGATCCGGTTCATCGTGGTCTTCATCCGGGGCGCGAAAGGCACTCATACAGACTAGACGATGCTCGCCCTGGGCACCGTTGAGCGTCCACTCGTCACCCGTGGCGGTGGCG
The DNA here is from genome assembly GCF_000483465.1 of Pseudomonas sp. LAIL14HWK12:I7. Classification (NCBI taxonomy): domain Bacteria; kingdom Pseudomonadati; phylum Pseudomonadota; class Gammaproteobacteria; order Pseudomonadales; family Pseudomonadaceae; genus Pseudomonas; species Pseudomonas sp. LAIL14HWK12:I7. The sequence continues at coordinate 207,602 of NZ_KI519607.1, forward strand.
GCGGCGATCTGCTCGGGGGTGAAGTTCCAGCGACGCAGCTGGCGGCCGTCCATGCATTCGACGGTCAGGCCGGTTTCGTTGGACGTGAAATCGAAGGCGTGCAGGCCATCGATCAGCAGCATGTCGCAGGTTTGGAGGGCGGTGGCGAGGGGGGACATGAGGGTACCAATTGGGAAAAGAGCGACAGTATAGCGACATGGCACCTGTGGGAGCGGGTTTACCCGCGAATGCGTCGGCGAATGCACCACCGTATTCGCGGGTGAACCCGCTCCCACAGGCCCTCTACAGCCCCTCACTTAATGGGCAAAAATGGACCCGCCCTCCTTGCCCACCATCTTCTCAGGCTTGATCAGGAACCGCGCCAGCGCCGGCAACAGCCACAGCGCACCGAACATGTTCCACAGCAGCATGAAGGTCAGCATCAAGCCCATGTCGGCCTGGAACTTGATCGCCGAGAAGATCCAGGTGCACACACCAATGGCCAGGCACAACCCGGTGAACAACACCGCCTTGCCGGTCGAGCGCAGGGTTTCGTAATAGGCTTCCTGCAACGGCAGGCCTGCACGCAGGAAGCTTTCCAGGCGGCTGTAGATGTAGATGCCATAGTCCACGCCGATGCCCACACCCAAGGCCACCACCGGTAACGTCGCAACCTTCACGCCAATGCCCATGTACGCCATCAGCGCATTGCCCAGCACCGAGGTCAGCACCAGCGGCAGGACGATACACAGGGTTGCGGCGAACGAGCGGAAGGTGATCAGGCACATCACCGCGACGCAGATGTACACCAGCACCAGAATGGTCAGTTCGGCCGACTTGATCACCTCGTTGGTGGCCGCCTCGATCCCGGCGTTACCGGCCGCCAGCAGGAACTGCAGGCCCTCTTTGTTGTGGCTGTCGGCAAAGGCCTTGGCGGCTGCGGTGACGCGCTCCAGGGTCTCGGCCTTGTGGTCGTTGAGGAACACCAGCACCGGCGCCAGTGAGCAGTCGGCGTTGTACAGGCCGTCGGCGCGGGCGATGGAGTTGTTGAGGATGTCCGGGTTGCGCGACAGGGTCTCCCATTTCAGGCTGCCCTCGTTCATGCCCTTGATCACCTGCTTGGACACGGTCACCAGCGAGATCGCCGACTGCACGCCCGGGGTGTTCTCCATGGTCCACATCAGCTCGTCTATCGGCGCCATGGTCGAGTGGATCGAGCAGCTTTCCGACGGCGTCTTGACCATGATCACCAGCACGTCCGAGCTGGTCGAATAGTTGCTGATGATGAAGTTGTTGTCCTGGTTGTAGCGCGAGTCCGGGCGCAGCTCTGGCGCGCCCTGGTCGAGGTCGCCGATTTTCAGGTTCTGGCTGTACCAGAGGCCACCGGCGAACATCACCAAGGCCACGGCAACAGACACCGGCGCCACCTTGGCACTGGCGAAATTGGACAGCAGGCGCCAGAACGGGTGCTCGCGGGTCGCGTCCTTCTTGCTGCGCTCGACCGCCTTCTTGCTGATGCCGACATAGGAAATCGCCACCGGCAGCAGGATCAGGTTGGTAAAGACGATCACCGCGACGCCGATCGAGGCGCCGATGGCGAGCTCGCGAATGACCCCGATGTCGATGATCAGCAGGGTGATGAAGCCCACTGCGTCAGCAAGGATGGCGATCATCCCCGGCAGGAACAGCTGGCGGAAGGTGCGCCGGGCAGCGGTCAGTGCGTTGTCGGCGCCGCTCGACTGCAAGGCGATGCCGTTGATCTTCTGCACCCCGTGGGAAATGCCGATGGCGAAGATCAGGAAGGGTACCAGCATCGAATACGGGTCGAGGCCGAAGCCCACCGCATGCATCAAGCCCAGCTGCCAGACCACCGCCACCAGGGTGGTGATGAGCACAGCGATGGTGCTGCGGATGCACCAGGTAAACCAGTACAGCAGCACCCAGGTGATGCCCAGGGCCACGCCGAAGAACATCGCCACCATCACCAGGCCGTCGATCAGGTCGCCGACCTTCTTGGCGAAGCCGACGATATGGATCTTCACGTTGGGGTTCTGCGCCTGGAACTTGTCACGGATCTTCTCTTCGAGCAGGTGCGAGAACTGCTGGTAGTCGAGCTTGACCTGCTTGCCTTGGTCCTGCGGGTCGGGGTAGCTCTCCAGCAGCGGCACATCGACGATGCTGGACTTGAAGTTGTTGCCCACCAGGCGCCCGACCTGGCCGGACTTGAGCACGTTGTCGCGCAAGGCATCGAGGCTTTCAGCCGAGCCGTTGTAGGTATTGGGGATCACCTCGCCACCGGAGAAGCCTTCTTCGGTCACCTCGGTCCAGCGCACGCTGGGGCTCCACAGCGACTTCAGCCCGGCGCGGTCGACGCCAGGGATGTAGAACACCTCGTCATGGATCTGACGCAGGGTCTCCATGTAGTCCTTGTCGAAGATGTCACCGTTGACCGCCTCCACCGAAATACGCACGGTGTTGCCGAGGTTGGCCAGGTCGTTGCGGTGCTCCATCATCTGTTCGATGAACGGGTGCTCGAGCGGGATCATCTTCTCGAAACTGGTCGAGGGGCGGATCTGCGTGGCCTGCCAGAACAGGAAGATGCTGACCAGCACGCACAGGGCGATGACCACGGGGCGGTTGTTGAAGATCAGGCGTTCGAGCAGCGTGGCCTTGTCCTGGTGATGCGGGTGCATGGTGATGCTCTCCCTGCTGGTCATGGACGCGCCTCCTTGGCAGCCTGGTCGGCGCCTTCGGCGGTGGCCAGGTGCACGCCCCCCTGCCCCACCAGCAGCAAGCCGCCGGTTGTCAGGCCGGTGACGCCGGCCAGGGCGATGCGGTCGGCACGGTTGTAGACGCTGAAGGTTTGCCCGTCGTCATGGCTGCGCAACACGCTGCCGCCGTTACCGACCAGCACCACGCTGCCATCCTCGACAAGCGTAGCGCTTGCCAGGCCGAATTCGAGCGTGCCGCGCGCGGCCTTGAGTTCGATCGGCTGCCAGCTGTCGCCGAAGTCGGTAGAACGGAACAAGTTGCCGCGCAGGCCATAGGCCAAAAGCGTCTTAGGCTGGGCAGTGCCCATCACACCGAACAGCGAGCCCTCGTACGGGCCGTCGACCTTGGACCAGGTCTGGCCGTTGTCGCCTGAACGGAACATGCTGCCCTGCTCGCCGACGATGAACAGGCCGGCGTCCTTGATTACGGCGATGCCGTTAAGGTGCAGTTGGTCGGCGTTGTCCAGGCGCTCGGCAACGTCCTGCCAGTGCTGGCCGCCGTCGGTGGTTTCCAGCAGTGCGCCATAGGCACCCACGGCAAAACCGTGCTGGGCGTCGAGGAAGGTGACGTCGAGCAGCGGGGCTTCGCGGGACAGGTCTTCGAATTGCTTGCTCCAGGTCGCGCCGCCATCGGTACTGGCGAGGATCTGCGCATCGTGGCCGACAGCCCAGCCGCGCTTGTCGTCGAAGAAGAACACAGCGGTGAGCAGTTGCCGGGTGGGTACCCGGGCCTGGGTCCAGGTCTTGCCCTGGTCGTCGGAGAACAGGATATGACCGCGATCACCGACCACGACCAGACGCTTGCCGGCCTGGGCGGCGTCGATCAGCAGGCTCTGACTGGCCTTGGCCGATTCGGTCGAGTATTCGTCGGCAGGCGCCGCTTGCGCGGTGTCCGCCCACATCCCAAGTGCCAGCGCCAGCACCGCGCCAGCCGCCAACGGCCAGGCACCACGCCTGGCCTGCGTCATCACACGCTCCCTCATGACCGTCCCCTGTTGTGTTCTTCTTGGTGGGTCTGTGCGTTGAAAAGCCTGTGTTAGAGGCTTGTGGGGATCGTATCGGGGAAGGCTGAAGAATTACAACGAACGGGACGTTATGTTTTGTTAACCGCCCAAAAGCCGGGGCCGCTGTGCGGCCCATCGCAGCGGTTCGGCGCCCCGACAAGCCAGCTCCTACAGGTACAGCGCCGCCCTTGAACTGTGCGCTTTACCTGTAGGAGCTGGCTTGCCTGCGATGGGCTGCACAGCAGCCCCTGGATCTGCCAGGCTCACGCCAAGCTCTTGCTCACCACCTCATACACATCACTGGACAGCGCCCCAGAAGCCAGAATCCGCTCCAGCTCACCCTTCATCAGCGCCTGACGCGCGTCGTCGTACTTGCGCCAGCGGGTCAGCGGTGCCAATTGACGCGAAGCAATCTGCGGGTTCAGCGCATTCAGCTCGATCACCAGGTCCGCCAGGAAGCGATAACCCGAACCATCGGCCGCATGGAAGTTGACCAGGTTCTGCCCGGCAAACGCCCCCACCAACGCCCGCACCTTGTTCGGGTTTTTCAGGGTAAACGCCGGGTGCTGCATCAGCGCCTTGACCCGGGCCAGCCCGCCTGGCAGCAAACTGGCGGCCTGCACGCTGAACCACTGGTCCATGACCAACGGGTTGTCCTTGAAGTGCTCGGCGAAGGTTTCCAGCGCCTTGGCCCGCTCGGCTTCGAACGGCGAGTTGACCAGCACCGCCAGGGCGGTCAGGCGCTCGGTCATGTTGTCGCACTGGTCGAACTGCTCCAGGGTCGCCTCCAGCACCTGCGGCTTGCCGCTAAGCATCAGGTACGACAGGGCGATGTTCTGCAGGCTGCGGCGGGCGAAGTGCTCGGCCGCAGCGACGTAGGCCGTGCTGCGCGAGACCTCGCGGTGGGCCTGGTAGCGGGCCCACAGGCCATCGAACAGCTGCTCGGCGATCTGCTGGCGGGCGAACTCGCGGGCGGCGTGAATGGCATCGACGTCAGCTACCTGGCTGATTTCGGTGAGGTAGGCTTCGCCTGGCAGCGAGAGCATCTCGGCGACCATGGCGGCGTCCAGCGATTCGTTGCCCAGCACGGTACCGAGGGCGGTGATCAGGCGCGGGTCGAGCTTCAACGCTTCGCCACGTTGATGCTGGCCGATCAGCTCCTGCAGCACCTGCACCGACAGCTGTTGGCCCGCTTCCCAGCGGTTGAAACCATCGCTGTCGTGCTGCATGAGGAACATCAGCTGGTCGCGGTCGTACGGGAAGCTCAATTTCACCGGCGCGCTGAAGCCTCGCAGCAGCGAGGGCAGCGGCTTGGCCGTGAGGCCTTCGAAGGTGAAGGTTTGCTCCGCCTCGGTCACCGACAGCACGCGGCTGGTGCCGCCAGCCGCGGCCTCACCCGCCAGGCGCAGCGGCAGGTCGTTGCCTTCGGCATCCAGCAGGCCCAGCTCGACCGGGATCACGAACGGCAGCTTCTCGGCCTTGTCGGGGGTCTGCGGGCAGCTCTGGCGGAAAGTCAGGCTGTAAGTCTGGGCGCCTGCATCATACCCTTCGCTGACCTCCAGGCGCGGCGTGCCCGCCTGGTTGTACCAGCGTTTGAACTGGGTCAGGTCGACGCCGTTGGCATCTTCCATGGCCTTGATGAAGTCGTCGGTGGTCACCGCCTGGCCATCATGACGCTCGAAATACAGGTCGCTGCCTTTGCGGAAGCCCTCGGCCCCCAGCAGGGTGCGGACCATACGTACAACCTCGGCACCCTTTTCGTACACAGTCAGGGTGTAGAAGTTGGAGATTTCGATGAAGCTGTCCGGGCGCACCGGGTGGGCCATGGGGCCGGCATCTTCGGCGAACTGGTGGGTCCGCAGGTAAGCGACGTCTTCGATGCGCTTGACCGTGCGCGAGTTCATGTCGGCGCTGAACTCGGCGTCGCGGAACACCGTGAAGCCTTCCTTGAGCGACAGCTGGAACCAGTCACGGCAGGTGACGCGGTTGCCCGACCAGTTGTGGAAGTACTCGTGGGCGACCACGCCTTCGACACGCTGGTGGGCGGCGTCGGTGGCGGTTTCGGCCCGGGCCAGCACACAGCTGGAGTTGAAGATGTTCAGGCCCTTGTTTTCCATGGCGCCCATGTTGAAGTCGTTGACCGCGACAATCATGAAGATGTCCAGGTCGTACTCGCGGCCATAGACTTCTTCGTCCCAGCGCATGGACTTCTTCAGGCTGACCATGGCGTGGTCACACTTGTCGATGTTCTCGGGTTCGACGTAGATGCGCAGGGTCACATCGCGGCCCGACTGGCGCACGAACTTGTCCTCGACGCACCAGAGGTCACCGGCCACCAGGGCGAACAGGTAGGCCGGTTTCATGAACGGGTCTTCCCACGTCGCCCAATGGCGGCCGTCTTCTGCCGGCCCGCTGCCAATGGGGTTACCGTTGGACAGCAGCACCGGGTAACGATGCTGCTCGGCGATCACCGTGGTGGTGAAGGTGCTCATCACGTCCGGGCGGTCGAGGTAGTAGGTGATCTTGCGGAAGCCCTCGGCCTCGCACTGGGTGCAGAACATCTTGCCGGACTTGTACAGGCCTTCCAGCGCAGTGTTGCTCTCGGGGTGGATCTTCACGCTGGTGTCGAGGGTGAAACGCTCGGCCTTGGGCTGCACGGTCAGGCTGTCGGCTTCGAGCTGGTAATCGCTCGCCTGCAGCTCGACATCGTCCAGCGAAGCGCGCAGCAGCTCAAGCTGCTGGCCGTCGAGCACCAACGGCGGCAGGCCGGCACCGCGTGCCGGGTTGCGGCGCATGACCAGTTGCGCATGGACCAGGGTGTGGTCCTCGAACAGCTCGAAGGTCAGGTGCGTCTCGTCGATCAGGTACTCGGGCGCCTGGTAGTCCTTGAGGTAGATCACTTGCGGTTGTTCGGTACGCATGTGCAGGTCCTTTTTACTGGAGCACGGCCAACTGGTAGGCCGTGTACTTGCGAATGTTGATCACGCCGGTGTCGAAGATCAGGTACTGGCCCTTGATGCCCAGCAGCGTGCCTTCCACTACCGGGTTCTTGTCCAGGTTGAAGCTGACGATCTTCGTCGGGTAGGCCTCGACCGGGTAACGCATCTGCACCACTTCGGCATCGGGCAGCGGCTGGATCGCCTGCAAGCCGAAGCGCGCTTGCAGGTCGCGCAGGCCGTCGGCGCAGGCATCGAAAATCTGTTCACGAATGGCCACCAGGTCCAGCGCTTCGGCGTCACCCTTGAGCAGGGCGCGCCAGTTGGTGCGGTCCGGTACCTGGCTACGCAGCACGTCTTCGACCAGGCCCGATTGCTGGCGGGTGGCCACGCGCATGATCGGTAGCGCCTGGCTGGCACCCTGGTCGAGCCAACGGGTGGGCAACTGGGTGGCGCGGGTGATACCGACCTTGACCCCTGACGAGTTGGCCAGGTAGACGACGTGGTCGGTCATGCAGAACTGCTCGCCCCAGGACGGTTCGCGGCAGGTGCCGGCGTCATAGTGGCAGCGTTCCGGGGCCATGATGCACACGTCGCACTGGGCCAGCTTGGTCATGCACGGGTAGCAGTAACCCTGGCTGAAGCTGGTCTTGGTGCGCTTGCCGCAATGGCTGCAGTGAATGGCGCCGAGGTACTCGAGGCGCAAGCGCTGGCCGATCAACGGGTTGACCGGCACCTGCTCTTCACCCAGGCGAAAGCTGTATTGCACGACCGGTGCTTCAAGGCGCACCGCCATCTTGCTCAAAGAGCCACGAGCGAGTTCGATCAATGTACCGAGTCCGACTTGAACAGAATGTTAGGGATCGGCGCAGACTTCGAGGCGCACTCTTGCGGCCCCATGTAGCCGGTACGCTGGTCTTCGGGGAGGTTTTTCATTTCCCAGGCGATCACCGCCTGCAGCGACAGCTCTTTCTGCTCGGCAGTGAGCTTGCGGCCATCGGACCATTTGCCGATTTCCACGGCCGTTTTCAGGCTCTCGTAGATCTCGGGAGTAATGTTTTCAATCATTTGCGCGAAAGTGGACATAGCGTCTCCTAATTCAAGCCGACAGTTTACGCCGGGCCATGCCGCCACCCAAGAGCCCTGTCAGGCATCCGATGAGCAGGCCGCCGACGTGGGCGGCGTTGGCGATTTGGCCGAAGCCGAGCTGGCCGACTACGCCGGTCAGGCACACCACCAGCCAGATCAGCATCATCACCAGCACGCCCTTGGGCAGGTTGAAGTGGGGGTTGGGCGCCAGCCACTGGTACAGCCAGATGTGCCCGAGCAGCCCGTACAGCACCCCAGAAAGGCCACCGAACAGGCTCGCGCCACTGGTGTAGTGCTGGGCCAGGTTGGAAACCAGGCTGAACAACAGGGTCAGGCCCAGCAACAGCCATGGCCCCTGGCGCAGCTCGATGCGCTTGCCCAGTTCCCAGTACCACAGGCTGTTCATGGCCAGGTGCAGCACGCCGAAATGCAGCAGCATCGGCGACACCAGGCGCCACCATTGGCCTTCGGCGAGGCCCTGGGCCAGTGGGGTGAAGTACAGGTAGTCGCCCTGCACGCGGAAGTCGAGGAAGGTGAACCAGCCAATGGTCGAGAAGTTGTCGCCCAGGCCGGTGATGCCGGCAACGATGAAGCACAGCAGCAGGACAGCGGCGGTGACCTTGCAGGCTTTGACCTGGTCTTTGAGGGAGGGTTGTGTGGGGGCACTCGCGGCTGAATCCCCTTCCACAGGGGCCTGCGCAAGCTCAAGGTCGGCGTTACCGTCGGGATAGCGCTGGTAGAGTTGCAGCACATCCTGGGCCAGCGTGTCGGGGGCCCACAGCACCTGGACTTCACCTTCTTCACTGACCCGGTGTGGCACCTGCAAGCGTTGCAGCAGGTGCACGAAGCCGCTGAGGTCGACCGACAGCGGCAGGCGCATCACTTCGATTATGTTCATTGATTGGCCTGTGGGCGGTCGACGTCGACCCAGACGAACTTGTGCGGGTCGATACGGGTTTCATCATCCAGCCGATAGGCGACCAGCTTGCCGTAAAGCACCGCGCTGTAGTCGAGGCAGGCCAGGTTGTCGCGGATCGGCGCCGGGCGTCCGCTGCGCCAGTAGTGGCCGACGAACAACAAAGGCTCGTCCTCGGCATAGCGCAGCAAGGCGTTCTTCTGGGTATGGCTCAGTGGCGTGCTGGCGACGGCTTCAGGCAGCGCATCGGGCTGGAACACGATGTCGCCATAGGTTTGCGGGTCTTCTTCCCAGAACTTGGTGCGGAAGAAGGCGCGGGTCAGGCCATCGCCACCGGTCAGGGTCAAGCCGTCCGGCAGGCGCATGTCGGTGCCCCGCAGCAGGCGATTGCACACGGTGGCGGCAAAGCTGCCGGGCACGGCCGAGGCCTGGATGAAATGTTCGTCGATGCGCCCGTCCGGGTATTGCTGGCGCAGCGGCTCGATCAGCCGTGGGTCCCAGCAGGCATGCACCAGGCGGAAACGCCCGGCGTCGACGAACAGCGGCAGTTCGTAGAACCAGTTGACGAAGTCATGCCAGTCGCCCGGGTGGTGGGCGAACTGCGTGAGGGTCTCGTCGATCAGCCTGGCATGGCGTGGCGTGTGTTCGCGCACATGGGCCTTGCCGCTGCCGGGCAGCGCCGGGGTGACCCAGCCCAGGGCGTTGTACTCATGGTTGCCCATGATGCAGAACGCCTGGCCGGCTTCGACCATGTCGTGCACGATGTGCAATGCCTCGCGGATGCGCGGCCCACGGTCGACGATGTCGCCCAGGAACAATGCCTGGCGCCGCGGGTGACGCCAGACGCCGGCCACGCGCTTGTAACCGAGGGCGTCGAGCAAGCGTTCAAGGGTCAGCGCACAGCCATGCACGTCACCGATGATGTCAAAACTTCGCGCCGGATCGAGCATCAGTCGTCCCTGCTTCCAAGGCGGCTGCCCCAGCCGAGTTTGGTACGGCACACTTCGTAGTAGTTATGGTCCAGCGGGTGGATCAGGCGCAGCTTCTGCGGTTTCTTGCTCACCGTGATGGTGTCGCCAGGGGCGCAGGTGAAGTGGTTCTGGCCGTCACAGGACACCTGCGGGTAAATCTGCAGGTCCTTGGCCACGACAATCTTCAGCTCGCTGTTGCCGTCCACCACGATCGGCCGGCCCGACAGGGTATGCGGGTACATCGGCACGATGACAATGGCGTCGAGCTTGGGGTGCATGATCGGGCCGCCGGCCGACAACGCGTAGGCGGTCGAGCCGGTCGGGGTGGCAACGATCAGGCCGTCGGCCTTCTGGCTGCAGACGAACTGGCCGTCGATGTAGATTTCGAACTCGATCATCCGCGTCGACTTGCCGGGGTGCAGGACCACGTCGTTAAGCGCATCGCCCTGGCCGATGGCCTCGTGGTGACGGCGCACTTCGGCCTGCAGCAGGAAGCGGTTTTCCACCAGGTAGTGGCCGTCGAGCACTTCGGCGACCTTTTCTTCCAGCTCGTCAGGGCGGATGTCGGTGAGAAAGCCCAAGTTGCCGCGGTTGATGCCGAGCACCGGGATGTTGTGCCGGGCCAGCGCGCGGGCGGCGCCGAGCAGGCTGCCGTCACCGCCGACGACGATGACCAGGTCGCAGACCTCGCCCAGCAGCTTGCGCGTGGACGTTTGCAGGCCGTGGCCGGGCAGGACTTCGGCGATGGTGTCCTCGAGGATCACGTGCAGGTGGCGCTCGAGGAGGAATTTTTTCAGTCGGCGAATGGTGTCGAGCACCTGCGAGCTGCCAAGGCGTCCGATGATACCGATATTGCGAAATTGCTCCATGGGGCTCCTGCGAGGCTCTGCGGCGGGTGACTATGCGCCGATTATGGGCGAAACGACCGGGTAGCGGCAAACCGGCTATGCTCGCTGGATGATGCCTTTCGCCGAACTCCACGACTTGCCTCGCCAGTTGCGCCGCCCTGCCGTGCGCGACCTGGCCTGGGCATTGCTGTCGCCCCCGCTGCTGAGCGCCCCGCCCTGCCCCCAGCGCCACCCGCTGGCCGGCAGCGCCTGGGCCGATGATCCGCAACGCCTGAAAGCCTGGCTGCTGGCGCTGGATGCCAATGAGCAACCGCTGCGCGACAGGCTGGCGCGGCTGACCAGTCGGCGGCTGGGCCTGTACTACGAATGCCTCTGGCAGTTCGCCCTGGGCCAGGCGCCGGGCCTTGAGTTGCTGGCAGCGAACCTGGCGATTCGCGCAGGCGGGCAGACGTTGGGTGAGCTGGACATTCTGCTGCGGGATGACGAGGGGGTGCAGCATTTCGAGTTGGCCATCAAGTTTTACCTGGGGCCTACCCACAGCGATGGCCGAGACCCGACGCAATGGCTTGGCCCAGGTTGCCATGACCGGCTGGGGATCAAACTGGCGCACCTGACTGGGCATCAGTTGCCGATGTCCAGTGGCGCACAGAGCCGCGCGGCCTTGGCCGGGCTTGGCGTGCAGCAGGTGCAGGCGCATCTGTGGCTGGCCGGTTACCTGTTCTACCCCTGGCCTGGGCAGGCAGAACCGCCCGCAGGGGCCAACCCACTGCACCTGCGCGGGCGCTGGTTGCGGCGGCGGGATTGGTCGATGGTCACTGGCGAACGCTGGCAGCCTTTGCCCCGCGATGCCTGGTTGGCACCGGCGCGGGTCGAGGCGGATGAGTGCTGGACGGCACTGCAGTTCGGGGCCTGGCTGCAGGGGCTGGATGAGCATGCGCCGGCGCAGATGCTGGTCAGGCTGGAGCAGGAGGCCGAGGGTGCCTGGCATGAAGTGGAGCGGGTGTTTCTGGTGGCTGATAGCTGGCCACTTTTGCCCACGCGATGATTGTGCCCGCGAAGAGGCCGGTACAAGCAACACAATTTTCACCGACCTGGAGCAAAGATTGGTTCCGCCAAGCGGATACAGTGAGTGCTGAGCGCCACCAAGAGCGCCATTTCAAGACCTGATGATGAGGATCCTCCATGGTTTCATCCAGCCCCACGCAACATTACGCGCGCCTGTCCATCGCCCTGCATTGGCTGATGCTGGTGCTACTGGCCGTCGTATACGCCTGCATCGAGTTTCGCGGCCTGTTCCCCAAGGACAGCGCCGAGCGCAACCTGATGAAGGACCTGCACTTCATGCTGGGCCTGACCGTGTTCGTGCTGGTCTGGCTGCGCCTGGCCGTGCGCCTGAGCCGCCCCACCCCGCCCATCCTGCCCAAGCCACCTGCTTGGCAGACCGGCCTTGCCCACCTGATGCACCTGGCGCTGTACCTGCTGATGATCGGCCTGCCCCTGGCCGGCTGGCTGATCTTGAGCGCCGCCGACAAGCCAGTCCCCTTCTACGGGCTGGAACTGCCGCACCTCATCGGCGCGGACCCAGACCAGGCCAAATTCATCAAAGGCTGGCATGAACGCATCGGCAGCTGGGGTTACTGGCTGATCGGCCTGCATGCATTGGCCGGGCTGTATCACCACTACGTGCAGCGCGACAACACGCTGCTGCGCATGCTGCCCTACAAATAACCGCGCCGGCCTTGCAGGCCACCGGTATGCAGCACGATCAGGCGGGTGCCGGGCGCGAACAGGCCGGCCTCGACCTGCTCGCGCAGCGCCAGCAGGGCCTTGCCGGTGTAGAGCGCCTCCAGCGGCACGCCTGTGTGCCGCTCGCAAGCGTCGATGAACCCCAGCAGCTCGTCGTCGATCCGAGCGAAACCGCCCCGGCAGGCATCATGCAGTTGATAGCCACTGCCGCCGGCCAGATCCCTCACAACGTCCGGCACGCCGTGATCGCGGGGCACCGCCAGCGCGCCGTGCACGTCATGCGCGCCCGCCTCTTCCAGCACCAGGCCGGCCAACGTTGTACCGGTACCCACGGGCAGCCACCAGGCGCTGTAATCGTCCCAACCGATCTCGCCCAGTTGCGCGCGCGCCTGCGCGACGATCAACCCGCAACCCTGCGCGCCGGCCAAGCCGCCGCCGCCTTCGGGAATGCAGTGCCAACCGGGGTAGCGTGCCTGCCAGGGCTGCCAGAAACCCGCCTCATGACGGGCGCGGTAGCCGCCATAGCCGAGCCAATGCACGTGCATGCCCAACGCCTGCAGATCCCGCACCGTCGGCGTGTCCTGGGGGTGGCCACGCAGCAGGCCGGCCGTGGCGAAGCCGAAGCGCTTGCCGGCAGCGGCCAGGGCATGAAGGTGGTTGGAGTGGCTGCCGCCGAGGCTGATCAGGCCAGGGGCACCTGACTCATGGGCGTGCTGGAGGTGGTGGCGCAGCTTGAACCACTTGTTGCCGCTGATCAGGGGGTCGATCAAGTCCAAGCGCAGGATGGCGACTTCGACCTTGGCGTTTTGTAGCCAGGGCAGGTTCAGGGGGTGTAGAGGAGCCTGGGGCAGGTCGAGAAAATCGATAGACATGGAACGGGGCCTGAAGCGAAGGCTTCAGTTTATCAGTGAACATCGGGGGCCGCTTCGCGGCCCCCGGCTATCTCAAAGCTCGGCAGCCAACCGCGAGCCTTGGTTGATCGCCCGCTTGGCATCCAGCTCGGCCGCCACATCCGCGCCACCGATCAAGTGCACCGACTGGCCTGCGGCCAGCAAGCCTTCTTGCAGCTCTCGCAGCGGCTCCTGCCCGGCACAGATCACCACGTTGTCCACTGCCAGCAATTGCGGCTCACCGCCGCCGACCCGAATATGCAAGCCGGCATCATCGATACCCAGGTACTCCACGCCGTTGAGCATCTGCACCTGCTTGTTCTTCAGCCCCGTCCGGTGGATCCAGCCGGTGGTCTTGCCCAACCCGTCGCCGACCTTGGACTGCTTGCGCTGCAGCAGATACACCTGGCGTGCCGGCGCGTGCGGCGCAGCCTTGATGCCGGCCACACCACCGCGGGCCTTGAGCTGGGTGTCGATGCCCCACTCTTTCCAGAACGCCTCGCGGTCCTGGCTGCTGGCCACGCCCTGGTGCACCAGGTATTCGGACACATCGAAGCCGATGCCACCGGCGCCAATCACCGCGACAGCCTGGCCGACTGGCTTACGCTGGAGCAGCACGTCCAGGTAGCTGAGCACCTTGGCATGCTCGACCCCCGGGATCGCGGGCGTACGCGGCGCGATGCCGGTGGCCAGGATGACCTCGTCGAAGCCGCCGTCCACCAGCGCCTGTACATCGACGCGGGTATTCAGGCGCTGGTCTACGCCAGTGCTGCTCAGCTTGTTACGGAAATAGCGCAGGGTCTCGAAGAACTCTTCCTTGCCCGGCACCCGCTTGGCCACGTTGAACTGCCCGCCGATCTCGCCAGCGGCATCGAACAAGGTCACCTGGTGGCCCCGCTCGGCGGCCACGGTGGCGGCAGCCAGGCCGGCCGGGCCAGCACCGACAACGGCAATACGCTTCACGGTGCGCACAGGCAGGTAGTTGAGTTCGGTCTCGTGGCAGGCGCGCGGGTTGACCAGGCAACTGGTCAGCTTGCCGCCGAAGGTGTGGTCCAGGCAGGCTTGGTTGCAACCGATGCAGGTGTTGATCTCGTCAGCGCGCCCGGCAGCGGCCTTGTTGACGAAGTCCGGGTCGGCCAGGAACGGCCGGGCCATCGAAACCATGTCGGCATCGCCTTCGGCGAGCACCGCCTCGGCGACTTCCGGGGTGTTGATGCGGTTGGTGGTGATCAGCGGAATGCTCACGGTGCCACGCAGCTTGGCGGTGACCTTGCTGAACGCCGCCCGCGGCACTTTGGTGGCGATGGTCGGGATACGCGCTTCGTGCCACCCGATACCGGTATTGATCAGGGTCGCCCCCGCCTGCTCGATGGCCTTGGCCAGCAGTTCGATTTCGTCCCAGGTGCTGCCCCCTTCGACCAGGTCGAGCATCGACAGGCGGAAGATGATGATGAAGTTCGGGCCCACCGCGCCGCGCACACGGCTGACGATCTCGACGGCCAAGCGCATGCGGTTTTCATAGCTGCCCCCCCAGCGGTCGGTGCGGTGGTTGGTGTGGGCGGCCAGGAACTGGTTGATGAAGTAGCCTTCCGAACCCATGATCTCGACGCCGTCATAGCCGGCCCGCTGGGCCAGCGCGGCGCAATTGACGAAGTCGACGATCTGTTTCTCGATGCCTGCTTCGTCCAGTTCTTTGGGCTTGAACGGGTTGATCGGCGCCTGGATCGCGCTGGGCGCGACCTGGCGCGGGCTGTAGGCATAGCGCCCGGCATGGAGGATCTGCAGGCAGATCTTGCCGCCAGCGGCATGCACCGCCTCGGTCACGATGCGGTGCTTGTCGGCCTCTTCCTCGGTGCTGAGCTTGGCAGCGCCGGAGTAGACGCCACCCTCGTCATTCGGAGCGATACCGCCGGTGACCATCAGGCCGACGCCGCCACGGGCGCGCTCGGCAAAATAGGCCGCCATGCGCTCGAAGCCGCCGGGGCGTTCTTCAAGGCCCGTGTGCATCGAGCCCATCAGGGTGCGATTGCGCAAGGTGGTGAAGCCCAGGTCGAGCGGTGCGAGCAGGTGCGGATAACGGTCGGCAGCCATGGAATGTCCCCCTGTGGCGTGATCACGGAATGCGGGTGCCTCGCCGGCCGGCGGGCCCCGTCGTTTATCTGCCACTGACATTAAACAGCTGTTTGAACAGCCTCAATGATCGAAACTGACAACTTATTGATCCTCCCGTACAGCAGGGCTACCCTAGACAACTCCAACTTCCAAGGCGCTGTACCGCTTCATGCGAAAACTTCTGGCAAGCGCCCTGGCGCTGGTGATGATTGCCGCCCTGTGCGGCTACGGCTTCTGGACCCAGCAGCGCCCGGAAGGCCACTACCTTTCCGACCTGCGCATCGAGCTGGCGCTCAACCATGGCGTGCCCGGTGAGCGAGGCAATTTGCTTGGCGTCGAACCGCTGCTCTACCCCAGTGACTACCAGAACCTGCAACGCCTGCACCGCAAGCTTTCGGCCTATTTGCAGCAAGCTCGGGTACAGGGGCTGGTCGGCCCACGCACGGTGGTGGTGCTGCCTGAGCACATCGGTACCTGGCTGTGGGCACGGGGTGAAAAGAACGAGCTGTACCAAGTCACGCAGAGCCGCGAGGCCTTGCAATGGCTGGAACTGAGCAACCCGCTGCGCTATGGCCTGGCCATGCTGCGCGCCAACGCCGACGACTGGCGCAGCGACGCCCACCTGCGCATGAAGGCCGAGCAGATGGCCGCCGATTATCAGCAGTTGTTCGGTGGCCTGGCCAAGGAGTTTGGCGTCACCCTGGTGGCCGGCTCCATCGTGCTGCCGGCCCCCTATGTCAAACAAGGCGTGCTGCACGCCGGCAATGGCCCGCTGTACAACAGCAGCGTGGTGTTTGCCGGCGACGGCTCGCTGCTGGGCCAGCCACAGCGCCAGCAGTACCCGGACAGCGAAACGCGCCGTTTCATCCATGATGGCCGCCAGCAACCGCTGCAGGTGCTGCAAACCCCGGCCGGGCGCCTGGGCGTACTGGTCGGCAGTGACAGCTGGTACCCGGAAAACCACCAGCAACTGACACAACAATCCGTGCAATTGATCGCCAACCCGGTATTCCTCAGTGGCAAAGGCAGCTGGGAGGCGCCATGGCGTGGCAATCGCCATCAGGACGCGGCGGCCGAACTCGCCCTCAAGCGTGGCGAAGTCAGCGAACAAAACGCCTGGCAACGCCTAACCCAGGCCGCCGGCGAAGACGTCAGCAGCATGAGCGTGTTCATGCGTGGGCAGTTCTGGGAGCAGGCCAGCGATGGCCAGGGCTTCGCCCATCAGTCGGGTCAACTGCTGGCGGGCAACCCCAGCCATGGCGCCCGCCTGCTGAACCTGTGGTTGTAACCCCGTGGCCCGCCCCCGCGTGCGCCTGGGTGATCTGTCGGTAGGGTTTGTCCAGCCACTGGCCGAGGCCCTGCGCGTGCTGGGCCACGACCCTGCGCCCCTGCTGCAACGCTATGGCCTGGATGCGGCACGCCTGGCCGAAGCCGGAGCCCGCCTGTCGATCCCGCGTTACATGCACCTTGGGCATGCCGCCATCGCGCTCTGCGCCGAGCCGGCGCTGGGCCTGCACATGGGCCGGCTCAGCCGCCTGGCGCATGCAGGCCTTGCGGGCATCACCGCAGCCCAGGCGCCCACCGTGGGCGAAGCGGCGCGCACCTTGTTGCGCTTTGAGCCGCTGTACGCTGCCAACTACCGGGGCCACTCTCGCTTTCAGGAAGATGCCCAAGGCGCCTGGCTGCGGTTTTACTCCATCAGCCCCTACAACACCTACAACCGCTTCGTGGTCGACTCCCTGCTCGCCGGCTGGCTCGCGCAACTGGGCGACCTGGCGGGGACTGTGCTGCAGGCCGAACGGCTTGAAATCGAATTTGCTGCGCCGCCGTATGCCGCCCAGTATCAGGCGCTGTGCAGCACCCCGGTGCAATTCGGCGCCGACGGCAATCAACTGCGCCTGAGCCGCGCCACCCTGCAGATGGCCAACCCGCAGCACTGCCCGAGCACCTGGCAGCACCTGCTGCAGCTTTGCGAAGCGGAGTTGCAACAGCGCACGCGGGTGCGCAGCCTCGGTGAACGCATCACGCACCTGCTCGGCCCGCTGCTCAATGGCGGCCGCGAACCGGATCTGGACGAAGTGGCACTGAGCCTGCAGCTGCCGACCTGGACATTGCGGCGCAAGCTGGCCGAAGAAGGGACGCGTTTTCGCGACGTGTTGAACGAGACACGGCGCGACCTGGCCGAAACCTACATCCGTGACACGGAGCTGGCTTTCGGCGAAATCGCTTATCTGTTGGGGTTTGCTTCGGCAGAGGCTTTCCAGCGCGCATTCAAGCGCTGGACCGGCCTCACGCCGGGGGAGTTTCGCCGCAGTCAGCGGCAGGCCGGCTAAAGCTCGGTGGCGTCGTCGGCGGGTTCCGGGGTGTCCAGTTCGTATGCCTGGAACTCGAGCAGCTCTTCCTGATATTCATCCATTGCCCTGCGTCCTCTTTTCTCATTTGTCTTCGTAGATGTCGCCTTCAACCTAAGCAGGTTGGGTGAAGGAATGATGACAAGCTCATGAGAAGTAAACGTAGCAGGTATCGATGGCGTTATCGCCGCCTGTCTGTAACAGGGAATGTGTCAGAGCGCTGCGGGTGCGGGCTCTGCAGGCAGTGCCTCTTGTTGCACCTGAATAGGCGCAGGTTCGGCGGGCGGCGCTACTGGCTGTGACCCCTGGCTGTCATTGGCCACTGGCGCCGCTGGCACTTCGCTGGCGGGGGCAACGGCTGCAGGTGCAGGCGTGCTTTCAGCCGCTGGTGTGGCTTCAGCCGCGGGCGTTACAGGAGCGGTCACGGGCGCTGCAGCCGCCTGCTCCGGCAACCCCAGGTCTACCGCTGGTTTTTCAACCTTGGGGGCGGGCGCCTCAGGCTCGACTTTGGCCTTCGCCTTGCTGGCCTTTTTCGGCTTCGGCAGATAGCTCTCTACCAGTGCGAAGTAACGGTCGTAGAACTGCGCCGCCGTCACCGTCTCACTGGCGACCTTGACCATCGAGTCATCACTGGAGCCTATCGGCATGGACACCGAACCCAGCACGCCCACGCCAAGGCTGGCGGAAGTGTTGGATTTCTTCAGGCTGTAGCGGTCCTGCAGGGCGTTGGCGAACATGGTCGAGCGCTGCTCGTCGCTCACGTCGGGTGCGCAGGTAACGTTGAAGCTGATCTGCAGGTGGTTTTCGCTGTTCTGCTGAAAGCTCTTGTTGCCGGTCACCTGGTTGGCGCCGCTGCTGGTAATGATGTAACCCTGGCTGAGCAAGGCGCGGCGAGCGGCCTCGCAGGAGCCGGCATCGGTCACCGGGAAGCTGCGCGAGAAGGTGCCCGAGTCATCGAAGTTCTCGTGCTCGTAGATGGCGGCTTTTTTCGAGGAACAACCGGTCACGCCCGCCAGCACCAGGGCCAGCCCGAGCGCACCAAAGACGGATGATCTGGTCATTGCGAATTCCGGGTAAGTCGAGAAGGTGCCTATTGTGCATCACTGCGCACGGGCACTGAAACCGTTCATCCGTGAAGAGTCTGTCAGCTTCGTGTAAATGTGGACTGGCGGGGCGTGAAAACGAAAAAAGCGACCCTAAGGTCGCTTTTCACGTTGCTTCGAGGCGTTCAAGGGGCCTCGAGGCGAAGATGGCGCAGCGGACGGGACTCGAACCCGCGACCCCCGGCGTGACAGGCCGGTATTCTAACCGACTGAACTACCGCTGCGTATCGTTCAGGCTTGCGCCCGATTGAAACTGGGATCGACCTCAGGCATATTTGCCTTTCGGTCTCAGACCGGTGCAAGGCACCCATCTGTTACTAAAAAGTGGCGCAGCGGACGGGACTCGAACCCGCGACCCCCGGCGTGACAGGCCGGTATTCTAACCGACTGAACTACCGCTGCGCATAGTGACTTACGTCGTGGCTTATCAGGCCTTGTTCCTCTCTGGCTATCTGCTTCTTTCGAAGCTTCCTGCACCAGGAACGCTCAGGAAGTGGTGGGTGATGACGGGATCGAACCGCCGACCCTCTGCTTGTAAGGCAGATGCTCTCCCGGCTGAGCTAATCACCCCCGCGATGTTGCTTGTTGCGTTTGCTTCGCTGAGGCCGCGAAATTTACGCAGGTACCGATGCTAAGTCAATACCCCCATTGAATTTTTTTTCAAAAAGGGCAAAAAAGAGGTTTGCCAGTGCGAGGGCAATGGATCGATCCCGCCTTCACTGTAGGAGCAGCCTTGTGCTGCGAAGAGGCCGGTGAATGCACCGATGATTCAGCATGAGCTCACTGCCCTCTTCGCAGCACAAGGCTGCCCCTACACCAAGCAGTCGCGCGATGATTAATCGCTGGAAACAAGAAGGGGACCTTTCGGTCCCCTTCTTAACATCTGACAGCTCAGGTGTAGATCATCTTGCGGGTCATGCCGCCATCGACCACGAACTCCTGGCCGGTGACGAAAGCCGCTTGGCGCGACAACAGCCAGGCCACCATGGCCGCCACGTCTTCCACCGTCCCTACCCTGCCCGTCGGGTGCTGGGCATGGTCGGCATCGGTCAACGGTTCGGCACGGCGTTGGGAAGGGTCTCGTGCATCGATCCAGCCCGGGCTCACCGCATTGACGCGGATCTCCGGGCCCAGGCTCATGGCCAGGGCATGGGTCAACGCAACCAGGCCGCCCTTGCTTGCCGCATAGGCTTCGGTGTCCGGTTCGGACTGCCGTGCCCGGGTCGAGGTCAGGTTGACGATCGCCCCGTTATGCGCACGCAGGTAAGGTGCGCAATGCTTGGCCAGCAGCATCGGGCCATTGAGGTTGACCGCCAGCACGCGGTTCCATTGCGCCAGGCTAAGGCTTTCCAGCGTCTGGTTGTGCGGGTTGGCGATCGCCGCATTGCACACCAGCGCGTCGAGCCGACCGAACTGCCCCAGTACCTCGGACACCCCGGCACTGACCTGCGCCTCGTCGGCAACGTCCATGGTGATGAACCAGGCGTTGTCACCCAACGCCTTGGCCACCTTGGCCCCGCGTGGGCGGTCAAGGTCGCTGAGCACCACCTGCCAGCCTTCGCAGATCAACCAGGCGGCAATCCCCAGGCCGATGCCGCGAGCGGCACCGGTCACCAAGGCTACCCGGCCGTTATGGCCTGGCTTACTGCCGCTGATTTCAATCACAGTGCCGCCAACCCACGCGCGAGGTCTGCCTGCAGGTCGGCCACATCTTCAAGGCCCACGGCAACGCGGACCAGGCTGTCGCGGATACCCGCTGCCTCGCGCTCCTGCGGCGACAAGCGGCCGTGGGAAGTGGTGGCAGGGTGCGCGATGGTGGTCTTGCTGTCACCCAGGTTGGTGGTGATCGAGATGACCCGCGTGGCATCGATGAAGCGCCAGGCGCCCTCTTTGCCGCCCTTGACCTCGAAGCTGACCACCGCACCAAAACCGCTCATCTGGCGCTTGGCCAGTTCGTGCTGCGGGTGGCTTGGCAAGCCGGCGTAATGCACTTTCTCGATGCCGTCCTGCTGCTCCAGCCACTCAGCCAGTTGCTGAGCGCTCTCGCAGTGCGCACGCATGCGTAGCTTGAGCGTTTCCAGGCCTTTGGTGAAGATCCACGCATTGAACGGGCTGAGGGTCGGGCCTGCTGTACGCAGGAAGCCCACCACTTCTTTCATCTGATCACTGCGCCCAGCCACCACACCGCCCATGCAACGGCCTTGGCCATCGATGAACTTGGTTGCCGAGTGGAACACGATGTCGGCACCCAGCTTGAGCGGCTGCTGCAGTGCCGGGGTGCTGAAGCAGTTGTCCACCACCAGCATGGCGCCACGCGCGTGGGCGACTTCGCTGAGGGCAGTGATATCGACCAGCTCGGCCAGCGGGTTGGACGGCGACTCGACGATCAGCAGCTTGGTATTGGCCTTGATGGCCTTTTCCCAACCCGACAGGTCGACCAGCGGCACATAGTCCACCTCGACGCCGAAGCGCTTGAAGTATTTCTCGAACAGGCTGATGGTCGAGCCAAATACGCTCTGCGACACCAGCACATGGTCACCGGCGCTGCACAGCGACATGACCACGGCAAGGATCGCCGCCATACCGGTGGACGTCGCCACTGCCTGCTCGGCGCCCTCCATGGCCGCCAGGCGTTCCTCGAAGGCACGCACAGTCGGGTTGGTGTAGCGCGAGTAGACGTTACCCGGCGTTTCGCCAGCAAAGCGTGCAGCCGCATCGGCAGCCGTACGGAAAACATAGCTGGAGGTCAGGAACAGCGCTTCGCTGTGCTCGGCCTCTGGTGTACGGTTTTGCCCGGCGCGCACCGCCAGGGTGTCGAAGCCGACACCCTCGAGGTCACTGTCCAGTCGTCCGGCATCCCATTGATCCGTCATGCCGTCGCTCCCTAATCAGTTGTTGTAGAGGTCGATGATCGCGCTGACCGCCTGGGTCTTCACCTTCGCCAGGTCGTTACGGGCCTGCTCGATACGATCAAGGTAGGCTGCGTCGATGTCGCCGGTGACGTATTCACCATTGAACACTGCGCAATCGAAGTGCTCGATCTTGATCTTGCCGCCACCGACCGATTCGATCAGGTCCGGCAGGTCCTGGTAAATCAGCCAGTCGGCGCCGATCAACTCGGCCACCTGTTCGGTGGTGCGGTTGTGGGCGATCAGTTCGTGAGCGCTCGGCATGTCGATGCCGTAGACGTTGGGGTAGCGCACCGCAGGGGCTGCGGAGCAGAAGTAGACGTTCTTGGCGCCGGCTTCGCGGGCCATCTGGATGATCTGCTTGCAGGTGGTGCCGCGCACGATCGAGTCGTCCACCAGCATCACGTTCTTGCCGCGGAATTCCAGCTCGATGGCGTTGAGCTTCTGGCGTACCGATTTTTTGCGCGCGGCCTGGCCGGGCATGATGAAGGTACGGCCGATGTAGCGGTTCTTGACGAAGCCTTCGCGGAACTTGACGCCCAGGTGGTTGGCCAGTTCCAGCGCCGCAGTGCGGCTGGTGTCCGGGATTGGGATGACCACGTCGATGTTGTGCTCAGGGCGTTCACGCTGGATCTTCTCGGCCAGCTTTTCGCCCATGCGCAGGCGCGCCTTGTACACCGAGACGCCATCCATGATCGAGTCCGGACGAGCCAGGTAGACGTGTTCGAAGATGCACGGCTGCAGTTTCGGGTTTTGTGCACACTGCTTGGTGTACAGCTGGCCTTCTTCGGTGATGTACACCGCTTCGCCCGGCGCCAGGTCGCGGATCAGGGTGAAGCCCAGCACGTCCAGGGCGACGCTTTCGGAGGCGATCATGTACTCCACACCTTCGTCGGTGTGACGCTGGCCGAACACCACCGGGCGAATACCGTTCGGGTCACGGAAACCGACGATGCCATAACCGGTGACCATGGCCACCACCGCATAACCACCTACGCAGCGGCTGTGCACGTGGGAAACCGCAGCGAACACGTCTTCTTCGGTCGGCTGCAGCTTGCCGCGTACGGCCAGCTCGTGGGCGAACACGTTCAGCAGCACTTCCGAGTCGGAATTGGTGTTGACGTGGCGCAGGTCGGACTCGTAGATCTCCTTGGCCAACTGCTCGACGTTGGTCAGGTTGCCGTTGTGCGCCAGGGTGATGCCGTACGGCGAGTTGACGTAGAACGGCTGGGCCTCGGCCGAGGTCGAGCTGCCCGCCGTTGGGTAGCGCACGTGGCCGATACCCATGTGGCCGACCAGGCGCTGCATGTGGCGCTGCTGGAAGACATCGCGCACCAGGCCATTATCCTTGCGCAGGAATAACCGGCCGTCATGGCTGGTCACGATACCGGCAGCGTCCTGGCCGCGGTGCTGGAGGACCGTAAGCGCGTCATACAGCGCCTGATTGACGTTCGACTTACCGACGATACCGACGATGCCACACATGCGACGCAACCCCTACTTTGACGAAACTTGAGTGAATAGCGCTCAGGGCTTTGCCGGCCCGAGCAACTGTTCCTTGAACGGGAGATCAGCCGGTGTGCTGATCACCCCACTGGACATCCACTGGCTGGTGAAACCCAGAATCAGGTTTTTCGACCAGTCAGCGACCAAGAGAAATTGTGGTATCAGGCGTGATTCCTGCCACCAAGTGTCTTGTTGAACCGGCCCCAGGCTAAGCAGCCCGATGGCCACTACCACCAGCAAGGCCCCGCGCGCGGCGCCGAAAGCCATGCCGAGGAAACGATCGGTACCCGACAGCCCGGTCACGCGGATCAGCTCGCCGACAAGGAAGTTGACCATGGCCCCCACCAGCAGGGTGGCGACGAAAAGAATGGCGCAGCCTGCGATGATGCGCATCGATGGCGTCTGGATGTAGCTTTCAAGATACACCGAGAGCGAGCCACCGAACATCCAGGCAACCGCACCGGCAATGATCCAGATGAGCAAGGACAAGGCTTCCTTGACGAAGCCGCGCTTGAGACTGATCAGTGTGGAGACGGCGATGATCGCGATGATCGCCCAATCAACCCAGGTAAATGCCACGGTGCTGCCTGCAGACGTTTGAGGCGGCGCATTTTACCAGAGCGGCGGGCTGGGGGTAAGCGGAATGTCGGGCCGATTAACAACTGCGCGATACTTGTAGGAGCGGCCTTTCGCGACGCAAGGCCGCTCCTACAAAGAGGCAGCGCTATCAGCCGCGCTCGGGCTGGAAGCGCACCACAAAGCCTTTGAGGCTGTGCTTGCGGTTGATTGCATCACGTACGCGCTCGGCCTCGGCGCGCTCGATCAGTGGCCCGACGTACACCCGGTTCATACCGCCCGCCGAGCGGATGTAGGCGTTGTAGCCCTGGCTTCGCAACGTCTGCTGCAGGCTTTCAGCCCCGGCACGATTGGAAAGGCTGGCCAATTGGATAGACCAACTGACCGGCAACCCATTCACGTCGATCTTAGACGGCGCTGCCGGCTTGGCGGCGGCAACGCCAGGCGCAGGGGTGGCGGCCGGTGTGGCTTCAACCTTGGGCGCTGGCGGCTTGGCAGCCTGGGCCTGCGTTTGCGGGGATGGCGTAATCGGCTGGCTAGGCGTGCTGGCTGGCGCGGTAGACTCGTCAACCACCACCGGTGGCTGCTGCGGCTCCTCTGCAAGCACCTGCGGCTCCGGCACGGCGACCGGCTCCACTTGCACCTCTGGCAGGCTCGGCATGGCCGGCGCCTGCGGGGCCTCGACACGCACCTGGCGCATCTCGTCCTCGCGGGTGAACAGCATCGGCAGGAAGATCACCGCCAGCGCCACCAGCACCAACGCACCCACCATGCGCTGTTTCATCCCTTTATCCAGCACTGCCATCTACTCAACCCTCCGGGGCCTGCCGCGCCAACCACTCCAGGGCCTGGGCGACACAGAAAAACGAACCGAACAGCAGGACCTGATCATCCGCCGTCGCCTGCGCGCATTGCCCTTCGAGGGCAGCGTCAACGCTGGCATAAGACTTCACCGCGGCGCCGAGGTTCGTCAAGGCGTCAGCCAGTTCTGCGGCCGGACGGCTGCGCGGCGTGTCCAGCGGTGCGACCGCCCAGTCGTCGACCAGTGCCTGCAAAGGCTCGACAACGCCCGGCAGGTCCTTGTCGGCCAGCAGGCCGAACACTGCCAGGCGGCGCCCCTTGACCGGACTTGCCGCCAGGCGCCGTGCCAGGTACGCCGCAGCATGCGGGTTATGCCCGACATCCAGCAACAGCTCCACACGCTTGCCCTGCCAGCGCACCTCACGGCGATCGAGGCGACCGGTGATACGGGTATCGAGCAGCGCCTGGCGCAGTTGACCGGCATCCCAGGGCAGCCCCATCAACAGGTAGGCCTGCAGGGCCAGGGTGGCGTTTTCCATGGGCAGGTCTAGCAGCGGCAGATCGCGCAACGCTACCAGGCCACCCTCCGCCGTTTTCCCACGCCAGTGCCAGCTGTCGCCTGTGCTTTCCAGGTCGAAGTCACGCCCACGCAAGAACAACGGCGCCGCCAGCTCATGGGCCTTGTCCAGCAAGGGCTGCGGCGGGTCAAGGTCGCCACACAGCGCCGGCTTGCCAGCACGGAAAATGCCGGCCTTCTCGAAGGCGACAAGCTCACGGGTATCACCCAGGTAATCGACATGGTCGACACCGATGCTGGTCACCAGCGCCAGGTCGGCATCCACCACGTTCACGGTGTCCAGACGGCCACCGAGCCCCACTTCGAGCACCACAGCATCCAGCTTGGACTGGTAGAACAACCAGAACGCCGCCAGGGTGCCCATCTCGAAATAGGTCAGGGAAATGTCGCCTCGCGCCGCCTCGACGGCGGCGAAGGCTTCGCACAGGCGCTCATCACTGGCCTCTTGGCCATTGATGAGCACCCGCTCGTTGTAACGCAACAGGTGTGGCGAGCTGTACACGCCCACCTTGAGCCCCTGGGCACGCAGCATCGCGGCGACGAAGGCGCAGGTGGAACCCTTGCCATTGGTGCCAGTGACGGTCACCACGCGCGGTGCCAGCTTGCCCAGCGCCAGGCGGGCAAGCACGTTCTGCGAACGCTCCAGCCCCATGTCGATGGCCGAAGGGTGCAACTGCTCGAGGTAGGCGAGCCATTCGCCCAGGGATCGTTGTTTCATCACGCGACCGCAGCCGCCTCACGTGCCTGCTCCGGGGTTTCCTGGCCGGTCATCTGGGCCAGCAGACGGGCCAGGCGCGGGCGCAGTTCGCCACGGGAGATGATCAGGTCGATGGCGCCGTGCTCCAGCAGGAACTCGCTGCGCTGGAAGCCTTCTGGCAGCTTCTCACGTACGGTCTGCTCGATCACGCGCGGGCCGGCAAAGCCGATCAGTGCCTTGGGCT
The DNA here is from genome assembly GCF_000483465.1 of Pseudomonas sp. LAIL14HWK12:I7. Classification (NCBI taxonomy): domain Bacteria; kingdom Pseudomonadati; phylum Pseudomonadota; class Gammaproteobacteria; order Pseudomonadales; family Pseudomonadaceae; genus Pseudomonas; species Pseudomonas sp. LAIL14HWK12:I7. The sequence goes on from NZ_KI519607.1 coordinate 233,628, forward strand.
CGCCGACGATGACGTCGCCCAGCATCGCCAGGCTGGCGGAAACGCCGCCGTAGACCGGGTCGGTCAGCACGGAGATGAACGGAATGCCTTCTTCACGCAGGCGCGCCAGCACAGCCGAGGTCTTGGCCATCTGCATCAGCGAGATCAGCGCTTCCTGCATGCGCGCGCCACCGGAGGCCGAGAAACAGACCATCGGGCAGCGGTTTTCCAGGGCGTAGTTGGCGGCGCGAACGAAACGCTCACCGACGATGGCACCCATGGAGCCGCCCATGAAGGAGAATTCGAACGCGCTGACCACGATCGGCATGCCCATCAGGGTACCGCTCATGGAGATCAGCGCGTCTTTTTCGCCGGTCTGCTTCTGCGCACCGGTGAGGCGGTCCTTGTACTTCTTGCCATCGCGGAATTTCAGGCGGTCGACCGGCTCCAGCTCGGCGCCCAGCTCAGCACGGCCTTCGGCGTCGAGGAAGATGTCGATACGCGCACGTGCGCCGATGCGCATGTGGTGGTTGCACTTAGGGCAGACATCGAGGGTCTTTTCCAGCTCCGGACGATACAGCACGGCCTCGCAAGCCGGGCACTTGTGCCACAGGCCTTCAGGCACCGAGCTCTTCTTCACCTCGGAACGCATGATCGAAGGGATCAGTTTGTCGACTAACCAGTTGCTCATGCTTTCTTTCTCCAGTATCGGCGGGCGGGGGCCGGCGTAACCGGCCTGCCCTGCCCTTGAGCTCAAAATCTTTTATGAAACGATGATGGAACGGCCGCCGGGGCTTCCGGCGCGCCGCGCCACCGTTAATGTGTTGTTCGCCCACCGCATCGGCGGGCGCCCCGCAGGGGCTGCGATAGCTATGGACGATGGTGCGCCGCCAACCGTCACATCCACCGTCACGCCTGTTGCACCGCACGCATGAAGGCTTCGATCTTTGCCGCATCCTTGATGCCCTTGGCCTGCTCCACCCCGCCACTGACATCCACCGCATAAGGCCTGACCTGGGCAATGGCCCGGCCGACATTCTGCGCGTCCAGGCCACCGGCCAGGATAATCGGCTTGCTCAGGCGCGCCGGTACCAGCGACCAGTCAAAGGCTTCCCCCGTGCCCCCGGGCACGCCGGGCACATAGGTGTCCAGCAAGATACCGCGGGCGCCAGCATAAAGCCGGCAGGCCGCTTCCAGGTCATCACCCGGGCGCACGCGCAGGGCCTTGATCCAGGGGCGATGGAAGCCTTCACAGTCTTGCGGGGCTTCATCGCCGTGGAACTGTAGCAGGTCCAGGGGAACCACTTCGAGGATCTCGTTGAGCTCGCAACGCGACGCGTTGACGAACAACCCGACAGTGGTCACGAACGGCGGCAGCTCGGCAATGATCGCGCGCGCCTGGCGCACGTCCACGGCACGCGGGCTCTTGGCGTAGAAGACGAAGCCGATGGCATCGGCCCCCGCCTCGGCGGCAGCCAGCGCGTCTTCGATGCGGGTAATCCCGCAGATCTTGCTGCGAACGTTGCTCATGGACTGCGAACCCTGCTGTTTCGGTGAAGGCCGGATGTTAGCAAAAGGCTTTTGGCCCGTCAGTCTGCCAATGCCTCGTAGCCGGTCAAAAAGTGTGGGCCGATGTAACGTTGGGGCAGTTGGAAGGCTTCGGGGTATTCCACTTGCACCAGGTACAGACCGTACGGGTGTGCCGTCACCCCACCCTCGCGGCGGTTGCGCCCTTCCAGTACTTCCCGCGCCCAGGTGGCGGGCCGTTCACCCGCGCCGATGGTCATCAACACACCGGCGATGTTGCGCACCATGTGGTGCAGGAACGCCGTGGCACGCACGTCCAGCACGATCATCTGGCCATGGCGGGTGACGCGCAGGTGATGGATGTGCTTGATCGGCGACTTGGCCTGGCACTGGCTGGCGCGGAAGGCACTGAAGTCGTGGGTACCGAGCAGGAATTCGGCGGCTTCGGCCATGCGTTCGACATCCAGCGGGCGGTGGTTCCAGGTCACCTCCTCAGCCAGGTGCGCGGGGCGGATCGGGTCGTTGTAGATGACGTAGCGGTAACGCCGGGCGGTGGCCTTGAAGCGGGCATGGAAGTCCGCCGGCATCGGGCGCGACCAGACCACGCTGATGTCGTGGGGCAGGTTGAAATTGGTGCCCAGGGTCCAGGCGCGCTCATCGCGGATGGCGCGCGTGTCGAAGTGCACGATTTGCCCGCAACCGTGAACCCCGGCATCAGTTCGCCCGGCACAGATCACGGAAATCGGCTCGTTCGCGACTTTCGACAACGCCTGCTCGAGGGCTTGCTGGACGCTGGGCACGCCGCTGGCCTGGCGCTGCCAGCCGCGGTAGCGCGAGCCCTTGTATTCCACGCCCAGGGCGATGCGGGAGTAGCCTTCAGCCGCGGATTCGGCGGCGGTGTCGATGATGTCCAAGAGCATGAAACCTGTGGTGATTACGCAATGGCGGGATTATAACGACAACGGCAGCCCTGTTGGGCTGCCGTTGGGGGTGGTTACATCTGTTAAGCCGCGAGACCTCAGAACGGGGCTCAGACCAACCGAGACAACAGGTCCTCGGCTTCCTGACGCTGCGTCCCGTCGCCATCCTTGACGACTTCATCGAGGATGTCACGGGCACCCTGGTGGTCGCCCATGTCGATATAGGCGCGCGCCAGGTCGAGCTTGGTGGCGACTTCATCACTGCCAGAGAAGAAGTCGAAGTCCAAGTCGTCCAGTGGCTCGGGCTCGGGCTGCTCAACGGCGTCTTCAGCGGTGAAGTGCGGCTCCAGCGAAGGCGACTCGAGGTTCTGGGACAGCTTGTCCAGCTCCGCGTTGACGTCATCCAGCTCCGAAGCAAAGCTCTTGGCAGCCGGCGAGTCATCCTCCAGCGACAGCGAAAGGTCGAAGTCCGACGGCAGGTCCAGTTCGGTGATCGGGTCAAACTCTGGCATGCTGTCGAAGGCTGCCAGCTCGGCGGCAACGTCTACCGGCGCCTCTTCGGCGACAGCCGGGGCCACGGGCTCGCTGACGTCGAGGTCGAAGTCATCCAGATCGGCAACGGGCTGAGGCTCGGCTTGCGCCAGCATCGCTTCGAAATCAGCATCGGCATCGGCGGCAATGTCTGTTTCAGCGTCAGTTTGCAGCTCAGCCTCCACAGCAGCGGGCTGTTCCTCTACCTGCACTTCGTCCAATACAGGTTCATCCAGCACAACTTCGTCCAGCACTGGCTCGTCCAGCAGCGGCGCTGCCAACGGGTCTTCCTCGGGCAGGTCTTCACCCAGGCTCAGGTCGAAGTCGCTGTCCAGGTCCGACTCATCAAGCGACGGAACCTCGCTAATGGCCTCGGCCTCAGGCTCGACGATGTCGTCCAGCGCTTGCTCTGCGACAAAATCGGGCTCCGCCAGCACCTCTGGCTCGGCCTCGGGCACGATGTCTTCAACCACCGGCGCCTCAGACTGATCTTGCAGCAGGCCCTGCACGTACTGCTCATCCATCTCGGCAGCCAACGCTGCCGCACCCAAACCGGCGGCGGCCAGCCCCAGCATGGCTGGGAAACGGCCTTTGAGTTCGTCGACCTGAGCAACATTCTGCTCAGTCGCTGGCAGCACACGCTCCTGCTCGACGAACGCACTGTGATCACCCTGACGGGCATACACTTCCATCAGTTTCAGGCGCAGTACGTCACGCTCAGGCTCTGCGGCAAGAGCCGTTTCAAGCAGCTCGGCGGCATGATTCAGGCGGCCGCTTTGCAGGCTTTGCTCGACTTCCGCCAACAGGGCGGCCGTCGTGTCTGGCTGCGGCGCTGGCTCGGCGAGCGCGACCGCGGGCTTTTCTGCAGCAGTGGCGGCAGCAGCAGACGCCGCGACCACCGCTGGCGACAGCGTTACGCTCGGCGCCGAAACCTCCAGGCCTTCAAAGCTGTCGGCATCGATATCCAGGCCCGCACCCTGCTCTTCCTCAGCCAAGGCCCGCGCCATGCGCAGGTGTTTCTCGGCTTCTTCCTGGGCCTTGCGCTTGCGCATCAACAGCACCAGCAGCAACAACAGCACAAGGAACGCAGACCCTGCAATCAGCCACAGCAGCAACGGGTTGCCAAGCACGCCGTCAGCGCGCGGCTGGGCGTCAGGCACACTGGCCGGCGCGGTATCGACGGCCGCCGGTGCAGGTTTAACGTCCGGCTCGGCATTAGCTGCCGGATTGGCCGGCGCAGGCTCGCCTGGCAGAGCAGCGGCGACTGGCGCCTGACCTGCTGCGCCCTGGGCTTCAAGCCGGGCCAACTGGTCGTTTTTCAGCGCGATCAGACGCTGCAGCTTGTCCAGTTGGCTCTGCAGGTCCGCCATGCGGCTCTTGAGCTCATCGTTGTCACGACGGCTGGTATCGAGGCTTTCCTGGGCCACGGCCAGTTTGTCGTTCAGCCCTTTGGCCGGCGCAGCGCCTGCCTGGTTGCCGGGGCTGACCAGGCGCAGGTTGTCACCCTGGGCAATGCGCTCTGGCGCGGCCTCGGCGGCACCGCGGCGGGTGGCGTCGAGCTGACGGGCACGCGGCCCCAGGCGCCGGCCTTCACGCCAGGCCGCATACTGCTCGGCCACGTCGCGAACCGCCTCACCCTGAGCAATGGCCTGGATTTGTTGCTGGTCGGGCAGGCGCAGTACCTGGCCCACCTTCAATTGGTTGATGTTGTTGCCAATGAAGGCGTCCGGGTTCAGCGCCTGGATCGCGATCATGGTCTGCTGAATCGAGCCGCCCTGGCTGTTGCGCGCAGCAATCTGCCACAGGGTGTCGCGGCGCTGGGTGGTGTAGTTGCTGGCGCCCGTCACCGCGGGTGCGACATTGCCTGGCGCAGGCTGTTTGCCCTGGGCCTTGGCCTGGTCGAGCAGGACGCTGTAGTCACGCAGCAGTCGCCCCTGCGGCCACATCACCTGCACCAGAAACTTGACCACAGACCCCGGCAGCGGCTGGCTGGAGGTGACGCGCAGCACGCTCTTGCCGTTGGGGTTGATCACCGGCGTGAATGTCAGGTCTTCGAGGTAAGTCGCAAAGGTTACCCCCGCCTTGCTGAACTCTTCCGGCGGCGCCAGGCTCGGCGCCACTTCGGCGGCAGTGAGGTCGCGCACGTCGAGCAATTCGATCTCGGCGTCCAGCGGCTGATTCTGTGCCGACTTGAGGGTCAGCTCCCCCAAGCCCAACGCATTGGCCATGCCCGACGACAGCGCCGAGGCAGCAGCCATGGCCAGGACCAGTTTGCGAATTCGAAGCATGACCTCTTCCCTTGTATGAATCGTCCCGAAACCTGCATGCAGAGCAGGACAAAAGTGCTCGCAGTATCTTTTACAGCCTGTGTTTAATCAACAATTGCGCCACTTGCACAGCGTTGAGCGCAGCGCCTTTGCGCAGGTTGTCGGTGGTCAGCCAGAGGTTGAGCTGCTGGTCGTCATCGACACCATGGCGTACACGTCCAACATAGACCACGTCTTGGCCCACTGCGTCACCTACCGGCGTCGGATAATCGTCGCGCGCGACCAGTTCGACGCTGTCGGCATTCTCCAACGCAGCATTGACTGCCGCCAGGTCTACCGGTTTACGGCTTTGCACCGCCACACTGAAGCTATCGCCGAAAAACACCGGGACTTGAATGCAGGTCACGGAAATCTTCAGTTCGGGCTGCCCCAGCAGCTCGCGCAGCTCGCTGACCAGGCGCCGCTCAAGGCCAGCATGGCCTTGTTCGTCAACCGCACCCACCTGGGCCAGCAGGTTGAACGCCACCTGGCGGTCGAAGAAGCGCGGCTCCAACGGGCGGGCATTGAGCAGCTCGGCGGTTTGACGGGCCAATTCGTTGACCGCTTCGCGGCCTTGGGCAGAGACCGCCAGGTTGGCCATGACCTGCACCCGCTCGATGTCCAGCAGGCCTTTCAGCGGTGCCAGCGCGACAGCCAGGGCAACGGCTGCAGAGCCTGGGCTGGCCAGGCGCGCAGGCAGCTTCAGGTTGGCGATGCTGTCGGCATTGGCTTCCGGCACCACGGCAAGGGCGTCGTCAAGGCCGCCGGACAGGTCGATGACCGTGCAGCCCGCCTGCTGGGCCTTGCTGGCGAAACTGCGGCTGACGCCAGGGCTGGCAGCGAAGAAGGCCAGTTTGACCTGGGCGAAATCGAAACTGTCGACTTCACGCACCTTGATCTTCTTGCCTGCGAACATCACGCTGCTGCCCGCCGACTCCATGCTGGCCAGCAGGTGCAGGGTCGCGACCGGAAATGCCAGCTCTTCGAGGATCTGTACGAGGGTTTCACCGACGCTACCGGTGGCGCCGACGACGGCGATGTCCAGGGGTTGGGTCATGGAGGGGATCCTTTTGCTGAAACGGCGGGGGGCGGCACTTTACTCGGATTATGGAACAACGAACACCCTCAATACGCCAGCCCCTCTGCGACCGACAGCCGAACATCAGGCCGGCCAGAATGACAGGCGCTACCTGACATTTTTGCCAGTATCAGAATTTCTCGATCGCACCCAATCTTGCCTGACGTCTATTCATCGAGACACACGTATGCGCCCACTCCTGATAACAACGCTGCTGTCATGTTTGGTCACTAGCGCCTGCGTACCTCAGGATTACGGCCCGACTAACTTCGCGGATGCGCCGAGAAATGATCTGCAGGGCGCTCTGGGGGGGCAGGTCGACTTTGCCCAAACGCATGTGGTAGCGGCGACCCGCAGAATCTTCGACCCGTTTCTGGTGCCGCACAAAGCGGCCCTGGTGCTGTTCAGGCCCAACAAGCCCGTCACTGACGTGGAAATGACCATAACGCTGGATGGCCGCACCACCACCGTACGCATGGATCGCCCGGAAGCACTTCCAGGCACCGCGGTATATGACCAGAAGGACACCTTCTCTGGAAATACCATTGAGGGCAGCTACCCGAAGTTCAGGGAAAACACGTTCAGCTATCAGATCCCCTGGAACCTGTTCACCGCCGATGCGCGCATCAGTTTTCAGCAAGCTGGCAACCCGAGCATTCAAGGCTCGCTACCCGCTGACAAATTCGTGTTCATGACCCCTGAAAGCGAGGGGCTGACGCTGATGAACATCAAGGGCTGCATCTTCAAGGATAAGTCGACGTGCAGGGATACCCTCGATCAGTTCGACGGTGAGTACAACCCCACTGCCGCGCGTATTGCAGCACGGGAAATGCTTTCCGAAGTGCCCACTCAACGCCTTCACCTAGGCACCGGCAAAGCCTACTGGCCACGCATCATTGCCATGGGACCCGACCAAAAGCCGCATGTTTACGACAAGACGAATGGCATGGAGTGGGCTGCGTTCGGCGACAAAACGTTACCAGCCAAAGTGGGCATGGGTCATTTCTGGCGCGCGGCTTCGAACCTGGGCGACAAGAAATCTGGATACCCTGTGGCCATTACGGGGCAATTGCTCGACACGCCAGAAGACATGCCTCCTTTGCCGCCAGGCGTAGGCGCCAGCTGTGGAGGCAACAGCTGCAATTACCCTTACTACCCCAATGGCTTCTGGCATGAAACAGGCCACGCCTTTGGCCTTCCTCACGATACACCCCCACGCTACGAAGACTGGTCGTACAGGGCGTATGACAATGTCTTTCTGCCACACATACATCCTGACCCACACCGCTACAGTCTGCCGGTAGACCATCTGGGCTTGCACTACTTCGGCCAGGTTGTTGGATCACTCTCCGCCCCGCCTTGGGCTTCCGGTCCCGCTTCGGCGCCCTTGATTGACGAGTTCGAAAAGCTGGGCCTGAAATCGACAGAAGGCGCCAGTTGGAAACGCTATATTTCTCCCTATAACCACCAGCAGACGCTGCGTGTACAACAGCGCTTCGGACGGCTGCCGGACGGCGCAAAGTACGCTGATGTGTTTGACGACCACCGCCCGCCGGCCATGGGCGTCACTGCCGTTGCCGCCAAGGAAGGCAACGGCCTTGCGGTGACTGCCCCCTCTCACGGCCTCCCTGACCCTGGCATTCGGCAACCTGCCCCCCTGCCGTCGTTGCTTTCGCCCGCATCAAATCGAGTCCCTATTGAAACTGCAGTGCCGGTACATACCTTGGTGGTGACCTTTTCAGACCCGTCACACAACCGGGATGGCATCAACCAAATCTATCCGGCCATTTTGAGCAACTATGGAAATGTCTTCAGCCCTGCACAGTTATCCGCCAGTGCTGCGACCCGCCCAGAGCGCAGCGCGAGCTATTCCGTATTGATGACGACAACCTTGCAATGCCTCGCCTCGGAACACGACCGGCTGGTATTGAGAGCTTGCGATGACGAATCGGCTCAATTAACCCTAGAAACCGTACCCCCTGATAACGCAGCGGAAGCGCCACTCGCGCCGATTGTCGTCGTGCGTAACAGGGAGGGAAAATGCCTGGAATTCAATTTTCACTTTCACCATTGCGTCAACGCCGAACGACAAGTTCGCTGGCGCGGCCGCATAGACATCACGAATCAATCTCGCCTGCTCAAGCTGCAAGAAAGCAACACAGGCCGGTTCATTACCCCCACTGGCACCGGCGACCTGGCCTTGCTCGCCAATAGCAGCGAGAACGAATTGCAACATTTCAAGCCAGGCGACGATTGCAACCCGCACACTTATCGGGTCGATATTCATTACGCCAGCGGCGCCATCGAAACACACCCACTCTACGCCGGCCCCATCGCGAAGGACACATTGAAAACGGCCGTTTTCAATGTCAGCTCCCAGCGCAAACCTGTCAAAGCGGTGCTCAAAGTGGATGACGCCATCATTTATGAGCGACCGCTGGAAGAGAACCGCCTTCCCCAGGTCATTAGCATGGGGGCCGAGCACGGCGAGCAGATAAACCAGGTCTGGGAGCCGCAATGGCTGTATTCAAAAGAACGAAACGCCTGCCTAGCGGCCACCGATCAAGGTTTGAAACTTGCGACCTGCAATGCGGACGCAATTTGGCGTCTCCCTCAAAAGAAAGTGTTCCCCCAGCTGTTCGACACCTACGAGCCAGTCGACCTCTCGGGCCGTTGCATCAACACTCAGTTAGCAACTGGCGAATGCCATTTCCCTCGCAAAGATACCGCTTGGTGGACGCGCCAAGACCTGACCCAGACCCCTTCTGAAATCTATCTACAAGAACTGACTACCGGAACGTTCATCACCACCATCCAAGGTAACGATACCCCACTGCTTGCCCCGCTGACCTACAGCCCAGGCCAACGGTTCCAGAAACAGGCGCTACTGAAGTTCATGGTGACGCACAAAGGTCGATGCCTGATAACTTCGGGCGAAACAGTAGCAGTGTCGACCTGCGAGCCCAATCACCTGAAAAGTTGGTACATGATCAGCACGGCCACCCTGCCGCTGCCAGATGGAAGTACCGAACTCACGCTCATGAACGGCGCTGGCCAATGCCTGAACGACGAGTTGAAGCTTCAGGGGTGCGCGCAACCGCGTGCGGACAGGCTCACCTGGTTAACTCGAAAGGACCTGGCAGGGCAGCTCCACAGGATTCGCCTTCAGAACAAGAAGACTGGTCAATTCGTGGATGTAGGGCAGGATGGTTCGGTTTCGCTTAAGCCCTTGGCGGGTGACTCCCAGGTCTTTATCTACACAATTGAACTGCAATGATTGCAGATCGCGCATGAGCCGCTCATGACCAACGCTGTGTGAAATAAAAAAGCCCTGCAAGGCCAACGCCTTGCAGGGCTTCGAACGATCAAACCCGGTTTAACGTTCCAGCAGGATCCGCAGCATGCGGCGCAGCGGCTCGGCAGCGCCCCACAGCAGCTGGTCGCCGACGGTGAACGCGCCCAGGTACTGGGAACCCATGTTCAGCTTGCGCAGGCGACCTACCGGAATGTTCAGGGTACCGGTGACATTGGTCGGGCTCAGCTCCTGCATGCTGATCTCGCGCTGGTTCGGCACCAGCTTCACCCACGGGTTGTGCTGGCTGATCATGCCTTCGATATCGGCCAGCGGCACGTCCTTGTTCAGCTTGATGGTCAGCGCCTGGCTGTGGCAGCGCATGGCGCCGATGCGCACGCAAATGCCATCGACCGGGATCGGGCTCTTGAAGCGGCCGAGGATCTTGTTGGTTTCAGCCTGGGCCTTCCACTCTTCGCGGCTCTGGCCGTTCGGCAGCTCCTTGTCGATCCACGGGATCAGGCTGCCAGCCAGCGGCACGCCGAAGTTCTCGGTCGGGTAGGCTTCGCTGCGCATGGCCTCGGCGACCTTGCGGTCGATGTCGAGAATGGCGCTGGCTGGGTTGGCCAGGTCATCGGCCACAGCCGCGTGGGTAGCGCCCATCTGCTTGATCAGCTCACGCATGTTCTGCGCGCCAGCACCGGAGGCCGCCTGATAGGTCATGGCACTCATCCACTCGACCAGGCCAGCTTCGAACAGGCCACCCAGGCCCATCAGCATCAGGCTGACGGTGCAGTTGCCGCCGATGTAGTTCTTGGTACCAGCGTCGAGCTGCTGGTCGATCACCTTGCGGTTGACCGGGTCGAGCACGATCACTGCGTCGTCCTGCATGCGCAGCGACGAGGCGGCATCGATCCAGTAACCCTGCCAGCCTGCTTCACGCAGCTTGGGGAAGACCTCGTTGGTGTAGTCGCCGCCCTGACAGGTCAGGATCACGTCGAGGGTCTTGAGTTCTTCAATCGAATAAGCGTCCTTGAGCGGAGCAATATCCTTGCCCACGTTCGGGCCCTGGCCACCGACATTGGAGGTGGTGAAGAACACCGGCTCGATAAGGTCGAAATCCTGCTCCTCCAGCATCCGCTGCATGAGCACGGAACCGACCATACCGCGCCAACCGATCAGACCTACACGTTTCATCGCAACTACACCTTTGCTAAAAGTGGGCCGCCACCGACCAAAAACGGTGGCGGGCCAGAGAGATTACAGATTCCGCAGCGCTGCGACTACTGCGTCGCCCATTTCCTGCGTGCCTACTTTGTCGCAGCCGGCCGACCAGATGTCACCGGTGCGCAGCCCTTGGTCCAGCACCAGGCTGACCGCCTGCTCGATGGCCTCGGCAGCAGCGTGCTGGTTGAAGCTGTAACGCAGCATCATCGACACCGACAAAATGGTCGCCAGCGGGTTGGCGATGCCCTGCCCGGCGATGTCCGGCGCCGAGCCGTGACACGGCTCGTACATGCCCTTGTTGTTGGCATCCAGCGACGCCGACGGCAGCATGCCGATGGAACCGGTCAGCATGGAAGCTTCATCCGACAGGATGTCACCGAACATGTTGTCGGTCACTACCACGTCGAACTGCTTGGGCGCGCGCACCAGCTGCATGGCCGCGTTGTCCACGTACATGTGGCTCAGCTCGACATCCGGGTAATCCTTGGCCACGTCTTCGACCACTTCGCGCCACAACTGGCTGGACGCCAGAACGTTGGCCTTGTCCACCGAACACAGCTTCTTGCCGCGCACACGGGCCATGTCGAAGCCGACGCGGGCAATACGGCGCACTTCGCTTTCGCTGTAGGGCAGCGTGTCATACGCCTGGCGCTCGCCGCCTTCGAGTTCACGCTGGCCACGTGGCGCGCCGAAATAGATGCCACCGGTCAGTTCGCGAACGATTAGGATATCCAGGCCCGAGACGATTTCCGGCTTGAGCGACGAGGCATCGGCCAGTTGCGGATAGAGGATGGCCGGGCGCAGGTTGGCGAACAGGCCCAATTGCGAACGGATTTTCAGCAGGCCGCGCTCAGGGCGGATGTCACGCTCGATCTTGTCCCATTTCGGGCCACCCACAGCGCCCAGCAGCACAGCATCGGCCTGGCGCGCACGCTCCAGGGTCTCGTCTGCCAGCGGCACGCCGTGCTTGTCGATGGCCGCGCCACCAATCACGTCGTGGGCCAGGCTGAAGCCGAGCTGGAACTTGTCGTTGGCCAGCTCCAGCACCTTGACCGCCTCGGCCATGATTTCCGGACCAATGCCATCACCTGGGAGAATCAGAATCTGCTTGCTCATGCTTTCCTCTATCCATTCAAGCGGTGCGGCCAGCTCGGCCACACCGAAAAAAACTCAGCGCTCAGCCCACAGTACCAGCACATCGGTGCTGAACGAGCCGTCGGCTTCGATCTGGTAATACTGCCGCACTTCCTCGCCCATGGCTTGCTGCAATTGGCGTATGGCCACACGCATGGGTTCGGGGGTACGCATACGCTCGACCCAGGTGCCAAACTCCAGGCGCAGCGGCTGCCGGGTGTGGCTGCGCACATACAGGCCAGCTTCGCTGACTTGGCGCTGCCATTCGGCGACGGAATAGTCGCGCACGTGGCTGGTGTCGCGCAGCACCTCGACGGTTTGCAGGTAGGTGTCGAGCAACGGGCTGCCCGGCGACATGACGTCGATGAAGGCCGCCACACCGCCCGGTTTCAGCACGCGGCGCACTTCGCGCAGGGCCAGGCCCAGGTCGCTCCAGTGGTGTGCCGAGTAGCGGCTGAAAACGAAGTCGAACGAGGCGTCGGCGAACGGCAGGCGTTCGGCGGCGCCGCGTTGCGTGGTGATATTGCCCAGGCCACGGTCGGCGGCGGCACTGGCTACCACGTCGAGCATGGACTGCGACAGGTCATAGGCGACCACCTCGGCGACCAAGGGCGCAACGTGGAAACTGACATGACCGGCACCGCAGCCCAGGTCCAGCACACGGGCCTCGGCCTGGCCGGCCAGCGCGGCTTGCAGCAGGGCGAATTCGGTGCCCTGGGCGTGCACGGCGCTGCTGAGGTAGGCGTTGGCCTGCTCGCCGAACTGACGTTGGACCACGTCGGTGTGGGTGGTGCTGGTCATGTATAAATCCTTTTGGTTTCTTGTTGCCTTTACCGGCCCTTTCGCGGGTAAACCCGCTCCCACAAGTACTGCACAAGACTTTAGGGCAGAGGAGTTCCTGTGGGAGCGGGCTTGCCCCGCGAAGGGGCCAGCCCTGTCACCTACGCCTATCAGGCATCCCGAAACAGCCAAGGCTGGCTGGCGCGGTGCTTGGCTTCGAAGGCCTTGATCGAATCGCCGTCCTGCAAGGTCAGGCCGATGTCATCGAGGCCGTTGAGCAAGCAGTGCTTGCGGAACGCGTCGATCTCGAAGTGCAGCACCTTGCCATCAGGACGGGTCACGGCCTGGGCTTGCAGGTCGATGGTCAGCTGATAGCCAGGGTTGGCTTCGACCTGCTTGAACAGCTCGTCGACTTCCTCATCGCTGAGGATGATCGGCAGCAAGCCGTTCTTGAAGCTGTTGTTGAAGAAGATGTCGGCAAAGCTCGGTGCGATGACGCTGCGGAAGCCGTACTCGTCCAACGCCCATGGCGCGTGTTCGCGGCTCGAACCACAACCGAAGTTTTCCCGCGCCAGCAACACGCTTGCACCTTGGTAGCGCGCGTGATTAAGCACGAACTCTTCGTTCAACGGGCGCTTGCTGTTGTCCTGGTAGGGCTGGCCCACGTCCAGGTAGCGCCACTCGTCGAACAGGTTGGGGCCGAAGCCGGTGCGCTTGATCGACTTGAGAAATTGCTTGGGGATGATCTGGTCGGTGTCGACGTTGGCACGGTCCAACGGCGCGACGAGGCCAGTGTGCTGGGTAAAGGCTTTCATGCTGCGCTCCCTTGGATCAACTCGCGGACATCGATGAAGTGGCCAGTCACCGCAGCGGCGGCGGCCATGGCCGGGCTGACCAGGTGGGTACGACCACCGGCACCCTGGCGGCCTTCAAAGTTGCGGTTGGACGTCGAGGCACAGTGCTCGCCGCTTTCCAGGCGGTCCGGGTTCATCGCCAGGCACATCGAGCAACCCGGCTCGCGCCACTCGAAGCCGGCTTCGAGGAAGATCTTGTCCAGGCCTTCACGCTCGGCTTGCGCCTTTACCAGGCCCGAGCCCGGGACGACGATGGCCTGCTTGACGGTAGCGGCCACTTTGCGGCCCTTGGCGATTTCGGCCGCGGCGCGCAGGTCTTCGATCCGCGAGTTGGTGCACGAGCCGATGAACACGCGGTCCAGCTGAATATCGGTGATCGCCTGGTTGGCGGTCAGGCCCATGTACTTCAAGGCACGCTCGATCGAGCCCCGCTTGACCAGGTCAGCTTCGGCAGCTGGGTCCGGTACGCGCTGATCAACGGCCAACACCATCTCGGGCGATGTGCCCCAGCTGACCTGTGGTTTGATTTGCGCGGCATCCAGTTCGACCACGGTGTCGAACACGGCGTCTTCATCGGAGACGAGGTCTTTCCACGACTCGACGGCTTGCTTCCATTGCTCGCCCTTCGGTGCATAGGGGCGGCCTTCGACATAGGCGACGGTGGTGGCATCGGTCGCCACCAGGCCCACGCGGGCACCGGCTTCGATCGACATGTTGCAGATGGTCATGCGGCCTTCCATGGACAAGCCACGGATAGCGCTGCCGGCGAATTCCATGGCGTGGCCGTTGCCACCCGCAGTGCCGATCTTGCCGATGACGGCGAGGACGATGTCCTTGGCAGTGACGCCTGCAGGCAATTCACCTTCGACGCGCACCAGCATGTTCTTCATCTTCTTGGCGACCAGGCACTGGGTGGCGAGCACATGCTCGACCTCGGAGGTGCCAATGCCGTGGGCCAAGGCACCGAAAGCGCCGTGGGTGGACGTGTGCGAGTCGCCGCAGACCACGGTCATGCCCGGCAAGGTGGCACCTTGCTCCGGACTGATGACGTGGACGATGCCCTGGCGCTCGTCATTCATCTTGAATTCGACGATGCCGTACTCGTCACAGTTCTCATCGAGGGTCTGCACCTGGAGGCGCGACACCTGGTCGACGATGGCGTCGATACCGCCCTTGCGCTCTGGCGTGGTCGGCACGTTGTGATCAGGGGTGGCGATGTTGGTATCGATGCGCCATGGCTTGCGGTTCGCCAGGCGCAGGCCTTCAAAGGCCTGGGGCGACGTCACTTCGTGGATGATGTGGCGGTCGATGTAGATCAAGGACGAGCCGTCATCACGGCGCTTGACCTCATGGGCTTCCCAGAGTTTGTCGTAGAGCGTTTTGCCAGCCATCAGACTGTTCCTCATCAGCGTCTTTCTATGCCAAAGACCCCTTGGCTTGTACGGACGATGCTATGGCGATAGATTGAATAACTCAAATTCATAATTTTTATGCTTTGCATAACCACCAGGAATCTGAAAGATGGATCTGGCCAACCTCAGCGCTTTTATCGCCATTGCCGAGACCGGCAGCTTCTCGGGGGCCGGCGAACGCCTGCACCTGACCCAGCCCGCCATCAGCAAACGCATCGCCGGGCTTGAGCAACAACTGGACGTGCGCCTGTTCGACCGACTGGGGCGTGAAGTGACCCTGACCGAGGCCGGGCGGGCGCTGTTGCCACGGGCCTATCAGATTCTCAACGTGCTTGATGATACCCGACGCGCGCTGACCAATTTGACCGGGGAAGTGAGTGGTCGGTTGACCCTGGCCACCAGCCACCATATCGGCTTGCACCGCTTGCCCCCGCTTTTACGGGCCTTTACCCGGCAGTATCCTTCGGTGGCGTTGGATATTCAGTTCATGGACTCAGAAGCTGCCTACGACGAGATACTCCATGGCCGCGCTGAAATTGCCGTTATCACCCTGGCGCCAGAGCCCCACCACCTGATCAAGGCGATCCCGGTGTGGGACGACGCGCTGGACTTCGTGGCGGCCCCGGAACACCCGCTGGCCAACAACCACGCGGTCAGCCTGGCCGATGTCGCGCGCCACCCGGCGGTCTTCCCCGGTGGTAATACCTTTACACACCACATCGTCCAGCGGCTGTTCGAAAGCCAGGGCCTGACGCCGAACATCGCCATGAGCACCAACTACCTGGAAACCATCAAGATGATGGTTTCCATCGGCCTGGCCTGGAGCGTGCTGCCGCGCACCATGCTCGATGATCAGGTTGCACCCATCGCTTTACCCGGCATACAGCTGTCGCGCCAGCTAGGCTACATTCTGCACACGGAGCGAACGCTATCGAATGCGGCGAGGGCCTTCATGGCCCTGCTCGACAGCCATGCAGGGTCCGCCTGACCGGTCGTCAGTACGGCATTTCCAACTCAAGGACGCGTCAAACGCCAAAGGTCTGGTACCAATGCCCAAATCAGCAAACCGCTTTCCGCGCCTGCCGCGCATTCCTGCGGCCGACCCACAGGAATCCGAACAGGCCTGGCAAAACGCCCCGCAACTGCTCGCCGCGCTCAACGGCGCCCGCCTGGGGGCCTGGCTGTGGGACATCGAAACCGGCCGGGTCAGCTGGTCACGCGGTACCCAGGCGCTGTTCGGTTTCGACCCGCTACGCCCGCTGCCCAACGACATCGACTACCTCGACCTGCTGCCCGAAGAAGACCGCGCACGCACCCGCCAGCTGTTCCAGGCGGTGGTCAACGGCGAGCCCGTGGAGCAAGCGATGCGCCACCGCATCCGCTGGCCGGATGGCAGCCTGCACTGGCTGGAGATCAACGGCAGCCTGACTCACGACCGCCACGGCCGACCGCAGATGATCGGGGTCATCCGTGAGATAACCCGCCAGCGCGAGCGCGAAACGGCGCTGATCAACTCGGAAAAACGCTTTGCCACGCTGTTTCACCTGAGCCCCAATGCCATCCTCCTGAGCCGCCGCCACGACGGCATGATCTTCGAGGTCAACCAGCATTTTGAAGACATGTTCGGCTGGCCAGGCAACCAGGTGATCGGCAAGACCAGCCTGGAGCTGGGCCTGTGGGTGCACCCCGAGCAGCGCCCGCAACTGCTGGACGCCACCCGCGCCAGCGGTGGCCCACTGATCATGGAAGTGCAGTTCCGGGCCAGCAACGACAAGGTGCACGACGGCATCCTCTGCACCCAGGCCATCGAACTGGAGGGGGTGACGTTTTTGCTCAGCACCTTCGTCGACACTACCGAACGCAAGCGTGCCGAACAGGCCCTCAAGGACAGCCAGGAGCGCCTCGACCTGGCCCTGGACTCAGCCCAGCTGGGCACCTGGGACTGGCACATCCCCAGCGGCATGCTCTACGGCTCGGCCCGTGCCGCGCAACTGCACGGGCTGGACCCGATCCCCTTCCACGAATCGTTCGATGCCTTTTTCGAGGGCGTACCGGAGGAAGAGCGCAATGTCATGCGCCAGGCCTACCGCAGCCTGCGCGAAGGGCCTGCGGGCAATTACCAGATCACTTACCGCGTGCAGCTGGAGAACGGCGCGTCACGCTATATCGAAAGCCGCGCACGGCTGTACCGGGACGACCAGGGCAACCCCTTGCGCATGGCCGGCACCCTGCTGGACATCACCGACCAGGTCGAGCGCGAGCAACGCCTCAGCGCCTCGGAAGAAAAATTCGCCAGCCTGTTCCAGGTCAGCCCTGACCCCATCTGCGTGACCCGCCAGGACACCGGCCAGTTCATCGAGATCAACCCGGCCTTTACCCAGACGTTCGGCTGGAGCGCCGACCAAGTGATCGGCCGCACCGCCGAGGAAATCGGCCTGTGGGCTGAGTCCATCGAACGTGCGCAGCGCATCGAGCGGGTGATCCGCGAACAGGCCTTGAGCAACGTGGCGGTGGTGGTCAACCACCGCCACGGCGCGCCCTTGACCTGCGTGATATCCAGCTGCCTGATCAGCGTCGATGACCACCCCTGCAGCGTCACCACCCTACGCGACATTACCCAGCAGCAACGGGCCGAGGCGGCGCTGAAATCCAGCGAAGAGAAGTTCGCCAAGGCCTTCCACTCAAGCCCTGATGCCATCACCATCACCGAGCGCTACAGCGGCCGCTACCTGGAAATCAACGACGGTTTCTGCCGGCTCACCGGCTACAGCGCGGCCGAAGTGGTTGGGCGCAGCGTGTATGAACTGGGCATCTGGGCCGATGACAAGCAGCGCAGCGCCCTGCTCGCCGAGCTCAAAGAGCGTGGCCGAGTGCACCATCGGGAGATGCTCGGGCGCAACAAGCGCGGCGATATCCTCACCGTCGAAGTGTCGGTGGAACCGATCACCCTCAACGAAACCGACTGCCTGCTGCTGACCGCCCGCGATGTCAGCCAACTGAAAAATGCCCAGGCGCAGATCCGCCACCTGGCGTACCACGACCCGCTGACCAACCTGCCCAACCGCGCCCTGCTGATGGACCGCCTGAGCCAGCAGATCGCCCTGCTCAAGCGCCACAACCTGCGTGGCGCGCTGCTGTTCCTTGACCTCGACCACTTCAAGCACATCAACGACTCCTTGGGCCACCCGGTAGGCGATACGGTACTGAAGATCATCACCGCGCGCCTGGAGGCCAGCGTGCGCCTGGAAGATACCGTGGCGCGGCTGGGGGGCGATGAATTCGTGGTGCTGCTCAGCGGCCTGGAAGGCAGCCGCGAACAGGTCGAAAGCAAAGTGCGCGAGCTGGCCGATACCCTGCGCGAACTGCTGGCCGAACCGATGTCGCTGGATGGCCAGCGCCTGCAGGTAACCCCCAGCATCGGCGTGGCGTTGATCCCCGACCACGGCACCACCCCCGCCGACCTGCTCAAGCGTGCCGATATCGCCCTGTACCGGGCCAAGGACTCCGGGCGCAATACCACCCAGTTGTTCCACACCACCATGCAAAAGGCTGCCAGCGAGCGCCTGCGCATGGAAAACGACCTGCGCCTGGCGCTCGCCCGGGGTGAGCTGGCCTTGCACTTCCAGCCCCAGGTGGATGCCCGCGACAACCGTATTGTCGGTGCCGAAGTGCTGCTGCGCTGGCACCACCCACAGCTCGGCCAGCAGCCACCGGCGCAGTTCATTCAGGTACTGGAAGAAAGCGGCCTGATCCTGGAAGTAGGCAGCTGGATCCTCGACGAAGCCTGCGATGCCTGCGCGCGCATGCTCACGGACGGGTTGATCGACGCTGATGATTTCAGCCTGTGCGTAAACATCAGCCCGCGGCAGTTCCGCCAAAACGATTTCGTCGGGCGGGTGCTGCGCAGCCTGGACGACTACCGCTTGCCACGGCGGATGCTGAAGCTGGAAATCACCGAAGGCATCGTCATCCAGAACCTGGAAGACACCATCAGCAAGATGCGCGAGCTGAAGCGTTACGGGGTAAGTTTTGCCATGGACGACTTCGGCACGGGCTATTCGTCACTGACCTACCTCAAGCGCTTGCCGGTGGATGCACTGAAGATCGACCAGACCTTCGTGCGCGACGCACCGATAGACCCTAATGACGCCGAGATCGTCCGCGCCATCGTCGCCATGGCCCACAGCCTGGACCTGGCGGTGATTGCCGAAGGGGTGGAGCTGACCGAGCAACTGGAGTTTCTGGAGAAACTGGGCTGCCATTTGTATCAAGGGTACCTGCACAGCCGGCCGCTGCCGTTGCAGGAATTCCGGCAGATGCTGCTGGAAGCGCCTGCGGATTACTGACTGCCCGCACGCAAAAAAGGGCACCCGAAGGTGCCCTTTTTGTCACAGCCTTACACTCAGTTCAGCGCTGGCTTGTCGCCATTGATCGGGATGCGTTTGGCCTTGGCTTCTTCAGGCACGATGCGCAGCAGGTCGATGCTGAGCAAACCATTGGCCAGGCCCGCAGCCTTGACCTCGATGTGGTCGGCTAGGCGGAACGACAGCTTGAAGGCGCGCTGGGCGATGCCCTGATGCAGGTAGGTCACTTCTGCGGCGCTGTTGTCGCGCTTGCCACCGGAGACGGTCAGGACACCTTTTTCGACTTGCAGGTCGAGGTCCTGCTCCTGGAAACCGGCTGCGGCAACCACGATGCGGTAGTGGTCTTCGCCATGTTTTTCCACGTTGTAGGGCGGGTAGCTGCTACCGGCCTCGTTACGTGCCGCGGATTCGAACAGGTCGTTGAAACGGTCGAAGCCAACGGAATGACGGAACAGTGGAGCGAGAGAGAAAGCGGTGGTCATGGTCATAAACTCCTGAGATTCAGCAAGTAAGTCACTGCGCGACCCGAGTTCGGCATCGCGTACTCAAAAGATAAGGTCGGTGAAATGGCTTTCAAGAGGGACCACGAAAAATTTTTTGAGCGGGTTTGCGTTCCATCACAACCTGTGTAGGAGCAGCCTTGTGCTGCGAAGGGGCCTGTGCCCACAGCGAGAAATCACTGGGGTCACGGACCTCTTCGCAGCACAAGGTTGCTCCTACCGTGAATCGGGCAATTCCCCGTGATCAGGCAACACACGCCTCGAATGCCTGTACCTCACCCCCCAACAACCGGCTGATCCGCGCGCAATCATCTTCGCGACGCAATTCGGCAAACAGCACGACCGCCTCCGGGTAGCTGCGGGTCAGCATTGCCAGCCATTGCTTCATCCGCCCCGGCGCATAGCGCGGCGACAGCTTGGCCTGGGCCTGGCGCCAGAACTCGCGCAGCAGCGGTAGCAGGTCGTCCCAGCTCATCGGCTGGTAGTCGCGCCCCTCGCGGGCAGCGGCAATCTGTACGCCCAGGTCGGGCCGCGACACCAGCCCACGCCCCAACATGATGTGTTCGGCACCACTGACCTCACGGCAGCGGCGCCAGTCGTCCACGGTCCAGATTTCGCCATTGGCGAACACCGGCACCTTGACCACATCCTGCACCCGCGCCACCCACTCCCAGTGAGCGGGCGGCTTGTAGCCCTCGACCTTGGTGCGGGCGTGCACCACCAGATGCGCCGAACCGCCTTCGGCCAGGGCCGTGGCGCATTCCAGCGCGCCATCGGGGCTGTCGAAGCCCAGGCGCATCTTCGCCGTCACCGGGATATGCGCCGGCACCGCACGGCGCACTTCGCGGACGATGGCGTGCAGCAGTTCTGGCTCCTTGAGCAGCACCGCGCCGCCGCGCGACTTGTTCACGGTCTTGGCTGGGCAACCGAAGTTCAGGTCGATTACCGGTGCGCCCAGCTCACAGGCCAGCGCTGCGTTCTCGGCCAGGCAGACCGGGTCGGCGCCCAGCAGTTGCACACGCATCGGCACCCCGGCCGCGGTCCGCGCGCCTTGGCGCAATTCAGGCGCTAGCTTGTCGAACGAGGATGCCGGCAGCAGGCGGTCGCACACGCGGATGAACTCGGTGACGCACCAATCGATGCCACCCACTCGGGTCAGGACGTCGCGCAGGATGTTGTCGACCAGCCCCTCCATGGGGGCCAGGGCAATTTGCATGTGAGGGTCTCGGCGGGAAAAGGCGGCAGTCTAACAAAAAACCACAGCCCTTCAGGCACCGATCAGCGCTTGGCCGTACCCCTCGATGAACGCTGCAGGCATGCGCTTGGGCTTGCCGCTGGACAATTCGATACAGGCGAAGGTGGTCTGCGCCCGCAACAGGGTCACGCCATCACGCGGGCGCTTGAGCTGAAAGCGGCGGGTCATGCGCAGGCGCTGGTCCCAGTCGATGATCCAGGTCGCCAGCTGCAGCTCGTCATCTTCATAGCCCGCGGCCAGGTAATCGATTTCGTGGCGCACCACCGCCATGGCCCGGTCCAGGCGGCGGTACTCGGCGAGGTCCAGGCCCAGGCGCTGAGAGTGGCGCCAGGCGCAGCGTTCGAGCCACGTGACATAGGTGGCATTGTTGGCGTGGCCGAGGCCGTCGATGTCCTCGCTGCCGACACGCAGGTCGATGATGAAGGGTGTTGCCAAGTCCCAGCTCATGCACGCTCCTAATAACAAAAACACAACTGAAAGCCAGTGTAACGGATGCTCAGGCCCTTTGCCGGGCCGGCGCGCCGGCCCGTGCAAGCAATTCGAGCACCGCCTCGCCCAGGCGCGGGTCGGCCAGCACTCGCTGGTGCCCGCCCTCCTCCAGTAGCAGCAAGCGGCTGTCGAACCAGGCCTTGTGGATGATATGGGCCTCATCGGCAGCCACCAGGCCATCGTCAGCCGCATGTACCACCAAGCCTGGCAGTTCCAACTGGTAACCACTGACATCCAGGCGCGTGATCTGCATCCCCACATCCCGCTCCACCTGGCGTATGAATGCGGCCCGTGCGCGCGCCGGCAACCCCAGGCGATGCGCGAAGCCGCGCAACACGCCGAGCAACCGGGCGGGTGCAGCGATGCTCACTGCCGCCTCCGCGCGCAGCCCCATCTGCAACGCCAGCAACACACTGGCCCCACCCATGGAGTGGCCTATCACCGCGCGCAACGGCGGCAGCTCGGCAGCCGCTTCCAGCAGTGCGCGGGCGAACAACACCACGTGAGCTTGATGGCCTGGAGAGCGACCATGTGCCGGCCCCTCCAACGACACCACTGTATGCCCGGCCTGGACCAGGGCCTCGATCAACGCGGCAAACTGGGTGGGGCGCCCTTCCCAACCGTGCATCAGCAATACTGTCGGCCCCTTGCCCCAACGCAACGCCGACAGCCCGAAGCGCAGGGTGATGCGCTCGGCTTTGGCCAGCAGCGGCAACTCCCACGCTTTTGGGGGCAATGTACGTGGGGTCATGAATGCGCGGCGCATCTTGCCGGCCACATGCTCAGGGGCCAGGTGGCCCAGGGTGCCATTGACGCCACGAATCCAGCTCAGGGTAGTCATCGCCTTGCTCCAGCATTGTGGTTATTCAGATCACCGCCGACTTGGCGGCACGCAATACACGGTCAGAAAGCTCGCCAGTGCCCAAGGCCCGCGCCAGGGCCAGGCCACCGACCATCAGCGCCAGGTCGGCCAGTGCTTTGTCGATGTCTTCGGGGCGGTCGACCATTTTCGCGGTCATCAGCTCGATGTGCTCGGCCAGCACCTCGCGGAACACCTCTGGCAGGCGCTGCATTTCGCCCAGGGCGTTGGGCAGCGGGCAGGCATGCACTTGCGCGTCGCGGTGCTTGCGCGAAAGGTAGAACGCCGTCACCAACGCCCGGCGCGCCTCGCCATCCAGGCTGGGGTCGACCTGCGCCAGCAAGTCCCGCCGTTCGCCCAATAACTGGCGAAAAGCCTCCAGCATGAGTTCGTCCTTGCTCTCGAAATGGGCATAGAACCCCCCTACCGTCAGGCCTGCAGCCCCCATGACCTGGCTGACGCTCGGCTCAGCCGGCCCGTGCTGGATCAAGGCGCTGCGCGCAGCTTCGAGAATCCGCTCGCGGGTTTTGCTCTTTTTGTCGTTCATGGCCACCTCGAATATGATGCTTGTAATATTATAAGCATCATATTTTTTGGCAAGCGAAATTAGCGATCACCTGTCGGTGCCGGAAAAATGGGAAAGGGAGAAAAACAAAAGGCCCATTCAATAAGCGAATGAGCCTTTAAAGTCCCGCAAAATGCGGGTAAACATGGCGTCCCCTAGGGGACTCGAACCCCTGTTACCGCCGTGAAAGGGCGGTGTCCTAGGCCACTAGACGAAGGGGACGTAACCTTCGTGCCGGTTCGTTTTCACAAACCGCGGCAAAATTGGTGGAGCTAAGCGGGATCGAACCGCTGACCTCCTGCATGCCATGCAGGCGCTCTCCCAGCTGAGCTATAGCCCCGAAAACAAAAGGCTCATCCAATAGACGAATGAGCCTCTTTAAGCCCCGCAAAACGCGGGTAAAAGTGGCGTCCCCTAGGGGACTCGAACCCCTGTTACCGCCGTGAAAGGGCGGTGTCCTAGGCCACTAGACGAAGGGGACGTAACCTTCGTG
>NZ_AXYZ01000012.1:0-211843 GCF_000483465.1 Pseudomonas sp. LAIL14HWK12:I7
TGCTCATCGGAAATGGTGCGTGGTCGGCCAGAGCGCGGTTCATCGTTCAACCCCAACAGCCCCAACTTAGAGAAACGCTGTCGCCATCGTGACACCACATCCTTACTGGTACCCAAGCGCTGAGCGATGTCATTTCCTGACTCGCCTGCGGCACAGGCGAGGATTATCTCCGCGCGCAATCGAGCGTCCTGAGCGCCTTTACGGAGCTTGATGCGGCGTAGCAGCTCTGACTTTTCAGTTTCGGAAAGGATAATGACGGTTGCTGGTCGACCCATGTCGATGCCCTTGGATAGTGAGCTTCTACAGAGCCTAGCTCAGATTTTCAGCGGTACTTCTGAAACACCAGACTAGAAACGCAAAAGCCCCGTATTACGGGGCTTTGAGAGGTGGTGCCGGCACCAGGAATCGAACCCGGGACCTACTGATTACAAGTCAGTTGCTCTACCATCTGAGCTATACCGGCAATGGGGCGTCATTATAACGATCGTTTGGCGCCTGTAAACCACTTCCTTGCGATTGTTTGCAAATGAGCTAAGTCACCGGCTTAAAAGGAGATTTTTCCTACCAGCCGCGGTGGATCGTGTTGACGTTTGGCTCGGTTTTGCCGGGGTTGAAAAACAGCTTGTCGTTGTCGCAGCCGCGCTTTCGGCACGGGGTGTCGGCGCGCAGGGGGAGGCCTCGGTCGCCGCCCAGTTGCATGGCGGGGGTGTCCCAGCCCAAATTGCTGGAAGGTTGGCTTGGGGTGCCGCCGGCACACGCGGTCAGGGCCATGGCGAGGGTCAACAGGGCAAGGGGCTTGGCTTGGGTCACGATAAGGGTCCGTTGTTCCATTGTCGGCTCTGGCGCAACGCCAGAAGGTCGCAGGGCTGGCGGTCAGCGTGCGACGTGTCTTTTTAATGATTTGGGGGGCGGATAATACACCCTGGAAGGGGAGGCGGTGCGTGACCTGTAAGGCATTTCTGAAGCTGAAACCAAATGCTTCGGGGTTGGCCTGCTTCGGACCTATCCTACGCGGGCTGCCGAAGTATCGCTGTTGTCGGGGAAGTGCCTCACGGATACCGTTTTCGGGTCGTTTCGGCGACCGGGTGTGAGAACCCGATTATGAATGAGTGCTACCTCGTAATGGTGGCTGTACGCGGGCAGGCTTCGGTCTGGCCGGGCTTCCTTATTCACTCGGTTTCTCACCCCGCGTACGGCTGCCACCTAAATCCGTGAGAAAGATTCAGTGGCAGTACCTTAATTGAATAAGGACTTACGCCATGATCAAGATCGTCCCCGATCCACCCCAGCCCCACATTGAGATCACCACCGCAGGCCTGGAAACCTTCCTCGAAGTCGGCAACCCACCGGTTAACCTGCTGCGCGTACAACCCGGCATCCCCATCGACGACGCCTACGAGCAGGTGTCGATCCTGCTCGGCTATATCAAGCACCTGCTCAGGGAGGGCGATATGGAAGACGACCATAAGCAGTTGGGCGCAGCCGATTACCTGGCGGCGCTGGCCAAGGCGTTGATGAACGATATCGAGCTGGCCAAGAACAAAAACCGTTGACGCATCGGGCCGCTTTGTGGCCCCTGCAGAAAGCACAACAAAAGTTTATGCACAAGTAGCATTGCCAACTTGCGCGAAAGGCATGCCGAACCCATACGCCGCTGGTCTTTGCGCAAATGCCTGTTTTTGCGGGCCTTGAACTGCCTGCAGGAATAAGCCAAACGCTTGAAATAGCGCTTGGATCCAACCATTCATCAAAAGCTTGTGCACAGACTTATCCACAGGTTGTGCTGCGGCTAACGGTCGCGTTCCGCGAGGATGAGCAGGTTGCGTGGCGTGAGTGGATAGTCGCAGAACAAGCCAAGGCGCACGGCATAGCCTTGTTCTTCCATGAACAGGGCGCGGTCGAGTACCAGCCACAGTTCCAGGGGGCGGCGGAACAGGTTGCGCACCCGTTCGAGGTTGCGGACTTCGGCCAAGCGCTGCCAGCCGGCCGCCTCAAGGGCAGCCCAGTCTGGCGTGCCGCTTAGCGGGAGTTGCTTGAGTGCGGCCAGGTCGCGGCAATACGCCTCGAAGGGCTTGTCCAGCCAGGCCACCGGCAGCGACGGGGTGGGCAGGTAATCATCACACTGGCGCTGTTGGCGTTGCAGCAGGTCGAAGCCCAGGCGACGCGCCATCGAGGTGTCGCGCTGGCGGCGCACGCGGGCGCCGGCGGTGACGGTTTCACTCAATGGCAGGCCGAGGTCGTCCAGCGAAAGCTGTAGGTTGGAGGCGTGGGCGGCTGTGGATAACGGCTGGTAGTGCTGCGCTTCGATGCGGTTGTAGCAGCAGGGGGCCACCGCGACTTGGCGGCAGCCTTGCTGGCTGGCAAGGCGCAGCAGGCGTACGTGCAGGTCGCCGCAGGCGTGCAGGGCGACCACGGTTTTGTCGCTGTCGAGGTGGCGGGCGCTGTCGGCGGCCATTACGTCTTGATGCACATGGCGCGCGGGCAGGTGGTGGTGGTCACTCAGGGCTTGGCCGGCGGCGACGAGCTCGGCGTCGTATTCCAGGCAGGTCAGTTGCTGGCCGGGCTGCAGCAGGCGGCGGCCGAGGTGGCCTTTGCCGGAGCACCAGTCCAGCCAGTGCTGGGGTTGCTCGTTGAAGGCCAGACGGCGGGTAAAGGCTTCGATCTGCTGCCACTTGCGGCCGGGTACGCCGACGTCGAGGCGGTGGGCGGCGGGCGGCAGGCCGGCGTCGGGGAGTGTATCCAGGGCGCTGAGGTGGTGGGCTTGCCGGGCCAGTTGTGGGAAGGGCGCGGGCAGGGTGGTTGGGTCGGGCTCGGCGTCGACATCGGCCAGGGGGGATTGGCGCAGGTGGGCGGCGAGCGCTGGGTGTTTGGCTTCCCATTCCAGGCGCAGGGTGGTGAATGGCCTGGGTTTCCACAGGTGCTGGTGCTCGGTCAGGAACTGGTCGAGTGCCTGGAAGCGGTCGCTTAGCGGGTGGCTGTGGAGGATGGGGGGTGGGGTCATGGTTGTGGTCGGCAGGGTTGGGGCTGCTTTGCAGCCCTTCGCGGGCAAGCCCGCTCCTACAGGTGGGGCGCAAGGTTTGCGCCCGGTGGCATTCCTGTGGGAGCGGGCTTGCCCGCGAAGAGGCCAGTAAGGTTTAGCGCCCTTGGCAGGCGTCTACCCGCAACCAGCGCTCCAGCAGTTTGAAGCCTTGCACCAGCACAAACGAGATCAGCAGGTAGAACAACCCGGCAGCAAAGAAGATCTCCACCGGCAGGTAGGTGCGGGCGATGATGGTACGCGCCATGCCGGTCAGTTCCAGCAGGGTGACGGTACTGGCCAGGGCGCTGGCCTTGAGCATCAGGATCACTTCGTTGCTGTAGGCCGGCAGGCCGATCCGGGCGGCGCGCGGCAGCATGATGTAGAACAGGGTCTTGCCCCGCGACATGCCCAACGCCCGTGCTGCTTCGATCTCACCTTTGGGGATCGACTGCAACGCGCCGCGCAGGATCTCGGCGATGTAGGCGGCAGTGTGCAGGGTCATGGTCAGCACGGTGCACCAGAACGGATCGCGCAGGTAAGGCCACAACGAACTGTTGCGCACGGCGTCGAACTGGGCCAGGCCGTAATAGACCAGGAACAGCTGCACCAGCAGCGGGGTACCGCGGAAGAAGAAGATGTAGCTGAACGGCAGGGCGCGCACGTACCAGTGGCGGGACGAGCGGGCGATGCCCAGCGGGATGGCCAGGATCAGCCCGGCAACCACCGCGATGGCCACCAGCTCCAGGGTCAGGGTCGCGCCCTGCGCCAGGCGTGGCAGCCATTTGATGATGACTTCCCAATTCATGATTCAGCCCTCGCAAAGCCGCGAGCGGCGCGTTTTTCCATGAAGTGCATGCCGGTCATGGCGATGACGGTCAAGCCCAGGTAGATGCAGGCCGCGACCATGTAGAAGGTGAACGGCTCTTTGGTCATGGTCACGCCGATCTGCGCGTGGCGCATGATTTCTTCCAGGCCGATGACCGACACCAGCGCGGTGTCTTTCATCAGGATCATGAACAGGTTGCCCAGGCCAGGCAGGGCGATGCGCCACATCTGCGGCAGGATGATCCGCGACAGAATGCGCGCCTTGGACAGGCCCAATGCCAGGCCGGCTTCGCGGTGGCCCTTGGGGATTGCCAGGATGGCGCCACGGAACACTTCGGTGGCGTAGGCGCCGAAGCACAGGCCGAGGGCGATGACGCCGGCGGCGAAGGCACTGAGCTCAAGGCCGGGCATGTTGAGCGCCTCGCCGAGGCTGTTCATCATGCCGACGGTGCCGAAATAAATAAGCAGGACCCAAAGCAGTTCGGGCACGCCGCGAACCAAGGTCGAGTAGAAGCCGCCAAGCCATTGCAGTGGCTTGACCGGGGACGTTTTGGCGAGGGCACCGAGCAGGCCCAGGATCAGCCCCAGCAGCAAGGCGCAGAGCGCCAGTTTTACGGTCATCAAGGTGCCAGCCGCAAGGGCCGGACCGAATCCGTGCAGGTCGATAGTCATGGGTAGGGTCGTTCTAGGGACCAGCACGCCTCAAGGGCGTGCCGGTCGGGGCGAATCAATAGATGCTGAACGGGAAGTACTTGTCGTTGATCTTTTTGTAGGTGCCGTCGGCGACAATTTCCTTGAGTGCGGCATTGAGCTTGTTGCGCAGCTCATTGTCGCCTTTGCGTACGGCAATGCCGACCTTGTCGCTGTCGTTTACCGGTTCGCCTTTGAACTCGAAGTTTTTGCCGGCAGCGGACTTCAGCCAGTCGTAGTTGGCGTACTTGTCAGCGAGGATGGCGTCGAGGCGGCCGGAGGTCAGGTCCAGGTAGGCGTTTTCCTGGCCATCGTACAGGTTGACCTTGAACTCGCCGTCCATGCCGCCGTTGTCATCCAGCCAGGTGGCTGCCTGGGTGGCGCGCTGGGTACCGATGGTCTTGCCTTTGAGCGAGGCGAGGTCGGTTTTGAAGTCGACGTTTTTCGGGGCGATGAACTGCTGCTTGTTCGAGTAGTACGGGTCGGTGAAGTCGACGGCCTGCTTGCGCTCATCGGTGATCGACAGCGACGAGATCAGAAAGTCGAACTTCTTGGCGTTCAACGCCGGGATGATGCCGTCCCAGTCAGAGGTGACCACTTCGCATTCGACTTTCATCTTGGCGCACAGGGCGTCGCCGATGTCTTTGTCAAAGCCGACCACTTGGCCGCTGGCATCCTTGTTGTTGAACGGCGGGTAGGCCGCCTCGATGCCCATTTTGAGTTTTTCGGCTGCCATGGCATTTGCCGAGAACACCAGGGTGGCGGCAGCGGCCAGGAGGAATTTCTTATAGGTCTGCATTCGTGTTGCTCCGTTAGCGGTGGCTGGACATGAATTGCTTGCAACGCGCCGAGGTCGGGTTCTCGAAGACCTGCTGCGGCGATCCTTGCTCTTCAACCAGGCCCTGGTGCAGGAAGACGACTTCACTGGACACATGGCGGGCAAAGTTCATCTCGTGCGTGACCAGCAGCATGGTACGGCCTTCTTCGGCCAATGCGCGGATAACGTTTAGCACTTCCTGGACCATTTCCGGATCGAGCGCCGAAGTTGGCTCGTCGAACAGGATGACCTTGGGTTTCATGGCCAGGGTACGGGCAATGGCGGCACGTTGTTGCTGGCCACCGGAAAGTTGCGCGGGGTAGCTGTGGCGCTTGTCGAAAATGCCGACCTTGTTCAGCAAGGCTTCTGCGGCTTCGATGGCTTCGGCCTTGCTTTGGCCGAGCACGCGGCGCGGTGCCTCGATGATGTTGTCGAGGATCGACATGTGCGGCCACAGGTTGAAGTTCTGGAAGACAAAGCCGATCTCGCTGCGCAGGCGGTTGATCTGGCGGTTGTCGGCAGCGATCAGGTCGCCGTTTTTGGCGGCCTTGAGTTTGAGCGATTCACCGGCCACCAGGATTTCGCCCTGGTGCGGGTTTTCGAGCAGGTTGATGCAGCGCAGCAAGGTGGACTTGCCGGAACCGGACGACCCCAGGATGGAGATCACGTCACCGTCGCGTGCGGTCAGCGAAATGCCCTTGAGAATTTCCTGCTCGCCGTAGCGTTTGTGCAGATTGCGGATTTCCAGCGCGGGCGTGGCCTGAGCCATGTGCGGTCCTCATGTGTTCGGGTGCGTTCCCAGCTGTTGGCGGCCTTCCTGGCGTGCGCCAAGCTAGCATAGCGGCATTATGGCGGCCAACAGGGTCGCTAGGGGCTCGGGTCGCTGTCGGGGCAGATTGTCGCATCGCTGCAGTGCAACGTCGCGAGGATGACCGCGAAGGTCTAGCCCAACACCAGAGCCTTGATGAAAAAAGGCGCGATGGTGCCAGCTTTGGCCCGCGCTTGGAAGCGGTTTTGGACCATTCGCGGGTAATCCCCCTCTAGGCCATTGCTGACGCTTGCCAGGCAGGGTTGTACCTGCCGGTTGTACTTTTCTGCATTGCAGCGGTGCATAGGTGTTACCTGGGAGCACCTTTGGTGCATTTGTAAGTGGGTATTTCAGTAATCCGGACCTTGCACGGCGATTTGGCGGCCTTTCGGTCAACGCATGGCCGAAAGCCCTGCAAGCCGCGCCCTTTACGGTTGCCAGATTTTTCTGACGAATGCATTCAGCTGATGGCTCACTTATTGCCAGTAGGAAACCGCCGATTGCAGCGACGCTTAACTAACCCCAGGCGCGCTTCGTTCCCGTAGTCGGAGTGGTCCACTCCTTACAAAGGTAGTTTTATGAGCGGTAACAATTCCAATGACCTCGCTCAGGGGCTCAAATCGCGGCATGTCACCATGCTGTCCATCGCTGGCGTGATTGGCGCCGGTCTGTTCGTTGGCTCCGGCCACGCCATCGCCGCCGCTGGCCCGGCCGTACTGCTGGCCTACGCCGCCGCCGGTACCTTGGTCGTACTGGTCATGCGCATGCTTGGCGAAATGGCCATTGCTTCACCTGACACCGGTTCTTTCTCTACCTATGCCGACCGCGCCATTGGGCGCTGGGCCGGCTTCACCATTGGCTGGCTGTACTGGTGGTTCTGGGTGCTGGTGATTCCGCTGGAGGCCAACGCGGCCGCGGCCATTCTGCATGCCTGGTTCCCCGCTGTTGATCTGTGGGCCTTCTCCTTGATCATCACGCTGGTGCTGACCCTGACCAACCTGTGCAGTGTGAAGAACTACGGCGAATTCGAGTTCTGGTTCGCCTTGCTCAAGGTCCTGGCGATCATTGGCTTCATCGTCGTGGGTTGCGTGGCCATGTTCGGCCTGGCGCCTGGCAGCCAGGTAAGCGGTGTCAGCCACCTGTTCGACACCCAAGGCTTCATGCCCAATGGCCTGGGCGCGGTGCTGGCAGCCATGCTGACCACCATGTTCTCGTTCATGGGTACCGAAATCGTCACCATCGCCGCTGCCGAGTCCAAAGACCCGGGCAAGCAGATCAGCCGCGCGACCAATTCGGTGATCTGGCGTATCTGCTTGTTCTACCTGGTGTCGATCTTCCTGGTTGTGGCGCTGGTGCCGTGGAACGATCCGGCCCTGGCTGAACTGGGCTCTTACCAGACTGTGCTGAGCCGCATCGGTGTGCCGAATGCCAAGCTGATCGTCGACATCGTCGTGCTGGTCGCCGTCACCAGCTGCCTGAACTCGGCGCTGTACACCTCCTCGCGCATGCTGTTCTCCCTGGGCAAGCGTGGCGATGCCCCTGCCATGTCGCAACGCACCACCAAGGCAGGTACGCCGCATGTGGCGGTGTTGATGTCGACTGCGGCAGCGTTCCTGTGCGTGTTCGCCAACTATGTGGCGCCGGCCCAGGTGTTCGAGTTCTTGCTGGCCAGCTCCGGCGCCATTGCGCTGCTGGTGTACTTGGTGATCGCGGTGTCGCAACTGCGCATGCGCAGCCAGCGTGAAGCGCGTGGCGAGAAGATCGACTTCAAGATGTGGCTGTTCCCGGGCCTGACCTGGGCGACCATCGCCTTCATCGTTGCTGTGCTGGTGGTGATGGGGCTGCGTGAAGATCACCGCGCCGAGATCATCGCCACTGCCTTGCTGAGCATTGGTGTGGTGGCGGCCGGGCTGCTGGTGCATCGCAAGCGCGAAGCGGCTGGGCGGGTGGCGCTGGATAACTGATCTGCGCTGCTTTGAATGAAAAGGCCGCGCCCTGTGTAGGGCGCGGCCTTTGTGCATGTTACGGCCCGCTAGCGAATTCTGCGTCCCGCTGTAGGAGCAGCCTTGTGCTGCGAAGAGGCCGGTGAAAGCAGCCAATAGTTGCGGTGCATTCACCGGCCTCTTCGCAGCACAAGGCTGCTCCTACCCAGGGGTCGGTGCTGGCTTCTTTAGCCGAACTGCTTCTGCTGCTGTTGCTGCTTGGCCACAACTTCCGAGGCGGCGATGTAAGCCTCCTGGAACTCGTCGCTTTCCAGCCAGGCCATGGTGGTGTCTTCGTCGGCGCCATCCAGCCAGGTGCGGTAGGCATTGAACACCAGCACGATGTAGTCGGTGGCGTGCTCTTCCTTGTGCCCCTTGAGCACCAGGGCCAGCAGCGGGTCGACCAGGAACACCGAGATCATCGCGACCAAGCTGGTTTCCTGTGCCGCCTTCATCTTGTCGAACAACTCCTTGTAGCTGTCCGACTCCATGGCCTTGTTGAACACTTGCTCGATGCTGGCGCTGTCGCCGGCGCTGGCCTTGACCGCCTGGCCACTGCGCACCATGCGGTTTTGCTTGGCCTTGCTGGCGGCGCGCTTGGCGCGTTTCTGTTGCTTGGTCGTGGTGGCCATGGGTGAATCCTTGGGTGTGCCTGAAAAAGTGCGCGTATTGAATCGCACTTGCCCGCGAAACCCAAGCGACATGCGAGGGTCTCAGGCAAGCGGCCGGATGTCCGGCATCTACTCATGAGGAATTCAGGGATGAAAACACCGATCTCGCTTTGCCTGCTGGCAGTGGCGCTGGCCGGCTGCGGCAATATTGCCGCGGTCAAATCGTTCAACACGCCTTATGGCTCACCGACTTCAGGCGATACCGCACGCTTGCGGGTGATTGCCGACGGCATGGTGCGCGCTGTGCCGGGCAAGGATTGCGTTGACTGGTACAGCCCCGGCGCCGGGGTAATCGCCGTGCCGAAGGAGGGATTTGCCGACCGCAATGGCGAAACCCTGGGCATGCCCGCCAGCGCCCCGGTCATGCAGGGTGATGCGGTCAGCGAAGTGCTGGTGCCGGCCGGCAAGCCGTTCACCTTGCACTTTCTCGATGGTGGCCGGAGCAGCTACAACAGCGTGACCAACTGTTTGGGCATGTTCTACTTCGTGCCGCAGAAAGGCGCCGATTACGAAGTGGTGGTGCGCGGCTACAGCGCCTGCGGCGTCAAGCTGCGGCAGCTGGGGGTGGAGCAACCCGTACAGACCACCAAGGCTGAATACTGTAGCGCCATGGCCAACTTCTGATTGCCGCTGTCAGTGGGCGGCGGTAGGCGCCTCATCCTCTTCGAAGTCGCGTGATGCGCGCCCCACCAGCAGCGGGTCTGGGGCGTGCGCTACGGCCAGGTCCTTGCCTGGGTAATCCAGCGAGTGCAGGAAGTGCCGGATGCAGTTGATGCGCGCGCGCTTCTTGTCATCGGACTTGATCACCGTCCAGGGTGCATCGGCAGTGTCGGTATGGAAGAACATCGCTTCTTTGGCGGCGGTGTAGTCGTCCCATTTGTCCAGCGACTTGATGTCGATGGGCGACAGCTTCCAGTGCTTGAGCGGGTCGTCGCGGCGTGAGATGAAGCGCCGTAACTGCTCTTCGCGGTTTACCGAGAACCAATACTTGAACAGCAGGATGCCGCTGTTGCACAGCATGCGTTCAAGGTCGGGTGCCTGGCGCATGAACTCCAGGTACTGCAGCGGGCTGCAGAAATCCATCACCTTCTCGACCCCGGCGCGGTTGTACCAGGAGCGGTCGAAGAAGACCATTTCGCCCGCCGTGGGCAGGTGCTGGATATAACGCTGGAAGTACCACTGGCCCTTCTCCTGCTCGGAAGGCTTTTCCAGCGCCACAATCCGCGCGCCACGCGGGTTCAAGTGCTCCATGAAGCGCTTGATGGTGCCCCCTTTGCCCGCCGCGTCGCGCCCTTCGAACAGGATCACCACGCGCTGGCCGGTTTCCTTCGCCCAGCTCTGCACTTTAAGCAGTTCGATCTGCAGCGCGTGCTTGGCCTTTTCGTATTCCTGGCGGTGCATGCGGGTGCGGTACGGGTAGCTGGCCGGTAGGCGTGCGCGGGTGCTGTCTTCGTTACTGCCCTTGGGCGCCCTGGCCACTTCCATGGCTGCCGGTTGCTGGCTGACCTGGGTGATGACGGGGTCGGCGACTGCTTTGATGGCGGGTTTGCGCGGGCGTGCGCGGCGGTTGGGGCTGGTTGACGTGGCGTTCGGCGTGGCGTTCGAGGTGGATGTGAGTAGCAGGGTGGCGTCGTCGCTCATGGAGGTCCTGTCGGTTCTGATGTGCTTTTCCCATGCTAGGGGCGACAGGCCTGGCGCTTATTGATGCGGGTCAATTTACCCGGACAGGTGGGCTCGGCCCCAGCCTCAGGTGGGTGGTTTCCACCTGATACTCAAAGGGCGGGCGCAATAGCCTGATCTGCCCACGCTTAGGTGGGGCTAACAGGAGACGTTCCCATGAAGCATTACTTTCACCTGGTGTTGAGCTGTGTCAGCAACGACGGCACCGGTTACAACGATTGGCTTACCCTGGCCCTGGACGAGTACAAGATCACCGAGGCGGCGTTGGCAAAGGCGGTCGCATCCGTTGATGACGCCAGGGCGCTGCTGAGCATTTCCTATCGGGGGCAGATGACCCCCGAGGAATTCGATAGCCAGGCGTAATGGCTGATTTGTGACGAGGCCCTCTGTGCATTGCTCAGAGGGCTTTTTATTTGGCGGGGTTACAGATGGCCACTGCAAAAATCGCAGGCAACAAAAAACCCGCACTAGGCGGGTTTCTTGTTGTCGCTTCGGGTAACTTTGCAACCACCAGAAGCTGAAGGTGGTGCCCAGAGACGGAGTCGAACCGCCGACACGAGGATTTTCAATCCTCTGCTCTACCGACTGAGCTATCTGGGCGACGAGGTGAATTAAATAGATTTCCAGACCGTCCGTCAACGACTTTTTGAAAAAATTTTAAATTAATTCCGTCGCTTACGTTTTTTGGGGTCATTCAGCAGGCGGAACGTAGCCTTCGGCCTGGGCGTATTCTTCGCCAGCGAAAAACTTGTCCATCTCGGCCTGGAGGAATTTGCGGTCCTCGGCATTCATCATGTTCAGGCGCTTTTCGTTGATCAGCATGGTCTGGTGCTTCTGCCAGTCGGCCCAGGCCTTCTGCGAGATGTGATCGAAGATGTCCTGGCCCTTGGCACCTGGGTAGGGCGGGCGCTCCAGGCCTGGGAGTTCTTCTTTGTACTTGCGGCACATCACGGTGCGGGTCATCGGGCATCTCCTGCAATCAGTTCGTCGGCCGCGCGTTTGAGCAACTTCTTGACCGGGGCAGCGAGGCCCAGGCGCGGCGGGGTGGCGAGGTTATACCAGAGCCAGTCGGGCTCGGCCACGTGCTGGCCGACCGGGTCGACCTTCACCAACCAGGGCTCGATCGCCAGCTGGAAGTGGCTGAAGGTGTGGGTCAGGCCGTCTAGTGCGCGGCTCTCTGCCAGGCGCAGGCCATGCTGGTAGGCGAGGTCGTCGAGCTGCTCGATGTTCTCAAGCTCCGGCAGGCTCCACAAACCACCCCACAGGCCGCTGGACGGTCGGCGGTACAGCAGGATCGCGCCTTCGTGGTTGGCCAGCAGTGGCATCAGCGTCCGGCGTTGCGGCAGCGCCTTGCGTGGCTTGGGCTCGGGGTAGCGGGTTTCTTCGCCGTGCAGGTGCGCTTCGCAGCCGCGTTGCAGCGGGCAGATTAGGCAGCTGGGCTTGCTGCGGGTACACAGCGTGGCGCCCATGTCCATCATCGCCTGGGTGTAGTGGTTGGCGCGGGTTTGCGGGGTGTAGCGCTCTGCGCTGGCCCACAGCTGGTTAGCCACCTTGGGCTCGCCGGGGTAGCCGGCCTGGGCGGTAAAGCGGGCCAGCACGCGCTTGACGTTGCCGTCCAGGATGGGCGCGCGGATGCCCATGCTGATGCTGGCGATGGCACCGGCGGTGGAGCGGCCGATGCCAGGCAGTTCGGTCAGTTGCTCGACGCTACGCGGAAACTCGCCGCCATGCTGCTCGACGACGATTTTCGCGGCCTTCTGCAGGTTGCGCGCGCGGGTGTAATAGCCCAGGCCCGTCCACAGGTGCAGCACTTCGTCCTCCGGCGCTTCGGCCAGGGCCTGCACGGTGGGCAGGGCCTGCATGAAGCGGTCGAAGTAGTTGAGCACGGTGCTGACCTGGGTCTGCTGCAACATGATTTCCGACACCCACACCCGGTACGGGTTGATGCCCTGTTGCCAGGGCAGGTCGTGTCGGCCGTGCGCGTCATACCAGTCCAGCACGGCGCTGGAGAACTGCTCGGGGCTCATCGTTTGAACAGCCCCTTGAGCGCGTCTTTGAGTTCAGGGCTCACTTTGTCTCCGAGTTTTTCGTCGAGTTTTTCATCAATCTTGTCTTTCAGGCGGTTGCCGGCCAGTTTCGCGGCGACCTTGCCTAGGCCGTCCTGGTCCAGGCGGCAGGCCTTGGCGCCAAGCTCCAGCGGGCCGCGGCAGCGCAGCGGCACTTCAACGCCGACATAGCGCTCGTTGACCTGGCAGGCCGGGTCCGGCATGGCGCGTTGGTCGCCTTCGACGACCACGCCGACGTTGTAGTCCATGCCCAACACGCGCAGGTCGAGGTCGCCGTGGCCGTTGACGGTCAGGCCTGGGATGCGGGCCTTGAGGTCTGGGTTGCTGGCCACGCCATTGCGCACCACCAGGCTGCCACGCAGTTCCTCGAAGGGCGTGTCCTTGCCGCGCGGTTCGCCGCTGAGCGTTTTACGGTTCAGGGTGGCGATGGCCTGGCACAGTTGCTGTTCAAGGTTGGCATTGACCAGCACGCCATCGTTGATGGTGAAGTTGGCGCTGCCATTGAGGGTGTCGACCAATGCCTTCTGGCTGTTGCCGGTCGCGGTCAGGTCGCTGGTCAGGGTCAACAGGCCCTTGACCGGTGGCGTTTGCTCTTTGCCCTCGGCCTTGATGAAGTGCTCCACCGGTACCCGGTTGATCTTGGTATTGACGCCAAGCTGCGGCACGGCGGGGCGCACATCGACGGTGCCCTTGGCCTCGAAGCTGCCGTTGTAGAGGCCGCCGCGCAGGGTCTGCAGGGTCACCAGGCCGCCTTGGCCGGTGGCCTTGAGCTGGGCATCCTGAATGGGCAGTTTGTCCAGGGTCAGTGCGCCGAACGTCAGGTCGGCCTGCAGGTCGAGGGCGCGCAGGCGGTCCACCGGCAGCAGCTTGTCGTCGCTCCAGGCGACCTGGGTCGGGGCGTTGGGCAGCGGGGAGCTGCTGGCACCGGCCACGGCGCTGGCCTCCTGTTGCTTGACCTCGGCTTGGCGG
This sequence comes from Pseudomonas sp. LAIL14HWK12:I7, assembly GCF_000483465.1. Classification (NCBI taxonomy): domain Bacteria; kingdom Pseudomonadati; phylum Pseudomonadota; class Gammaproteobacteria; order Pseudomonadales; family Pseudomonadaceae; genus Pseudomonas; species Pseudomonas sp. LAIL14HWK12:I7. Next base: position 13,528 of record NZ_AXYZ01000012.1, read on the forward strand.
GCGGCCGTCGCGCCTTTGGCTTGTTCGCTCTTGGCGGGCAGGTAGCGGTCGGCGTCGAAGGTGTCGGCCTTCAGTTGCAGGCGCAGGGCCTGTTTGGCGAAATCTTCGACAGCCACGCGGCCGGTGAAGGTGCTGTCGTCCAGCTTCACGGCCAGGTCTGCCAGGGCCAGGCTGTTCGACGTGCCTTGCAGGCGCGTGACCAGCTCCAGCTTGGTGAACGCGGCAGGGTCGTTTGTGGCGGGCAGCGGGCGGCCGATGCCGTCGAGGAAGGTGCGCAGGTCGAACTGGGCGATCGACAGGCCGCCGCTGAGTTGCGGTGCCTTGTCCAGGTCGCGCAGGTTGAGTTCACCCAGTGCACGCAGCTGGTTGGCCGAGATTTTCAGGCCGTTCCACGAAGCGACATTGGCTGCCAGGTCGACCAGCAGTTGGCCTTGTGCGGCGAAGGTCACGGTCTTGCCGGCAAACGGCTCGCCCGAGGTTTCGCCCGACAGGCGCATGTCTTCGAAGTTGTAGCGCTTGAGCTTGCGGTCAAAGCGCATTTCGCCGGCAAGCTCGGTGCGGGCCTTGATGCTCGGTTGGGTGGCGCTGAGGAAGGCACTCGCCTTAAGCGCAATGTTCGCGCCTTCGTGGACCGGGCCGGTGCTCAGTTGGATGCTTTCGGCGCTGTAGCTTTGGCCGTTTTTGGCATCGGTGTACTGCACGCGGGCGTTGTTCACGGTCAGGCTGTCGATGTCGAGTTTGACCGCACGCTCGCTGCCGCTGTCGGCTTGCGCCGGGGCCTGTTCGGCAGGTGCCTGGGCCGGTGTATCGGTTGGGGCGCCGTTAGGGGCGGGCAATGGCTTGCCGATGTCTTCCCAGTTGCCATGGCCATTTTCGTCGCGGGCCAGGGTCAGGTTCAGGCCTTCGACGCGCACATCGCTCATCTGCACTTCGCGGCGCAGCAGCGGCAGCACGCGTACCGACAGGCCGAGCATTTTCAGGTCGGCGAACGGCTCGCTGGGTTTGCTCAAGGTCGCGATGCTCGCGTCATGCAGCTCCAGGCCCAACCACGGGAACAGGCTCCAGCCGATGTCACCGTTGAGGGTCAGCTCGACATGAGCCTTGTCGCGCGCCAGCTGGCGAATCTCGTCTTTATAGTCGTTGGGATCAAAGAGGTGGGTCAGGGCGAAGCCCAGCGCCACGATGATCAGCAGCAACCCGAGAAGCCCCAGTCCCAGGATTTTGCCGAACGCTTTCATGGGCGAGTCCTTGTAGTCCGATTTGAATTTCAGCGGCAGAGTATAGCGCCGCAGTGCTTATCCCTGCGTATCCGGCAAGAGATACAGGGCATTTCCCTACGAATGGATCAGATGTTGCGGCTTTCGACAGTTCTCATATCTACAGTTCCAACGGCGCATGCAGCCATTGTAGGAGCAGCCTTGTGCTGCGAAGACGGCAGAGCGAACAACCCAGAATCAAGCTGATTTTTGCCGGCCTCTTCGCAGCACAAGGCTGCTCCTACAAGAATGGGGTGAACTCGAAATACCGTTTCAGCTACAGAAAAATCCACGATATCAGATTGCTTTCATCCCACCGGGTGCTGGTAACCTTGCGCCGCTTTCGGTGTGCCCGCGACCCATTGTCGCGGTGCGTCGCCCAGTAAAGGCCATACAAAAAGGATCAAACCCATGAGCAGTAACGTCACGGCGGGCACCTTGGCCGGTGCGCCGAGCTTCCTGTCGAAGGAGCGCATCATCGCCCGTCCGGGCTTCAACCGTTGGCTGGTGCCACCGGCCGCCTTGGCTATCCACCTGTGTATCGGCATGGCCTACGGCTTCTCGGTGTTCTGGCTGCCCTTGTCGCAAGCCATCGGCATCACCGCGCCGGTGGCCTGCTCGGCGGACATGGGGTTCATCGCCCGCTTGTTCAGCGCCGAGTGCGACTGGCCGATTTCGATGCTGAGCTGGATCTACACCTTGTTCTTCGTGTTCCTCGGCTGCTCGGCCGCGGTGCTTGGCGGCTGGCTGGAACACGCCGGGCCGCGCAAGGCCGGGCTGGTGTCGGCGCTGTGCTGGTGCGGCGGCATGCTGATCTCGGCGATTGGGGTGAAGACCCATCAGCTGTGGCTGATGTGGCTGGGCTCTGGTGTGATCGGGGGCATTGGCCTGGGTCTGGGCTATATTTCGCCGGTCTCGACGCTGATCAAGTGGTTCCCGGACAAACGCGGCATGGCCACCGGCATGGCGATCATGGGGTTTGGCGGTGGCGCGATGGTCGGCGCCCCCCTGGCGACCGCGCTGATGGGCCACTTTGGCAGCGCAGAAGACGTTGGGGTATGGCAAAGCTTCGTGGTGATGGCGGCGATCTACTTCGTGTTCATGACCGCCGGCGCCCTGGGTTACCGCGTGCCACCGACCGGCTGGAAGCCTGAGGGCTGGACCGCCCCGGCGAAAAAGGCCGGCAATGGCATGGTCACCGACCGCCATGTGCACGTCAGCGTGGCCTGGAAAACCCCACAGTTCGCCCTGGTGTGGCTGGTGCTGTGCCTGAACGTCTCTGCCGGCATCGGTATTCTGGGCATGGCGTCGCCGCTGTTGCAGGAAGTGTTTGCCGGCAAGTTGCTGGGCAACGAGCTGAGCTTCAGCGAACTGAACGCCACCCAGCTGGCGCAAATTGCCGCCATCGCAGCGGGCTTCACTGGCTTGCTGAGCCTGTTCAACATTGGCGGGCGCTTCTTCTGGGCGTCGTTCTCTGACTACATTGGCCGCAAGAACACCTACTTTGCCTTCTTCGCCTTGGGCGTGGGCCTCTACAGCCTGGTGCCGAACATGGGCCACCTGGGCAACGTGGCGCTGTTCGTGGCGGCGTTCTGCATCATCCTGTCGATGTACGGTGGTGGCTTTGCCACGGTGCCGGCGTACCTGGCCGACCTGTTCGGCACGCAGATGGTCGGTGCGATTCATGGGCGCCTGCTGACGGCCTGGGCGGCGGCGGGCGTGCTGGGGCCGGTGCTGATCACCTACCTGCGCGAGTCGCAGCTGGCGGCGGGCGTTGAGCGCGCGGCGGCGTATGACATGACCCTGTATATCCTTGCGGGCCTGCTGGTGCTGGGCTTTATCTGCAACATGCTGATTCGCCCGGTGGCCGACAAGCACTTCATGAGCGACCAGCAACTGGCCGCCGAGCGTGCGCTGAGCCATGACAAGGGTGCCGATGGCGCACGTTCGCTGGAGTGGCATGCCGCACCGGGCAGCTTGCCGTTGGTGCTGATCGCCTGGGCTGCGGTGGTTGTGCCGCTGGCTTGGGGGGTGTGGATTACGCTGCAGAAGACGGCTGTACTGTTCCATTGAAGGTAGGGGGGGCGCTGTGCGCCCCTTTCGCGGCGCAAGGCCGCTCCTACAAGGGCGTGGTTGGGTGCAAGAGCCGGCGAAAGGGCTGCAACGCAGCCCCAGATTCACAGCTTGTATAGACCTGTAACGGCATCTACCCCCCGTGATTGCTTGCTTTGCCATATGTCATCCGCGTTTCAAGCTGGCGCGTTCTGGGCCTATAATGGAGCCCTTTTCGCCCAATGATTTTGCGGAGCTGGTGATGGTCGAACGTAAGGCTTCCGTCGAGCGCAATACCCTGGAAACCCAGGTCAAGTGCTCGATCAACCTAGATGGCAGCGGCAAGGCCCGATTTGATATCGGTGTGCCTTTCCTTGAACACATGCTCGACCAGATCGCCCGACATGGGCTGATCGATCTGGACATCGAGTGCAAGGGTGACCTGCACATCGACGATCACCATACCGTCGAAGACGTCGGTATCACCCTGGGCCAGGCATTCGCCCAGGCGATCGGCGATAAAAAAGGCATCTTCCGCTACGGCCATGCCTATGTGCCGCTGGACGAAGCGCTGTCGCGCGTGGTCATCGACTTCTCTGGTCGCCCAGGCCTGCAGATGCACGTGCCGTACACCCGCGCCACGGTCGGTGGCTTCGATGTCGACCTGTTCCAGGAGTTTTTCCAGGGCTTCGTCAACCACGCCCTGGTGAGCCTGCACATCGACAACCTGCGTGGCCACAACACCCACCACCAGATCGAAACCGTGTTCAAGGCGTTCGGCCGCGCGCTGCGCATGGCCATTACCTTGGACGAGCGCATGGCTGGGCAGATGCCTTCCACCAAGGGATGCCTGTAAATGCAGACGGTAGCCGTAATCGACTATGGCATGGGCAACCTGCACTCGGTGGCCAAGGCGCTCGAGCATGTCGGCGCCGGCAAGGTACTGGTCACCAGCGACGCCGCGGTGATCCGCGAGGCTGACCGCGTGGTGTTCCCAGGCGTGGGCGCGATTCGCGACTGCATGGCCGAAATCCGTCGCCTGGGCTTCGACAGCCTGGTGCGTGAAGTCAGCCAGGACCGCCCGTTCCTCGGCATCTGTGTCGGCATGCAAGCGCTGCTCGAACACAGTGAAGAGAACAACGGCGTCGACTGCATCGGCCTGTTCCCAGGGCAGGTGAAGTTTTTCGGCAAGGGCCTGCAAGAGGATGGCGAGCACCTGAAGGTGCCGCACATGGGCTGGAACGAAGTCAGCCAGGCCAACCACCATCCGCTGTGGCACGACATCCCTGACCGCGCACGTTTCTATTTCGTGCACAGCTACTACATCAATGCCGGCAAGCCGAGCCAGGTGGTCGGTCGCGGCCACTATGGCGTCGACTTCGCCGCCGCGCTGGCCGACGGCTCGCGCTTTGCCGTGCAGTTCCACCCAGAGAAGAGCCACACCCATGGCCTGCAGTTGCTGCAGAACTTCGTCGCCTGGGACGGGCGCTGGTAAATGAGCCGATCGAAGACCAAGGCCCCGATCATTACCCTGGCCCCCGAGCAGGAGCGCGAAGCGCTCGATACGCTCAAGCGTTTTCTCGAAGACCGTTTCGAGCTGCAGTTGGGGTCGTTTGAAGTGGCCGAGGTCCTCGACCTGTTCAGCAAAGAGATTGCACCCCATTACTACAACAGGGCGATTGCCGATGTTCAGCTGCACCTCAAGGAGCGGTTCGAGAGCATCGAGAGCGACCTGTGGGCACTCGAGAAGCCCTGAAACCCAACAAATAGACAGGTTCCCAAGATGCTGATTATCCCCGCTATCGATCTGAAGGACGGTGCCTGCGTGCGCCTGCGCCAGGGCCGCATGGAAGACTCCACGGTATTTTCCGATGACCCGGTGAGCATGGCCGCCAAATGGGTCGAGGGTGGCTGCCGCCGCCTGCACCTGGTCGACCTCAACGGCGCCTTCGAAGGCCAGCCGGTCAACGGCGAAGTGGTTACCGCCATCGCCAAGCGTTACCCGACCCTGCCGATCCAGATCGGCGGCGGCATTCGCTCGCTGGAAACCATCGAGCACTACGTCAAGGCGGGCGTCAGCTACGTCATCATCGGCACCAAGGCGGTTAAGCAGCCAGCGTTCGTCGCCGAGGCCTGCAAGGCCTTCCCGGGCAAGGTCATCGTTGGCCTGGACGCCAAGGACGGTTTCGTCGCCACCGACGGCTGGGCTGAAGTCAGCACTGTTCAGGTCATCGACCTGGCCAAGCGTTTCGAGGCCGATGGCGTCTCGGCGATCGTCTACACCGACATCGCCAAAGACGGCATGATGCAGGGCTGCAACGTGCCCTTCACCAAAGCCCTGGCCGAAGCCACGCGCATTCCGGTGATCGCATCGGGTGGCATTCATAACCTGGGCGACATCAAGGCCCTGCTGGACGCCAAGGCCCCTGGCATCATCGGCGCCATCACTGGCCGTGCCATTTACGAAGGCACCCTCGATGTCGCCGAGGCCCAGGCCTTCTGCGACAACTACCAAGGCTGAGGACTGAACCATGGCACTGGCCAAGCGCATCATCCCTTGCCTGGACGTGGATAACGGCCGGGTGGTCAAGGGCGTCAAGTTCGAGAACATCCGTGATGCCGGCGACCCGGTAGAAATTGCCCGTCGCTACAACGAGCAGGGTGCCGACGAAATCACCTTCCTCGACATCACCGCCAGCGTCGATGGCCGCGACACCACGCTGCATACCGTCGAGCGCATGGCCAGCCAAGTGTTCATCCCGCTGACTGTGGGCGGTGGCGTGCGCACCGTGCAGGACATCCGCAACCTGCTCAATGCCGGTGCCGACAAGGTCTCGATCAACACGGCTGCGGTGTTCAACCCGGAGTTCGTGGGCGAGGCGGCGGACCGTTTCGGTTCGCAGTGCATCGTCGTTGCCATCGATGCCAAGAAGGTCTCCGCGCCGGGTGAAACGCCGCGCTGGGAGATTTTCACCCATGGCGGGCGCAAGCCGACCGGGTTGGATGCGGTGGAGTGGGCGAAGAAGATGGAAGGCCTGGGTGCCGGTGAGATCCTGCTGACCAGCATGGACCAGGACGGCATGAAGAACGGCTTTGACCTGGGCGTTACCCGGGCCATCAGCGATGCGCTGGGGATTCCGGTGATTGCGTCGGGTGGGGTGGGTAACCTGCAGCACCTGGCGGACGGGATTCTGGAAGGGCATGCCAGCGCGGTGTTGGCGGCCAGTATCTTCCACTTTGGCGAGTACACCGTTCCGGAAGCCAAGGCCTACATGGCTTCGCGCGGGATCGTCGTTCGCTGAGCCATTGCTGGGAGGGCATTGCCCTCCATTCGCAGCACAAGGCTGCTCCTACAAGAATACGCGCCCCCCTGTAGGGGCAGCCTTGCGCTGCGAATGGGCCGCAACGCGGCCCCAATGGCATCACCCGTGATTCTTGCCCAACAACGCGTGGTAAAGCTCGGTATCCCCAAGAATCCCCACCACCTTGTCGTTATCCTGCAGCACCAGCTTGTTGCCCGTCTGATAACGAATCTGCAGCGCCTCACGCATACCGATATCGGCGTGCACCACCGTCGGCCTGCGCTCCAGCAACTCTACATTCTGCCCTGGCGCCCAATTCTGCATATCCAGGCCGTTCTGGCCTTGGCGTGCGCGCTTGAGCGAGCCGCCTTCGCCAATGTCCAGCCATGAGTCGATACCCGGGTCCAGGCACACCGACCCATTGACCCGTTTGCAGTTGTCCAGGCTGCGCATCAGGCTGCGGCCGCACAGCACGTTCAGCGGGTTGGTGTGGGCAACGAAGGTGCGCACATAGTCGTCCGCCGGGTTCAGTACGATCTCTTCGGGCTTGCTGTACTGGATGATCCGGCCGTCCTTCATGATTGCAATGCGGCTGCCCAGCTTCAACGCTTCGTCCAAGTCGTGGCTGACGAACACGATGGTCTTGCTCAGCTTGCGCTGCAGCTCCAGCAGTTCGTCCTGCAGGCCCTGGCGGATCAGCGGGTCGAGTGCCGAGAACGGTTCGTCCATCAGCAGAATGTCGGCATCCATCGCCAGCGCCCGGGCCAGGCCCACCCGCTGCTGCATACCCCCGGACAGCTCGTCGGGCTTCTTGTTGCGCCACTGGGTCAGGCCAACCAGTTCAAGCTTCTCGTCCACCAGCTTGCGCCGCTCTTTCTCTGGGCGGCCCTGCATTTCCAGGCCAAAGCTGATGTTCTCGCGCACCGTCAGCCAGGGCATCAGGGCGAACTTCTGGAACACCATGGCGATGCGCTTGGTGCGCATCATCTTCAGCTCGGCCGGGGTGCAGTGGGCGATGTCGATGTGCTTGCCTTCATGCTCGACGAACAGCTTGCCGCGGCTGACCGTGTTCAGGCCGTTGATGCAGCGCAGCAGGCTCGACTTGCCCGAGCCGGACAGGCCCATGAGCACGCAAATTTCGCCTTTCTCGATATCCAGGTTGGCTTTTTCGACACCCACCACCAGGCCGGTCTGCTTGAGGATTTGCTCGCGGGTTTTGCCCTGGTCGAGCAGCGACAGCGCCTCGCGCGGTTTGTTGGAGAAGATGACGTCGACGTCTTCGAACCGAATGATGCTCATGCTTCACCCCTTACCGTGACTTCCGGTTGCTTGCAGATACGGTCGAGCATGATCGCCAGCAGCACGATCGCCAGGCCCGCTTCGAAGCCCAGGGAGATATCGGCGGTGTTCAGTGCGTTGACCACAGGTTTGCCCAGGCCGTCGGCGCCCACCAGGGCCGCGATGACTACCATCGACAGCGACAGCATGATGCATTGGGTGACACCGGCCGCGATGCTCGGCATCGCGTGGGGCAGTTCGATGCGGGTCAGCAGCTGACGGCGCGAGCAGCCAAAGGCCTTGCCGGCGTCGAGCAGCTCTTGTGGCACATCGCAAATGCCCAGGTAGGTGAGGCGGATCGGCGCGGCGATGGCGAACACCACCGTCGAGATCAGCCCCGGAACCACGCCCAGGCCGAACAGGGTCAGGGTCGGGATCAGGTAAACGAAGGTGGGTACCGTCTGCATCAGGTCGAGTACCGGGCGCATGGCGGTATAGAACATCGGTTTATGCGCGGCGACGATGCCCAGCGGCACGCCAATGGCCACGCAGACCACGGTGGCGAAGGTCACCTGCGCCAGGGTTTCCATGGTTTCCTGCCAGTAACCCAGGTTGAAGATAAGCAGGAACGACAGCGCAACGAACGCCGTCAGCCCCCACTTGCGCTGAATAACGTGCGCCAGGGCGGCGAACAGGGCGATGAGGACGAACGGGTTGAACCAGGTCAGGGTACTGGTGACGCCATGGATCATGAACTCCAGGCCTTGCGCGATGGCGTCGAAATAATTCGCGCCGTTCTGGGTCAGCCATTCGACGAACGACGCGATGTACTGCCCCAGGGGTATTTTCTGATCGATAAGCATGATAGCGAGCTTCCACCTGCAAAGATTGAAATCAGTCCGGGGCGGGCACGGTCCCGCCCCGAGGTAGCGCTATTGCGTGGTGCGTTATTGCGCCAGCTTGGCCTTGGCCGCCTCAAGGCCGGGTTTGCCATCAACGGTGGTAACGCCCGCCAGCCAGGTATCCAGCTTGCCGGGGTTGTCTTTAAGCCACTTCTTGGCGGCTGCTTCGGGTTTCATCTTGTCGTCCAGGACATAGCCCATCATGGTGCTTTCATCCTTGAGCTCGAACGACAGGTTCTTGAGCAGTTGGCCAACGTTGCTGCATTCCTGCACGTAACCCTTGCGGGTGTTGGTCAATACGGTTGCCTTGCCGAATTCGGGGCCGAAAAAATCATCCCCGCCGGTGAGGTACTGCATCTTGAAACGGGTGTTCATCGGGTGCGGTTCCCAGCCCAGGAACACCACCGACTCGTTGCGTTTCTGCGCCCGGTCGACCTGCGACAGCATGCCGGCCTCGCTCGACTGCACGATCTTGAAGCCCGCGTCCTTCAGGCCGAAGGCGTTCTTGTCGATCATGCTCTGGATGGTGCGGTTGCCGTCGTTACCCGGCTCGATGCCGTAGATCTTGCCGTCCAGTTCTTTCTTGAACTTGGGGATGTCGCTGAAATCCTTCAGGCCCTTGTCATACAGCGCCTGGGGCACGGCCAAGGTGTACTTGGCGTTTTCCAGGTTGGCGCGCACGGTCTCGACGGTGCCGGCGTCGCGGTACTGCTTGATGTCGTTCTCCATGGTCGGCATCCAGTTGCCGAGAAACACGTCCAGGTCCTTGCCGGTGGCCAGCGACTTATAGGTCACCGGTACCGAGATCATGGTGGTGTGGGTCTTGTAACCCAGGGCTTCGAGCACAACGCTTGTGGTGGCTGTCGTCACCGTGATGTCGGTCCAGCCGACATCGGAGAAACGTACCGTCTGGCACTGCTCAGGCTCGGCGGCCTGGGCCAGCAGCGGGGTGGACAACAACGCAACCAACAACAGCGAGGGTGAACCTTTCATGGATGGACTCCTGTGATTTTGTCTTCGGGTTCGCGTGGGTCGCCGGGCGTTCTGAAGGTCCGGTCGACCAGGCCTGCAGAGGGCAGGTTGCGTGGCCGTGCTATACGAGTCGCTTTTGATAATCCTCCAGCGCCGGGCAATCGCCTACTGGTGGGGTCGTATCCAGTACGGAACGGGTCGTATCCAGTACTGGCGATGTCGCATATGGATTTTTCCACCCCCTCGGCCGCGTTTTTGCGTCACCAGGCCGCTGGAAAACGGCGTGAAGACGGCAGTACCTCAGGTAAAAACAGCACGGCGCAGGTGGACAAAACTACGTCGGTTGCAGACGGCGAAGGGGTAGGCAAAAGGCCGATGATGCGTGCATTCATGGCGGCTCGCAGCTTCAGCCTAGCAGTTGCCCCGCCCTGCGCATGGCGCGCAGAGACAAGCCCAGCAAGAGGTGATTCGACAATGGCCATCAGCGTGTTCGACCTGTTCAAGATTGGTGTCGGGCCCTCCAGCTCCCACACCGTCGGCCCCATGCGGGCTGGCGCTCTGTTTGTGCAGGGGTTGCGCGAGCGCGGCGAACTGGAGCAGGTAAAACGGGTCGAGGTGCGGCTGTATGGTTCGCTCTCGGCCACCGGCATCGGCCACGGCACCGACAACGCCACCATCATGGGCCTGATGGGCGAGTGGCCGGACGCCATCGACCCGACCCAGATCGTCCCTCGCATCGCCGACCTGCGCGAAACCAACACCCTGCTGCTGGCCGGCCGCCTGCCCATCGAGTTTGTCTGGGCCCGCGACATGCTGTTGCTGGACGAGAACCTGCCGTACCACCCCAACGCCATGACCTTGATCGCCGAAGGCGCGCAGGGCGAGCTGCACCGTGACACCTACTACTCGGTGGGCGGTGGCTTTGTGGTCGATGCCGCGCAGGCCGCCAGCGGTGTGCTGGACGCCGACCAGACCGTATTGCCCTACGACTTCAACAGTGCCGCCGAGCTGCTGCAACTGTGCAAGCAAAACGACCTCAGCGTGTCGCAATTGATGATGGCCAACGAGAAGGTCTGGCGCAGCGAGGAAGAGATCCACGCCGGCCTGCAGAAGCTCTGGCAAGCCATGCAGGAGTGCGTCACCAACGGCCTGAAATACGAAGGCACGCTGCCCGGCGGCCTCAACGTACGGCGCCGTGCCGCCAAGCTGCACCGCAGCTTGCAAGAGATCGGCAAGCCCAACGTGATCGGCTCGACCATGAGCGCCATGGAGTGGGTCAACCTGTTCGCCCTGGCGGTCAACGAAGAAAACGCCGCCGGCGGGCGCATGGTCACCGCGCCCACCAACGGCGCTGCGGGCATCATCCCGGCGGTGCTGCACTACTACATGCGCTTCAGTGATGTGGTGGACGAGTCGAACGTGACCGACTTCTTCCTCGGGGCGGCAGCGGTCGGCATCCTGTGCAAGAAGAACGCTTCGATTTCCGGCGCCGAAGTCGGCTGCCAGGGCGAGGTCGGTTCGGCCTGTGCCATGGCGGCGGCAGGCCTTGCGCAAGTGTTGGGGGCGACACCCCCACAACTGGAAAACGCTGCCGAAATCGCTTTGGAACACAACCTTGGCCTGACCTGCGACCCGGTCGGTGGCCTGGTGCAGGTGCCGTGCATCGAGCGCAACGCGATTGCCGCAGTCAAGGCGATCAACGCAGTGCAGATGGCCCTGCGCGGTGACGGCGAACACTTCATTTCCCTCGACCAGGTGATCCGCACCATGCGTGACACCGGCGCCGACATGCACGACAAGTACAAAGAGACCTCACGCGGCGGCCTGGCGGTCAGCGCCATCGAATGCTGATGCGCTAATCACGCGCTGCTGGTCACCACGAAGCCCCACTATGGGGCGTTTGTGCATGACCGGCCGTCAGATGTCGCGATGAGTGTGGGCATTGTCGGTGACACTTAAGAGTGTCGTTTCTGGGCAACCCACAAGGCACGTGTCACCAAAGTGCTCAGCAGTTACAAGGAGCGCGCCTAGAACGGCGGTTCCAGAAGTTCAGCCAGCCCGCGCCGCAGGCCCTGATTTGCCGAGTAAAGGCGTCGTTTTCAGGTTTTTTCGGATAGCCGTTCAATTTCAGGCACGGCGTTTGCGTTGTGATTGGCAACAAGCCCCTACCTACGAAGAGGGGGCCATAACAAAAAAATCAGTGCCCGCCTGAGGCACACCCTGCATTTGTGTGAGGAGAAATCGCGATGACGTCGTACACCTCCGGGAATCCAACCCAGAACCGCACAGCTCCCCAGTCCATCGGGTTTCTTCTACTGGACAACTTCACCCTGATTTCCCTGGCGTCGGCGGTAGAGCCGCTGCGCATGGCCAACCAGCTTTCCGGCCGCGAGCTGTACCGCTGGCACACGCTGACCGTCGATGGCGGCCAGGTCTGGGCCAGTGATGGCCTGCAGATCACCCCCGACGCGGCCATGCACAATGCGCCGCCGATCGACACCGTGATCGTCTGCGGCGGTGTCGGCATTCAGCGCACCGTTACCCGTGAACACGTGACCTGGCTGCAGGCGCAGGCTCGCCAGTCGCGGCGCCTGGGCGCGGTGTGTACCGGCAGCTGGGCGCTGGCCTGTGCCGGGCTGCTCGACGGCTTCGATTGCAGCGTGCACTGGGAGTGCCTGGCCGCCATGCAGGAGGCCTACCCACGGGTGAACATGAGCACCCGCCTGTTCACCCTCGACCGCAACCGCTTCACCAGCTCCGGTGGCACCGCGCCGCTGGACATGATGCTGCACCTGATCAGCCGCGATCACGGCCGTGAACTGTCGGCGGCGATCTCCGAGATGTTTGTCTACGAGCGCATTCGCAACGAGCAAGACCACCAGCGCGTGCCGCTCAAGCACATGCTCGGCACCAACCAGCCGAAGCTGCAGGAAATCGTCGCGCTGATGGAGGCCAACCTGGAAGAGCCGATCGACCTCGACGAACTGGCGGTGTATGTGTCGGTGTCGCGGCGCCAGCTCGAGCGCCTGTTCCAGAAGTACCTGCACTGCTCGCCGTCGCGCTATTACCTGAAGCTGCGCCTGATCCGCGCGCGGCAGTTGCTGAAGCAGACGCCGATGTCGATCATCGAAGTGGCCTCGGTGTGTGGCTTCGTCTCTACCCCGCATTTCTCCAAGTGCTACCGCGAGTACTTCGGCATTCCGCCGCGTGATGAGCGCGTGGGCTCCAACACCGCGCAGCAGGTGGCGATGATGCCGATCCCGCAGGCCATGACCCTGTCGCCGCACAGCGGGCCGATGGCGGCCCTGAGCCAGGCACGCAACGAGTCGACGTTCGCCAGCGTAAGGCTGTAAACGCTACGCGCCCGTTTGTAGGAGCAGCCTTGTGCTGCGAAGAGGCCGGTAACAGTGTCATATAACGACCCTGTTTTCACCGGCCTCTTCGCAGCACAAGGCTGCTCCTACAGGTGAACACCGCCCGTGATCATGTATTGATAATGATTCTCGACTACGGGTAACATCGCCGCCCCCGATACTCCCTGGCATACCACCCCGTGGCGGACGACAAACTGCAGCTGTACTTGGCCCATCGGGCGGCGTTGGTCGATTATGCGCGCCCGATTGTTGGCTGCCGTGCCCGCGCCGAGGATGTGGTGCAGGAAGCCTGGCTGCGTTTCAGTGGGCAGCAGGATGATGCCGACATCCGCCACCCCGCCAGCTACCTCTACCGTATCGTGCGTAACCTGGCCCTGGATCAGACCCGCCGCACCGCCACCGAAAAAGCCCAGCCAGACGGCGACGAAATCCTCGCCGAGCTGCCTTCGAGCAGTGCCTCGCCCGAGCAGGCGGTCAGCCAGCAGAACGAGCTGGACGCCATCAGCCGAGCCCTCGAAGAGCTGCCGCAACGCACCCGCATCGCCTTCGAAATGCACCGCCTAGGGGGCTTCACCTTGCAGCAGGTGGCCAACCACCTGAACGTCTCCGTGAGCTTGGTGCATCAACTGGTGCGCGACGCCATGAGCCATTGCATGGCGCGGCTGGAGGACGACCTTTGACGGGGCTGTTGAAAAAACCAGGCGCTGGCGCGTCCTTTGCTCATCGGGCCGACTCTGTGCGACCCTTCGCGCCCCTCAGCCCCCAGGAGACGTGCCGGACATGACGCCAGCAGACCTCGTATCCAGCCGCCGCGAGCAGGCCCTGGACTGGCTCCTGCGCCTGCAGCAGGCCCCGCAGGATGGGCCGCTGCGTGCCGAGTTCGAGCAATGGTGCGCCAGCGATTCGGCCAACGCCGAGGCCTACCGCAAAGCCGAGCGGGTGTGGCAGCTGACGGGGCAACTGGCCCCTGCTACCACCGCGCAATGGCCGCAGGCCGAGGTGCTGCGTCTGCCTGTGCAACGCACATCTCGGCGCCGCTGGTGGCTGGGCGCTGCGGTCGCTGCCTGCTTGTTGGTGGCGCTGGCGCCTTCCTTGAGCCTGCGGCTGCAGGCCGACTACCGCACGGCCCAGGGCGAAACGCGCGACATCACCCTGGCCGATGGCAGCGTGGTGCAGATGGACAGCGACACGGCCATCGCTGTGGACTATGCGGGTGATCACCGTGATGTGCGCCTGCTCACCGGCCAGGCCTTTTTCCAGGTCACCCCCGACAAAGCCAAGCCGTTTCACGTGCGTGCCCAGGCGGTGCAGGTGACGGTGACCGGGACGGCGTTCAACGTCGCACTGCGGCCAGGCAGGGTAGGGGTGGATGTGCAGCACGGGTCGGTGCGGGTCGAGGACAGCGGCGATGGGCATGTGCTGTCCGGTGCGCTGACTGCAGGGCAGCGGCTGCGCTATGACGACGGGCTGGTACAGGTGCACACCTTCGTGCCCGCGCAGGCGGCCGCCTGGCGTCAAGGGCAACTGATTGCCGATGACCAGACGGTGGCCGAACTGGTTGCGGAGCTGGCGCGGTACCTGCCGGGCAAGGTGCTGCTGCGTGACGATGCGCTGGGGGCCAAGCGCGTCACCGGTGTGTATGACCTGCGCAAACCCGAGGCGGCGCTGCGTGCGGTGGTCCGGCCGCATGGCGGAGAGCTGCGTAGCTATGGGCCTTGGATGTTGGTGCTGAGTAAGCCCTGAAATTGCCGGGAGCCGCTTTGCGGCCCCAAAAAACGCGTCACAAAAAAACTAATTTCACAATTTTCTGAAAAATCCCCCCACTGCCCCGTCTTCTTCCCCGCGCGCAATAACTGATACCGATTCGTATTCAATTTTGCAGCCCGGCGATTGCCCGGGGTGGGGATGTGGGATGACTGAAACAACAAGCCGTATGCCTCGCCAAGCGCGGGGGTGGTCGTTGCGCCTGAAGCATTTGGCACGCAGTACGCTGCTTGGCGCAGGCTGTGCCCTGTTCGTGCCTGCAGTGTCGGCAAGTGAGGCCGCCGCCGCTTCGCAATTGGCGCAAGTGCATGCATTTGCTATCCCGGCGCAGGACCTTGCTGCCGCGTTGATCGCCTTCGGCCAGCAAAGCGGTCTGCAAATGACCGCCGATGCGCAGTTGCTGGAGGGCGCGCAAAGCAATGCCGTGCAGGGGCGTTTCAGCAACGAAGCGGCATTGGCTCGCCTGCTTTCTGGCAGTGGCCTGACCTGGGACTACGACGGTGGGGTGGTAAGCCTGCGCCTCCTGCACAGCGATGCAGATGCCGGCCCAATGGAATTGCATGACACCTTGGTGCTGGGCGATAGCGGCGACAATGGTTACCTGGGTGCCACGGTCATCAGCAATCAGGCCATCCGTGCCTTTCCTGGGGCCAACGGCGATATCACGACCCTGCTGCAGATGCACCCGAGCGTGCAATTTTCCAGCGCGCAAAAAAGCTCCAACACCCCGGGCGAAATCGACCCCGCCGACATCAGCATCAACGGCGCCAAGTTCTACCAGAACAACTTCATGATCGATGGCATTTCGATCAATAACGACTTGGACCCTGGCGCCCATGGCTACAGTGAAAACCGCCAATTCGATGCCGCGCCCAGTAACCCCCACGGCATAGCCCTGGACGCTGACCTGCTGCAGGAAGTGAAGGTCTACGACAGCAACGTTCCAGTCGAATACGGTGGCTTCAATGGCGGCGTGATCGATGCCATCACCCGTCGCCCGAGCAGAGAACTGCACGGCAAGATCTCCTATGCACTGACCCGCTCGGAGTGGACCCGCTACCACATTACCGAAGCCGATCAGGAGAGCTTCGACCACGCCTCTTCCGAGCAGTACCAGCCGGAGTTCGAGAAGACCACGTTGCGAGGCATGCTCGAGGGCCACCTGACCGACAATTTCGGTGCCATCTTGAGCTTTTCCCAGCGCCGCTCTGTGATCCCGCTCAACCGTTACGAAAATGGTTACACCAGCCCTAATGCCGACAGCAGCGCGGACCAGACCCGCCAGCTCGACAACTACATGCTCAAGACCTATTGGGACGTCAATGAGCGGTTGACGCTGGAAGGCTCGTTCATCCACGCGCCTCAGGAGAACGTGTTTTTCCGGCAGAATTTTCTCGACTCCGATTTCACCAACACCAATGGCGGCTGGCAGGGTTCGTTGAAGGCCGTCTGGGAAGGTGACCAAGCGCGCTGGACGCACACGCTGGCGCTTACCAACCTGTACAGCTCGCGAGAGGCCGACAGCAAGGACACGGTGTTCTGGTATTACTCCGATGAGAAGAACTGGGGTAACCCCACCGGCAATACAGCCCGCAGCGGTGAGGGCTCGTTCGGCAATCTGGACCAGCGTCAGCGCGGTCTTGATTACACGCTCAAGGGCCAATGGCAGACGTTCGATTTCGCCGGTACCAGCCACGCGTTCACGACAGGCCTTGAGTTGTCGCAAAAGCACGCGGAGTGGGAGCGCGAAGCAACCGGGCAGGGCGTGAGCGGGTTTAGCCGCGACGACGAAAGCCGCTGCGCAGGCGACGATCCGTGGTGCTCCGTCAGCCCGTTGCTCAACGGGAAAAGCCGCCAGTGGGCGAACCTGCGTACCCAGTACAACGCAGGCAAGCTGGACCTGACCGAAAATGCTTACGCCGTGTTCATCGACGACCAGATGCAGATAGGCAAGCTCAGCCTGCGCCCGGGCGTGCGCTTCGAAGGCGATGACTACATGCAGCAGAAGACCCTTTCACCGCGCTTTGCCGGTGACTACGACTTCTTCGGCGACCGCAGCACGGTGCTGGTTTTCGGCGCCAACCGCTATTACGGCCGCAACCTGTTCAAGTACCGCCTTGCCGATGGCCGCCAGGGCTTCAACACCACCTATACCCGCAGCAGCCAGACCAGTGAGTGGGTTGGTCGGCAAACGCTGAACACCAACCGTTTTTCAGACATGAACATCCCTTACGATGATGAACTGATGCTCGGCCTGGAACAGCGCTGGCTGAACACTGACTTTCGCCTGAAGTACGTACACCGCAAGGGCAAGGACCAGGTGGTGCGGTCCTCGTCGCGGGTGCTTGGCCTTGATCCCCTTGAGGGCTACCAGGCCATTTACTACACCTACGTGAATGCGGGTGCGAGCGAGAGCGACAACCTGTCCCTGACCGTTACGCCCAATCAGCCATTGCGGGTGCTGGGCAGTGTCACCAGCCTGCAACTGGCACTGGATTGGTCGCGCAGCAAGAATGCCTACAGCACCTATGAAGCTGGCTTCAATGACGCCGAATACGCGGATGGTGATGTGCTCTACGACGGCAAACGCATGGCTTACAGCCAACTCCCGGCCAGCGACTTCAACCGCCCTTGGACCGCCCGCCTGACCACCATTACCGAGATCCCGCGCTGGCACCTGAGCATCAGCAACTTCTTTCGTTACCGGGGTGCGTACGACCAAATCATCGACACCGGCCGCACCGCCGATGTGGACGGCGAGGCCCTGGCCGTTTACGACACCGCTTCGGTGGCTGGCGCACCCACCTGGGATATGCGCGTGAAATGGGAAATGCCCACCGCCAGGGAGCAGGCGCTGTTTGTTGCTGTGGACGTGACTAACGTCACTGACAAGGTCAACTCGATCGTCAGCAACAGCAGCACCGTCCGCACCACGTATGAAGTCGGCCGCCAGTACTGGCTGGAAGTCGGCTACCGCTTTTGACCCCATAAAAAACCGTGGACACCCTGATGAAAAAGCTCATTGCGGGCCTGCTCGGCCCGCTGCTGCTCGGCGCCTGCACCGCGCTACCCGAACCGGACTCGCCATTGCCTTGGGATGCCCAGGTCAGCCAAGGCACCCTGGCCAACGGCCTGCAATACCGGCTGGTGCGCGAGACCGCCCAGCCTGGCCGGCTCGACCTGCGCCTGACGGTCAATGCCGGTTCCATCGACGAAACCGACGAGCAGGTGGGCGTCGCGCACATGGTCGAACACCTGGTGTTCCACAGCCGCGCCGGGCAGTCGGGCAACCTGCGCCAGCGCATGACGGCGTTGGGCTGGGTGCAAGGCCGCCACTTCAATGCGGTGACCAACTACGAACGCACCCAGTTCATGCTCAGCCCGCCGGCCGGCGTGCGCCAGGCCCCGCAGGCTCTGCAAGCATTGGCCGACCTGGCATTCGCCGGCGACTACAGTGCTGCCGACCTTGAGCGCGAACGGCCGATCGTCATCGAGGAGTGGCGGGGCGGCCTGGGTGTGGCCCAGCGCATGAACCAGCAACGTACCGCGTCGCAACGGGTTGGCTCACGTTACCCAGAGCACCGCACCATCGGCAACGAGGCGGCCATCCGCAATGCCAGCCTGGCCAGCTTGCAAGGCTTTCAGGCGCGCTGGTACCAGGCGCCGAACATGGTGATTTCGGCGGTAGGCGATTTCGAGCCCAAGGCCATGCTGGCGCAGATCGAGCACACCTTCGGCAAGGCCAAAGGTGGTGCCAGCCCGGCTCGCGACTACCGCGACCTGCCGCTGGACAACGCGCTGAAAATCTTCCGCCTGCAAGACCCGCAGTCTGGCAGCAACCAGGTGGCGCTGTTGTTCCGCCTGCATGAACCGGACAGCCGCGGCACCACCCGCGCGGCGCTGCGTGAGCGGTTGATCGACCGCATGGCCTTGGCCGCGCTGCTCGACAGCCTGCGACGCCAGCCGCTGGCGCCCGGGGTGCGCAGCCTGGTGGCACAGAAAACCCTGATCGGCAGCCAGTCGACGGTGCTGGGTATCGCTGCCGGCGTCGAAGGCCAGCAGCACGAACAGGCGCTGCGCCAGCTGCTGACCGAGATCGAGCGCTTGCGTCAGCATGGCTTCAGCGAGCAGGACTACCAAAAACAGCAAGCCCATATTCGCGCCTTGGGCGACAAGACCTTGGCCAACCACGCGCCACGTACATTCGAGCAGTGGGTCGAACAGCTCAACAACGCCACCGCGGCAAAAGGCAGCGTGGTCGAGCGTCATGCTGCTGCCCGTCGCTACCTGCAGGTGCTGCCAGGCATCGAGCGGGAAGACCTCAATCACAGGCTGCGGCATTGGCTTGGCAGTGCCGATCGCGTGTTGCAGTTCAGCGTGCCTGGGCAGTCGCAGGTCGAGTTGCCAAGCGTGGCAGCGGTCGAGGCACTGCGGGTAGAGATCGCCAGCCAGAAGCTCTCCCCACCTGTTCAGCAGTCAGCTGAAACCCCGAGCGTAGCCAGTTACATGCCCGATGCACCGGGTACCGCAGGGCACATTGTCGACCGCAAGGCATTCCCTGCTGAGCACGTCGAACACTGGCGCTTGGGGAACGGCGACCGGCTGGTATGGCTGCGCCGTAACGGCCCAGAGGGCAAGTGGCTGTTACAAGCGGACTCGTCCGCCGGCTACCGCCTCGCCGATGCGCCTGCCTGGCGCTTACAGATGGCTGCCCAACTGGCCGTGCGCAGCGGGCCGGACGGTGCGCAGGCGTGGCGCCAGGCGCAAGGTGCCACCGTCAGCCTTGAGCATCAGCCACAGCGCCTGCAGTTGAACCTCAGCGCCCGCCCCGAGCAGCTTCCGGCCTTGCTGCAGAGCTACCGGCTGAGCCAACAGGCGAGCATCGACGCCACGTTGTTCGACGAGGCGCGCAGCGATCTGCAGCAGCGCCTGCGCAGTCGTCCCGAGGATGTGCGTGCGCGCCAGGAGCGCGAGCAGCGCGTACTCAAGTACGGCGCCGATCATTGGCGAACCCCTGACCAGGCTGCGCTGCAACAGCTCGATCGCAAGCAGTTGCAGGCGGACTGGCAGCGCCTTGCCCGTGCGCCGGTGACTTACTACCTGATGGCCGATGTGCCCGCAGAACAGCTCGAACCGCTGGTGCGCGGCTACCTGGCCAACCTGCCGCGCGGCGTCTCGCCAAACCCGCAAGCCGCGTTGCAGCAACCCGGCCAGCGCCGCAGCGACCTGGCGATAGCGCTCGAGCCCCGCGCTGTGCTGCAGGCCAGCAGCTACCAGCCGCACGCCTGGCAACCGCAGGCCGCCATGCGCGTCGCACTGCTGCGTGAGCTGGCCAACCAGCAGCTCAAACAGCAACTGCGTGGCGAGGCCTCGGGGGTTTATCGCCTGAGCTTCGATGCCCAGCTCGACCCCGATTCGCAGCGCATCGAAAGCACCCTGAGTTTTACCTGCGACCCGGCGCGTGTGGATGAGTTATGGGCACTGGCGCAGCAGACCCTGGCCGGGCTGAAGGTGGATGAGCAGTGGCTGTTGGCCGAGCGTCGCGAGCTGGTGCGCCAGGAGGCTAAACGCCGCGAAGACCCGCAAACCCAATTCAAGCGCTTGATCCTCAGTGAGCGCCACTGGCAGGACCCTCGCTACCTGAGCGAACAGGCGAGGCTGCCCGAGGCACTGACCGTGCCGGCCATGCAGCAACTGGCGCGGAAGTTGTTCCCCGTCGCCAACCAGGTGCAGCTGCGCCTGCTGCCATCGGCTGCCGCGCTGGAGCAGGCGTTGTGAATACCCTGCGCAGGTTCTACCGCCTGAGCCGGCCATTCTGGCAAGCCCGCCAGCAGTGGCTTGCCTGGCTGATGCTGGCGACGATCATCGGGCTTGGCCTGTTGATCGTGCAGATCAACGTGTTGATCAACAGCTGGAGTAAAACTTTCTACGACACGCTGGCGTCTTTCGACACCGAGGGGCTGTACGCGCTGGCCGGTGAGTACGCGCTCTATCTTGGGCTCTACGTGCTGATTTTTGTCGCCCTCGACTACCTGCGCAAAGGGCTGGTACTGCGCTGGCGCCAAGCGATGACCGGGCGTTTGATCGATGCTTGGCTGGGCGACCAGGCGTTCTACCGCCTGGGGCTCAGCGGCGAACCCGACAACCCGGACCAGCGCATCGCCCAGGACGTCGACCTGATGGTGGAGCTGAGCATCGAGCTGGTGGCCTCGCTGGTGGTCAACCTGGCCCAGGTCGGCGCGTTCGTGGTGATCCTGTGGAACCTGTCCGGGGTGCAGACCTTCCACCTGTTCGGCGAACCCTTCACCGTGCATGGCTACCTGCTGTGGATCGTGCTGGCCTACACCTTGATCGGCAGTGTCCTGACCCACCTGATCGGCAAACCCTTGCACGCGCTCAACTATGCGCGTGAGCAACGGGAGGCGGACTTTCGCGCGGGCCTGCTGCGCAAGCGCGACCACGCCGAGCAAATTGCCCTGTACCGAGGCGAGGCGGTCGAGCGCCAGCACTTGGCGCAGCGCTTCCAGGCGATTGCCGAGAACTGGCGACAACTCATGGGCCGTGAGCGTGACCTGAGCCTGTTCACGGTCGCCTACCAGCGCTTCAGCCTGATCGTGCCGGTATTCGCGGCGCTGCCCGCGTTCATGGCCAAGACCATCACCTTGGGTGGCCTGATGCAGATTCGCAGCGCGTTCAATGCCGTGCACGACTCGCTCAGCTGGTTCATCAAGCTGTACCACAAGCTGGTGCGCTGGAGCGCGGCGCTGGAGCGGCTCGACCAGTTCGAGCAGGCCATCGCCGCCAGCCGCCAGCAGGTGATCAAGGCGCCGCAGGGCCATTGCCTGTGCTTGCAAGGGCTGACGGTATGCCGGCCCGACGGCAGTCATTTGCTCCGCGACCTCAAGCTGCGCGTCGGCCAGGGGCAGTGGGTGCGGCTTGCCGGGCACAGCGGGTTGGGCAAGTCGACCTTGCTGCGCACCTTGCAGGGGCTGTGGCCCCATTGCACGGGTGATTGGCAATTGCCGCCGGGGCGCAGCCTGTTGTTGCCGCAGCAGCCGTATCTGCCGCAGATGAGCTTGCGTGGCTTGCTGGCTTATCCACAGGTGCGGTCGATAGACGATGTGCAGTTGGTCGATGTGCTGGGCAAGGTGGGGCTGGGGGGGTTGATTGGGCAACTGGACAGGCAGGTGGAGTGGGAACGGGTGCTTTCTGGCGGCGAGCAGCAGCGGGTGAGCCTGGCGCGGGCGCTGTTGTACCGGCCGGATACGTTGTACCTGGATGAGGCGACCAGTCAGCTGGATATCGGCAGTGCGCAGCGTTTGCTGGGGATGCTCAAGCGGGAGTTGCCGGGGTGTACCGTGGTGGCAGTAACCCACCAGGAAGGGCTGGCAGGGGTGTTTGGGAAAACGCTGGAGCTAGAGCCTGTGTGAACGTGCACCGGCCTCTTCGCGGGTGAACCCGCTCCCACAGGGGGCTCACAGCCTTTGAAGGCTCTGCTGAACCTGGGCTCACAGCCTTTGCAGGCTCTGCTGAACCTGTGGGAGCGGGTTTACCCGCGAAGAGGCCGGTGCAGGATTAATCAGTCAGGTGCGCTTGCTGAACTGCGCCAGCGCAGGCAAAAGCTGTTTGTCGATCGCCTGGCGCACGGCCGGCAGTATCGTCGCGCTGCCGGTATACATCTGCTCGACCATGCCCTTCAGCGCCTTTGCATTGGGCTCGGTCAGCCCACGCACTACCGCCTCGCAGGCCTGCTCGGCGCTGGCCCCGGCGGGGATGTCGAAACCGCGCGCGCGCAGGTGGCCGGCGAGGTCGTCCTGGTCAATCAAATCCGCATGCATCATGGCTGTTGTCCCTTTTATCGCTAAGCGAGTGCTGCTGTGATTTACGACCGATTCTGTGTCCACCGCGACATGCCCGCAAGGGCAGAATGTCGCAATGGCTGCTTTGGCTAAGAACAGGTCGTTTACGGCTAAATCACCCGCCCCTGAAGTGCGCACACTCAAGCCATCTACCGCAACGGAGGGTTTGGTCACCCTCGCTCGTGCACAGTGGATGTTGCTCGCTCTTGGCCCCGGATGCTCACGGCTTTCCGGGGTTATTTTTTGCCCATACTTCGCTGTTTTCCATGCCGCTACCTGACATTTCTGCCAGGTGACTAGCCTGCGTGTTACCTGCTCTGCTAGAGGCGATGGACTTCCAGTGGAGCGGGATTATGAAAATATCTGCCTATAGGGCATGGCTCGTCATAGCAGGGTGCGCGTTGCTCGCGGCTTGCTCGTCATCGACACCGCTAGAGAGCGGAACTTCAAGCGCGGTTACGCAACTGTTCACGCTTGAACCCACCCCAGATCGCAGTACGCTGCAGAAAACAGCCACGGGGTATCTGGCGACTCTGTTGGCGAATCCAGCTAACGAGGAAATAACGCTGGTTGAGGCCAATGCGGAGTTGATCAACAACAGCACTCAGCATTTGGCAGTGACATTGCCTGATGGTAAAATAGCCCAATTCAACGTGCGCGACTTTACTTCAATGGCCGGTGGTTACGAAGGCTGGGTGGGCTATAAACCTTCAGCGTGGAAGCTGAATAACCCTTCACCTGCTGAGATCGATTTTGACCCTCGCTATTACCTGTCGATCGTGCGCCACGGCACCCAGTTGGTCGGTAACTTGATCGTGGATGACCAGCGCTATCAACTGGAATACCTAGGAGGCAGACAGCATGCGTTAATAAAAATTGACAGTTCGAAGTTGCCGCCTGAGGACAGTCAGGATCCAAAGGGGCATGCAAATGAGGTATCGACAGTCAAGACCAACCTGCCGCCAAAATCAGCACACAGTACGATCAGGTTGCTGTTTGTCACTACCAAACAGTCCCGTGCTAAGAATCCAAACTACCGCGCCGCGCTGACCCTTGGGTTGCAGGATGCCAATCAGATCACAAAAAATAGCCAGGTCGCTATAACGTATGAATTAGCCGGTTTTATGGACGCTAATCACGATGAGACCGGCAAAGATTTTGTCACGCTTCTCAATGATCTGACGTACCGGATGCCGGAGGTGAAAGTTGTGCGGGATCGGGTGCGTGCTGATCTCGTCTCGATGTTAGTGGCCAATAACGAGCTGTGTGGTGGCGGTAAACCAGGCCCAGAAAAACATTTAGGTTTTTCGGCAATCTATTGCATCCCTTCATTGTCGCACGAGATCGGTCACAACTTCGGTATGTCCCATAGCTGGGACGGTGTGAGTAATGCTTACACGCATGGATATCAGTATAAACCTGCGTCGGGCTCCCTCAGGTTCCGCACGCAGATGGCTCCCGAGTGCAGCCCTGTCTGCCCTCGGCAATTGTTCTTCTCCAATCCACGCTTGAGTTATCAAGGGCAAGCTCTGGGTACGGTAGCGAACCATGATGTTGCTAGAGCGATGAATGAACGCAGAGAAACGGTCGAGAATTTCTACCCTCCCTTTACGGGTAAGAGAATCAGGAGTGTCGAACGCGCCAAATTAGGGCTTCCAGCCTGCTTGACGGTCACATCAAGTGATGTGCTGACTTTTGCGGATTGCGGAAATATCAGTGAAGGTGATTTTTGGTACTGGAACAACAATGCGCTGACGACCATTCGCGTCCAGCAAGGCGATGTTTTATCATGCCTTCAATGGACGGCAAATGGTGAGGCGGCAGGCATGGGTGCATGCTCAGGTCTGCGGTCAAACTTTAGTTTTGCGGGGGGGATGATTAAGTTTTCAGCCTTGGGTATCTCCAACTGCATGGAAGGTAATGGAAGAAGCGCCAGCCCTAAATTCAGCTATTGTTATGACAGAGATGATGCTCGATGGGAAACTATACCCTGACCGTCTAAAATGTATATTAGGGAACAGGTGGGGCTGCGGTACCTGGTTTGGACTTCGCCCCACCTGCATTACCGTGGCAGCAGGCCAATGATGCGGCCGACGTAGACGGGTGGTGGAATGCCGTATTGGAGCTTCGTTAGGCGTTGTATGCACTCGGTGGTCACATCACCGAATGGAGATGCCTTCGACGCTTTCAAGCAGACGTGCAATAACATCTGTTCACTGGCTGCCAAAGGCCCCTCAACATTTTCGCTGTGCAAGCTGTGATAAACATGCAAGCGCTTGTGATCAAAACCGATGATCTGCGTCTGCACCCACACCTCGGTACCCAGCTTCACTTCATGCAGGTAGTTGATGTGCGCTTCGAGCGTGAACAGCGAATGCCCACTTTGCCCGCGGCTGTCGGCATCCAGGCCGATACGCTCCATCAATGCATCGGTGGCATAGCTGAAAATCAGCAGGTAATAGGCATCGCGCAGGTGCCCGTTGTAATCCACCCAGTCCTCCTGGACCGGGGTGCGGTAGGTGATCAGTGCGGGCATTGCAGTCTCCTTAATCGCCAAAGGCCATGCCGTGCTTGGCCTTGCTGGTTTTCACCGCGTCCAGCACTGCCAACAGGGTGTCATCACGGTAGCGCTCCAGCGCCGCAATACTGCGTTCGCCCAGTTGGTCCGAGGTACCGTCCACTACATCGTCGATCAGCTTGTCGGTCAACTCGGGGGCTGGCAAGTAGGTCCAGGGCAGTTTCAGCGCCGGGCCGAATTGCGACATGAAGTGGCGCATGCCAGCATCGCCACCGGCCAGGGTATAGGTGAGGAAGGTGCCCATGAACGACCAGCGCAGGCCAGCACCAAAGCGGATTGCATCGTCGATCTCGCCGGTGGTCGCCACGCCGTCGTTGACCAGGTGCAGCGCCTCGCGCCACAGCGCTTCGAGCAGGCGGTCGGCAATGAAGCCGGGGACTTCCTTGCGCACATGCAGCGGGCGCATGCCGAGGGCGGTGTAGATGGTTTTTGCCGCGTCGATGGCCTCTGGCGAGGTGCGCTTGCCGCCGACGATTTCGACCAGCGGCAGCAGGTAGACCGGGTTGAAGGGGTGGCCGACTACGCAACGTTCGGGGTGGGTGGACGACTCGTAGAATTCACTGGGCAACAGGCCCGAGGTGCTGGAACCGATGATCGCATCAGGCTTGGCCGCTGCGCTGATCTTCGCGTGCAGGTCGAGCTTGAGGTCCAGGCGCTCTGGTGCGCTTTCCTGGATGAAGTCGGCGTCACGCACGCAGGCTTCGATGGTGCTGACGAAGGTCAAACGTTGTGGCGAAGCGCCTGGCGCCAGGCCTTGTTTTTCCAGCGCCGGCCAGGCGTTGGCGACGCGCTTGCGCAGGGCCTGCTCGGCGCCGGGGGCTGGATCCCAGGCGACGACATCCAGGCCGTGGGCGAGGGCGCGAGCGACCCAGCCGCTGCCGATCACGCCACTACCCAGGGCGGCGAAGGTCTTGATCTCGGTGATGAAAGGCATAGCGGTCTCCAGTGGGATCAGCGGCGTTTGAGGTTCATTTTTTCCCGGCCCTCGGCCGGGGTCAGCACGCGGGCGCCGAGGCGGGAGATGATCTCCACCGCGCGCTCGACCAGTTGGCCGTTGCTGGCCAGCACGCCACGGTCCAGGTACAGGTTGTCTTCCAGGCCGACGCGCACGTTGCCGCCCAGCAGCACGGCCTGCGCGGCCATGGGCATCTGCATGCGGCCGATGCCGAAGCCGGCCCAGGTGACGTTGGCGGGCAGGTTGTCGACCATGGCCTTCATGGTGGTGGTGTCGGCCGGCGCGCCCCATGGGATGCCCAGGCACAGCTGGAACAGCGGGTCGTCGAGCAGGCCTTCCTTGATCATCTGCTTGGCGAACCACAGGTGGCCGGTGTCGAAGATTTCAAGCTCGGCTTTCACGCCCAGCTCGGTGATGCGCTTGGCACCGGCGCGCAGTTGGGCCGGGGTGGAGACGTAGATCGAATTGCCGTCGCCGAAGTTGAGGGTGCCGCAGTCGAGGGTGCAGATTTCCGGCAGCAGCGCTTCGACGTGGGCCAGGCGCTCCAGCGGGCCGATCAGGTCGGTGCCTGGGCCGAATTCCAGGGGCGTTTCGCCTGGGCCGATTTCCAGGTCGCCGCCCATGCCGGCGGTGAGGTTGACGATGATGTCCACGTCGGCTTCGCGGATGCGTTCCATGACTTCGCGGTACAGGTTCACGTCGCGGCTGAAGCGGCCGGTTTGCGGGTCGCGGACGTGGCAGTGGACCACGGTGGCGCCGGCTTTGGCGGCTTCGACGGCGGCTTCGGCGATCTGCTTGGGGGTGACTGGGACCAGGTGGCTTTTGGAGGCGGTGTCGCCGGCACCGGTGAGGGCGCAGGTGATGATGACGTCGTGGTTCATTGTGGTTCCTTGTGATGTCGGTTCTGGCCTTTTCGCGGGTAAACCCGCTCCCACAGGGGATGGTGATGTCCCTGGCATGCGCTGAACCTGTGGGAGCGGGTTTACCCGCGAAAGGGCCGGATCAGTTGGCGGTAAGCTTGAGGTTGTCCGCAGCGGGCTTGCCATCGAAGGTGGTCACACCTTCAAGCCAGCGGGCCTTGTCCTCGGGGTGGTCCTTGAGCCACTGGCGGGCCGACTCCAGCGCGTCCTTGTGGTCGAGCAGCGGCTGCATCATGCGGCTCTCGTCCTCGGCGCTGAAATTCAGGTTGGCCAGCAGGCGGTGAGCGTTGGGGCAGCGTTCGGCGTAGTCCGGCGCGGTGACCGTCCACACCGTGGCGCGGCCTTCGTCAGGGCCGAGCGCGTCCTGGCTGTCGCCCAGGTAGGCCATGTCGATGTTCACGTTCATGGGGTGCGGCGCCCAGCCGAAGAACACCACCGCCTCCTTGCGCCGCACGGCACGGTCGACCGCGGCGAGCATGCCGGCCTCGCTGGACTCGACCAGCTGGAACTTGCCCAGGCCGAACTGGTTCTTGGCGATCATCGCCTTGATCTGGGTATTGGCCCCCGAGCCGGGCTCGATGCCGTAGATTTTCCTACCCAGTTCCTTTTCGAACTTGTGAATGTCGGCGAAGGTCTTCAACCCCTTGTCGGCCAGGTACTTTGGCACTGCCAGGGTCGCCCGGGCGTCTTCCAGGCTCGGCTTGTCGAGCACCTTGACCTGCTTGGCGTCGATGAACGGGGTGATGGTCTGGGTCATGATCGGGTTCCAGTAACCCAGGAACATGTCCAGGCGTTTGTCGCGGATGCCGGCAAAGATGATCTGCTGCGAAGCGCTGGTCTGCTTGGTCTGGTAACCCAGGCCGTCGAGCAGTACCTGGGCCATGGCGCTGGTGGCGATGACGTCGGTCCAGTTGACCACGCCCAGGCGCACGTTCTGGCAGGCGGCGGGCTCGGCGGCTAGAAGCGGGGTAGAGACGATGCTGCTCACGGCAAGGGTCAACAGGCTGCGGCGGATCAAGCTGTGCATGGTGGCTCTCCATCGGCAGTGCATATTGTTATGGGGATCGGTCTCTCTGGACCGTGTGAACACGCTACGCTGCTGTCGGGGTGGAAAATCGCACCCTGGCGACCAACACTTGCACCCAGGCGACCACCTTCACTGTGGAGCACAGCAATGCCGCAGATCATTCATTTCCTGTTGTTGCCCGGCTTCTCGGCCATGGGCTTTATCAGTGCCCTGGAGCCGCTGCGTGTGGCCAACCGCTTCAAGGGCCCGTCGTATCGCTGGCAGGTGCTGAGCCTGGATGGCGGCGCGGTGCAGGCCAGCAATGGGATGTCGGTGAACGCCGATGCGGCATTGGGCGCGGGCGAGGCGGGGGGCATTTTGCTGATCGTCGCCGGCTTCGAGCCTTTGGCCTGTTATGGGCCGCCGCTGCAGCAGGCGCTGCGCCGTCTCGATCATGACGGGGTGATACTGGGTGGCATCGATACTGGGGCGGTGGTGCTGGCCGAGGCGGGCTTGCTCGACGGCCACCGCGCGACCGTGCACTGGGAGGCGCTGGAAGCGTTCAAGGAAAACTACCCAGGTTTGCAGGCGACCCAAGAGTTGTTCGAAATCGACCGGCGGCGCATCACCTGCGCGGGCGGCACCGCCTCGATCGACCTGATGCTCGACTTGATTGCGCAAGCCCACGGCAGTGAGCTGGCGGTGCAGGTGTCGGAGCAGTTCGTGCTCGGGCGTATCCGCCCGCGACAAGACCACCAGCGCATGCAGATCGCCAGCCGCTATGGCATCAGCAACAAGAAGCTGGTGAAAGTGATTGGCGAGATGGAGCGCAATACCGAACAGCCTTTGAATACCCAAGTGCTGGCTGATGCGGTGCAGGTAACGCGGCGGCAGCTGGAGCGGCTGTTTCGGCTACACCTGGACGACACGCCCAGCGGGTTTTACCTGCGGCTGCGGTTGGACAAGGCGCGGCAGTTGTTGCGCCAGACCGACATGAGCGTGCTGGAGGTGGGGGTAGCGTGTGGGTTTGAGTCGGCGTCGTACTTTACCCGCTGTTACCGGGCGCGGTATCAGCGGTGCCCGCGGGAGGATCGGCTGGCCAGAGCGGTGTGAAGTAAACCTGTACCGGCCTCTTCGCGGGCAAGCCCGCTCCCACAGGGACCGCGCCGGTCGTAAGGAATGCGCAGTACCTGTGGGAGCGGGCTTGCCCGCGAAGAGGCCGGTGCAGGTTTACTGCTGCCCGATAGACTGCAGGTACTCCGACCGGTCATCACTGCGCTGCGCCACACAGGTGCCCCACGCCGCCTCGAACGCCTTGCTGCCAGGCTTCTCGGCAAAGGTCTCGACCTTGCAATCGGCATCGCGCAGCTGGGCCCAGAGTTTTTCCGCCGCCTCCATGCGCCCCACCAAGGCATTGGCCTGATCGGCTTCGTCGGCATACTGGTCGCGAATGCGCTGGATCAAGTCATCGTAAGCCGACTTCAGCTCCCGCTCGGCCGTCTGCTTGTTGAAGGCCGCGCACGCGTACGTCTGTTGGTCGGTCTCGACGTTGTCGCACGGGGTGCTTTCTTCCTCGCCGGCCTGGGCGCCCGACACGACGGCCAGCAGTACCAGGCATGCCATTGATTTCATCCTTTATCTCCTCAACAGGCTGACGAATCGCAGGGATTCTCGCTCAGCCGAAGGCAACGCGGTAGCTCCCTGACGAAATGTTCATGAAAGCGAGCAAAATGTCGTTATCGAGACTGTCTCTCATCGCCAGATAGCGTCGCAGAGGGCCTGTTGTCGCGCATTGACGCTTTCGGCAAACCCCCTGTCGTTTTTGCATCGGGGCGCCTCGGGGCACAGGCATATGCTGGCCCCAAAGCGCCGGCACAACGTTCGGCGTGACCCAACTCAATAAAAGGGGACAGCCTGATGAGCCCAGCCGAATTACACGCCGACAGCATCGTCATCGACGGTTTGATCATTGCCAAATGGAACCGCGAGCTGTTCGAAGACATGCGCAAAGGCGGCCTGACTGCGGCCAACTGCACGGTGTCGGTCTGGGAAGGGTTCAAGGCCACGGTCGACCAGATCGCCTCCAGCCAGAAGCTGATCCGCGACAACAGCGACCTGGTCATGCCGGTGCGCACCACCGCCGACATCCGCAAGGCGAAAGAACTGGGCAAGACCGGCATCCTCTTCGGCTTCCAGAACGCCCACGCGTTCGAAGACCAGATCGCCTACGTGGACGTGTTCAAGCAGCTGGGCGTGGGCATCGTGCAGATGTGCTACAACACCCAGAACCTGGTCGGCACCGGCTGCTACGAGCGTGACGGCGGCCTGTCGGGCTTCGGCCGCGAGATCGTCGCCGAAATGAACCGCGTCGGCATCATGTGCGACCTGTCCCATGTGGGCTCCAAGACTTCTGAAGAAGTCATCCTCGAATCGAAGAAGCCGGTCTGCTACTCCCACTGCCTGCCGTCGGGGCTCAAGGAGCACCCGCGCAACAAGTCGGACGAAGAGCTGAAATTCATCGCCGACCACGGCGGCTTCGTTGGCGTGACCATGTTTGCGCCGTTCCTGGCCAAGGGCATCGATTCGACCATCGACGACTACGCCGAAGCCATCGAATACACCATGAACATCGTCGGTGAAGACGCCATCGGCATCGGCACCGACTTCACCCAGGGTCACGGGCAGGACTTCTTCGAATACCTGACCCACGACAAGGGCTACGCCCGTCGCCTGACCAACTTCGGCAAGATCATCAACCCGCTGGGCATTCGCACCGTTGGCGAGTTCCCCAACCTCACCGAGACCTTGCTCAAGCGCGGCCACTCCGAGCGTGTGGTGCGCAAGATCATGGGCGAGAACTGGGTAAACGTCCTCAAGGATGTCTGGGGCGAGTAAGCCGCTCTCCAAGCCTGAAAGCCCCTGCCAGCAACGCCGGGGCATCCCAATAAAAAATTTTATGGAGTTGAGTTTCCATGGCCAAGATCGCCCCGCAATTGCCAATCGAAGTCGACAGTGAGACCGGTGTCTGGACCAGCGACGCCTTGCCAATGCTGTACGTGCCACGCCATTTCTTCGTTAACAACCACATCGGTATCG
This sequence comes from Pseudomonas sp. LAIL14HWK12:I7, assembly GCF_000483465.1. NCBI lineage: Bacteria > Pseudomonadati > Pseudomonadota > Gammaproteobacteria > Pseudomonadales > Pseudomonadaceae > Pseudomonas > Pseudomonas sp. LAIL14HWK12:I7. The sequence goes on from NZ_AXYZ01000012.1 coordinate 44,842, forward strand.
AGGAAGTGCTGGGCGCCGACGCCTATGCCGAGATCCTCTACAAGGCGGGCTACAAGTCGGCCTGGCACTGGTGTGAAAAAGAAGCCGAGTGCCATGGCCTGGAAGGCGTGGCGGTGTTCGAGCACTACATGAAGCGCCTGTCCCAGCGTGGCTGGGGCCTGTTCGAGATCCAGGACATCGACCTGGACAAAGGCACCTGCAGCGTCAAGCTCAAGCACTCCGCCTTCGTCTACGTGTACGGCAAGGTTGGCCGCAAGGTCGACTACATGTTCACCGGCTGGTTCGCCGGCGCAATGGACCAGATTCTCGCTGCCCGTGGCAGCAAGATCCGCACCGTGGCCGAGCAGGTCTATGGCGGGTCGGAAGAAGGCCACGAAGATGGCCTGTTCGTTACAAAGCCGTTGTAAGCCGGAGATAGCGTCATGGCATTCGAAGCAATGTTCCAGCCGATCCAGATCGGCAAACTGACCATCCGCAACCGCGTGCTCAGCACCGCGCACGCCGAGGTCTACGCCACTGACGGCGGCATGACGACCGACCGCTATGTGAAGTACTACGAAGAGAAGGCCAAGGGCGGCATCGGCCTGGCGATCTGCGGCGGCTCGTCCGTGGTCGCCATCGACAGCCCGCAAGAGTGGTGGGCGTCGGTCAACCTGTCGACCGACCGCATCATTCCGCACTTCCAGAACCTGGCCGACGCCATGCACAAGCATGGCGCCAAGATCATGATCCAGATTACCCACATGGGCCGTCGCTCGCGTTGGGACGGCTTCAACTGGCCGACCCTGATGTCGCCGTCGGGTATCCGTGAACCCGTGCACCGCGCCACCTGCAAAACCATCGAGGTGGAAGAGATCTGGCGAGTGATCGGCAACTACGCGCAGGCTGCGCGTCGTGCCAAAGAAGGCGGCCTGGACGGCGTCGAACTGTCGGCCGTGCACCAGCACATGATCGACCAGTTCTGGAGCCCGCGGGTCAACAAGCGTACGGACGAATGGGGCGGTACGTTCGAAGGCCGCATGAAGTTCGGCATGGAAGTGCTCAAGGCGGTGCGCGCCGAGGTCGGCGACGACTTCTGCGTGGGCATGCGTATCTGCGGCGACGAATTCCACCCCGATGGCCTGAGCCACGAGGACATGAAGCAGATCGCCGCGTACTACGACGCGACCGGCATGCTCGACTTCATCGGCGTGGTGGGCTCGGGTTGCGACACCCACAACACCCTGGCCAACGTTATCCCGAACATGAGCTACCCGCCGGAGCCGTTCCTGCACCTGGCGGCCGGCATCAAGGAAGTGGTCAAGGTCCCGGTGCTGCACGCGCAGAACATCAAAGACCCCAACCAGGCCACGCGCATCCTCGAAGGCGGCTATGTCGACATGGTCGGCATGACCCGCGCGCACATGGCTGACCCGCACCTGATCGCCAAGATCAAGATGGGGCAGATCGACCAGATCAAACAGTGCGTCGGTGCCAACTACTGCATCGACCGCCAGTACCAGGGCCTGGATGTACTGTGCATCCAGAACGCCGCTACCTCCCGTGAATACATGGGCGTGCCGCACATCATCGAGAAGACCACCGGCGTCAAACGCAAGGTAGTGGTGGTTGGCGCCGGCCCTGCCGGCATGGAAGCCGCCCGCGTGGCTGCCGAGCGCGGCCACGACGTGACCCTGTTCGAGAAGAAAGACCAGATCGGCGGGCAGATCACCATCGCCGCCAAGGCACCGCAGCGCGACCAGATCGCCGGTATCACCCGCTGGTACCAACTGGAACTGGCACGCCTGAAAGTCGACCTGCGCTTGGGCACCGCTGCCAGCGTGGACGCGATCCAGGACCTGCGCCCGGACGTTATCGTGCTGGCGGTGGGCGGCCATCCGTTCGTCGAGCAGAACGAGCACTGGGGCGCGGCCGAAGGGCTGGTGGTCAGCAGCTGGGACGTGCTCGATGGCAAGGTTGCGCCGGGCAAGAACGTGCTGGTGTACGACACCATCTGCGAGTTCACCGGCATGTCGACGGCGGACTACATTGCTGACAAGGGCAGCCAGGTCGAAATCGTCACCGACGACATCAAGCCAGGCGTGGCCATGGGCGGCACGACCTTCCCGACCTACTACCGCAGCATGTACCCCAAAGAAGTGATCATGACCGGCGACATGATGCTGGAAAAGGTCTACCGCGAAGGCGACAAGCTGGTGGCGGTGCTGGAGAACGAATACACCGGTGCCAAGGAAGAACGCGTGGTCGACCAGGTGGTGATCGAGAACGGCGTGCGCCCTGACGAGGAGCTGTACTACGCGCTGAAGGATGGCTCGCGCAACAAGGGCCAGATCGATGTGGAGGCGCTGTTTGCCATCAAGCCGCAGCCGATCCTCAGCCAGCCGGGCGAGGGCTACCTGCTGTACCGCATCGGTGACTGCGTGGCCCAGCGCAACGTGCATGCGGCGATCTACGACGCCTTGCGCCTGTGCAAGGATTTCTGATCGTTAACAGTCGCCGCCACTGAGCGCGGCCTCTGTGGGAGCGGGTTTACCCGCGAATGCGTCAGCTCTGACAACGCCGTTGCCTGACCGGACGCATTCGCGGGTAAACCCGCTCCCACAAGGGGCCAGTCTCGTCCTCAAGGCGGCGCAAGAATCCAGCTGTTGTGGGAGCCTCCCATGTTGAACACCCTTCTACCCATTCTGCTGTTCGCTGCCCTTGGCCTGGCGGTGCTCGGCGCCCTGCGCCGGGTGCGTATGTGGCGGCGTGGCCGAGCGTCCAAGGTCAATTTGATCGGCGGCCTGCTGGCCATGCCGCGACGCTACCTGGTCGACCTGCACCACGTGGTCGAACGCGACAAATACATGTCCAAGACCCACGTCGCCACAGCGGGCGGCTTTGTGCTGTCGGCGGCCTTGGCGATCCTGGTGCACGGCTTCGGCCTGCAGAGCAAGATCCTTGGCTACGCGCTGCTGGTCGCCACGGTGATCATGTTCACCGGTGCGATCTTTGTCTTCAAACGCCGCCTTAATCCACCCGCGCGCCTGTCCAAGGGCCCGTGGATGCGCCTGCCGAAAAGCCTGCTGGTGTTTGCTGCAAGCTTCTTCATCGCCACCTTGCCGGTCGCCGGCATTCTGCCCGCCAACACCGGTGGCTGGGTGATGGTCGGTTTGCTTGGCCTGGGTGTGCTGTGGGGCGTGTCGGAGCTGTTCTTCGGCATGACCTGGGGCGGCCCGATGAAACACGCCTTCGCCGGTGCCTTGCACCTGGCCTGGCACCGCCGTGCCGAACGTTTCGGTGGCGGCCGCTCCACCGGCCTCAAGCCGCTGGACCTGGAAGACCCGAATACGCCGCTGGGCGTGGAAAAACCGGTGGACTTCACCTGGAACCAGCTGCTCGGGTTCGATGCCTGCGTGCAGTGCGGTAAATGTGAAGCCATGTGCCCGGCCTATGCGGCCGGCCAGCCGCTGAACCCGAAAAAACTGATTCAGGACATGGTCATCGGCCTGGCCGGTGGCACCGACGCCAAGTTTGCTGGCAGCCCGTACCCGGGCAAGCCGATCGGCGAACATGGTGGCCACCCGCACCAGCCGATCGTCAACGGCCTGGTCGACGCCGAAACGCTGTGGTCGTGCACCACCTGCCGTGCCTGCGTCGAGGAATGCCCGATGATGATCGAGCACGTCGATGCCATCGTCGACATGCGCCGCCACCTTACCCTTGAAAAAGGCGCGACCCCGAACAAAGGCGCGGAAGTACTGGAAAACCTGATCGCCACCGACAACCCAGGCGGCTTCGCCCCAGGCGGGCGGATGAACTGGGCGGCAGACCTCAACCTGAAACTGCTGTCGGACGTGAAAACTACCGAAGTGCTGTTCTGGGTGGGCGACGGCGCCTTCGACATGCGCAACCAGCGCACCCTGCGCTCGTTCGTCAAAGTGCTCAAGGCCTCGGGTGTGGACTTTGCCGTGCTTGGCCTGGAGGAACGCGACAGCGGTGACGTGGCCCGTCGCCTGGGTGATGAAGCAACCTTCCAGCAATTGGCCAAACGCAATATCCAGACCTTGGCCAAATACACGTTCCAGCGCATCGTCACCTGCGACCCGCACAGTTTCCATGTGCTGAAAAACGAGTACGGCGCGCTGGGTGGGGATTACCAGGTGCAGCACCACAGCACCTACATCGCCGAACTGATCGCAGCCAAGAAGCTCAACCTCGGCCAGCACAAGGGCGGCAGTGTCACCTACCACGACCCGTGCTACCTGGGCCGTTACAACGGTGAATACGAAGCGCCCCGTGAAGTGCTCAAGGCGTTGGGTATCGAAGTGCGCGAGATGGAACGCTCGGGCTTCCGTTCCCGTTGCTGTGGCGGTGGCGGCGGTGCGCCGATCACCGACATCCCGGGCAAGCAACGTATCCCCGACATGCGCATGGACGATATTCGCGAGACCCAGGCGGAGCTGGTTGCAGTGGGCTGCCCACAGTGCACCGCGATGCTCGAGGGCGTAGTCGAACCGCGCCCACAGATCAAGGACCTCGCCGAGTTGGTAGCCGATGTGCTGATCGAAGAGGAAACCCCTGCGGCCCCAAAGTCGCCAACGGTTAAACGTGAACCTGCGGAGGTGCACTGATGAGCGACATCATCCGCCGCGACCCACGCGCCGAGTGGATCGCCCGTAACCGTCTGCACCCGCTGCACGCGGCCATGCAGACGCAACAAACCAGCTGGATGGGGCCGAACGGCCTCATGCGCAAGAACCCCCATGCCATCGCCGCCGGTTTCATCGGCCCCAGTGGCATCAAGCGTATCGACCGCAGCGGTGCCCAGCAGGGCACGGGTGTGGGCGGGCGACGCACAGCGGCGGCGGCCGTCCAGTTGCCGCTGCACCAGGTGCCGGCGCCGGCGTTCTACATTGCTGTGGTGCCGGACATGGTCGGTGGCCGCCTGAGCAGCCACGACCGCGACCTGCTGGGCCTGGCCCATAGCCTGGCCGGCAACGACGGCGCAGTGTTGACCGTGGTATTTGGTGAACACAAGGAAAGCAATTTTTCCACAGCCGGCGTCGACCGCCTGCTGGTTATCGAAGGCGAAGCGTTCGAGGGTTATGCACCGGAGCAACTTGTGCAGGGGTTGCGGGCTGTGGATAACCAGTTCACACCGCGCCACTGGCTGCTGCCCGACAGCCGCACCGGTGGCGGCGAGCTGGGGCGGCGCTTCGGTGCCGCCTTGGGCGAACGGCCCGCGACGCGGGTTTGGCAGGTCAAGGACGGCCAATGCATCGGCCGCGCCGGTGCGGGTCAACAGGACCTGCAACGCGCCGTGCCACGGTTGATCCTGGCGGCGGCGGAATGCGCGGAGCCGGTCAGCGAAACCCGTCACGAAGCGCTGCCCGTAGAGTTGTCCACAAGCGTCGCACGCAGCCTGTCGCGTATCGAAGACCTCGGCTCGGTGGCCGTGGACCCGGCCACCATTGCCATGGCCGAGTCCGAGTTCATCGTTTCGGGCGGCAACGGCGTCAAGGACTGGGACCTGTACCACAAGGCAACTGCGGCCCTGGGCGCCACCGAAGGCGCCTCGCGGGTGGCGGTGGACGACGGCTTCATGCCGCGCAACCGCCAGGTCGGTGCTACCGGTACCTGGGTCACGGCACGGGTGTACGTGGCTGTGGGTATCTCTGGCGCGATCCAGCACCTGCAGGGCATCGGTGCCTGCGACAAGGTGGTGGCGATCAACATGGACCCTGGCTGCGACATGATCAAACGGGCTGACCTGTCGGTGATTGGCGACAGTTCGGCGATTCTCAAGGCGTTGATCGAGGCTGTGGACAACTTCCGCAGCGGCGGCCAGCGCGACGCGGCATAAGGGCACGAGCATGAGTACGAAAGTCATCAGCCTGGTTTCCATCGGTGCTCACCCAAGTTCTGGCCGCGCGCGCCGCGCCGAGCAAGATGCCCGCGCGGTGGAGCTGGGGTTGCAACTGGCTGGGGATAACTTGCAGGTAGTGCATGCCGGTGACCCGCGGGAAGAGGCGCTGCGGGCCTATCTGGGCATGGGCCTGGAGCACCTGGACGTACTGGAACAGCCAGCCGGGGCGGATGTGTTGGGCGTGCTTGGCGACTACCTGCGCGACGCTGGCGCCCAGCTGGTGCTGACCGGGACTCAGGCCGAAACGGGCGAAGGTTCGGGCATGTTGCCGTTCCTGCTGGCTGAGAAGCTGGGCTGGCCGTTGATCGTTGGCCTGGCGGAAGTGGAGTCGATTGAAAATGGCACCGCCCAGGTGCTGCAGGCACTGCCACGCGGGCAGCGGCGTCGCCTGAAGGTGCGCCTGCCGTTGTTGGCGACTGTGGATAACGCCGCGCCCAAGCCACGCCAGAGCGCGTTCGGGCCGGCGCGGCGGGGTGTGTTGGCAGCACGTAACGTGGCGATTGTCGAAGACGACCTGCTGGCCGAGGCAGAGCTGCAACCGGCCCGCCCACGGCCCAAGCGATTGAAGGTGATCAAGGCCAAAAGCGGCGCCGACCGGATGAAGGCGGCAACGGCCAAGGCCAGTGGCGGCGGGGGCAAGGTGCTCAAGGATGTATCCCCGCAAGAAGGCGCCGAGGCAATCCTCAAGCTATTGGTGGAGGAAGGGGTCCTGCGCTGAATTATCTGCCGTGCGTCATGCGCGCACTTTGTAGGAGCAGCCTTGTGCTGCGAAGAGGCCGGTAAATGCACAGTGAATCTTCGCTGCTGTCACGGGCCTCTTCGCAGCGCAAGGCTGCTCCTACAGGGCCGGTTTGCTGGGCCGTCAAGGCAGCTCGCCAGCCACATTGAAGGCCCAGAAGGCCAACCCTTCGATCACCGGTTCGAAGGTGACCCGCTCCCCCTCCAGCAGCCGCACCCTGCCCACCATCAGAATTGCACACCGTGCCACGAAATAGTCCCCGCTGCCGTCCTCAGCCTTGATCACTCCCACTCCCTTCACCTCGTGGAACCACTTCACAGTGCCGTTTAGGCGCCTGTGCATAAGTGACCTCTGGCTAAGCTCAACCTGTGGCTTTAATCAAACACAAAGGGGGGTTATGTGGAAACTGGCAGAAATGACAGGTCCGGTGGAATCTTACCCCCGGAATCTGTTCGCCAAGGTGTGGATAAAGTGTTCGTGCTTCGCTACAGCCCAAGAGGGATGCGGGATTCAAGGGCATGATCGAATAATGATCAAATAAAAGCTGGCATTGGGCTGTTTGAATGCGGGGCTAATGCGCGAAGTTCCCCACAATCGCTGTTGGCGGCTCTGTGGATAAGATGTTGGCTGTCGTCTGTAGCACACGTACATAGCGGGCTTGGCGATATCGTTCAAATAATGATCAAGTCTTCTCCGTATTGCGCAAACCGTTACCAATTGGGCCTTTCAGGCATTTATTCACAGCCTTGAACAGACAACAGGAGGAGTTGTTAACGAATTCTGTTCATCCACCTGTGGGCAAGGTGTTCGTGAATGGTCGTAGCCCTTGTAGGGCCTGGGCTGTAGAGTTTTGCTCAAAATTCGACCAAGGCGACTGTCATTTCTGCCAGTTTCCTAATGTGCTCACCGGTACTATCGTCTCGTTATTCCATCGAAACGAGCTCAGACTATCGATGAATAATCTTTTGCTGATGACGGATAGGCAGCGTTCAGTGTTGGCGGGGCGCAGCTCAAGCTCGATAGAAAGAGCCTTCACACCATACGGCTACGCGCCACTGGGGGCAGGCCCTCTCACGGCCTTTGCGGGGCAGCGTCATGATCCATTGACAGGGTGCTATCACCTTGGCAACGGACATAGGCTGTATAGCCCTCGCCAGATGCGTTACTTGAGCCCAGATCGCCTGAGCCCCTTTGGCAGGGGCGGGTTGAATGCATATGCCTACTGTGCAGCGGACCCTGTGAACCACATCGACCCTAGCGGCAGGTTCCTGGCGGTACTGACTTCAATTGAAGCTTCCAGAGCTACGACCCTTGCGGCCTATGCCGGCCTCAATGTGGCTGCCTGGATGACGCGTGCCCCAAACAACGCGAGTGTCTGGGGGCTGCGGCAACTGGCAGTCGAAACAGCATTGGTGACGACAGGCGTGGGTATGTTGTTTACCGGCTCGCCTAGTTTGCAGCCCGTGGCGTTGGGCTTGGTTACCGCTGGCAATACAACTTCGATCTTTAAATCGTTAATAACGATCGGGCAAAGGTTGGGAAATGGGTTGGGAGAAGCTTGGAGGTCTATAGGAGACAATATCCGCAGTGTTTTCAGTATAAAGCGTGAGCAAAAACAAATTCTGCCTCCCACGCCTAGCCCAGTGTCGTCAATACCTGCTATTTCCAATACTGTCAGGGAGCTCAGAATCGATATGGACTCGGGCCATATGAGCATTCAGATGCATGAAATAGTCTCGGAGGTCAGATCTGGGGAGGTGAGTCCCCCTCAGAATTTACAGATGACTTGGCTGTGATGCGCCATACCCGCTCACGTAGCTATACCGCCTATGGTGCTGTGTGTGGGGTGGTGTCTGGCTCCCGCCTGGCATTTTGCGGGGAATACCGCGACGCATTGGCTGGGCATTACCTTCTCGGTAACGGTCGACGGGCCTACAACCCAGCGCTCATGCGCTTCAACAGCGCCGATACGCTCAGCCCGTTTGGCAGGGGCGGGATAAATACCTATGCCTATTGCTTAAACGATCCGATCAACCGGGTCGATCGCAATGGCGCATTCTCCTTTCCCAAATCAGTTTATTTTGCTGTCTTGGCGATGTCGTGGTGCCCTATCTGTGGAAATCACCAGGCCAGATACCCGGCGTGGTCGTGGACCTTATGCGGATTCAGACAGGAATTAGCCCGGTGCAGACGATTGTTAGTAACGTTGTGCAGAAGATCCGTGGAAACCCGGTGGGCACGATTGATCGTGCATGAAGGTCATAACCAGGCAGCCAATTTTCTGCCTGCCTGGTTCACTATTGTTTACTGCGCCTGCACTTCCTTCAAATACGGCGCTGGCTCCGCCCCCAGGTTCTCCAGCACCCGCTGGCTGTACCAGTCGATGAAGTTCACCACACCAAACTCATAAGTCTTCGAGTACGGCCCTGGCTGGTACGCCGTGGAGTTGATCCCGCGCTGGTTCTCTTCCGCCAGACGGCGGTCCTGGTCGTTGGTGGCATCCCACACCTTGCGCATCTGCGCAGGGTCGTAGTCGACGCCTTCGACCGCGTCCTTGTGCACCAGCCACTTGGTGGTCACCAAGGTCTCCTGGGCGCTGATCGGCCACACGGTGAAGACGATCATGTGATCGCCCATGCAGTGGTTCCACGAGTGCGGCAGGTGCAGGATGCGCATCGAGCCCAGGTCCGGGTTCTTGATGCGGCCCATCAGCTTCTGGCAGGCCTGCTTGCCGTCCATGGTCATCGACACGGTGCCCTTGAGCAGCGGCATGCGCACGATGCGGTTACGCAGGCCGTGGCTCTTGTGCAGGTACGGGATTTTCTCGGCGTCCCAGGCAGCGGCAGAGGCGGCCACGTGGTCCTTGAATTCCTGGCTGGCACGCGGGTCGTTGGTGTCGTCCCATTCAAGCAGGGTCTTCAGCAGCTCGGGGTGCGAGCCGCTGCAGTGGTAGCACTCGCGGTTGTTTTCCAGTACCAGCTTCCAGTTGGCCTTTTCCAGCAACTGGGTCTGCACCGCGATCTTGGTGTTCTCCATGTCGTACGGTTCCATGTAATGGTCCAAAGTGGCCAGGAACTCGTCGATGGCTGGCGGGTTTTCCGCCAGGCTGATGAAGATGTAACCCCCCGCGACCTTCACGTTCACAGGCTTGAGGCCGTATTCCTTCATGTCGAAGTCGGCGCCCATTTCGGTGCCGGCGAACAGCAGGCGGCCGTCCAGCTCGTAGGTCCACTGGTGGTAATGGCAGACCAGCTTGGCCACCTTGCCCTTGTCGCTGGTGCACAGGCGCGAGCCGCGGTGGCGGCAGACGTTGTGGAAGGCATGTACCTTACCTTCGGCGCCACGGATGACGATGATCGGGTTCTTGCCGATCTGCAGGGTGATGAAGTTGCCTTTGGCCGGAATCTCGCAAGTCATGCCGGCGATCAGCCACTCTTTGTGGAAGATCTCCTGCATGTCGATCTGGAACAGACGCTCGTCGGTGTAGAAAGGCTGGGGCAGCGAGTAGGTGCGCTCGCGGGTTTGCAGCATCTCGGCGGTGGCCTTGCGTGCTGCTTCCAGTGGATCGCCCAGGCTCAGGGTTGCGGTGACGTCCATCGTGTGGTCCTCGGGGCCGTGTGCGGCCGGCAAAAGGTGGCTAATCATTGTTGTGGTGCCGCAAGGCTGTCGTTAAAAAAACAGCAGGTTCTTTTGCCGTGGAGTGTGCGTCCGAAGGCGTCGTGAACCGTATCCATGGGCGACATGGCCGATTTGAATAACGACGCCACAGCCCTTGTAGCATGGGGCTGGTCGCGATAAGTACGCCGATGTCGCAGGCAGGAATGTACGTCGCCTTCAGCTTGCGCATTATCGACGCCATAAAAAGGCCAATAGTCGGCTGCTGGAGATGAACATGTCCGATACCTTCCTCAATCCGGTCACCACCCAGACCTGGGCCAACGGCCGCCACATCGTGCGCTGCGTCAAGGTCATCCAGGAGACCTGGGACGTGCGCACCTTCTGCTTCATGGCCGACCAACCGATCATGTTCTTCTTCAAGCCAGGGCAGTTCGTCACCCTGGAGCTTGAGATCGAAGGCAAGCCGGTGATGCGCTCCTACACCATCTCCAGTTCGCCGTCGGTGCCTTACAGCTTCTCGATCACCGTCAAGCGTGTGCCGGGTGGGCATGTCTCCAACTACCTGCACGACACCATGCACGAAGGCGCCGAACTGCCCGTGCACGGGCCGGTGGGGTTGTTCAACGCCATCGACTTCCCGTCGGGTAAGGTGCTGTACCTCTCGGGCGGTGTCGGTATTACCCCGGTGATGTCGATGGCGCGCTGGTTCTACGACACCAACGCCAATGTCGACATGGTGTTCGTGCACAGCGCCCGTTCGCCGAAAGACATCATCTTCCACCGCGAGCTGGAGCAGATGGCCTCGCGCATCCCCAACTTCAGCCTGCACATCATTTGCGAGAAGCACGGGCTGGGCGAGCCGTGGGCGGGTTACCGCGGGTACCTGAACCAGCGCCTGATGGAACTGATCGCGCCCGACTATATGGAGCGCACGGTGTTCTGCTGCGGCCCGACGCCGTACATGACTGCGGTCAAACGCATGCTGGAAGCCGTCGGCTTCGACATGAAGAACTACCACGAAGAATCGTTCGGCGCGACGCCCGCAGAAGCCAAGGCCGATGCCGTGGAGCATGCCGAGCAGGCCGCCGATGCGCCGGAAGTGGATGTTTCGGACCTCAACCTGGTGGAGTTCATCGGCAGCGAGAAGAGCATCCGCATCGCCCCGGGCGAGACCGTGCATGCGGCGGCGGCGAAAGTTGGGCTGATGATCCCCAAGGCTTGCGGCATGGGCATTTGCGGGACATGCAAGGTGCTCAAGCTGGGCGGCGAGGTGGAGATGGAACACAACGGCGGGATTACCGAGGAAGACGAGGCCGAGGGGTACATTCTGTCGTGCTGCAGTGTGCCGAAAGGGGATGTGCGGATCGATTACTGATCCGTAGATCCAAGGGGCCGCTCCCACAGGTTCACCGAGTACTTCAGGCTTGCGCATAACCTGTGGGAGCGGGCTTGCCCCGCGAAAGGGGCCGCAGGTCAGGTACGGAAGCGCGCTACCAGCCCATTCAAATCCACTGCCAACCGCGACAACTCGGCACTCGCTGCGCTGGTCTGATGCGCCCCGGTCGCGCTCTGCACCGACAGGTCATTGATATTCACCAGGTTGCGGTCCACCTCGCGGGCCACCTGGGCCTGCTCTTCCGCCGCGCTGGCAATCACCAGGTTACGCTCGTTGATCTGCGCCACCGCACCCGCAATGGTGTCCAGCGCCATGCCCGCACCCCGGGCGATATTCAAAGTTGACGCGGCACGTTCGGTGCTGGTGCGCATCGACTCCACCGCCTCTTCGGTCCCGCCCTGGATGCTGCCGATCATCCGCTCGATTTCGCTGGTCGACTGCTGGGTACGATGGGCCAATGCCCGCACCTCATCCGCCACCACGGCAAAGCCTCGGCCTGCTTCACCGGCACGGGCCGCTTCGATCGCGGCATTGAGCGCTAGCAGGTTGGTCTGGTCGGCCAGGCCGCGAATCACATCCAGCACTTTGCCGATGTCACGCGACTGCTCGGCGAGGTGAGTGATCAGCGTGGCAGTGGCCTGCACATCACCGCTCATGCGCTCGATGGCGCCGACGGTTTCCAGTACCAGGTCGCGCCCGTCGCCGGCCGAACGGCTGGCTTCACCAGAGGCCTCCGAGGTGCTGACCGCATTGCGCGCCACTTCTTCCACGGCACTGGTCATCTCGGTGACCGCAGTGGCAGCCTGCTCGATTTCGTTGTTCTGTTGCTGCAAGCCACGGGCGCTTTCGTCAGTGACGCTGTTGAGCTCTTCCGCCGCCGAGGCCAGTTGGGTTGCCGAACCGGCAATCAATTGCAGGGTGTCGCGCAGTTTCTCCTGCATGCGGGCCATGGCGCGTAGCAGGCGCGCGGCTTCGTCGGTGCCTTCGGCACGGATGACGTGGGTGAGGTCGCCGTCGGCCACCTGCTCGGCGCATTTGAGCGCCTCTTCAATCGGTTTGACGATACTGCGGATCAGCAGGAAGGCGCACAGCAGGGTCAGCACCGTGGCTGCGATCAACAGGCCAATCACCAGGGCGAAGGCAGAGGCGTACTGGCTGGCAGCCGTTTCATTGGTGGCGCGGGTCTGGTCGGTGTTGATGCGCACCAAGGTGTCCATGACCTTGTTGATCTGCTCGGAGTTGGCCAGCAGGTCGCGGTTGAGCAGGTCGCGCAGTTCGTCGGTGCGGCCTGCCTGGCTCAGGCTGCGCATGCGCGCCTCCAGCTGGCGGTACTGATTGAGCAGTTGGCTGTATTGATCGTAAGCCGCTTGCTCGTCGCGTGCGCCAATCATGGGCTCGTAGGCACGGCGCGCCTGGTCGATCTGGGTGTTGCGTTGGTCCAACAGGTTGAGGGTGTCGCGCTGCGTCTCGGGGTCGCGGTTGAGCAGCAGGCGATAGGAAAGGGTGCGCATGCGCAGGTTCAGCGCAGTAAGTTCGTCCAGCGTCTTGATGCTGGGCACGCTGATGCTTTCGATGGCAACGCCGGCCTGGCGGATGTTGCCCATCTGCATCAGCGAGAAGATGCCGAGGCCGAGCATCAACAGGCCGATCAGCGCGAAGCCGAGCAGCGCGCGCGGGGCGATATTCATGTTGCGTAGGGACATGAGGGGCGTAATCCAGGCAAGGGAAAGAGGTCGCAGGGGAGGGCGACGAAATATGACTTGCCTGGCTATCGGTCGTGACTGGTCAGTCTTGAGCGAGACCGGTGAAAATTGTGAGCGCGCTAACCTTTTCCTGACCGGCGGTTGATCCAGGTCGGAACAAGCGGGCGCTTACCCTGTCAATCTGCGGGTTAGAAACCTTAAGAATCCGATATTTAATGGCGAGGACTCACGCTTTTCTTTATCGTGTGCGGCCTTTGCAACAACCTGAGATAGACCCCATGCTGGAAGCCTCCCTGAATCAAATCGAGCAACTGGTCAGCGACCTGATGCAGAAAAACGCTCAACTCACCGAGCAGAACACTACCCTGGGTCAGCAATTGGCACAGGCTAAGGAAGAAAACGAGACCCTGCAGCTGTCGCTGATGGAGCAGGAAGAGAAGAACGGCGCCACCGCCGCGCGCATCCAGGCGCTGGTTGACCGCGCCAATGCGGGTGTCGTCAACGCATGAGTCTGCAAGCGCAGCCGGTCAATGTCGTGTCGATCCTCGGCAGCGACTATTCGATCAAGGCGCCCGAAGGCCAGGAAGAAACCCTGGCGCAGGCGGTGCGGATGCTGAACACCGCCCTGGCCGAGACCAAGCGTTCGTACCCGACCCTGATCGGTGACAAGCTGCTGGTGCTGGCGGCCCTGAACCTGTGTTCCAAGCAGGTTGAGCTGCAGAAAGAGCATCAACAGACGCTGGCGCGTACCCAGGCGCAGATCGACGCCACGGTGGACGCGATCGTTCGGACTATCGCCGAACAATAAAGCACTCCGCGACCCCTTGTAGGAGCAGCCTTGTGCTGCGAAGAGGCCGGTGAAAACGCAGGGATTTCCGCTGCTGTCACCGGCCTCTTCGCAGCACAAGGCTGCGCCTACAATGTCCCAGATCACTGGAATAACTGGATACGTAAGTGTATACACTTCCCCCAAAACAATAATTGGCGGGGAGCACGGGCATGCGTATCTGGCGGCAAAGTATCCAGTGGCAATTGATCGCAAGCATGGGCGCAGCCCTGCTGGCGAGCATCCTGGTGGTGGTGATCATCTTCACGGTGGCGCTCAACCGCCTGACCGAACGCTACCTGGTCGACACAGCGCTGCCAGCCAGTGTCGAGGCAATCCGCAACGATATCGAGCGCATGCTCGGCCAGCCGCTGGTGGCGGCCGCCGACATAGCCGGCAATACCCTGCTGCGCGATTGGCTTGCGGAGGGCGAAGACCCCGCTCAAACCTCACGCTTTATCGAATACCTCGAGGCTGCCAAGCAGCGCAACAAGGCCTTTACCACGCTGTTCGCCTCCACCGAAACCGGCCACTACTACAACGAGAAGGGGCTGGACCGCACACTCAGCCGGGCCAACCCGAAGGACACGTGGTTCTACGGCTACATCGACAGCGGCGCCGAGCGCCTGATCAATATCGACATTGACGGTGCCACGGGCGAGTTGGCGCTGTTCATCGACTATCGCGTGGAAAAAGACGGCAAGCTGGTTGGCGTGGCGGGTATGGGCTTGCGCATGACCGAGTTGTCGAAGCTGATCCACGATTTCAGCTTTGGCGAGCACGGCAAGGTATTTTTGGTACGCAATGATGGGCTGATCCAGGTGCACCCGGACAGCGCCTTCAGCGGCAAGCGCCAGCTTGTCGACCAGCTTGACGCACAGGCCGCGAAAGCGGTGATGAGTGGCGACCAGGGCCTGCGTACCAGCCGCTTCCAGCGTGATGGCGAAAGCTACCTGGCGTTAGGCTTGCCACTGCGCGACCTGAACTGGACCTTGGTCGCCGAAGTGCCTGAGGCCGAAATCTACGCGCAGATGCATCAGGCAGTCTGGCTCACCACCTTGATCGGTGGTGGCGTGGC
Organism: Pseudomonas sp. LAIL14HWK12:I7; assembly: GCF_000483465.1. NCBI lineage: Bacteria > Pseudomonadati > Pseudomonadota > Gammaproteobacteria > Pseudomonadales > Pseudomonadaceae > Pseudomonas > Pseudomonas sp. LAIL14HWK12:I7. The sequence goes on from NZ_AXYZ01000012.1 coordinate 60,110, forward strand.
GCTGTTGTCCTTGCTGCTGGTGGTGTTGCTGGCGCGCGGCTTGGTACGGCCGATCCGCCGCGTCACGGCCGCACTGGTGCAGATCGGCAGCGGCGCGGGAGACCTCAGCCACCGCCTGGATGATTCGCGCCAGGACGAACTGGGTGACTTGGCCAGAGGCTTCAACCGCTTTCTCGACAGCCAACGGGGGTTGATCGGCGAGGTGCTGCGCACGACTGAACGCTTGCACTTGGCCGTCGAACAGGTGACCCAGGTGGTGGACAACACGGCCGAGCGCTCCGGTCGCCAGCAGGAAATGACCGAAATGGTCGCCACCGCCGTGCATGAGATGGGCCTGACCGTGCAGGACATCGCCCGCAATGCCGGCAATGCCGCTGAAGCGTCACAATCGGCGCGCGACGAAGCCTTGCAGGCGCGTGACGTGGTGCGGCGCTCGATCCAAGGTATTGAAGGCATGTCCGGCGACATTGGCAAGGCGGCGGATGCGGTCGCACAGTTGGCCGACGAAGTCGCCTCGATCGATGAAGTATTAGCGGTGATCCGCAGTATTTCCGAGCAAACCAACCTCTTGGCGCTGAACGCTGCGATCGAGGCGGCGCGGGCAGGGGAGATGGGGCGTGGCTTTGCCGTGGTCGCCGATGAGGTGCGTACCCTGGCGCGGCGCACGCAGCTGTCTACCGATGAAGTGCAGCAGATGATCCAGCGCTTGAAGCAGGGCGCAGGCTCGGCGGTGACGTCGATGCAGGCAGGGCAGCAGGCGACGGGTAGCGGCGTTGAATCGAGCCAGCGCACCGGTGCCTCGTTGGGGGCGATTACCGACAAGGTCGAGCACATCAGCGACATGAACCATCAGGTGGCGACGGCGACTGAAGAGCAGTCAGCGGTGACGGAGGAGATCAACCGGACGGTACAGGGGATTTCCGACCTGGCCAGGGAGACAGCGGCGGAGGTGCAGGGGTGCCGGGCGGAGTGCCAGGCGTTGCGTGGGTTGGCTGATGATTTGGCGCGGCAGATGGGTGGGTTCAAGCTTTAGAGGGTTGGAGCTGCTGCCATCGCATTCGCGGGGCAAGCCCGCTCCCACAGGTCCCGCACAGTTTCAGCATCTGTGAGGACCCTGTGGGAGCGGGCTTGCCCCGCGAATGCGATCTATCAGGCAGTGATGATCGCGCGGATATCCGCCGCCAGCTCACGCACCCGATCTTCTTCAGTATCCCAGGAGCACATGAACCGCGCCCCGCCACTGCCAATAAAGGTATAGAACCGCCAGCCCTTGCCCCGCAGCGCTTCAATCGCGTGCTCTGGCATCTGCAGAAACACCCCGTTGGCCTCCACCGGGAACATCAGCTCAACCCCTGGCAGGTCGCTCACCAGCGACGCCAGCAGCTGCGCGCAGTGGTTGGCGTGCGTGCCGTGGCGCAGCCAGGCGCCATCTTCCAGCAGCCCAACCCAGGGCGCAGACAAGAAGCGCATCTTCGACGCCAACTGCCCGGCCTGCTTGCAGCGGTAGTCGAAGTCTTCGGCCAGCTGGCGATTGAAGAACAGGATCGCCTCGCCCACCGCCATGCCGTTTTTGGTACCGCCAAAACACAGTACATCGACGCCGGCCTTCCAGGTCAACTCCGCCGGGCTGCAACCGAGGAACGCGCAGGCATTGGTGAAACGCGCGCCGTCCATGTGCAGGTTAAGGCCCAGTTCCTTGCAGGTGGCGCTGATCGCCTTGAGCTCGTCGGGGCGGTACACGGTGCCCACTTCGGTGGCCTGGGTGAGTGTTACCACACGTGGCTTGGGGTAGTGGATGTCCTGGCGCTTCAACGCCACTTCACGGATCGACTCAGGCGTCAGCTTGCCGTTGATGCTGGGCGCGGTGAGCAGCTTGGAGCCGTTGGAGAAAAACTCCGGCGCGCCGCATTCATCGGTTTCGACGTGGGCGGTCTCGGAGCAGATCACGCTGTGGTAGCTCTGGCACAGCGAGGCCAGGGCCAGGGAGTTGGCTGCAGTGCCGTTGAAGGCGAAAAACACTTCGCAGTCGGTTTCGAACAAGTTGCGGAAGTACTCGGCGGCGCGCTCGGTCCACTGGTCATCGCCATAGGCGCGTTCGTGGCCCATGTTGGCCTTGGCCATGGCGGCCCAGGCTTCGGGGCAGATGCCGGAATAGTTGTCGCTGGCGAATTGTTGGCTCTTATCTGTCATGACACGGTCCTGTGAACGACGCAGAACAGCACTCTAAACCATCGATTCAGCAGTTGCCTATACAACCCATACATAAGCTGATTTCAGGGTTGTTTGAACGGGCCTCTTCGCGGGTAAACCCGCTCCCACAGGGATACCCAAAGGCTTCAAGCACCGCCGTACCTGTGGGAGCGGGTTCACCCGCGAAAGGGCCGGCACAAACAGCAAATCAGCGAATGTCGTAAACGCGCCATTGCAAGGCGTGCGCAGGCATCTGACCCACCCCGGCCAGTCATACCATCGCCACAAAGGGCCACAGTGCTCTACAGACAAGAAACGATCGCTGCCGGGAGACAACAAGATGTTCAGCAAGCAAGACCAGATCCAGGGTTACGACGACGCACTGCTGGCGGCGATGAATGCCGAAGAACAGCGCCAGGAAGATCACATCGAGCTGATCGCCTCGGAGAACTACACCAGCCAGCGCGTCATGCAGGCCCAAGGCAGCGGCCTGACTAACAAATACGCCGAAGGCTACCCAGGCAAGCGCTACTACGGTGGCTGCGAGCACGTGGACAAGGTCGAGGCACTGGCCATCGAGCGCGCCAAGCAGCTGTTCGGTGCTGACTACGCCAACGTCCAGCCGCACTCCGGCTCTTCCGCCAACGGCGCGGTGTACCTGGCCCTGCTGCAGGCCGGTGACACCATCCTGGGCATGAGCCTGGCCCACGGCGGCCACCTGACCCACGGCGCCAAAGTGTCGTCCTCGGGCAAGCTGTACAACGCGGTTCAATACGGCATCGACACCAAGACCGGCCTGATCGACTACGACGAAGTCGAGCGCCTGGCGGTCGAGCACAAGCCGAAAATGATCGTCGCCGGCTTCTCGGCCTACTCCAAGACCCTCGACTTCCCACGCTTCCGCGCCATCGCCGACAAGGTCGGTGCGCTGTTGTTCGTCGACATGGCCCACGTTGCCGGCCTGGTTGCCGCGGGCCTGTACCCCAACCCGATCCCGTTCGCCGACGTGGTCACCACCACCACCCACAAGACCCTGCGCGGCCCACGTGGCGGCCTGATCCTGGCCAAGTCCAACGAAGAAATCGAGAAGAAGCTCAACGCTGCCGTGTTCCCCGGCGCCCAGGGCGGCCCGCTGATGCACGTCATCGCCGCCAAGGCCGTGTGCTTCAAGGAAGCGCTGGAGCCAGGCTTCAAGGCCTACCAGCAACAAGTCATCGAAAACGCCCAGGCCATGGCCCAGGTGTTCATCGACCGCGGCTACGATGTGGTTTCCGGCGGCACTGACAACCACCTGTTCCTGGTCAGCCTGATCCGCCAGGGCCTCACCGGTAAAGATGCCGACGCCGCCCTGGGCCGCGCGCACATCACCGTCAACAAGAACGCCGTACCGAACGACCCGCAGTCGCCGTTCGTCACCTCGGGCCTGCGTATCGGCACCCCGGCCGTCACCACCCGCGGCTTCAAGGTCGCTCAGTGTGTGGCCCTGGCCGGCTGGATCTGCGACATCCTCGACAACCTCGGTGACGCTGACGTCGAAGCCGATGTGGCGAAGAACGTCGCGGCGCTGTGCGCAGACTTCCCTGTTTACCGCTGAGTGGAGTAAACGACCATGCAACGCTACTCGGGCTTCGGCCTCTTCAAACACTCCCTCAGCCACCACGAAAACTGGCAGCGCATGTGGCGCACGCCGACCCCTAAAAAGGTCTACGACGTGGTCATCGTTGGCGGTGGCGGCCATGGCCTGGCCACGGCCTACTACCTGGCCAAGGAACACGGCATCACCAACGTCGCAGTGATCGAGAAGGGTTACCTGGGCGGCGGCAACACCGCCCGTAACACCACCATCGTGCGTTCCAACTACCTGTGGGACGAATCGGCGCAGTTGTACGAGCACGCCATGAAGCTGTGGGAGGGCCTGTCCCAGGACATCAACTACAACGTGATGTTCTCCCAGCGCGGTGTCTACAACCTGTGCCACACCTTGCAGGACATTCGTGACTCCGAGCGCCGCGTCAGCGCCAACCGCCTCAACGGCGTCGATGGCGAACTGCTGAACACCGCCCAGGTCGCGGCCGAAATCCCGTACCTGGACTGCTCGAAGAACACCCGTTACCCGATCCTCGGCGCGACCGTTCAGCGCCGTGGTGGCGTTGCCCGTCACGACGCCGTGGCCTGGGGTTACGCCCGTGCTGCCGACGCCCTGGGCGTGGACCTGATCCAGCAGACCGAAGTGATCGGTTTCCGCAAGGAAAACGGCGCGGTCATCGGTGTCGAAACCAACAAAGGCTTCATCGGCGCCAAGCGTGTCGGCGTGGTCACTGCGGGTAACTCCGGGCACATGGCCAAACTGGCCGGCTTCCGCCTGCCGCTGGAATCGCACCCGCTGCAAGCCCTGGTGTCCGAGCCGATCAAGCCAATCATCGACAGCGTGATCATGTCCAACGCCGTGCACGGCTACATCAGCCAGTCCGACAAGGGCGACCTGGTGATCGGCGCCGGTATCGACGGTTGGGTCGGCTACGGCCAGCGCGGTTCGTACCCGGTGATCGAGCACACCCTGCAAGCGATCGTCGAGATGTTCCCCAACCTCTCGCGCGTGCGCATGAACCGCCAATGGGGCGGCATCGTCGACACCTCGCCGGACGCCTGCCCGATCATCTCCAAAACCCCGGTCAAGAACATGTTCTTCAACTGCGGTTGGGGTACCGGTGGCTTCAAGGCGACCCCGGGTTCGGGCAACGTCTTCGCTGCCAGCCTGGCCAAAGGCGAGATGCACCCACTGGCCGCGCCGTTCTCCATGGACCGTTTCTACAACGGCGCATTGATCGACGAACACGGCGCCGCCGCCGTCGCCCACTAACCGGAGACACCGTCATGTTGCATATTTTCTGTCCCCACTGCGGCGAGCTGCGCTCCGAAGAAGAGTTCCACGCCTCTGGCCAGGCGCACATCGCCCGCCCGCTGGACCCTGCCGCCTGCTCCGACGAGGAGTGGGGCACCTACATGTTCTTCCGCGATAACCCGCGCGGTATTCACCATGAACTGTGGGACCACGTTGCCGGCTGCCGTCAGTACTTCAACGTCACCCGCGACACCGTGACCTACGAGATTCTGGAAACCTACAAGATTGGCGAGAAGCCGCAGGTGACCGCCAACGGCAAGCAAAACAGCGCACCGTCGACCGTCAAAGGCCAAGGGGAAAAAGTATGAGCCAGACCTATCGCCTCGCCAGCGGCGGCCGTATCGATCGCAGCAAGGTCCTGAACTTCACCTTCAACGGCAAGACCTACCAGGGTTATGCCGGTGACAGCCTGGCCGCTGCGCTGCTGGCCAACGGCGTCGACATCGTCGGCCGTAGCTTCAAGTACTCGCGCCCGCGCGGCATCATTGCCGCCGGTACCGAAGAGCCGAACGCCATCCTGCAGATCGGCTCCAGCGAAGCCACCCAGATCCCTAACGTGCGTGCCACCCAGCAGGCGCTGTACGCCGGCCTCGTCGCCACCAGCACCAACGGCTGGCCTAACGTCAACAACGACGTCATGGGCATCCTTGGCAAGGTGGGCGGCAGCATGATGCCGCCGGGCTTCTACTACAAAACCTTCATGTATCCGAAATCGTTCTGGATGACGTACGAGAAGTACATCCGTAAAGCGGCCGGCCTTGGCCGTGCACCGCTGCAGAACGACCCGGACAGCTACGACTACATGAACCAGCACTGCGACGTGCTGATCGTCGGTGCCGGCCCTGCTGGCCTGGCCGCCGCCTTGGCTGCTGCCCGCAGTGGCGCCCGCGTAATCCTCGCCGATGAACAGGAAGAGTTCGGTGGCAGCCTGCTCGACACCCGCGAAACCCTCGACGGCAAGCCTGCCGCTGATTGGGTCAATGCGGTGGTCAAAGAGCTGGAAAGCCTGCCGGAAGTGACCCTGCTGCCCCGCGCCACGGTCAACGGCTACCACGACCACAACTTCCTGACCATCCACGAGCGCCTCACCGACCACCTTGGCGACCGCGCCCCGATCGGCCAGGTGCGTCACCGCGTGCACCGTGTGCGTGCCGGCCGTGTGGTACTGGCCGCTGGCGCCCACGAGCGCCCGCTGGTGTACGGCAACAACGACGTCCCGGGCAACATGCTGGCCGGCGCTGTGTCCACCTACGTACGCCGCTACGGTGTGGCCCCGGGTCGCAAACTGGTGCTGTCGACCAACAACGACCACGCCTACCGCGCTGCGCTGGACTGGCACGACGCTGGCCTGCAAGTGGTCGCCATCGCCGACGCCCGCCACAACCCACGCGGCTCGCTGGTTGAAGAAGCGCGTGCAAAAGGCATCCGTATCCTCACTTCCAGCGCCGTGGTCGAGGCCAAAGGCAGCAAGCACGTGACCGGCGCCCGCGTGGCCGCCATCGACGTGCAGGCCCACAAAGTCACCAGCCCAGGCGAAACCCTCGAGTGCGACCTGATCGCCAGCTCCGGCGGTTACAGCCCGATCGTCCACCTGGCGTCGCACTTGGGCGGTCGCCCGGTCTGGCGCGATGACATTCTCGGCTTCGTGCCGGGCGATGCACCGCAAAAACGCGTTTGTGTCGGCGGTATCCATGGTGTCTACGCCCTCGGCGACGTGATTGCCGACGGCTTTGAAGGCGGCGTTCGCGCAGCCACCGAAGCCGGCTTCAAGGCCACCACCGGCACCTTGCCGAAAACCGTGGCACGCAAGGAAGAGGCCACCGTGGCGCTGTTCCAGGTGCCACACGACAAGGGCAGCAAAGGGCCTAAGCAGTTCGTCGACCAACAGAACGACGTGACCGCTGCCGGTATCGAGCTGGCCACCCGCGAAGGCTTCGAGTCGGTCGAACACGTCAAGCGCTACACCGCGCTGGGTTTCGGTACCGATCAGGGCAAACTGGGCAACATCAACGGCCTGGCCATCGCCGCCCGTTCGATCGGCATCACCATCCCGGAAATGGGCACCACCATGTTCCGCCCCAACTACACGCCGGTCACCTTCGGTGCGGTAGCGGGCCGTCACTGTGGGCACCTGTTCGAACCTGTACGCTTCACCGCCCTGCATGGCTGGCACGTGAAGAACGGCGCCGAGTTCGAAGACGTTGGCCAGTGGAAACGCCCGTGGTACTTCCCCAAAGCCGGTGAAGACATCCACGCCGCCGTGGCCCGCGAGTGCAAGGCCGTGCGTGACAGCGTCGGCCTGCTCGACGCCTCGACCCTGGGCAAGATCGACATCCAGGGCCCGGACGCGCGTGAGTTCCTCAACCGCATCTACAGCAACGCCTGGACCAAGCTCGACGTGGGCAAGGCCCGCTACGGCCTGATGTGCAAAGAAGACGGCATGGTCTTCGACGACGGCGTGACCGCCTGCGTTGGCGACAACCACTTCTACATGACCACCACCACCGGCGGCGCCGCACGCGTGCTGCAGTGGCTGGAGCTGTACCACCAGACCGAATGGCCAGAGATGAAGGTGTACTTCACCTCGGTCACCGACCATTGGGCGACCATGACCCTGTCCGGCCCCAACAGCCGCAAGCTGCTGAGCGCGCTGACCGACGACATCGACCTGGACAAGGACGCTTTCCCGTTCATGACCTGGAAGGAAGGCACCGTCGCCGGCGTACCGGCCCGTGTGTTCCGCATCTCGTTCACCGGTGAGCTGTCGTACGAAGTGAACGTGCAGGCCAACTACGCCATGGGCGTGCTGGAAAAGATCATCGAGGCGGGCAAGCAATACAACCTGACCCCGTATGGCACCGAGACCATGCACGTGCTGCGTGCCGAGAAGGGCTTCATCATCGTCGGCCAGGACACTGACGGCTCGATGAACCCAGACGACCTGAACATGAGCTGGTGCGTCGGCCGCAACAAGCCATTCTCGTGGATCGGCCTGCGTGGCATGAACCGCGAAGACTGCCTGCGCGACAACCGCAAGCAGCTGGTCGGCCTCAAGCCGGTGGACCCGACCCAATGGCTGCCAGAAGGCGCGCAACTGGTGTTCGACCCCAAGCAACCGATCCCGATGGACATGGTTGGCCACGTCACCTCCAGCTACGCGGCCAACTCCCTGGGGTATTCGTTCGCCATGGGTGTGGTCAAAGGCGGCCTCAAGCGCATGGGCGAGCGGGTGTACTCGCCGCAGGCTGACGGCAGCGTGATCGAGGCGGAAATCGTGTCTTCGGTGTTCTTCGATCCGAAGGGTGAGCGGCAGAACGTTTAAGGCCCCGGATGCTGGCGTCGAACCCTGTGGGAGCGGGTTTACCCGCGAATGCGATGTTGGCCTCACTGGCCTCTTCGCGGGTGAACCCGCTCCCACAGGTTCGGCGTTGCTCGGAACTACAGAATTCAAGGCAGGTAAGAAATGAGCGCTATCAACGTCTTCCAGCAAAACCCCGGCGCCGACGCCAAGGCCCAGTCGCCGCTGCACCATGCCGACCTGGCCAGCCTGGTTGGCAAGGGCCGCAAGAACGCAGGCGTGACCCTGCGTGAGAAAAAATTCCTCGGCCACCTGACCCTGCGTGGCGACGGCCATGACCCGGCCTTCGCCGCAGGCGTGCACAAGGCCCTGGGCCTGGAGCTGCCGGTGGCCCTGACCGTGGTCGCCAACAGCGACATGTCGCTGCAGTGGATGGGCCCCGACGAGTGGCTGCTGATCGTCCCGGGCGGCCAGGAGTTTGCCATCGAGCAAAAACTGCGCGCGGCCCTCGACGGCCTGCACATCCAGGTGGTCAACGTCAGCGGCGGGCAGAGCCTGCTGGAACTGCGCGGCCCGCACGTGCGCGAAGTGCTGATGAAGTCCACCAGCTATGATGTTCACCCAAACAACTTCCCGGTGGGCAAGGCCGTCGGTACGGTGTTCGCCAAGTCGCAACTGGTGATCCGCCGCACCGCCGAAGACACTTGGGAACTGGTGATTCGCCGCAGCTTCGCCGATTACTGGTGGCTGTGGCTGCAAGACGCTTCGGCCGAATACGGCCTGAGCATCGAAGCCTAAGGAGAGCCGCACATGAGTCGGGCACCGGATACCTGGATTCTCACCGCCGACTGCCCGAGCATGCTCGGTACCGTCGACGTGGTGACGCGTTTCCTCTACGAGCAGCGCTGCTACGTCACGGAGCACCACTCCTTCGATGACCGGCAGTCGGGGCGTTTCTTCATTCGCGTCGAATTCCGCCAGCCGGACGATTTTGACGAGGCGGGCTTCCGTGCCGGCCTCGCTGAACGTAGCGAAGCGTTCGGCATGGCCTTCGAGCTGACCGCGCCTAATCACCGCCCCAAGGTGGTGATCATGGTGTCCAAGGCTGACCACTGCCTGAACGACCTGTTGTACCGCCAGCGTATTGGCCAACTGGGTATGGACGTGGTCGCAGTGGTGTCCAACCACCCAGACCTCGAACCGCTGGCGCATTGGCACAAGATTCCTTACTACCACTTTGCACTCGACCCCAACGACAAGGCGGGGCAAGAGCGCAAGGTGCTGCAGGTGATCGAGGAGACTGGCGCGGAACTGGTCATCCTTGCCCGCTACATGCAAGTGCTATCGCCCGAGCTGTGCCGGCGCCTCGACGGCTGGGCGATCAACATTCACCACTCGTTGTTGCCGGGGTTCAAAGGCGCCAAGCCTTATCACCAGGCCTACAACAAGGGCGTGAAGATGGTGGGCGCGACCGCGCACTACATCAACAACGACCTCGACGAAGGGCCGATCATTGCCCAGGGGGTCGAGGTGGTAGACCACAGCCATTATCCCGAGGACCTGATTGCCAAGGGGCGGGATATCGAATGCCTGACCCTGGCGCGGGCGGTGGGGTATCACATTGAGCGGCGGGTGTTTCTTAACGCCAACCGGACTGTCGTTCTCTGACTATTTTGGGGCTGCTTTGCAGCCCATCGCAGGCAAGCCAGCTCCTACAGGTGCACCGCCGCTTTCGAATGCGGCGCTGTACCTGTGGGAGCGGGTTTACCCGCGAATGGCCCAACACATTATCCCCTGCCGTAAAAAGGCATCCCCCTGTCGTTTTCAGTCAGCGCAACTCGCCCCATCAGGCCCACAATTCCCCTCATCCCAGTAACACATGCCGCCCATGGATGGCGGCGCTTCAACCAACGCTGCATAAATAAAAATCAAGCGAGGTAAGAGCATGTCTGGCAATCGTGGAGTGGTGTATCTCGGCGCCGGCAAGGTCGAGGTGCAGAAGATCGACTACCCGAAAATGCAGGACCCGCGCGGCAAGAAGATCGAACACGGCGTCATTCTCAAGGTGGTCTCCACCAACATCTGCGGCTCCGACCAGCACATGGTCCGCGGCCGTACCACTGCCCAGGTCGGCCTGGTTCTGGGCCACGAAATCACCGGTGAAATCGTCGAGTTGGGGCGTGATGTCGAACGCCTGAAAAAAGGCGACCTGGTGTCGGTACCCTTCAACGTCGCTTGCGGCCGCTGCCGCTCCTGCAAAGAAATGCACACCGGCGTCTGCCTCACTGTAAACCCGGCCCGCGCCGGCGGTGCCTACGGCTACGTCGACATGGGCGACTGGACCGGTGGCCAGGCCGAGTACGTGCTGGTGCCGTACGCTGACTTCAACCTGCTAAAACTGCCGGACCGCGACAAGGCCATGGAAAAAATCCGTGACCTGACCTGCCTGTCCGACATTCTGCCGACTGGCTACCACGGCGCCGTGACGGCGGGCGTAGGCCCAGGCAGCACCGTTTACGTCGCGGGCGCCGGCCCGGTCGGCCTGGCCGCTGCTGCCTCGGCACGCCTGCTGGGCGCTGCCTGCGTGATCGTCGGCGACCTCAACCAGGCCCGCTTGGCGCACGCCAAGTCGCAGGGCTTCGAAGTGGTCGACCTGTCCAAGGACACCCCGCTGCACGAGCAGATCATCGACATTCTCGGTGAGCCAGAAGTGGACTGCGCCGTCGATGCCGTTGGCTTCGAGGCCCGCGGCCATGGCCACGAGGGTGCCAAGCATGAAGCCCCGGCCACCGTGCTGAACTCGCTGATGCAGGTTACCCGCGTTGCCGGCAGCATCGGTATCCCGGGCCTGTACGTGACCGAAGACCCGGGCGCCTCCGATGCCGCTGCCAAGATCGGCGCCCTGAGCATCCGCTTCGGCCTGGGTTGGGCAAAATCGCACAGCTTCCACACCGGCCAGACCCCGACCATGAAGTACAACCGCCAGCTGATGCAGGCGATCATGTGGGACCGTATCAACATTGCTGAGGTGGTGGGTGTGCAGGTGATCAACCTGGACCAGGCGCCGGAAGGGTATGGCGAGTTTGATGCGGGTGTGCCGAAGAAGTTTGTGATTGACCCGCACAAGATGTGGGGTGCGGCGTAATTTAAGTTGAGCTAAAAGCCCCTCGAATGAGGGGCTTTTTTCTAGACACACATGCTATTCATTCATGGCGATGTGACGGCGCCCTTGGAAACTCGTCAGTGGGTTGCCTAATGTAGCTAGCCTTTGAACTGAAAGTACTATTCTGTGCTGCATTCCAGGTCATGACGGGGTACGGAAGTTGGGACAGTGAGTCGGGGCTAGGGGGGCGTGAGCCTGAAGGGGTGCTATCGCTTGATACCACTGGCGATGCTATAGGCGCGTCGCGCCTTTGTGTATTTCGCCTGGTCGTGGTCTGGGCGGCAAGTTGCGGTTTAGCAGGTGGCTGAGGAGCGACCTGGGGCGAGTTTAAGTAATGGCCTTGCGCAGGGTCATGCTGGGAAGCGGGTGACGGTGTGGGCTTCGGTGGTGCTGTGGGTTTTGGACCAATAGCAACGGCCATATTCTCGTTGACTTTGTATAATTGGCCGTTTTTTAAAGCAATGCGCTTCATATATCCACTTGGGCGCTCCATATGTCCACTTGGGTCGACAAAGTTGATGGGGTCACCCCCGCAGTAGCAATAAGCATTCAAGCCACCTTTTCCGAATGGGCTCCAGTTGTCTGCAGCACAAAAGCGTCTAAGGCGAGGAGAGTAGCTACGCAATCCAAGGCCCAGCAGGTAACTGGCCAAAACTGACTCGTAAGCTTCGCCATTAAAGCCAGTCGTTGTTCGCATCGAGGGCAAGGTCGGATCGTGGCCGTAGGCTGAGAAGTTATGGCCTTCCAGGCCATCCACATCTTGAACGCTGAGCACGGACCCCTTGTCATCGGTTGCGAGTACCCCGCCGCCAGACATTTCGCCCGTCTGCACCTCGGCCAGGGGCATATCCGCATGGCGGAAGATGGCGTGGTGGTGGTCGCCTTGGTTGACGGTGATCAGCTTGTTGCCCTGGTAGAAGAAAAGCGAGCGGTTCGATGCTTTGCTCATGATTCAGGTCTCTGCTGCTCTGGATGTATGGGGTGTGCCTGACGCCCATTCTGAACAGTCGCAAGAATTTCGATACTGGCAGAAATAACAGTTTTACAGCTTCCCCAGCACTGCCTCATAACCTGTGGGGTTTGCCCGCGAAGAGGCCAGCCCTGCCAACCCATGACTCAGTGCATCATCCCCAGCTCGGCATCAGATCGGCACGCTGAGCTTCCGCTTCGTCTTGAACTGGGTTGAATCGCATAGTTTCCACGCCAGCGGGACCCAGACCTTCGAAGGGTTTTTGTGGTCAGCATCGCCGAATCTATGTGTTACTGATTTCTCATGAAAGAAATTGTATTCTCCAAACTGTTTATTTTTCTATCTAGAGATGTAATTTTTAGATCAAGTTTTAGGTTGTTATTATAGAGTTCGTACATTTTCTGAACTCCTGGATTTACGTTGTAATAATGTTTTACGGCGCTTTCAGCTTGTTGTGCGTCGACGATTTGCCTGAACGCATCGCCAGGGTTCCAGTGACCTTCCTCTGCTATTTTATTTTTAAATCGAGCGGTTTGTATAAGGTCATGCGCTTGTTGAAGCTTGCCTCGGTGTTTGAGTGAATAGTTCAAAACTGCTTGATTGTCTTCTTTTAGGCTAGGGTTATCCAGCTCCAGCTGGGCGCGCTCTTGTTTTAATTTATTTAGCCGAAGCGTCATGGGGCTTTCTGACGGCGAAGGTGCGAAGGTTACTTTGCGGGTGCTAGTGCCTGCCGAATCGTGTTTTTTCCCTGGGGGGGCATGACCTGAGGGGTCTAAGTGATTAATGGGGTCTCCGGCACAATAGGCATATCCGTCAATGCCTCCGTCATCGAAGGGGCTTAGCGAATCAGGAGATAAAAATCGCATCAGTATGGGACTAAACACCCGATAGCCATTGCCCAGTACATAGCTTTCAGACCCTGTGTCGAGCCGTTCTGCATTAAAACCTAAGACAGTGCTTGACGAGGGGAGAGTTGGATCGTAACCGTAAGCAGTGAATGCATGGACTTCTGTTTTTGGGGGGGCATGCAACCTGAGCACCGAACCGCCATTTTCTACTGCCAACAGTCCAGTACCCAATAGTGTATCGGTATTTCGTTGTGCAAGTGGAATGTCAGGAGTTTGTATGCTCCTGGATATTTGGCCACCTTGCTGTACGCTGGAGAGCTTGCCGCTTTGGTAGAAGTAATGGACAGTGCCTTCGCGTTTCATGGTACATCCATAATAATTTGTGAGAAATGTAATGCTTTGATAAATGTAGCTATGCGTTATTGGTTTAACAACTAGCAAAAATGATAGGTGCTTGGGTCGAGCGATCACCACCAGGCTGGGAGCTAGGTCTACGGTCCCGGAATGAGAGCGTGCGGATTGACAGTGAGGGTTGGGCCTGTCAGTTAGCGGGGCCGCTGCGCGGCCCTTCGCGGGCAAGCCTGCACACAGAGGGTACGCGACATACCCCGATACGCGGCCTGGAACAAACCACCAATCCTCCAGTCGAATGCCTCGTTTCCCAGGCCATCCCGGCCCACGAGGTCCCTCCCGATGAAAGCATTCACCCTGGCAACCCTGATGACCCTGGCCGCAAGCCCGGTGTTCGCCTTCAACCTCAGCGATGCCGCCAATGCCGTGTCGGCCATGCAGAACCAAAAACAACAGGGCCAGGTCCAGGCGCCCGAGGCGCAGGCCAATTTGCTCAATACCTTGGGTAGTGAACTCAAGATCACCCCGGAACAGGCCGTGGGCGGGGCGGGGGCGATGCTGGGTTTGGCGCGCAATAACCTGAGTTCCGACGACTACGGTCAGTTGACCAAGGCCGTGCCTGGGTTGGACTTGCTGTCCGGTGCCAATGCGCTGGGCGGGTTGAGTGGGTTGGGTGAGCTGCTGGGCAAGAACAGCGAAAGCCAGTCGGCGTTGAACAATGCGCTGGGCAACAACGTGGAGAACCGCAGTGACCTGGACAGCGCGTTCAAGGCGCTGGGCATGGATACCGGGATGATCGGGCAGTTTGCGCCGTTGATTCTGCAGTACCTGGGGCAGCAGGGGATTGCAGGCTCGTTGCTGCAGAACCTGGGTAGCCTGTGGACTACCCCGGCGCCTCTGACCCAACCTTCGGTCTGAAGGCAGGACGCGGGCCCTGTGGGAGCGGGTTTACCCGCGAATGCGATAGTGACTTCACCGCCGCCTTCGCGGGTAAACCCGCTCCCACAGTTACAATGTTGCTCAAGTGGCTTCTGTGAAGTCCACCAGGCTGACCGGACGGCGGAAGCCGCTAGTCAGTACGGCCAGGTACGCAAGGCCCAGCGCAAACCAGCACAGCCCAATCACCAACGTCAGCGCCGACAGGCTGGTCCATAGCCACAGCGTCAGGCCCAATCCCACCAGTGGTACCGCGCCATAGCACAGCAGGCCTTTGAGGTTGCGCTGTGCGCTGTCACCCATCAGGTGGGTCTTCACCACCGCCAGGTTCACCGCCGAGAACGCCACCAGCGCGCCAAAGCTGATCAGCGAGGCGAGGGTAGCCAAGTCGATCACCAACGACAGCAGCGAGAACGCCGACACCAGGGCAATGGCGAACACTGGCGTACCGAAGCGTGGCGACAGGTAACCGAAGCTGCGCCGTGGCAGCACATTGTCGCGCCCCATGGTGAACAGGATGCGCGACACCGCGGCCTGCGAGGCCAGTGCCGAACCCAGGCTGCCGGCGACGAAGGCGGCGGTGAAGAAGTTGGCGAGGAATTGCCCGCCTGCCTTGAACATCACTTCATTAGCCGCCGCATCGGCGTTTGCAAACGTGCTGCCCGGCAGCACCAGCTGGCTGACGTAGGCCAGCGCGGTGAACAGTACGCCGGCGAAGAGCGTGGTGAGGATGATTGCCCGTGGTACGTCGCGGCGGGCATCGCGGCATTCTTCGGCGAGGGTGGAGACGGCATCGAAGCCGAGGAACGACAGGCACAGTACTGCGGCGCCCGCCATCAGCGGGCCGAAGCCAGGTTGTGTGCCGTCACCCATCAGCGGCGAGAGCAGGTCTACCGGCTGGCCGGCCAGGGTCTGGCAGGACAAGGCCACGAACACCCCGATAAACACGATCTGCGCACCGACGATCAGGTTGCTGGTTTTAGCCACCGAGTTGATGCCGACCACGTTGAGCACGGTGACTAGGGCGATGGAGGCGAGCACGAAGGCCCAGGCGGGCACAGCCGGGAAGGCGATGTTGAGGAACAGGCCGATCAGCAGGTAGTTGATCATCGGCAGGAACAAGTAATCGAGCAGCAGCGACCAACCCGCCAGGAAACCAACGTTCTGGCCGAAGGCCATGTTGGTGTAGGAGTAGGCCGAGCCCGCGACCGGGAAGCGTTTGACCATGAAACTGTAGGACGCGGCAGTGAACAGCATGGCCACCAGCGTAACCAGGTAGGCGCCAGCGGTGCGGCCACCGGTGAGTTCGGTGACGATGCCGTAGGTGGTGAAGATGGTCAGCGGGACCATGTACACCAGGCCGAAGAAGACCAGGGCGGGCAGGCCCAGGACGCGACGAAGTTGGGCGGGGGTGGAGCAAGGTTGGTTGGCCATCGATCGATCCAGGCAATTTTTTGTAGTTGTGCTTTGATCGATTTTTATCCACTTAGGTGGAGGGTGACAAAGAAGTAATCCTTATGTTGATTATTAGCCTGGGTTTTAATCGGATTTGTGCTGTGCCTGTGCTGGCCTCTTTGCGGGCAAGCCCGCTCCCACAGGTTCACTACAGGTCTTGAGAGCGGTGGTAGAACTGTGGGAGCGGGCTTGCCCCGCGAAGAGGCCGGACCAGCCAACATGGCCTAGCGCAATTCTCCGCGCAACTCCTCGATACGCTGATCCTTCTCCAGCCACAGCTGGTTCACCCAAGCCTGCACGGTCTGCCGGAAGGCCGGGTCATTTTCATAATCCCCATCCCACAACGCCGGGTCCAGCTCACGCACCTGAATGTCGATAATCACCCGGCTAATGCTGCCATTGAGCAAGTCCCAGAACCCCGGCGCCTGGTTGCCCGGGTAAACGATGGTCACGTCCAGCAGCGCATCCAGCTGCTCGCCCAGCGCCGCCAGCACGAATGCCACGCCGCCGGCCTTGGGCTTGAGCAGGTGGCGGTAAGGCGACTGTTGCTCCTGGCGCTTGGCCTCGGTGAAGCGCGTGCCTTCCAGGTAGTTGACCACGGTTACCGGCTGGCGCTTGAACAGCTCACAGGCTGCCTTGGTGATCTCCAGGTCCTTGCCCTTGAGCTCGGGGTGCTTGTCCAGAAACGCCTTGCTGTAGCGCTTCATGAACGGGTAATCCAGCCCCCACCAGGCCAGGCCCAGCAGTGGCACCCAAATCAGCTCCTTCTTGAGGAAGAACTTGAAGAACGGCGTGCGGCGGTTGAGGCTTTCGATCAGCGCGGGGATGTCGACCCAGGTCTGGTGGTTGCTCACGGCCAGGTACGAGGTGTCCTTGCGCAGGCGGTCGACGCCCCGGATATCCCACTGGGTGGGGATGCACAGGGCGAAAATCGCCTTGTCGATCTCTGACCAGGTTTCGGCGACCCACATCACCGCCGCAGAGGCGTAGTCACGGCCACGGCCCGGCAGCACCAGCTTGAGCAGGGCAAAGACCAGCAGCGGGCAGATCAACACCACGGTGTTGAGCAGCAGCAGGAGGGTTGTGAGAATGCCGGTCAGCAGGCGACGCATAAAGGAACTCTTGTAGTGAGATAAAAACAGCCGGCAATGATAAGCAGCGATGCGGCCTACGCCAAATGCCCAATGCCCAGCGGCGAGGACAAATGTTTCACATTGTGTTGATTACCGTGTACAGACGAACCTATTCAACTCATGCAGTCTAAGCACTGTCTGCACTCAAGGAAGCGTAACCCGTGAAATCACTGCTTGCCCTGTTGTCACTGTTCGCCTTGCCGGTCATGGCCGCCGAGCCGACGATTTATGGCCGTTACGAAAACATCGCCTTGCCGGAGATTGGCGAGACCTTAAAGGCCAAGATGGACACCGGTGCCTTCACCGCATCGCTGTCGGCCAAGGACATCGAGCTGTTCACCCGCGATGGCGATGAGTGGGTACGCTTCCGCCTGGCGACCAAAGAGTCCGACGGCAAGGTATACGAGCACAAGGTCTCGCGCATCAGCAAGATCAAGGGCCGTGCCGACGAAGAGGAAGAGGGCGATGCGCCGGAAATTTCCAAGCGCCCGGTGGTCGACCTGGAGCTGTGCCTGGGTGATGTGAAGCGCACGGTTGAAGTGAACCTGGTGGACCGCAGCAGTTTCAACTACCCGCTGTTGATTGGCTCCAAGGCGTTGAAGAAGTTCAAGGCGGCAGTCGACCCCGCCAAGAAGTTCACTGTTGGCAAGCCTGAATGCTAATTTTCGGCCGTTTGTGAATGCCCGTCGAGGGGCTGCTTTTGAAAAATATACGCAGCACTTGACGGGCGGGAAAATGGACGAGCGGCTTTGCCTTCTGAGTCGTTCGTAAAATGAGATGAGGTGAGTGGAATTGCGCTAAACATTGGATTGTAGCCTGTGCGATTCTCTTGCCCTAAATCACCTGATGAGCAGTATCGAGTGGTGCTGCTATTAAGGTGTGTACGGAGGCAGAATAGGGCGGTGATAGTTTGCAATCATTTGCATTCGGATACTTTCCTGCGTTTCGCTTATCGCATTAAATACTTGCGTGCTATTGGCGGTGTGAGGCTGGTTACCTGTGCGCAACTGTGCTTTCTGCATGATAAGGAGGTCGTATATTTTTGCAAGAGAAGTAAGGTCTTCTTTTATCTCTTCGAGCGTCCCTGGTCTGTGGACGCCGTGACGATCAAATGAAATATTTTTTGTAGATTGTCCGACCGTCGGAAGTTCGCTATATTTGGGTAAGTCTAACCAGGAGCGTCCTTCAGGAGGGGGGATGGCATGTTGGTAGCGGGGTAGTTCGGGTTGAATTTGAGTTATATGGATTGGAACTCCATCCAGGTCGCTCGGCGTAAATAACCTTTGTGATTGTGTTGGTGTTTTTTTTGACCATGACCATGACCATGACCATGACCATGACCATGACCATGACCATGGCAATTCCCAGCGACCCGTTGGGTCAATATTGTTTACAGGATCGTTTAGGCAATACGCAAAGCTATTAATACCTCCTGCGCCAAATGGGCTATGCCTGTCAGGGCTAATAAACCTGCGTAAAGTTGGACTGAATGCGCGGTAGCCATTACCTAGCAGATAATACTCGGTCAACCTATCTGGCAATTCTCCATTGAAACCAGGGATAGCATATGTACGAAGGTGAGGCTCATGGCCATAAGGCGCGTATGCCATATTTTTTTCGGGGTTCGACACTCGCGCGCGTAGTGTAGAGCCCTGGGTGTCAGCCATCAATAACTTGCTGTGATGAGCGTCTTGGGTAGCCAATACGTGCCTACCTGATCTCATTAGCAGTAGAGCGTTATCGCTCAGGATCGTCCCTAGATAATGGCCTTGGTAAAAAAATAGGGAGCGAAGTTCTTGAGTTTTCATGGTGTCAGACTTTAGTCTTCAGTTATTCCGGAGTCTAGAGTGGTCTGCGTATTTTTAAAACTGACATAAATAACAGTTGCAAAACTTTGCCAATTAAAGTCGGTATATGAACTGTCTTCGGTTCGAATGTGCTACAGAGGCGCGGGGCTCAACGTGATCAACGTGGGTGTGGGCTTACCCGCAAAGACTCCGGTGCGCACAACCCACATCCCGCTGCTTGCCACAGCCCTTGAATCCCCTAAGAATCCAGCTATGCCCCCAGCCAGGCCGGACACCATGCCCCATATCCTCATCGTCGAAGACGAAGCCGCCATCGCCGACACTCTGGTCTACGCCCTGCA
Source organism: Pseudomonas sp. LAIL14HWK12:I7 (assembly GCF_000483465.1). Classification (NCBI taxonomy): domain Bacteria; kingdom Pseudomonadati; phylum Pseudomonadota; class Gammaproteobacteria; order Pseudomonadales; family Pseudomonadaceae; genus Pseudomonas; species Pseudomonas sp. LAIL14HWK12:I7. The sequence continues at coordinate 79,505 of NZ_AXYZ01000012.1, forward strand.
GGCCGACGGCCACAGCACCGAGTGGGTGACCCTGGGCAGCGCCGCCCTCGACCAGCAGCGCCAGCGCCCGGCCGACCTGATCATCCTCGACATCGGCCTGCCTGATATCAGTGGTTTCGAAACCTGCCGCCAACTGCGCCGCTTCAGCGAGGTGCCGGTGATGTTCCTCAGCGCCCGCGATGGCGAAATCGACCGGGTGGTGGGCCTTGAGATCGGCGCCGACGACTACGTGGTCAAACCCTTCAGCCCCCGCGAGGTGGCGGCACGGGTGCGGGCCATCCTTAAACGCATGGCACCACGTGTTGAGCCCTCCGCCGCGGCAACGGTGTTCCAGCTCGACACCCTGCGCATGCAGATCAGCTACCGTAACCAGCCGCTGAGCCTGACCCGCCACGAGTTTCGTTTGCTGCAGTGCCTGCTGGAACAGCCCCAGCGGGTGTTCAGCCGCGAGCAACTGCTCGATGCCCTGGGCGTGGCGTCTGACGTGGGCTACGAGCGCACCATCGACAGCCACATCAAGAGCCTGCGGGCCAAGTTGCGCCTGGTCGCCAGCGAGGCAGAACCGATACAGACCCACCGCGGCCTCGGCTACAGCTACAGCCCGGATCACGCCTGATGCGCCTGGGCATCCGGATCTTCCTGGTGTACTTCCTGTTCGTCGGGCTGGCGGGGTACTTCCTGCTTAACACGGTGCGCGAACAGATCCGCCCGGTGGTGCGCCAATCGTCCGAAGAAACCTTGGTCGACACCGCCAACCTGCTGGCGGAGATTTTGCACGATGACGTCAAGGCCGGTACCCTCGGGCAAAGCCGCTTGCCCGAAGTACTCAAGGCTTACGGTTCGCGCAGCCCGGGCGCGCAGATCTGGGGCTTGGCGAAGAACCAGGTCAGCCACCGCATCTACGTGACCGACGCCAAAGGCATCGTGCTGCTCGACTCCAGCGGTGAGGACCTGGGCAAGGATTACTCGAAGTGGAATGACGTTTACCTCACCCTGCGCGGCGAGTACGGCGCCCGCTCCACGCGCAGTGTCGCCGATGACGAAAGCACTTCGGTGATGCATGTGGCCGCGCCGATCATCGAAGACGGCCAGATCATCGGCGTGGTTACCGTGGCCAAGCCCAACAGCTCGCTGCAACCCTACATCGACCGCTCCGAGCAGCGTTTGCTCACGTTGGGCCTGGGCTTGATCGGCCTGGGCTTGTTGATTGGCGCAGCGCTGTCGTGGTGGCTGGCGCGCTCGCTGCGCAGGCTGGCCCGTTACGCCCAGGCGGTCAGCGAAGGTGAGCGGGCGGCGCTGCCGCATTACAAGGGCGGTGAGCTGGCGCACCTGGCCAATGCAGTCGAGCGCATGCGCACGCAGCTGGAAGGCAAGGCCTACGTCGAGCGCTATGTGCACACCTTGACCCACGAACTGAAAAGCCCACTGGCGGCCATCCGCGGAGCCTCCGAGCTGCTGCAGGGCGATATGCCGGCCGAACAGCGGGCGCGCTTTGCCGGCAACATCGAGCGCGAAAGCGAGCGCCTGCAGCAGATGATCGAACGCCTGCTCAACCTCGCCCGCGTGGAGCAGATGCAGGCGCTGGAGGATGAACAGCAGGTGGCGTTGGCGGCACTGGTCGACGAATTGCTGTTGGCCCATGCGGCACGCATCGAAGCGGCGGGCCTGCAGGTGCGGCAGCGGGTGCCGGCCGGTTTGCGGTTGTTGTGCGATCCGTTTCTGATGCGCCAGGCGTTGGCCAACCTGCTCGACAATGCGCTGGACTTTACCCCGGCCGGTGGGGCGTTGTTGTTCGAGCTTGAGCGCGACGGTGGGCGGGTGGCGTTGAGCCTGTTCAACCAGGGGCAGGCGATACCGGCGTATGCCATTGGGCGGGTGAGTGAGCGGTTTTACTCGCTGCCGCGGCCGGGGAGTGGGCGCAAGAGCACCGGGCTGGGGCTGAATTTTGTGGCCGAGGTGATGCAGCTGCATGGCGGTTCGCTTGCAGTAGATAACGTCGATGGCGGTGTGCGGGTGCGGTTGTGGCTGCCGGTGCGGCGTATCAGCTGAGATTGCCGGGTCCGCTGCGCGGCCCATCGCCGGCAAGCCAGCTCCCACAGGTACTCCACAGCTTGGGACCTTATGTTGTACCTGTGGGAGCTGGCTTGCCGGCGATAGGGCCCTTGAAGTACACACAATCTCCACACAGTCTCCCCAAGGTCTCCACGCAAGGCGCAGACACTGCGCCCACTGCCAAAGGAGGCCCTATGAACAAGACCCTTGGATTCAAGCTCGGCATGATTGCCCTGCTGATGGTGCTGTTGCTGATCCCGCTGCTGATGATCAACGGCCTCATCGACGAGCGCCAGACCCTGCGTGACAGCGTGGTGCGTGACATCGCCCAGAGCGCCAGCTTCGACCAGCAACTCAGTGGCCCGCTGCTGGTGGTGCCGTACCGCAAGTACCAGCGCCGTTGGATCGACAAGGACGGCGAGCGTACCCAGGAGACCAGCAGCATCGCCGGCCACCTGTACTTCCTGCCGGAAACCTTCGAGGCCGACCTGGGTGTCGACACCGAGCTGCGCTCACGCGGCATCTACCAGGCGCGGCTGTTTCACGCCAAAGGCCGCATCAGTGGCCGCTTCAAGCTCCCCGAACGCTGGGGCATCGACAAGGATTTTGAAGACTACCGGTTCGACAAGCCCTTTCTGGTGGTGGGCATCAGCGACATTCGTGGCATCGAGAATGGCCTGGAGCTGACGCTCGACGAGCGCAAGTTGCCCTTTGAAGCGGGGACCGGGCTCGACTGGATGCGCGGTGGCGTGCATGCCAGCGTGCCAGGGCTGGATGGCTTGCAAGCGCGGGAGTTCAGCTACGGCTTCGACCTGGCGCTGCAAGGCACTGGCCAGTTGCAGGTGTTGCCGGTTGGCCGTACCAGCAGTGTGGATATGCACGCCAACTGGCCGCACCCAAGCTTCATCGGCAGTTACCTGCCCAGCCGTCGCGACATCGATGCCCAAGGCTTCACTGCCCACTGGCAGACGTCGTTCTTCGCCACCAACCTTGAAGATGCCCTGCGCCAGTGCGCCACGGCCGGGCACTGTGAGGACTTCAGCGAGCGCACCTTTGGCGTCAGCTTTGTCGACCCGGTTGATCAGTACCTGAAGAGCGAGCGGGCGATCAAATACGCGCTGCTGTTCATTGCCCTGACCTTTGCCGGCTTCTTCCTGTTCGAGGTGCTGAAGAACCTCAGCGTGCACCCGGTGCAGTACATCCTGGTGGGTGTGGCGTTGGCGTTTTTCTACCTGCTGTTGCTGTCGATGTCCGAACACATCGGCTTTGGCCCGGCGTATGGGCTGTCGGCTTCAGCCTGTGTGTTGCTGATTGGCTTCTACCTGAGCCACGTGCTGCGCAGCCTGGGGCGTGGGGTTGGGTTTGCGGCGGGGTTAGCGGCGTTGTACGGGATGCTTTATGGGCTGCTCAGCGCCGAGGACTACGCGCTGTTGATGGGGTCGTTGCTGTGCTTTGGTTTGTTGGGCGTGTTCATGGTGCTGACCCGGCGGCTGGACTGGGCGCGGGTGGGGAGGGCGGCATGAGGGAGGACAGAGAAATCGGGCGGTGGTTGGCACGCAGGATTGGGCAGTTGTTTCCTGTGATACCGAGGTAAGGCATTCGCAGCACAAGGCTGCTCCTACAGGACGCGCGCTACCGTGTAGGAGCAGCCTTGTGCTGCGAAGAGGCCCGTCAGGCCACAGGAGATGTGGCAACCATCGACGGCCGCTTGATCACCTCGGCATACCACGCCGCCAGCCCAGGCTGGCGCTCACGCCAACCAAATTCAGGCTGACGCAAATCCAGATAACCCAGCGCACAGGCAACACCAATGGCAGCCAGATCAAAGCCCGAGATCAGCTCCGCCAGATGTTCCTGTTCCAGGTTGGCCAGGCTGCGGCGGATCTTGTCACCCTGCGCCTCGAGCCAGCCATCCCAACGCTTGTCCTCAGGCCGCAGGAAGCTCTCATAGCGGCTCGACACCGCCGCATCCATGATCGCATCGGCCTGCGACGCCAAGGTCATGCGCCGCCAGCGCGCCGAGCCCTCACGCGGCAGCAAGGGCAGGCCGACGTGCTGCAGGTCGAGGTACTCGCAAATCACCCGGCTGTCGTGAAGCACCGTGCCGTCATCCAGGCGCAGGGCCGGGATCTTGCCGATCGGGTTGCCCTGGTTGAGCTGGTCATCACCACTCACGGGGCTGATGTTCACCGGCTGCAGGGTGACGCGGTCAAGCTGGCCGGTCTCGTGCAGCACCACCATGACCTTGCGCACGAAGGGCGACAGCGGCGAGTGGAACAGGGTCATCGTGGCCATGGTTCAGTTGCCCTGCCGGCTGGGTGGCAGGCACACACCGGTACCGCCAATACCGCAGTAGCCGTCCGGGTTCTTGGCCAGGTACTGCTGGTGGTAGGCCTCGGCGAAGTACACGGTCGGGGCCTGGTCGATCTCGGTGGTGATCTCACCGAAACCGGCCTTGTTCAGCTCGGCCTGGAAGGCGTCGCGGCTGGCCTTGGCTTCTTCGAGTTGCTGCGGCGAGGTGCAGTAGATGGCCGAGCGGTACTGGGTGCCGACGTCGTTGCCCTGGCGCATGCCTTGGGTCGGGTTGTGCAGCTCCCAGAACATGGCCAGCAGCTCGCGGTAGCTGACCTTGTCCTTGTCGAACACCACCAGCACCACTTCGGTGTGGCCGGTCAGGCCCGAGCAGACTTCTTCGTACGTGGGGTTGGGGGTGAAGCCGCCGGCATAGCCGACCACCGTGCTGACCACGCCTTCACGCTGCCAGAAGCGGCGCTCGGCGCCCCAGAAGCAGCCCAGGCCGAAGATGGCGAAGTCGATGGCACCTTCGAAGAAGGGGCCGAGCAGGGGGGTGCCTTCGAACACATAGTGGAACTCGGGCAGCGACATTGGCGTTTCGCGGCCAGGCAGGGCCTGCTCCGCGGTTGGCATGACGTTTTTGTTCACCAGGATTTCCGAACGCAGGACCATGGCCGTTCCTCTGTGTTTTTTCAGTTGGATTGGTGGTGAGGCCTTCGCAGCACAAGGCTGCTCCTACAGGGAGCGCGCACTGCTGCAAAAGGGCCCGAATGGGCTCTATAGTGCCCGAGGTTAACGCTGCTGTCAGGCCATTGGACCGCGCGGATAGCGCTTCAGTCGCTCGGCCAGTTCACGCCCCGGAATCGGCCGATCGAACAGGTACCCCTGGCCCACGTCGCACCGGTGCCTGCGCAGAAACGCCAGCTGCGCTGGGGTCTCGATCCCTTCGGCGACCACCTTGAGCTTGAGGTTGTGGGCCATGGCCACCACCGCCGAAGTGATTTCCATGTCGTCCTGGTTATCCGGGATTTCGTTGATGAAGCTGCGGTCGATCTTGATGATGTCGATCGGAAACTTCTTCAAGTAGCTCAACGATGAATAGCCCGTGCCGAAATCGTCCATCGCCAGCGTCAGGCCCAAGGCCTTGAGCTCGTCGAGTTGGCGGTGGGTGTCTTCGGTCGCTTCCAGCAGCAGGCCTTCAGTCAGCTCCAGCTCCAGCAGGTGCGAGGGCAGCGCTTCTTCCTTGAGGATCGAACTGATCGAGGCTACCAGGTCCGGGTCGGAGAATTGCTTGGGCGACAGGTTGATGGCCACGTGCAAGTTGCCCAGGCCGGCCTCGCGCAGTTGCTGGCTCATGCGGCACGACTGGCGCACCACCCACTTGCCGATGGGGATGATCAGGCCGGTTTCCTCGGCCACGCTGATGAACTGGTCCGGGCGGATCATGCCGCGCTCGGGGTGGTTCCAGCGCAGCAGTGCTTCCAACCCCAGCAGGCGGCCGCTGCGCAGGCACAGCTTGGGCTGGTAGAACACTTCCAGTTCGTTCTGGGTCAGGGCGCGGCGCAGGTTGTTCTCGACGAACAGCTTGTAACTGGCCTCGGCATTGAGCACTTCGGTAAACACCTGCACCTGATGCTTGCCGTTGGCCTTGGCCTTGTGCAGCGCCAGGCCTGCGTTTTTCATCAGGCTCGCCGGGTCGATGCCGTGCAGCGGCGCACAGGCAAGGCCCACCGAGGCGGTGACGTTGATCAGCTGGTTGTCGACGAACATCGGCTTGTCGAGGGTGTGCAGCAACTGCTGGGCGACGTCCTGGCCGTCTTCCAGGCGGGTGTCGTCGAGCAGCACAGCGAACTCGTTGCTGGCGAAACGCGCCAGGATGCCACCGGCGCTGAGGCTGTTGCGCAGGCGGCGAGCCAGGCTCACCAACAGCTTGTCGCCGGTCTGGTGGCCGAGGCTGTCGTTGATGCGCTTGAAGTTGTCGATGTCCACCAGCAGCAGGCACATCGAGCTCTCGCTGTTACGGGCAAAGCGCTCGTCGAGGCTGCGGATGAACGCCGGGCGGTTGCCCAGGTTGGTCAGGTTGTCGGTGTAGGCCAGGCGCTCGATGCGCTGTTGGGCCAGCTTGGTCTGGGTGACGTCTTCGTAGATGCCGATGTAGTGGGTCAGCTCACGGTTGTCGCCATACACCTTGGATATCGACAGTTGGCCCCAGTAGGGCTCGAGGTTTTTGCGCCGGCTCTTGAATTCGCCTTGCCAGCTGTTGCCCATGGCCAGGCTCGACGGCGAATCGAACAGCAACTCGCTGAGGTTTTCCAGGGCTGGCAGCTCGGCCAGTTGGCGCCCCTGCACTTCATCGGTGCTGTACTGGGTGATCGCCGTGAAGCTTGGGTTGACGTATTCCACCACGCCGTCGCGGTTGACCAGCAAAAAGGCACTGGCGCTTTGTTCCACGGCGCGCTGGAACAGGTGCAGGGCGCTGGCCGCAGTGCGTCGGTTGTGGTTGGTGATGACCTGGGCGAACTGGTCGGCCAGCTCACCGGCAAAGGCGATTTCATCGGACTGCCAGGCCCGCGGCTGGCCGCTCTGCTCCAGGCACAACACCCCGATTACCTGGCCATCGACGCGCACGCTGGCATCGAGCATGGCTTTGTTGTCGGGGCACAGGCTCTGGGTCAGGGCGCGGGTGCGCGGGTCGTGGTTGGCGTTATGAGCGTCGATGGCGCGGCTGGCGTGCAGTGCGTCGAGGTAGTCGGGAAAGTGGCTGGCATCGATGGCTTCGGGCAGGCGATGTTCCTGCTCGTGGCGGTACCAGGCACTGATCGGCTCCAGGCGCTGGCCTTCCAGGTGCCAGATGCTGGCGCTGTCGACCTTGTAGATTTCGCAGGCGCTCTGGGTGATCAGCTCGGCGGCTTCGAGCAGCGAGTTCTCTGCGCTGTAACGCTGGCGGGCCAGGCGCAGGATCAGGTCTTGCTGGCCACGCACACGCTCCAGGTGTTCAAGCTGTTCTTGCTGGGCGCGCTGGTTGAGCTGCAGGGCCAGTTGCAGGCGGTTGTTGCGCGATTCCAGGTCACTGGCGTCGGGGTCGGCGGCGTCTTCGGGCGGGTCGTCGAGTACGCTCAGGTAGCCGCGCAGCAGTTGCCGGTTGTGTTGCCTGTAGGCTTCCCCGGCCTCCAGCAGGCGCAGTGACGCGCCAGGGGCATGCAAGGTGTAGCGCACGCGGTAGTAGCCACGCCGGGCAAGCTGCGACTGGATTTCGTCGTGCAGCCTGTAGCGGGCTTCGGGTTCCATCAGGCTGGCATAGGGCGAATCGACCAAGGCGCACAGCTCGCCTGCCTGCAGGCCGAACTGGCGTTCGCAGGTGGGGTCGAGGTAGAGCATGGCCCAGGTGGCTTCGTTGAGCCTTTCGAAACGCAGCATGCCGAGCCGCGAGGGCACGGGTAGCTGCGTGACGACCTCGGCCGCCACACGGCTGGCGGCATCGGGTTGGCTTTTCATCGAAGACTCGCTTGAAGAGGGAAACACGGCCTGGTCGGCGGCGTATCTGGCAAGGTTGCATCATGTCCCGAGGGCTGGCAAGCGGCCATGTGTGATGCTGTGTACGGGTTATCGGCAGAGGTACCACAAACTATAGGCGCACCCCTTGTAGGAGCAGCCTTGTGCTGCGAAGAGGCCCTGCCAGGCGCTGCAAATGTTGGCGGTGGTACCCGCCCTTTCGCAGCACAAGGCTGCTCCTACAAAAAAAACGGTGAGGTGTGAGCCGCAGGCAAAAAAAAGCCCCGCCAAATGACGGGGTTGAGGTACGAGCGTGGCAGCTCGAAAAGGGTACTGCCCCTCTTGCGAGGGGCAGCGTGCCGCCTTACAGCAGCAGGGTGCGGATATCCGCCAGCACGTCGCCCAGGCGCTTGGTGAAGCGCGCGGCGGCAGCGCCGTTGATCACACGGTGATCGTAGGACAGCGACAGCGGCAGCATCAGCTTCGGCTGGAAGGCTTTGCCATCCCAGACTGGCTGCATGGTTGCCTTCGAAACGCCCAGGATCGCCACCTCAGGCGCGTTGACGATCGGCGTGAAGCCGGTGCCGCCAATGTGGCCGAGGCTGGAGATGGTGAAGCAGGCGCCTTGCATGTCGTCGGCCGACAGCTTTTTGGTGCGCGCCTTCTCGGCCAGTGCAGCGGCTTCGGCAGCCAGTTGCAGCAGGCTCTTCTGGTCGACGTTCTTGATCACAGGGACCAGCAGGCCATCCGGGGTGTCCACGGCAAAGCCGATGTTCACGTATTTCTTGCGGATGATCGCTTTGCCGCTTGGCGCCAGCGAGCTGTTGAAGTCCGGCATTTCCTTGAGCAGGAATGCGCTGGCCTTGAGCAGCAGTGGCAGCACGGTCAGCTTGACGCCAGCCTTCTCGGCCACGGCCTTCTGCGCAACGCGGAAGGCTTCCAGCTCGGTGATGTCGGCGGAGTCGAACTGAGTTACGTGCGGCACGTTCAGCCAGCTGCGGTGCAGGTTGGCGGCACCGACCTGCATCAGGCGGGTCAGGGCCACTTCTTCCACTTCACCGAACTTGCTGAAGTCCACGGCAGGGATTGGCGGGATGCCAGCGCCGCCGGTTGCGCCGGCGGCTGCCGGGGCTTCCTTGGCCTTCTGCATCATCGCTTTGACGTAAACCTGCACGTCTTCTTTCAGGATGCGGCCATGCGGGCCGGTGGCCGCGACAGCGCCCAGCTCGACACCGAATTCACGGGCCAGCTGACGGACGGCTGGGCCAGCGTGAACCTTGGCGTTGTTGCCAGCAGCCGGCGCGGTAGCGACCGGAGCAGGGGCAGCAGCCGGGGCGGCAGCGGCAGGTGCGGCAGCAGGCGCAGCCTCAGCCTCAGCCTTGGCCGGTGCAGCAGCGGCCGGAGCCGGTGCGGCAGCCGGCGCTGCGCCAGCAACCTTCAGCTTGAAGATCAGGTCGCCAGTGCCGACTTCATCTTCCAGCTTGCACAGCACTTCTTCGACCACGCCAGCAGCAGGCGATGGGATCTCCATGGAGGCCTTGTCGGACTCCAGAGTGATCAGCGACTGGTCGGCTTCGACGGTGTCGCCGACCTTGACCAGCACTTCGATGATCTTGGCCTTGCCCGACGAGCCGATGTCCGGCACGTGGATGTCTTGCACGCTGGCGGCAGCCGGGGCTGCAGCAGGCGCAGGCGCAGCTTCGGCGGCCGGCTTTTCAGCGGCGGCCGGCGCAGCGGCAGGCGCAGGTGCGGCGGCTGGCGCCTCGGACGCCGCAGCGCCCTCGGCTTCCAGCACCAGCAGCTCGTCGCCTTCTTTCAGGCGATCGCCCAGCTTGACCTTCAGCTCTTTGATCACGCCGGCCTTAGGGGCCGGGATCTCCATGGAGGCCTTGTCGGACTCCAGGGTCAGCAGGCTCTGGTCAGCCTCGATACGGTCACCGACCTTGACGAACAGCTCGATGATTTCACCTTCACCGCTGCCGATGTCAGGTACGCGAATGAGTTCGCTCACTTAAAAATACTCCTCAGCAGTCCAGTGGGTTGCGCTTGTCCGGATCGATGCCGAACTTGACGATAGCGTCAGCCACCACTTTCGGTTCGATCTCGCCACGGTCAGCCAAGGCTTCCAGGGCAGCCAGCACCACGAAGTGGCGGTCAACTTCGAAGAAGTGACGCAGCTTCTTGCGGCTGTCGCTGCGACCGTAACCGTCGGTACCCAGGACTTTGAACTCTTTGCTCGGCACCCACTGGCGAATCTGTTCGGCGAACAGCTTCATGTAGTCGGTGGAGGCGATGACCGGGCCTTTGCGACCGTTCAGGCATTCTTCGACGTAAGTCAGCTGAGGCTTCTGGCCAGGCTTGAGGCGGTTGGCGCGTTCCACGGCCAGGCCGTCGCGACGCAGTTCGTTGAAGCTGGTGACGCTCCACACGTCGGCACCGACGTTGAACTCTTCACGCAGGATCTTCGCCGCTTCGCGAACTTCGCGCAGGATGGTGCCGGAGCCCATCAGCTGAACGTGGTGCGCGGCTTCGCGGGTGTCTTCTTCGAGCAGGTACATACCCTTGATGATGCCTTCCTCGACACCGGCCGGCATGGCTGGCTGCTGGTAGGATTCGTTCATCACGGTGATGTAGTAGAAGATGTCCTGTTGCTCTTCGGTCATCTTCTTCATGCCGTCCTGGATGATCACCGCCAGCTCGTAGCCGTAGGTCGGATCATAGGTGCGGCAGTTCGGGATGGTGCCCGCCATCATGTGGCTGTGACCGTCTTCGTGCTGCAGGCCTTCACCGTTGAGGGTGGTACGGCCGGCGGTACCGCCGATCAGGAAGCCACGGGTGCGGCTGTCGCCAGCGGCCCAGGCCAGGTCGCCGATACGCTGGAAGCCGAACATCGAGTAGAAGATGTAGAACGGCAGCATCGGCTGGTTGTGGCAGCTGTACGAGGTACCGGCAGCGATGAACGACGACATGGCGCCGGCTTCGTTGATGCCTTCCTCGAGAATCTGGCCCTTCTTGTCTTCGCGGTAGAACATCACCTGGTCTTTATCGACTGGCTCGTAGAGCTGGCCGACGGACGAGTAGATGCCCAACTGGCGGAACATGCCTTCCATACCGAAGGTACGGGCTTCGTCCGGGATGATCGGGACGATGCGCTGGCCGATTTCCTTGTCCTTGACCAGCTGCGCCAGGATGCGCACGAAGGCCATGGTGGTGGAGATTTCGCGGTCGCCCGAGCCGTCCAGGATCGCTTTCAGCGTTTCCAGGGATGGGGTCGGCACGCTGAAGCTCTTGGCGCGACGTTGCGGCACGAAGCCACCCAGGGCAGCGCGGCGCTCGGCCAGGTACTTGGCTTCGGCAGAACCTTCTTCCGGCTTGAAGAACGGCAGGTTCTCAAGGTCAGCATCCTTGACCGGGATGTCGAAGCGGTCACGGAAGTGACGCAGGCTGTCGACGTCGACCTTCTTGGTGTTGTGCGCGGTGTTCTTGGCTTCGCCTGCACCGGTGCCGTAACCCTTGATGGTCTTGGCCAGGATGACAGTCGGCTGCTCTTTGTGGTTCACCGCCTGGTGATAAGCCGCGTAGACCTTGTACGGGTCGTGGCCGCCACGGTTGAGCTTCCAGATCTCTTCGTCGGACAGGTCTTCGACCATGGCCTTGAGCTCTGGGGTGTTGAAGAAGTTCTCACGCACGTACGCGCCGTCTTTGGCTTTGTAGTTCTGGTACTCGCCGTCGATGACTTCGTCCATGCGGCGCTGCAGGGCACCGTTGGTGTCCTTGGCCAGCAGTGGGTCCCAGAAGCGGCCCCAGACGACTTTGTTGACGTTCCAGCCACCGCCACGGAACACGCCTTCGAGTTCCTGGATGATCTTGCCGTTGCCGCGAACCGGGCCGTCGAGGCGCTGCAGGTTGCAGTTGATGACGAAGATCAGGTTGTCCAGCTTCTCGCGGCCAGCCAGGGCGATTGCGCCCAGGGATTCCGGCTCGTCGCACTCGCCGTCGCCCATGAAGCACCAGACCTTCTGCTTGCCGGCCGGGATGAAGCCACGGGCCTCCAGGTACTTCATGAAGCGCGCCTGGTAGATCGCCTGGATCGGGCCCAGACCCATCGAAACGGTCGGGAACTGCCAGAAGTCAGGCATCAGCCATGGGTGCGGGTACGAAGACAGGCCGTTACCGTCCACTTCCTGACGGAAGTTGTTCATCTGGTCTTCGCTGATGCGGCCTTCCATGAAGGCACGGGCGTAAACGCCTGGCGAAGCGTGGCCCTGGAAGAACACCAGGTCGCCGCCGTGTTCTTCGGTCGGGGCCTGGAAGAAGTAGTTGAAGCCGATGTCGTACAGGGTGGCACTGGAGGCGAAGCTGGAGATGTGGCCGCCCAGGTCCGAGTCCTTCAGGTTGGTGCGCATCACCATGGCCAGCGCGTTCCAACGCACCAACGAGCGAATGCGGCGTTCCATGAACAGGTCGCCAGGCATGCGTGCTTCGTGGGTGACAGGGATGGTGTTGCGGTATGGCGTGGTGATCGCATACGGCAGCTGGGAGCCACTGCGGGTGGCCAGCTCGCCCATACGGGTCATCAGGTAATGAGCGCGGTCTTCGCCTTCTTTGTCGAGGACCGACTCCAGGGCATCCAGCCATTCCTGGGTTTCGATTGGATCGAGGTCTTGCATGGCTTGCTCCAGGGCGGAAAGGCAACCAGAATCGATTGCCTGAGTTTGCGACTGGCCTTATGGGCAGACGTCGTGAATTCTTGGATTACCGGAGTGTGATCCGGCGCCGTGTAGTTTTACTACAAATGCATTCGCATTTCATGCTTTTAGACAGTCGGGGTAGTAGTAAAACTACACAAATGCGGCTTTTGGTCGCACCCCGGCTTGTGGGGAAAAACGTTCATGTTGGTTGGCGATGTGTCGCGAACGGGTGATTCTTGATGTTTTTTGCCAGTGATTGCTTTTTTTCAGCTATTTCCAACTTTTGTATGACAGTCCAACCGTGGTCCGCCTTCCATTTGGCCGCCTTTACCCCTCTCTTTCACGCCGATCAAGGATAGTCCATGCGCCTGCCTTTGCCGCTCGATCTGCCCGCCACCCTGCAACCGCTGGTCGCTCGTAATCAGCAGTTCCTCAGCGAAGCTGTGGCTGGCCACCCCGAACTCGACCTGAACGGTTGCAGCCCGGCCCATCGGCAACAGTTTGACCAAGTTGCTGCCGCCAGCGACTTCGTCCTTGGCCTGGCCCAGCGCGAACCGGCCATGCTGCTCGCCCAGATGGCCAGTGGTGAACTGGACCGCCGCTATGCGCCCGGCGAGTTGCGCGGGCAGATCGCCGCAGTGGCCCAGGCAGCGCAAAGCGAAGACGAGCTGGCGCGTAACCTGCGGCGCGAGCGCAATCGCCAGCAGTTGCGCATCATCTGGCGCGACATTACGCGCCAGGCCGAGCTGGGCGAAACCTGCCGTGACCTGTCCGACCTTGCCGACGCCGCCATCGACGAAGCGTATCAATGGCTGTACCCACGCCATTGCCAGCAGTTCGGCACGCCCATCGGCCACCGCAGCGGCCTGGCGCAGCACATGGTGGTGCTGGGTATGGGCAAGCTGGGGGCGGTGGAGCTGAACCTGTCGTCGGACATCGACCTGATCTTCGCCTTCCCCGAGGGCGGCGAGACTGAAGGGGTGAAGCGCTCGCTGGACAACCAGGAGTTCTTCACCCGCCTGGGTCAGCGCCTGATCAAGGCCCTGGACCCGGTCACCGTCGACGGTTTCGTGTTCCGCGTCGACATGCGCCTGCGCCCTTACGGTTCGGCCGGTTCGCTGGTGCTGAGCTTCAATGCCCTGGAGCAGTACTACCAGGACCAAGGCCGCGACTGGGAACGCTACGCCATGATCAAGGCGCGGGTGGTGGCCGGTGACCAGGCGGCAGGCGCTCAGTTGCAAGAGATGCTGCGCCCGTTCGTCTACCGCCGTTACCTGGACTTCTCGGCCATCGAAGCCCTGCGCACCATGAAGCAGCTGATCCAGCAGGAGGTACGGCGCAAGGGCATGTCCGAGAACATCAAGCTGGGTGCTGGCGGCATCCGCGAGGTGGAGTTCATCGCCCAGGCCTTCCAGCTGATTCATGGCGGGCGAGACCTGAGCCTGCAGCAACGGCCCTTGCTCAAGGTGCTGGCGACCCTCGAAGGGCAAGGTTACCTGCCACCCGCGGTGGTGGCCGAGTTGCGCGAAGGCTACGAATTCCTGCGTTATACCGAGCACGCTATCCAGGCCATCGCCGACCGCCAGACGCAGATGCTGCCGGACAACGAAATTGACCAGGCGCGGGTCGCCTACATCCTCGGCTTCGCCGACTGGCAGGGCTTCCATGACCAATTGATGTACTGGCGCGGCCGGGTCGATTGGCACTTCCGCCAGGTGATTGCCGACCCGGATGATGAGGACGGCGAGGGCGAACTGGTGGTCGGTGGCGAATGGTCGCCGCTGTGGGAGCAGGCGCAGGATGAAGACGCCGCCTGTCGTCAGCTTGAAGAAGCCGGGTTCAAACAACCCGCCGATGCGTTGCGTCGCCTCGCCGGGTTGCGGGGCAGCCCGCAATTGCGCTCGATGCAGCGCATTGGACGCGAACGTTTGGACGCCTTTATTCCAAGGCTCTTGGCCCAGGCCGTGGAGCACCAAGACCCTGACCTGGTGCTTGAACGCGTGCTGCCGCTGGTCGAAGCGGTTGCGCGGCGGTCGGCCTACTTGGTGCTGCTCACCGAAAACCCGGGTGCCTTGCGCCGCCTGTTGACCCTGTGCGCGGCCAGCCCTTGGATCGCCGAGCAGATTGCGCGCTACCCGTTGCTGCTCGACGAGTTGCTCAACGAGGGCCGGCTATTCAGCCCGCCATTGGCGCCGGAGCTGGCCAGCGAACTGCGCGAACGTTTGACGCGCATCCCCGAAGACGACCTGGAACAGCAGATGGAGGCGCTGCGCCACTTCAAGCTGGCCCACAGCCTGCGTGTGGCGGCCTCGGAAATCAGTGGCAACCTGCCGTTGATGAAAGTCAGCGATTACCTGACCTGGCTGGCCGAAGCCATCCTCGACCAGGTGCTGGCCCTGGCCTGGCGCCAGACCGTAGCCCGCCACGGCCAGCCCAAGCGCAGCGACGGCAGCCTGTGCGATCCGGGCTTCATCATCATTGGTTATGGCAAGGTCGGTGGGCTTGAACTGGGCCATGGCTCGGACCTGGACCTGGTGTTCATTCACGATGGCGACCCCCAGGCCGAAACCGATGGCGCCAAGCCGATCGACAGCGCGCAGTTCTTTACCCGCCTGGGCCAGCGCATCATCCACTTGCTGACCACCCAGACCAACTCTGGCCAGCTGTATGACGTGGACATGCGCCTGCGCCCGTCCGGCGCTTCGGGGCTGTTGGTCAGCTCGCTCGGTGCCTTCGAGCGCTATCAACAGAAGGAGGCCTGGACCTGGGAGCACCAGGCCTTGGTGCGTGCGCGTGTGCTGGTCGGCTGCAAACAGGTGGGCGCGGCGTTCGAAGGCGTGCGCGCCAACGTCCTGGGCCAACCCCGTGACCTTGAGACGTTGCGCACCGAAGTCAGTGAGATGCGCGCCAAGATGCGCGGCAATCTCGGCACCAAGGCCACGGCTGCCGGCACCGCAGCCAATGCCTTCGAGGCCGGTGTACCCTTCGATATCAAGCAGGATGCCGGCGGTATCGTCGATATCGAATTTATGGTGCAATACGCGGCTTTGGCCTGGTCTCACGACCACCCGGCCATACTCCGATGGACCGATAACATCCGCATTCTGGAAGAGCTGGAGCAGGCAGGTTTGATGCCGGCCAGTGACGCGGTGCTGTTGCGTGAAGTGTACAAGGCGTTCCGTTCTGCCTCGCACCGCCAGGCCCTGCAGAAGCAGGCCGGGGTGATCGATGCGGCGCAGTTTGCCGATGAACGCCGCGAGGTGCGGCGGATCTGGGGCGAGCTGGGTTTGACTTGATACCGCTGGGGCCCCTGTAGGAGCGGCCTTGTGCCGCGAAGGGCTGCAAAGCAGCCCCAAAGGTCCATGCCTCACCACCGGTGGTACACTGCACGCCACATAGCCTGAATATAAAGAGGGGAGGCCAGGCTGTACCGCAGCCTGTAGCCTCCCCGAGCGTTTCTGGACTAAGCATGAGAATACTGATCATTGGCCCCAGCTGGGTCGGCGACATGGTAATGGCGCAGACCTTGTTCCAGTGCCTGAAACAGCAGCACCCCGACTGCGTGATCGACGTGCTGGCGCCCGAATGGAGCCGGCCGATCCTCGAACGCATGCCCGAGGTGCGCCAAGCGTTGAGCTTCCCGCTTGGCCACGGTGCGCTGGAACTGGCCACCCGACGTCGCATCGGCAAGTCCCTGGCCGGCCAGTACGACCAGGCAATTCTGCTGCCCAACTCGATGAAATCGGCGTTGGTGCCGTTCTTTGCCGGTATTCCCAAACGCACCGGCTGGCGCGGCGAGATGCGCTTCGGCCTGCTCAACGACGTGCGCAAGCTGGACAAGGCACGCTACCCGCTGATGATCGAGCGCTTCATGGCCCTGGCCTATGCGCCGGGCACCGAGCTGCCTCAGCCTTACCCACGCCCCAGCCTGCAGATCGAACCGCAGAGCCGTGACGCCGCCCTGGCCAAGTTCGGCCTGGCACTCGACCGCCCGGTGCTGGCGCTGTGCCCCGGTGCCGAGTTTGGCGAGGCCAAACGCTGGCCGGCCGAGCACTACGCCGCCGT
This sequence comes from Pseudomonas sp. LAIL14HWK12:I7, assembly GCF_000483465.1. Taxonomy (NCBI): domain Bacteria; kingdom Pseudomonadati; phylum Pseudomonadota; class Gammaproteobacteria; order Pseudomonadales; family Pseudomonadaceae; genus Pseudomonas; species Pseudomonas sp. LAIL14HWK12:I7. The sequence goes on from NZ_AXYZ01000012.1 coordinate 96,100, forward strand.
GGCCGAGGCGATGATCCGCCAGGGCTGGCAGGTGTGGTTGTTCGGTTCGAAAAGCGATCACCCCGTCGGCGAGCAGATCCGCGACCGGCTGATCCCGGGCTTGCGTGAAGAATCCTACAACTTGGCCGGCGAAACCTCGCTGGCCGAGGCCATCGACCTGATGTCTTGCGCCGATTCCGTGGTGTCCAACGACTCCGGGCTGATGCACGTGGCGGCCGCGCTGAATCGCCCGCTGGTCGCCGTGTATGGCTCGACCTCGCCGGGTTTCACGCCGCCGCTGGCCGAGCAGGTGGAAGTGGTGCGCACCGGCATCGAATGCAGCCCGTGCTTCGACCGCACCTGCCGCTTCGGCCACTACAACTGCCTGCGCCTGCTCGACCCGCAGCAAGTCATCGCCGCCTTGCACAGCCTGGGCGGTCCGAACCTGATCGATACCGTGGCCGAGGTCGACTAAGTGCGGGTACTGATCATCAAGACATCGTCGCTGGGGGATGTGATCCACACCCTGCCGGCGATCACCGATGCCGCCCATGCGATACCGGGCATTCGTTTCGACTGGGTGGTGGAAGAAGGCTTTGCCGAGATCCCCAGCTGGCACCCGGCAGTCGACCAGGTGATCCCGGTGGCGATCCGTCGCTGGCGCAAGAACATCTGGCAGACCCTCAAGAGCGGCGAGTGGAAGGCGTTCAAGCAGCGCGTTCGCGCGCGCAAGTACGACCTGGTGATCGATGCCCAGGGCCTGGTCAAGTCGGCCTGGCTGACCCGCTACGTCAAGGCACCGGTGGCAGGGTTAGACCGCTACTCGGCGCGCGAAGGCCTGGCCAGCCGTTTTTATGACCGGCGCCTGTCGGTCGCCACGGGCCAGCACGCGGTCGAACGTGTGCGCCAGCTGTTCGCCCTGGCCCTGGCCTACGACTTGCCGGAAGGCATCGGCAACTACGGCCTGGACCTCGATCGCCTGCAATTGCCGCCCGCCGCGCCCTACGTGGTGTTCCTGCACGGCACCACCTGGGCCACCAAGCATTGGCCCGAGGCTTACTGGCGCGAGCTGGCCGAGCGCATGGGCCGGCGCAAGCTGCAAGTGCGCCTGCCGTGGGGCAACCCGGCCGAGAAGGCACGCGCCGAACGTATCGCCCAGGGCTTGAATAACTGCCAGGTACTGCCCAAGTTGAACCTTGTCGGCGTTGCCCGCGTGCTGGCGGCGGCCAAGGCCTGCGTGGCGGTGGACACCGGCCTGGGCCATTTGGCTGCGGCGCTGGATGTGCCGACCATTTCACTGTTCGGCCCGACCAACCCGGGCCTGACCGGCGCCTATGGCCGCGCCCAGGTTCACCAGGCCAGCGATTTCCCCTGTGCGCCGTGCCTGCAGAAAAAGTGCACCTACAAGCCGAGCGCCGATGACCTGCGCCGGTTCGATCTCAAACGCGAGTGGCCGCTGTGCTTCACTCGCCTGAATCCCGAGCATGTGGCGAGCCGCTTGAGCGCGCTGCTGCTGGCTGAGGATGTTCGTTGATGCAACTGGCTTTCGTGCTTTACAAATATTTCCCCTTCGGCGGGCTGCAGCGCGATTTCATGCGCATTGCCCTGGAATGCCAGAAGCGGGGCCACCAGATCCGTGTGTACACGCTGATCTGGGAAGGTGACATTCCGCCTGGCTTCGAAGTGCTGGTGGCGCCGGTCAAGGCGCTGTTCAACCACCGCCGCAACGAGAAGCTCAGCGCCTGGATGGAAGCCGACCTGGCCAAGCGCCCGGTCGACCGCCTGATTGGCTTCAACAAGATGCCGGGGCTGGACGTGTACTACGCCGCCGACGGCTGCTTCGAGGACAAGGCTCAGACCCTGCGTGGTGGCCTCTATAAGCGCTGGGGCCGCTACCGGCACTTTGCCGAGTACGAGCGGGCGGTGTTCGCCAAAGATTCGAAAACCGAGGTGCTGATGATCTCGGAGGTGCAGCAGCCGCTGTTCGTCAAACACTACGGCACCCCGGCTGAACGCTTCCACCTGCTGCCGCCGGGCATTTCCCAGGACCGTCGGGCGCCGGCCAACGCCGCCCAGATCCGCGCCGAGTTCCGCCAGGAATTCAACCTGGGCGACGATGACCTGCTGCTGGTGCAGATCGGTTCGGGCTTCAAGACCAAGGGCGTCGACCGCAGCCTCAAGGCTTTGGCCGCGCTGCCGTCGGCCTTGCGCAAGCGCACCCGGTTGATGGTCATCGGCCAGGACGACCCCAAGGTCTTCCAGTTGCAGAGCGCCACCCTCGGCCTGGGCGACCAGGTGCAGTTCCTCAAGGGGCGTAGCGATATCCCACGCTTCCTGCTGGGCGCTGACCTGCTGATCCACCCGGCCTACAACGAAAACACCGGCACCGTGCTGCTCGAAGCGCTGGTGGCAGGCCTGCCGGTGCTGGTTTCCAAGGTGTGTGGCTATGCCCATTACATCGCCGAAGCCGACAGCGGCTTGGTGCTGGACGAGCCGTTCGAACAGGAACAGCTCAACGGCTACCTGCAACGCATGCTCGAAGACCCGCAGGCCCGTGCCGACTGGTCGCGCAACGGCCTGGCCTTTGCCGATACGGCCGACCTGTACAGCATGCCGCAGCATGCTGCTGATGTGATCCTGGGGCAGGAGACCGCATGAAGCTGATACTGGCCGAACCCTTCAAGCGCTTGTGGGCCGGGCGTGATGCCTTCGAGGCCGTGGAAGCGCTGCAAGGCGAGGTGTACCGCGAGCTGGAAGGGCGCCGCACGCTGCGCACCGTCGTCGAGGGCGAGGGGTTTTTCGTCAAGATCCACCGCGGCATCGGCTGGGGTGAGATCTTCAAGAACCTGTTCAGCGCCAAGCTGCCGGTGCTCGGTGCCGGCCAGGAATGGCGAGCCATCCAGCGCCTGCACGAGGTCGGCGTGCCGACCATGACCGCCGTCGCCTATGGCGAGCGCGGCAGCAACCCGGCCACTCAGCATTCGTTCATCGTGACCGAAGAACTGGCGCCGACCATCAGCCTGGAAGACTTCAGTATCGACTGGGTCAAGCAGCCGCCCGCGCCACGCCTCAAGCGTGCGCTGATCGCCGAAGTGGCGAAGATGACTGGCGGCATGCACCGCGCCGGGGTCAACCACCGCGACTGCTACATCTGCCACTTCCTGCTGCACACCGATCGCCCGGTGACGCCAGAAGACTTCAAACTGTCGGTCATCGACCTGCACCGTGCCCAGACCCGGGCGAAAATCAGCCGCCGCTGGCGTGACAAAGACCTGGCCGCGCTGTACTTCTCGGCGCTGGACATCGGCCTGACCCGGCGCGACAAGCTGCGCTTTTTGCGTGGCTACTTCCAGCGCCCGCTGCGCCAAGTGCTTGCCGACGAGGCCGCGTTGCTCGCCTGGCTGGAACGCAAGGCGCAGAAACTCTATGACCGCAAACAACGCTATGGGGATGCACTCTGATGGCGGGTTGGACACTGGCGCCAGGCTACGAACACCTGGCGGCGGATTTCGGCAGCCTTGACGCAGTCTTCGCCCTGCAGGGTGAACGCCTGACCCGCGACCCGCTCAGTGAAGTGGTGCGCATCGAGCGCGAGGGCGTCAATTACTACGTCAAGCGTTACACCGGGGCGGGCAAGCACATGCGCCGCTACCTCGGCCGGCCGCGCATCAAGGCCGAATGGCAAAACCTCAAGCAGTTCGCCAAGTGGGGCATTCCCACCGCCGAAGTGGTCGCCTGGGGCCTGGAGCGCAAGGGCCTGGCGTTTGGCCGCGGGGCGATGATCACCCGCGAGCTGCCGCGCACCGAAGACCTGTCGGCCTTGGCCGAACGCAAAGACCCGCGCCTGGCTGACCCCGCCTGGGTCGACCACGTCAGCCGCCAACTGGCGCGCCACACTCGGGTCATGCACGAGCACCGTTTTGCCCACAACGACTTGAAGTGGCGCAACCTGCTGGTCGACGACCAGGGCACGCTGTTCTTCATCGACTGCCCGACCGGCGACTTCTGGCGCGGCTTCATGTGGCGGCACCGGATGATCAAAGACTTGGCGTGCCTGGACAAGGTCGCCAAATACCACCTGTCGGCGACCCAGCGCCTGCGTTTCTACCTGCAATACCGTGGTCGCGACAGGCTCAACGCCCGCGACAAGCAGCGGATTCGCCAAGTGCTGAGCTTTTTCGAGGGAAGGGAATGACCGATTACCTGGCCAGCGCGGACCTCGCGCTGCTCAAACGCCACGGCTTGAACGATTTCGACGCGCTGTGGGCGCTGCAGCTCGATGCCGTGGACGAGCCCAACACCGGGCGTGGGGGCTGGAGCAGCGTGTTCCGCCTGGAACTCGAAGGCAAGGGCTACTACCTCAAGCGCCAGAGCGACTACCTCACCCGTACCTTGCACCGGCCATTCGGCGAGCCAACCTTCGCCCGCGAATTCCGCAACATCAGCCGCTACCAGAAGCTGCACATTCCGGCCTTGCAAGCGGTGTTCTATGGCGAGCGCAAGCAGGCCGGCGAGCACCGGGCGATCCTCATGACCCGTGCCCTGGACGAGTGGGCCGACCTGGACAGCCTGCTGGCTCAGTGGCCGCAGTTGGGCGAGGCCGAACGCAACGGCATCCTCGAGGCCTGCGGCCAGTTGGCGCGCACGCTGCACAGCGCTGGCCAGGTGCACGGCTGCTTCTACCCCAAGCACATCTTCCTACGGCAACGCCGCGAAGGCTGGGACGCCCAATTGATCGACCTGGAAAAAACCCGGCCCCTGCTGTTCGGCATGCGTGACCGGCTCAAGGACCTGGAGCCCCTGTTGCGCCGTGCCCGGGCCTGGAGCGAGGCGGATGTGCGCCACCTGCTGGCAGCCTACCTGGTGCAGCCGGCGGACAGCACGCTGGTCGGCACCTGGCTGCAACGCCTGACGCAACGCCGTCGTGAAAAAGAGGCCCGCTGATGCGTTTGTCTGAACTGAAAGAGGCCGGGCGCGCCCCGGCGTTGCCCCTGAACGTGAGCTTGGCCGATGCCGCCGGCAGCGCCGAGCTGCAACTGCTCAGCCTGCTGCGCGTGCTGCCCGGCCAGCGTTATGTGGGTGCTGGTGTCTGGCGCGGCACGCCGGTGCTGGCCAAGCTGTTGGTGGGCAGCAATGCTGCCCGGCACTTCCAGCGCGAGCTGCAAGGCGTCAAGTGGCTGGCCGAGCAGGGCCTGACCACGCCGAAACTGCTGGCCGATGGTTTGAAGGAAGGCGAGGGCGGCTGGCTGCTGTTCGCGTTTCTGGATGGCGCCGAAAGCCTGGCCGATGCCTGGGCCGCCGTGGAGCACCTGCCGGTACTGGCAGACGAGCAACACGCGGTGTTGGGTGAGGCGCTGACGGCGGTGGCGCAGATGCACGCCAAGGGCTTGTGGCAGGAAGACCTGCACCTGGACAACCTGCTGCGCCATGGCGGCAAGCTGTACCTGATCGACGGCGCGGGCATCAAGGCCGAGACCCCGGGCCAGCAGTTGTCGCGCCCGCGTGTGCTGGAAAACCTCGGCGTGTTCTTCGCCCAATTGCCCAAGCGCCTGGAGCCGTTCATCGAAGAGCTGTTGGTGCATTACCTGTTGGCCAATGCCGAGCACGCGCTGCCACTCGAAGCGCTGCAGAAGCAGGTGGACAAGGTGCGCAACTGGCGCCAGAAGGACTACCTGGAAAAGGCCGGCCGCGAGTGCTCGCTGTTCAGCGTCGAGCGCAGCCTTTCGGGCCTGCGGGCGATTCGCCGCGCTGAGGTGCAGGCCATGCTGCCGGTGCTGGAACACGCTGATGAGCTGATCGACAAGGGCCACTTGTACAAGACCGGTGGCGCCGCCAGTGTGGCCCGCATCGAGGTCGATGGCCGGCAACTGGTGCTCAAACGCTACAACATCAAGAACACTGCGCACTGGTTCAAGCGCTTCTGGCGCCCGAGCCGGGCCTGGCACTCGTGGATCGAAGGCCATCGCCTGGAATTTCTCGACATCGCCACGCCACGCCCTCTGGCAGTGCTAGAGGAGCGTGTCATGGGCCTGCGCAGCCGTGCCTATCTGGTCACCGACTATGTCGATGGCCCGGACCTGACCGCGTGCTTCGCGCCCTATGTGGAAAACGGCGAGGCACCTGAAGAGCAGGTCGACGCGCTGGTGAAGGTCATGCAGCAACTGATCCGCGAGCGCATCAGCCATGGCGACTTCAAGGGCCATAACCTGTTCTGGGATAACGGCCAGTGGTCGCTGATCGACCTCGATGCCATGTGCCAGCACGCCACCCAGCTCAGCTTCGCCCCGGCCTATGCCCGTGACCGGGCGCGGCTGCTGCGCAACTGGCCGCGTGACAGTGCCTTGCATCAGCGGCTGGACCGGTTGCTGCCGCGGTTGTCCGAATAAGCTGCCGGCAGCGCCAGCCAGTTGCTGCTGCGGCCGGTCTGGCGCACGCGGATGCGCCATTGCGCATCCTGCCAGCGCAGCACTGCCCACGCGGGCACCGCGCCGCGCAGCGTCTCAGGCAGTACCAGGTGGTAGTGAGCGGCGAGCAGATGGCGGCGCACGGGTAACTGGTGGCTGCCTAGTTGCAGGTACAGCGTGGTGTTGTCCTGAATCAGCTGGGCATCGTCTTCGCTCGCGGTGCCTTGTAACGGGGTGGACAGGCGGCAGTCTTCCAACAGTTGCTGGATATTCGGCAACCCGTCGTACCAGAGCACTGGGGAGTCGACCACCCAACTGCCATCCAGGCAGCGCTTGATCGGCAGCTTCAGGTAGGTGTTCGGCTGGTTCGGGTCGGTGGCGCGCCAGCGTGTGCCGTCGAAGGTGACATTGAAGTAGCGGCCCAGGTTATCCCTCACGTAGTACTGCGACAGGCCGGGGCTCGCCGACTGCTGTTCGTACACGGCCTCGTCGTGCAGCGCATCGATGCGGTAGCGCAGCCTGGCTACGTCAGGGGTCGCTTCGTAATGCCGGGGCAGCGGCACCGGTGGCGGCTTGGGCAGGCCGCGCATGACCCGGCGCATCAGCCCAGAGCCTGCCATGTCGTTGATCCCCGCGGTGGCGTGGCCAAGAGCGGCGACTGCGTGATGGAGCGCGCCGTTATGGTCGGCCCGGTCGAGCGCTTCGAAACCGTCCCAGATGGAAATGCCCATGCGCCCGAACGCCAGTGCGGTCGAGCCCGCCTGCGGCAGCACCAGGGTGAGGATATCCAGCACCAGCCTGAGCACATTGACCGAAAACTCCCCCAGCAGCTCTTGATTGCTGCGGGTCACGGCATTGGCTTGGGCCATCAGGGTGTTGACCTCGGCGCGGTAGAGGGCGTCGTACAGGTTGCCGGTGATGGTCTGCAAGCTGATGTGTGAGCCCAGGCGGCCCTGTACCAGCAGTGCCTCCAGGCTTCTTCGGTTGCCCAGCGGCAAGCGTTGCAACACATAGTGGCGCAACTGCGCATCGCTGCGCACGGCGCGGATCAGCGCCCGAGCGTTGTTGTATTCACGCCAGGGGCGGCGGTCTGGCGCGTCGGGGCTGTAGACCACGATGCGGTAAGAGTGCTCTGGCGAGACCAGTAGCACGACACCTTGCAGGGTTTGCCCCTGGATCAGCATCTGCCGGGCGATCACCTGTTGTTCGTTGCGGTGCGGCCGGTTGTGGCTGTCGGGTGAGTGAATGACGCAGTCGGCCCAGCCATAACCCTGTTCGAGCGTGCTCGGCTGAAAATGCCCGGCATAACGCGCCTTGACCGCTTCGGCGTGCATGCGCGTGCGGCTCAGGTGCGCGTAGGCCTGCTGGCGCCAGCGGCCATGGGGCGATTCGAGCAGTTGGGTTCGCAGGTAGGCTTGGTAGCCGCTACCAGCATTCAGGCGCCGCACGATTTGCTTGACCCGCAGTGGCGTCAGGGCTGGCAGCGGCTGGTCGGCGTCGAGGTGCACGCGGGCGGTCAGCCAGTAATCGACGTCGAACCAGGCGATATTGAGCAGTGCCAGTTCATCTAACCGGTAGCTTTGGTTGACCAGTTCAATCGTCCCGCCAGCGTGCGGGCGGCTGGCCACGGGGATGTAGGCGCTGGTGTCGAGCGGGTTGCTGACGGGGCCGACCTGGCGCGCCAGGGTCACGCTGATCGAGATCTGCTCCGGTGCGGTGTCGATACCGGGGTCTTGCTGCAGAAACTCGCGCAGCCGCTGGCGCACCCAGGCCAGCAGGGTGTGGCGTTGGTTGAACTGCTCCAACGTGAGGATGCCTGGCGCGGCGGCGGCCTTGATGGCCGCCACCTGCTCTTGCATGGCTTGCATGATGTGGGCAACGCCTTGCTGCGAGGTCGAGCGCAACCAGTCGGGCATGTGCTTTTCCAGCAACAGGCCATAGCGGGTGGCTACAGGACCTTGGCTGCCGAGCTCGCGGTGCAGGTCCAGTGCGTTGCTCAGTTGGGCGTCGAGGTGTTCGATACTGCGTTGCAGGCCCTGCGCCCAGGCGGCCTGCCAAGCGGCGGTCAGGCGCTTGCCATGGGCCTCGCGAATGGCCAGGGCCTGCGCCTCGGCGAGGTCCTCGCTGAACCAGTCGTAGCGCAGGCGTTCGGCCCGGTGGGCATGTTGGCGGTCTGCGCTCACCACCAGCAGCCGGGTCAGCGGTTCGCTCTGCACCGGGTCTTCGAGGCGTTCGCATAATTCCACGTGCAAGGCGGCCAGGCTGTCGAACGCTTCGATGCCATGCACGATGCTGCACAAAAGCACCCGCCCGACCGGTTCCTGCGCGTCGAGCAAGCGGCCCTCCGGGCCGTTCTCGGTGAGGATCAGCACGCCTGGCAAGTGGCTGCGCCAGTTGGGCGCCGAGCCCGACAGCAACGGGCGGTACAGCTGCGGGCGGCTGGCGGCGGGCAGGTGCTGGCGTTGCCAGGGCTGTGGGTATTCAAGGCAAGTAGTCAGCAACCGGGCGTGCTCCACAGACAAGGTCTGGTCGTGGCTGCGCAAGCGCATCTCTGTGAACAGTTGATCGCGGCGCAGGATGGCCAGGCGTGCTTGCCGGCTCAGTCCATTTTCGTCACGCGCCAGCCAATAGCTGGCCAGGCGCGCATGCAGGTCTTGGCGAAGCGTCGCGCAGAAGCGTTCGATGTGGGCGTTGAAGTCGCTTGGCAGGTTGAGCGGGCGGTCGTCGTGTCGGGCTTGCGCACCGGCCGGTGGCTTGAAGGCGCCGCCGTCGAACAGGTGAAAGCCGACCAGGTCCAGCAGGCGCAAGCGCCCGAAGTACAAGGTTCGGGCGGTGATCGCTGAGTTGGGGAACAGGGTGTTCAGGGCTTGGTCGAGGCTGTGTTCCACACCCGGCAAGGGGGGCAGTAGTGCGTCGAGTTGGCTGTCCAGCGACTGGAGGCGCAGCAGCGGTGTCATGGCCTATCTCCTGGTGAAAGAGGACCATGCTGCACCGCGTTGGCCGGGTGGCTGCGTTAACCCGTTACCTCAGCGCCGCCAGAAGCCGCGCAGTGCCAAGTACGCCGGCAGGCCCAGGCCCACCCAGGACAAGCCATCCCACGCGCCGTCGCCCAGCAGCGCAGCGAACAGGCCCAAGGCACCGAGCAGGGCGATGAGTGCCGGCCAGGCGAAAATCTTAGTGGTCGATCGCGACGCGTGGCTCATGGCTTGGCCTCCCGTGGTTTGCGCTGCTTGCCCCACCACAGGTACAGGCCGCTGCCGAGCACGATGAGGGTCAGCACGTCGAGCACCGCCCAGAGGATCTGCATGGGGCGCCCGCCGTAGTCACCGAAGTGCAGCGGCTGCGACAGGCCCATGGCGTCCATGTACCAGGGCCGTTCGCCGACGGCGGTCACCTGCAGGGTCTGCGCATCGATCAGCACCGGGGTGAGCAGGTGCGAGGTCAGGTGCGTGGCGCCTTTCATGAACACGGCGTAGTGGTGCTCGCTGGAAAAGCGCGTGCCAGGGAAGGCGATGAAATCCGGGCGCATGCCGGGCGCCGCGTGCTCAGCGATGGCCAACAGGCGGCTGGCCGGAGCGCGTTCGGTGAGCGGCGGGGCATCACGGTAGGGGGCGACCATGGCGGCCAGGCTGTCGTTGCGCCAGGCGGCGATGACCAGGTCGGACAGTGCACTGATCACACCGGTGACGCCAACCGTCAGCGCCCAGGCCAGGGTCACCACGCCGATCAGGTTGTGCAGGTCGAGCCAACGCAAGCGGCGGGACTTGTCGTGGCGCACCGTGGCGAAATCCAGGCGGCGCATGAACGGCGCGTAGAGCACGGTGCCAGAGACGATCGCCACGACGAACAGCACGCCCATGAACGCCAGCAGCAACTTGCCAGGCAGGCCGGCGAACAGGTCCACGTGAAGGCGCAGCATGACCATCATGAACCCGCCGTTCGCAGCCGGCATGGCAACGGCTTCGCCGGTGCGGGCGTCGAGCATGAAGGTGTGCGACGAATTGGGCTCGCTGCCGGCGGTCGCGGCCATGATCGCCACCACGCCGTTGGGCTCGTCCTCGTCATAGCCAAAGTACTGCATCACCTCGCCTGGGCGGTGTTGTTCGGCCTTGAGCACCAGCTGTTGCAGGTCGAGGTGCGGGGTGCCGGCGGGCATCTCGCGCAGTTCGGGAGCGTCACCGAGCAGGTGTTCCAGCTCGTGGTGGAAGATCAGCGGGAGGCCGGTGAGGGCCAGCAACAGCAGGAACAGGGTACAGACCAGGCTGCTCCAGGTGTGGATGAAGGACCAGCGGCGGATGGTTGAGCTTTTCATATCATTTTGTTTCTCGACGTCCAGAAAGACCAAAGCCGCCCCTTGAAGGACGGCTTGGTCGGCGCGCGTGGGTCGTCAGGTCATCACCATTTGTAGGTGGCGCTGGCGACGACGCTGCGCTCATCTCCGTAGTAGCAGTAGTAACTGTCACAGGTGGAGAGGTAGTCCTTGTTGAACACGTTGGTCGCGTTGACCGCCACCGACGCGCCTTTGAGGCTGTTGTTCAGGCGGCCGAGGTCATAGTGCACCGAGGCATCGAACACGGTGTAGGCATTGGCCTTGCCCAGGTAGGTGTTGGCCTGGTCGCCATAGGTATTGCCGGTGTAGCGCGCGCCACCGCCGATGCCAAAACCGTCAAGCACGCCGCTGTGCCAGGTGTAGTCGGCCCACAGCGAGGCTTGCTGGTTGGGCATCAGTTGCAGGCGGTTGCCTTTGTAGTCGCCTTTTTGCACTTCGGACTTGGCCAAGGTGTAGGCAGCAGTCAGCTTGAGGTTTTCGCTGACGTCGGATACCGCTTCCAGCTCCAGGCCGCGCACTTTCACTTCGCCGGTCTGGCTGGTGACGCTCACGTTGCCGATGGTGTTGGTGACCGAGACGTTTTTCTGGGTCAGGTCATACACGGCGGCCGACAGCAACGTGTTGGAACCTGGCGGTTGGTATTTGATACCCAGCTCCCATTGCTTGCCTTCGGTCGGTTTGAACGACTCCGTGGCAGACACGGCGGCATTGCTGACCGGCTGGAACGACTCCGCATACGACAGGTACGGTACAAAGCCCGAGTCGAACACATAGCTGATCGCCGCGTTACCGCTGAATTGCTTGTCACGTTGGGTGTTGGTGGCATCGCCCTGGTTGAGGTACTTGGTGCCGGTGTGCACCCAGTCTTCCCGGCCACCCAGGGTCAGGCGCCAGTTGTTCAGTGCCATCTGGTCCTGAACATACAGGCCCGTCTGACGGGTTTTCTGGTTGTAGTCATAGAACGCCGTGGAGCGATCCGGGCGGGTGATCGGCAGCCCGTAAACCGGGTTGTTGACGTTGCTGTTCGGTACGTTGAAGCCGTAGATCGACAGGTAGTTGGTGTTGACGCGCTGGTGGTCCAGGCCGATCAGCAGGGTGTGGGTAATGTCCCCGCTGGCGAAGTCAGCCTGGAAGTTGTTGTCCACGGCGAATTGGCTGATGTCTTCGTCGACGTTGGTGGACATGCGGCTGACGGTACCATCGTCTTGCACCGGGCCACCGGGCGCGTAGTAGCTGCCGGGGGTGATGGTCTGGAACGCCAGGTCCGACTTGGTGTAGCGCAGGTTTTGGCGGAACTGCCAGACATCGTTGATGCGATGCTCGAAGGCATAGCCCAGCGCGTAGTAGGTACGGTCGTAGAACTCGTAGTCCGGATCGCCCAGGTTTTTGTGGTGGGAGATCTTGCCGAACGGCATGTCGATCTTGGTGCCCTGGATCGGCCGAAACTGGCTGGTGGCGCCGGTATCGTCGCGGGTGAACTGGGTCAGCAAGGTCAGCGAGGTGTCGTCGTCGATGTTCCAGGTCAGGCTCGGGGCGATGTTGTAGCGCTTGTCGTCGATATGGTCGATCTGGGTGCCGCCATCGCGGATCACGCCACTGACGCTGTACAGAAACTGGCCCTGGTCGTCGATTTTGCCGGTGCTGGCGAAGTTGATCTGGCGGTGGTTGTCGCTGCCGTACTGCAGTTCGATTTCGTGGGCGCTTTCAGCTTGTGGGCGACGGCTGACCATGTCCAGCAGGCCGCCCGGTGGGGTTTGCCCGTAGATCGAGGACGCCGGGCCGCGCAGCAGTGCGAGGCGGTCGAGGTTCCAGGTTTCGGCTTTCGGGTTGGCGTACACGCCACGGGGCAATGGCAGGCCATCGAGGAACTGGGTCGGCTCGAAGCCACGCACGCGCATCCAGTCATAGCGTGTGTCGCTGCCGAAGCTGGCGGACACGATGCCGGGCATGTAGCGCACGGCATCATCCAGGCTGTGCACGCCGCGGTCGGCCATTTGCTGGCGCGTGGCAACAGAGATTGAGCGGGGCACTTCGACCAGCGCGGTATCGGTCTTGGTGCCGGCGGCGGTGCGCTGGGCGAGGTAGCCCTCTACCGGGCCCCAGGCGCTTTCGCTGACGCTGTCGGCGTTCACGGTGGTTTCCGGCAGTGCCAGGGTGCCGTCCGGGACGGCCACCAGGCTGTAGCTGCCAACGCTGCTCTGCTGCAGCTGCAAGCCGGTGCCGCGCAGGGCGGCCTGCAGGGCGCCGATGCCGTCGTACTGGCCGTTGACCGGGGCCGAGGTGCGGCCGCTGACCAGCGCCGGGTCGATGGCCAGGGCGATGCCTGATTGGCTGGCGATCTGGTTGAGGGTGCTGGCCAGGGGCGCGCTAGGCAGGTCGTAGGCGCGCTGGGCGGATTGCTCGGCGGCGAACAGGGCAGGGCTGGCCAGCGGCACGGCCAGGCCGATGGCCAGGGCCATCAGGCTGGGGCGCAGGATACGATCGACAGTACGGGACATGCAGCGGCTCCAAGACGGATAAGTGCTAACTGCTTCCTTGCCGAGCGAGATTTCAAAAGTGACAGGGGCTGTCGAAAAAAAAGTAAAAAGACTTCAAGAGCCGGCGATGCCCGTTCAAACGCCATCCGCTGTAGGAGCAGCCTTGTGCTGCGAAGAGGCCAGTGAAAGCAGCGAAGATCCACTGTGTTGTCGCGGGCCTCTTCGCAGCGCAAGGCTGCTCCTACAGTGCATTCGCGCCAAAACAACAGATCACTATTTGGCCTTGACGGTCACCCACCACGGCGTATGCCGCTCGATCTGCACCGGCAGTGCCGGCACCAGCGACGCCAGGGCCAGGTCGGTGTCGGTCAGCGGGAAACTGCCGGTGACACGCAGGTCGGCGACTTCGTCAGCCACCCCGAGATGGCCGCTGCGGTAATGCCCAAGCGCGGCCAGCAAGTCAGCCAGGCGCACGTTGTCCACCACCAGCATGCCGCGGGTCCAGGCATCGGCACCGACGGCGACTGTGCCGACCTGGCCAAGCCCGTTGGCATCCATGAGCACTTGCTGGCCTTCGCGCAATACCTGCTCGTCGCCACTGTTCAGCGGCATGGCCGCGACTGAGGACTGCAGCACTTCCAGGCGTGTGCCCTGTGCCTCACGGCGCACCAGGAAGCGTGTGCCAAGCGGGCGCAGGCGACCGTCGTCGGTGCGTACCAGCAACGGGCGTGGGTCTTGGTGGCCAGTCTCGACCGAGATCTCGCCCTGGTGCAGCACGATCACCCGTTGCTCGCCTTGGTAGTCGATATCCACCGCGGTATGGGTGTTCAGGCTCAGCAGGGTTCCGTCTTCCAGGCGCAGGGTGCGCAGCTCGCCGGTGGCTGTGCGTTGGTCGGCGAGCCAGTAGTTCGGTGACAGCGAGGGGGCGCCGACCCAGGCCAGCAGCGAACCCAGCAGCAACATCCCGGCCAGGCCGCTGCCAACCTTGCCGATGCGCCGCCGCAGCCCGGCCCGCGACTGCAGCAGTGCCTGGCGCGCAGGCCCGGCAGCGGCGCTCACGCGCTGGTCGAGGCTGCCCAACTGGCGCCAGGCGCGGGCATGCTCTTCGCTGGCGGCGTGCCAGCGCATGAACGCGTTGCGCTCATCAGGCGTGCCACTGCCTTCATCCAAGCTCAGCTTCCAGGCGATGGCCGCTTCCAGGACGCGGGACGATACCGGTGAGCCGTTCACGTCGGCTCCCCGTACAAGGCCACATAGCACTGGCGCAAGCCTTGGGCGATGTACTGGCGTACCCGCGAGACCGAAACGCCAAGGCGCTCGGCGATGTCGGCATGGCCCATGCCGTCCAGGCGGTTGTACAGGAAGGCCGCCCGCGCTTTGCTCGACAGCTTGCCCAGCAGGCGGTCGATGGCTTTGAGGTCTTCGAGAATCAGGTGTTGGGTTTCCGGGGAGGGGTGTTCGGCTTCGGGCAGCAGGGCGAGCTCGGCCAGGTAGGCCTGCTCCAGCGCGGTGCGGCGGAAATGGTCGAACATCAGCCCCTTGGCCACGGCGGCCAGAAAGGCGCGCGGCTCGCGGGGCGTTTCCAGCCGATCACGGCCGAGCAGGCGCACGAAGGTGTCCTGGCTCAGGTCTTCGGCACGCTGACGGCAGGCCATGCTGCGTTGCAGCCAGGCGAGCAGCCAACTGCGATGGTCGCGGTAAAGCGCACCGACCAGCTCGGCGTGTGGGCTGTGTGCAGAAGACAAGCAGCGTCCCCCCGGAACGAATGCATTAACTAACGATAATTATTCGCGATTGTTGCAGAGGCAGGGGGCGGGGCGCAATGGACGCTTATCGGATTGCCACTATGGTGCTGTGTTTCCTATGCCGGCCCCTTCGCGGGCAAGCCCGCCCACAGGATCTCACTGGCTTCAAGGGCAGCGCATTCCCTGTGGGAGCGGGCTTGCCCCGCGAAAGGGCCAGTGGGGCCATCATAAAATTCACAGGCCGTGACTATGCACCTTGCGCCGACGCCACCCCCGCAACCGCTGCTCCAGCTGCAACGGGCTGTCCAACTGCTGGCGGCGGGCCTGGCTGAACAGGATCAAGGCCAGCTCAGCAGTCACCTGGGCATCGGCACTGGCATGGTGGCGCTCTTCCACCTGCAGGCCAAAACGCGCAACCCAGTCATCCAGCCCGGCTTCGCGCAGCACCGTGTCGGGGTTGAGCATCGGCGCCAGTTCGGCAACATCGAGAAACGGCAACTGCAGGCGATAGCCCAGGCTTTCTTTCAGCGCACGCGCGAGCATGCGCTGGTCGAAGGGCGCATGGAACGCCAGCACTGGGCTATCGCCAATGAAGTCGAGCAGGTCGAGCAAGGCCTCGACCGGGTCGCAGCCGGCCGCCAGGGCACTGGGCCCCAGCCCGTGGATCAACACGCTGGCGTTGGTCTTTTGGGTCGGGCGGTACAGGGTGCGTTCAAACTGCTGGGCAAAGTCGATGGCGCCGTCTTCAATGGCCACCGCGCCAATCGACAACACCTGGTCACGGTTGGGGTTGAGGCCGCTGGTTTCCAGGTCCAGCACCACCCAGCGCTGTTCACGCAACGTGCACACCCCCAGCGCCGACGGCTTGGGCAACTGCGCCAGGCGCTGGCGCGAGGCGTCGTCCAGGTCGGGCATGCTGGGGCGTAGCCAGGCGAACAGGCTCATAGCTGGTACCGCAAGGCCAGGCTGCTTTGCAGGCGCTGCGCCTGGCGCAGCGACTCCCGCAGAATGCGCCGGTCCAGGTGGTTGAGGCTGTCGGGGTCGACGCGGTTGGAGTAGGGCAGGTTATCGCGGGTCTGGCGCTGGTGCTGCTGCATGCGGGTTTGCTGGATGAAGTGGTAAGCCTCTTCATACGCTGCGCCGTCGAGTGGCTCGATGACGCCTTTCGTCACCAGTTGGCGCAAGCGCTCGAGGGTGTTGCAGGCACCGATGCCATTGGCCAGGGCCAGCAACCGCGCGCCATCGACGAAGGGCGTCAGGCCCTGCACCTTGAGGTCGAGGGTGGCGGCCTTGTCATTGCCTTGGCGGGTCAGCACGAATTCACGCAGGCGGCCCACGGGTGGGCGCTGGCGCAGGGCGTTGTCGGCCATCATGCGCTGGAAGAGGCGGTTGTCGGCCACCTGCGCCAGCAGGCTTTGGCGCAGTTGCTCACAGCCTTGCTCGTCACCCCAGACCACGCGCAGGTCGAAATAGATGCTCGAAGCCAGCAGGTTTTCCGGGCTGGCCTCGCGGACGAAGCCGGCAAAGCGCTGTGCCCATTCGCTGCGTGACAGGCACAGCTCCGGGTTGCCGGCCATGACATTGCCTTTGCACAGGGTAAAACCGCACTGGGCCAGGCATTGGTTGATGTACTGCGCCAGTGGCAGCAGGCGGGCTCGGACCGCGTCGGCTTCGGCGCTGTCGCGGGCGTCGAACAGGATGCCGTTGTCCTGGTCGGTGTGCAGGGTCTGCTCGCGCCGCCCTTCGCTACCGAAACATAGCCAGCTGAAGGGCACGCCTGGGTCACCGCGCTCGGCCAGGGCCAGTTCGATGACCCGGCAGACGGTGTGGTCGTTCAGCAGCGTGATGATCTGGGTGATCTGCGTCGACGAGGCGCCGTGGGCGAGCATGCGCTCGACCAGTTGGCTGATTTCACCGCGCAGGGAAACCAGGGTTTCCAGGCGCGGTGCATGACGAATGGTACGCGCCAGGTGCACCAGGTCGACCCGTTGCAGGGAGAACAGGTCACGTTCGGAGACCACCCCGCACAGGCGTTGGTTGTCCACCAGGCAAACATGGGCGATGTGCCGCTCGGTCATGGCCATGGCGGCGTCGAAGGCGCTGGCCAGCGGGCTGAGGTAGAACGGTTTGGCGGTCATGTGCTGCTCGATCGGCGCACCCAGGTGGGCATCGGCGGCGGCTACCACCTGGCGCAGGTCGCGCAGGGTGAAGATGCCGATCGGGTAGCGTGCGGGGTCGACCACGACAATGCTGCCGACCTGCTGCTCGTGCATCAACCGCACGGCGTCGCGCAGCGGCATGTCGGGGCTGCAGACCACCGGGTGACGCATGGCCAGTTCGCCCAAGGGGGTATTCAACGAGTACTGGGTGCCGAGGGTTTCCACGGCACGTTGGCGCACTTGCTGGTTGACCTGGTCGAGCAGGCTGCTGACCCCGCGCAGGGCGAAGTCGCGGAAAGCTTCCGACAAGGAGAACACGCGGATGAACGCGGCCTTGTTCAGTTGCAGGCAGAAGGTGTCCTCACCGGCCAGGTGCTCGGTGCGGGTGGCACGCTCGCCCAGCAGCGCGGCCAGGGGGAAGCACTCGCCGCTGGTGATCTCGAAGGTGGTTTCCACCCCGGGTTTGACCAGGTGCTGGCGCTCGCCCACGACGCGCCCCTGCTTGACGATGTAGAAGTGTTCGACTGGGCCATCGGCGGGTTTGACGATGCTTTCGCCGCTGGCATAGAAGCGCAGCTGGCACTGCTCGACCAGATACGCCAGGTGGCCGTGCTCCATCTGGTTGAACGGGGGGAAGCGCTGCAGAAACTGCAACGTGCCTTGTATGTTCTGTAGCACAGCCGTCCTGCCCGCCTGGCTGTAGGCGTCCTTTTTACTCATGAAGCTGACCGTATCGCTACGCCGAACTATATATATCTATATATAGGTGCCGGCCTTGTTGTTCTCGGTCCCCATGGTCGGCTGGCTGCGCTGTGGTGCCCATTGGACGTAAGTCTATGAGCGGCGTGTGATCAATATCGCAAGATGCGGTCTTACCGTGAGCACGACTTTTTGACGAGATGACCATGGTTGAGCATGACGACCTCCTGAGTGACGCCGAACGCGAGGCACTGGCCGTGGTAAGTGCGCCTGTTGCGCCCCGACCGGTGGTGCTGGTGGTCGATGACAATGCCGTGAACAGGAAGGCGCTGAGCTACTACCTGAAAAGCAGAGGCATCGATTGCATGACGGCCGACGGTGCTCTTGAAGCGCTGTGGAAGCTGCACTGGGAACCCAGAATTGCCCTGATGATTACTGATCTGCGCATGGAACCCAAGGATGGAATGGCGTTGATCCGGCAGATTCGTGAGTCGAGGTGGGCTGCGTTGTCGATCATCGTGGTGTCGGGTGACACCGATGTGAAAGAGGCGGTGGATGTGATGCACCTTGGGGTGGTGGATTTTCTGCTCAAACCTGTGGATCTGGAGAAACTGCTGGGGTTGGTAAAGAAAGAGTTAAGGCTCAAGTAGGTCGGTTGCTTGTGCCATAGCATTCGCGGGCAAGCCCGCTCCCACAAGTACCCCATCGCATTCGAGCTGAGTGGGGTACCTGTAGGAGCGGGCTTGCCCGCGAATGGGCCGCACAGCGGCCCCTTGCGATTTACAGCCCGTTACGCGCCTTGAACTCGCGACGGCGGCGGTGCAGCACCGGCTCGGTATAACCGTTCGGCTGCTTGCCACCTTCGATCACCAGCTCTACAGCCGCCTGGAACGCGACGTTATCGTCGAAGTTCGGCGCCATCGGGCGGTACAGGGCGTCGCTGGCGTTCTGCTGGTCAACCACCACCGCCATGCGCTTGAGGCTTTCCAGCACCTGCGCCTCGCTGACCACGCCATGGCGCAGCCAGTTGGCCAGCAACTGGGCCGAGATGCGCAAAGTGGCGCGGTCTTCCATCAGGCCGACGTTGTTGATGTCCGGCACTTTCGAGCAACCCACGCCCTGATCGATCCAGCGCACCACGTAACCGAGGATGCCTTGGGCGTTGTTGTCCAGCTCGTTGCGGATCTCTTCGTCCGACCAGTTGGTGTCGGCAGCCAGCGGGATGGCCAGGATGTCGTCGACCGACGCCGGGGTGCGCGTAGCCAGCTCGCGCTGACGTGCCTGCACATCGACCTTGTGGTAGTGCAGGGCATGCAGGGTCGCGGCAGTCGGCGAAGGTACCCAGGCGGTGTTGGCGCCGGCCAGCGGGTGAGCGATCTTCTGCTCGAGCATGGCGGCCATCAGGTCGGGCATGGCCCACATGCCTTTGCCGATCTGCGCACGGCCTTGCAGGCCGGTGGCCAGGCCGACGTCAACGTTGTTGTTCTCGTAAGCGCCGATCCACTTCTCGTTCTTCATGGCGCCTTTGCGCACGACAGCGCCGGCTTCCATGGAGGTGTGGATTTCGTCACCGGTGCGGTCGAGGAAGCCGGTGTTGATGAACGCCACGCGCTCGGCGGCTGCCTTGATGCAGGACTTGAGGTTGACCGTGGTGCGGCGCTCCTCGTCCATGATGCCGACCTTGACGGTGTTGCGCGGCATGCCCAGCAGGTCTTCGACCTGGCTGAAGATTTCGGCGGCAAAGGCCACTTCTTCAGGGCCGTGCATCTTCGGCTTGACGATATATACGCTGCCGGTGCGGGTGTTCTTGCGGCTGGTGTTGCCGTTGAGGTTGTGCAGGGCGATCAGGTTGGTGAACAGCCCGTCCTGGATACCTTCCGGGATTTCGTTGCCCTGGGCATCGAGGACCGCCGGGTTGGTCATCAGGTGACCCACGTTGCGCACGAACAACAGCGAACGACCGTGCAGGGTGACGCTGCCACCGTTAGGCGCGGCGTACTCGCGGTCTGGGTTCATGGTACGGGTGAAGGTCTTGCCACCCTTGTTCACGCTTTCGGCCAGGTCGCCTTTCATCAGGCCCAGCCAGTTGCGGTAGACGATGACCTTGTCATCGGCGTCTACAGCCGCAACCGAGTCTTCGCAGTCCATGATGGTGGTCAGTGCCGATTCCATCAGGATGTCTTTGACGCCGGCGGCATCGGTGCTGCCGACCGGGGTGCTGGCATCGACCTGGATTTCGAAGTGCAGGCCGTTGTGCTTGAGCAGCACGGCGGTCGGCGCGGCGGCGTCACCGACGAAGCCGATCAGTTGTGCGTCGTCACGCAGGCCGCTGTTGCTGCCACCCTTGAGGGCGACCACCAGCTTGCCGCCCTGGATGCTGTAGGCGGTGGAGTCGACATGCGAGCCCGCAGCCAGTGGCGCGGCTTCGTCGAGGAAGGCGCGGGCGAAGGCGATGACCTTGTCGCCACGCGCTTTGTTGTAACCCTGGCCTTTCTCGGCGCCGCCTTCATCGCTGATGGCATCGGTGCCATACAGGGCGTCGTAGAGCGAGCCCCAGCGGGCGTTGGCGGCGTTCAGGGCGAAACGGGCGTTCATCACCGGCACGACCAGCTGCGGGCCGGCCATGCGGGCGATTTCTTCGTCCACGTTTTGTGTGGTGGCCTGGAAATCGTCGGCTTGTGGCAGCAGATAGCCGATTTCCTGGAGGAAGCTTTTGTAGGCTACGGCGTCATGGGCCTGGCCTTTGCGTGCCTGGTGCCAGGCGTCGATCTTGGCTTGCAGCTCGTCGCGCTTGGCGAGCAGGGCTTTGTTCTTTGGAGCGAGGTCATTGATGATCTTCTCTGCACCTGCCCAGAACTGCTCGGCGACGATGCCGGTCCCTGGGATGGCTTCGTTGTTCACGAAGTCGTACAGGACCTTGGCGACCTGAAGGCCACCGACTTGAACGTATCCAGTCATTGCTTGCCTCACTCTGCTCAGCTATTTCGCTCTTCTGTATTAAGCCTGTAGCGCTTCTCTAAACACGGCACCAGTGCGTGCCCTGGGTGAATGAACCCTAGGGCGGCTGGGTGCGGCCTGCCAGACCGGCTGGCGGGCAGTGTGCGTATTTTCACAGGCGCCTTGGCAGACATCCAAACGACGTTTTGTAGTCCGCGCCACGGGATACTACATGAAGCAGTAGGCGGGGCAAAATCAGACTAAAAGCGTCGTTGTGCGACCCGTTGGTCGCGTATGGTCACGCTGGGAGTGGGTATGTTCGCAAAAAACAGGTGGATTGTTCCAGATAAATCTTGAAACAGTACACGATTCGTTATGTCGATTGCCCTGCGGCAGGTTGCCGCGCCTTGCCTATACTCAATCGATCCCCCGGTTTATCGCCGCCCAGCGCGGTTCGACGCAGAGGAAGGGCTTGTGGATCATCTTGTACTCACTGTGATTGCCCCTGACAAGGCCGGGCAGGTCGAACGCATTGCCCAATGCATCGCCGACCACAGCGGCAACTGGCTGGAAAGCCGCATGTCACGCATGGCCGGGCAGTTTGCCGGCATCTTGCGGGTGGCGGTGCCGGCAGAAAATTACACAGAGCTGGTGGCGTCGTTGCAGGGCTTGGCGCGGTACGACATTCGCGTGCTGATTGCCGAGAGCG
Source organism: Pseudomonas sp. LAIL14HWK12:I7 (assembly GCF_000483465.1). Lineage (NCBI taxonomy): Bacteria > Pseudomonadati > Pseudomonadota > Gammaproteobacteria > Pseudomonadales > Pseudomonadaceae > Pseudomonas > Pseudomonas sp. LAIL14HWK12:I7. Next base: position 117,539 of record NZ_AXYZ01000012.1, read on the forward strand.
GCATCGAGCCCTCGTGCACCTGGAAGCCGATCGCCATGGAGCTGGTGGGCAATGACCGGCCGGGGATCGTGCGTGATATCACCCGGCTGCTGGCCGAGCTTGGGGTGAACCTGGAGCGCTTTACCACCGAAGTGCGGCCTGCACCGATGAGCAGCGAGCCGCTGTTTCATGCCAATGCGTTGTTGGCGCTGCCGTTGACGTTGTCGCTGGATGAGCTGCGGCAGCGGTTGGAGAGTTTGGCGGATGATTTGATGGTGGAGTTGGAGTTGCGGGCGGAGGATTGATTTGGGATTGCCGGGGTCCGCTTTGCGGCCCATTCGCAGCACAAGGCTGCTCCTACAGGTACCACGCAACCTCTGTAGGAGCAGCCTTGTGCTGCGAATGGGCCGCGAAGCGGACCCCAGGGTTATCCCCCATTTCACAGGTACGGCCCTGTGGATAACCTGGGGGCGCACCTCTCCAGCCCAGGTAACATGCGCCTTGCAAGGTTTTGATCAAAAAACATCCAAATATCAGCGGCTTGTGCACAAAGCACGGGGACGAGGGTGTGGATAACCTCTGGAGATGTCTCTGCAAGCCACGGCTGGCGTACCTTGCAGAGTTTTGATCATTTTTTGATCAGGCGCGTTTGCGCAAATTCAACCAGGCATCGACGCTATAAATCGCCAAACCCGCCCAGATGAACATAAACGCCACCAACGTGCTCGACGACAAATGCTCGTCAAACAACAACACTGCCTGCAGCAATACCAGCGTCGGCGCCAGGTACTGCAGGAAGCCCAAGGTGGTATACGGCAGGTGGCGTGCGGCGGCGTTGAAGCACACCAGCGGTACCAGGGTCACTGGCCCTGCCGCCATCAACCACAACGCTTCGCTGCTGGTGTAGAACGCGCCCTGCGCGCTCAGGGCAGCGGGGTGCAGCAACATCCAGCCAAGGGCCAGCGGCACCAACATCCAGGTTTCCACCACCAGGCCCGGCAGCGCTGCCACCGGCGCCTGTTTGCGGATCAACCCATAAAAGCCGAAGCTCAGCGCCAGCACCAGCGACACCCAGGGCAGGCTGCCCACTTGCCACACCTGCTGGGCCACCCCCACGGTCGCCATGGCCACCGCCAGCCATTGCAGGCGGCGCAGGCGCTCGCCGAGGATGAGCATGCCCAGTAACACGTTGATCAGCGGGTTGATGTAATAGCCGAGGCTGGCTTCGAGCATGCGGCCGTTGTTCACCGACCACACATACGTGAGCCAGTTGCCGGCGATCAGCGCGCCGCTCAGAGCGAGGATAGCCAGCCTGCGCGGGTTGTCGCGCAGTTCACGCCACCAGCCAGGGTGCTTCCAGACCAGTAGCAGCAGCGAACCGAACAACGCCGACCAGAGCACCCGGTGGACGATGATCTCCACGGCGGGGACGCTCTGGATGGCCTTGAAGTAAAGGGGGAACAGGCCCCAGATGATATAGGCGCTGAGGCCCAGGATGTACCCGCGTTGCGGGTTTGCGGCGTGCATGCAGAATCCTTGCTTAGGTAGCTAAATAAAGCGACGCCTATTGTAGACAGAGGTCAGCACACATCTAGAACAATTTCAGCGGTTGTTCATCGAGGGCCGCCATCTGCTCGCGCAGTGCGAGAATCTGGTCGCCCCAGTAGCGCGGTTGGCCAAACCAAGGGAAGCTGCGCGGGAATGCCGGGTCGTCCCAGCGACGGGCCAGCCAGGCGCTGTGGTGCAGCTGGCGCAAGGCTCGCAAGGGCTCGATCAGGGGCAGTTCGCGTGGGTCGAAGTCGTGGAACTCGTTGTAGCCGTCGATCAACTCTGCCAGTTGGCCGAGGCGTTCCTCGCGGCTGCCGGCGAGCATCATCCACAGGTCTTGCACCGCTGGGCCCATGCGGCAGTCGTCGAGGTCGACGACGTGATACACCTCGTCGCGATGCATCAGGTTGCCGGGGTGCAGGTCGCCGTGCAGGCGCATCACCTTGTGCGGGGTGCGCGCGTAGATGTCCTCGACCCGTTTCAGCAGGTCGCGGGCGACGGACTCGAAAGCAGGTAGCAATTCCCGCGGTACGAAGTTGCCCTCGAGCAGGGTTTGCAGTGACGCGTGGCCAAAGTTGTCCACAGCCAATGCTTCGCGGTGCTCGAACGGGCGTGTCGCGGCCACGGCGTGCAGGCGGCCGAGCAACTGGCCGAGGCGATACAGCTGGTCGAGGTTGCCGGGCTCCGGGGCATGGCCGCCGCGGCGGGGGAACAGGGTGAAGCGAAAACCCTGGTGCTCGAACAGCGTGCGGCCGTCATGTTGCAGAGGCGCGACCACCGGCACTTCACAATCGGCAAGCTCAGCGGTGAAGCGGTGCTCTTCGAGGATGGCCTCATCGCTCCAGCGGCCTGGGCGGTAGAACTTGGCGATCAGCGGCTGCGAGTCTTCGATGCCCACCTGATAGACGCGGTTCTCGTAGCTGTTCAGGGCCAGGATCCGGGCGTCGCTGAGAAAGCCGATGCTTTCAACGGCGTCCAGGACCAGGTCGGGGGTGAGGGTGTCGAAGGGGTGGGACATGAAAGCTCCGCAGGGGGAATGGGGCATAGCGCCCGCATTGTAATGACGCTCTGAGCGTCCAGCCTCCCTCAATCGGTTCGCAGGCGCAAGCAATCAAGCGCCGCCCACTTGCCGAGTACCTAGCATTTCTGCCAGTACCCACAAAAAGGATGCTGGTTTACCGTCCTGCTCATCGCTCTCGCATATCGGCAGTTGCGCACGAACGGTTCAGAGATCCCGGATTCGGCTGGTCATATTGGCCACTGGAGCACCGGGGCGGTTGTCACCTGCGCATGTGCGCGGGGTGGCTTCGACAAGGAGACGATTCATGCGCCGTCTTGCTGCGTTCGGTCTTGCTGCACTGCTGATAAGCCTGGTGGGATACTTGATCCTTGTACCTTCGGGGGAGCGCTCGAAAACACGACAGGCAACGCCTGAACAGTGCCAAGCGCCTGCCTATGAAAAGCCCGCCGCTGGAGAAACCCCCTACAGCCAGGACAGTTTGGTGACCAATGTTGGCAGGGCCTTCCAATGCAAAAACGACAGAGAAGGCACTGTCGGTGCCTGGCAGTGGTGTAATCAGCCACCTTACTCCCCGGGTGAAGCATTCAACGGTAGCGAGCTCTGGCGCGATGCGTGGAACGACCTCGGTGCTTGTAATGCTCAGCCCCAGACCAACACACTGGAGCTGTCATTCAGCACAGTGACGGGCAAGGTACCGTTCACGGCATCGACGCAAGGGGTCGGGCCGGCAGGGCGGCGCAACCTTGAGGTCAGTGGCGTGCTGCGCTGCAAAGAAGAGACGATTCCGTTCTCCGGGCGTTCTGATGAAGTGCTGACTTTGCCTGACCTTCCTGCCTGCAAGTACGACCTGATCATGAACGAGGCTCAGGGTTACCTGCCGCTGACCACGCCTACCCAGGTCGAATTCAAACCTGACACGCCAGAGAAGATCAGCTTCGAGGTCAAGTTTCGCCAGCCACTGGACCTGAGCAGGCTAGTGACGCTGCCAGGTGTGAAGGTGGAGCTGTTTGCCAGCGGCCTGTATCAACCGCGGCAGATGGCGATGGGCAACCGGGTGCTTTACGTCGGCTCCAGTGCCATCCCCGTCTACACCTATGAAGCGCGCACGGCAGGGTTCGTCTATGCGATCCCGCTGGACGAGGCCGGTAAGCCAACAGGGGTGTATCTGCTGGCCTCAGGGCTGGAAGAGCCCCATGGCGTGGTGTACCGCGATGGCGACCTGTATTTCTCGACCTCCGGCAAGTTGTATCGGGTGCGCAATGTCGATGAGCACTATCGTGATGCTAAGCCTGAGGTGGTGATGAACTTCCCTGCCGACGAAGCCGATTTCCCGCTGGGGCGGCCTGGTCAGCGTATCTGGCACCAGAAGCATCCTTTGCACTTCAACCCGATCGACCCATCGGACAAGGGCCTCTATAGCGCCGTCGGTATCCCCTGCAATACCTGCATCATTCCGCCAGATGGGCGTTACGGCACAGTGCTGCGCTATGACATCGAAAACGGCACCTCCCGGGTGCTGGCCAAAGGCGTGCGCAATGCGGTCGGCTTTACCTGGCACCCGGACGGCAAAATCTGGTTCACCGATAACAACCGGCAAGGCTACCTGAACTCCGATGAAGTCAACTTGATCAGCCAGGAAGGGCAGCATTTCGGCGTGCCGTATTTCTACGGCCGCGATGTGCCTGGGTTTACCCAGGAGGAATACCAGGAGCCAGGCTCCATCGTGCCGCCATTGGCCGATGGGGCGATCGTTTCGGACAAGCCATTGCACCTGCTCAAACCTGAAGACTATCAGGCGCCCGCCTACGAACTGGGCAGCAACACCGCGCCGCTGGGCATCGAGTTCTGGGAAGGGTTCTACAACGATGGCGATAATCTGCAGCGCCTGCTGGTGGCCGTGCATGGGACGGGGACCAAAGCCAGCCCAGGCATGGAACTGCGGATGCTCACGGTCAAGGACGGACGTGAGGTTATCAACCAGATCCCGCTGGTAACGGGCTGGGGAGGCTCGACAGAGCACTTCAATGTGTATTGCCTGGACGACTCGTGCCTGGGCCGCCCAGCCGACATGTTGCCATTGAGCGACAACTCGCTGCTGGTGTCTGACGACTTGGCCGGGGTGATCTATCGCATCACCTTCGACATGGGACAAGTGGTGGGCAAGAGCCTGCTCAAACTGCAACCCACTGTGGCGCCAAGCCCCGAGGTTCGGCCACTGATGATCAGTGGCACGCTCACGGGCAGCGATGGGCGCAGCCGGCGTTTCGATGTCGCCTGGGGTGAGTCGCCACTGAGCATCAAGGGCCTGGCTGCCGGCACGTATACGGTCACACTGGACAACGTCGGTAAGCTGATACCCAGCCAGCGCCAGCAACAGGTGACGCTGAGTGACTCGCCGGACGCGCAGGTCGTGCAACTCGCCTACATCGAGCGGCCACCGTTCCAACCCGTCAAGGCCACTGTGGTTGCACCGGCCAAGCCTGCATTCAGTGGCGAGGCGCCGGCGCAGTGGGAAGTCACCCTGATCAGCGACGGCGAGGCGCAGGTTATCAAGGTGCCATGGGGCAGCTCCCAGGACGTGCTGCTGCCAGTCGGCGAGCACAAATTCAACTTCCCGTACTACCAGGGCGAACTGCCAGAGCCGACCCAACAGGTCGTGAACATCGATGAAGAAAGCCGGGATGCAGTAAAGGTTGAGATGCGCTACCAGCACGTCGCCGAACTCGGCAAACAGGTCGTGGCGACCGCCTGTGCGAAGTGCCACACCGTGCAGTACTTCCAGGATGCCAACAAGGCCATCAACTGGAGCCTGGCGGGCAAGGAAGCCCTGGTTCAGCAGATTCTTGGCATGAGCGTGAGCGGGCATTGCGATGCGTCTTGCTCGGGGCAGATTGCCGACTACTTCTACGACGAGTTGTGGGCCGGCTATCTGGACCCTGGGCAAGCATTCGGCAAGCGGCAACTGCGCTTGCTGACCCGTGACGAGTATGTGAACAGCGTGCACGACCTGTTTGCCGTGCAAGTGCAGGCCGATACGTTGCCGGCTGACAAGTTTGATAAAGAATTCAAGTACGTCGGGGAGGCAGATCTGGGGATGATCAACGCCGAAGACCTGAAGACGCTGTATGACGTGGCGTGGAATGTGGCAGGCAAGGTCGAACCGCAATGGCTGGCTCAACAGAGCGTCGAAAGCCTAGGCCATCGCGTCTTCCGACGGCCACTGAGCCCGGCTGAGTTGAGCCGGTATGAGGCCGTGAAGGCTGACCATGATGATGCCTCGCTGGTCGCAGCATTGCTGCTGTCACCTCACTTCCTGTATCGCTCTGAATTGGGCGTAACAGATGGCCGGACATCCGGTACCTATCAGTTGACCGCCAACGAACGAGCGACAGCGCTTTCGTACGCAATGCTGGGTACCACGCCGAGTGAAGAGCTCATGCGCATGGCCGAACAAGGTCAGCTCGAGACGCCCGAGCAGATGGGTGCGCTGGCTCAGCAGATGCTGATGAGTGAGCAGGGCATCGCACAGTTCAACCGCTTCATCAGCTACTACATCAAGACCAGCCGCGACATCCAGGAAAAGCCCGGGCTGAAGCCTGAGGTCATCCAGAGCATGCGGCAGGAGCAGGCACGTCTGGTGGGTGAGGTGCTCAAAAGCGGCGGGGCATTCAATGCACTGTTCAACCCTGGGTATACCTTCCTCAATCAAAGGCTGGCAGAACATTACGGCATTGCCGGGGTGACCGGAGGCGACATGCGTAAGGTCACGGTCGATGAGCGACGGGGTGGGCTGTTGCACCTGGGCGCTACCCAGGCGGCCACCTCTGACTACCAGGCTACCTCACTGGTCAAGCGGGGCATCATGATCCGCGAGCAGTTGCTGTGCCGCGAGTTCGGTGCGCCGGTCGATGCCGACCCGCAAGAGCCGCAGTATCCGCCAAGGGCGATCTCGACGCGCGAACGTTGGGACCTGGTCAACGGTGAGCAAGCCTCGGAGGGCCGTTGCTGGCAGTGCCACAAGTACATGAACGACACCGGTTCCAGCATGGAAAACTACGATGCTTCCGGGCGCTACCGCGAAACCGAGCCGGCTTACAACCATGCGCAATTCCCGGAGCAGTTGAAGATTGACGCCTCAGGGCCGTTCATCAGCAACACGGGCCTGGAGAACTGGGCAAGCGTCCACAACGTGCGCGATATCGCTCAGCTGCTGCCCACTAACCTGACGGCGCAAACCTGCATGGCCGACAGCTATTTCCGTTTCATGTTCGGCAACAAGGTTTCTGCAGGGTCGGTCGGCACGTTGAAGTCTGCCGCCGAATCGCTCAAGACCAACGGTTCGTTGATCCAGATGATTCGCGAGCTGGCTACCTCACCTGTGTTCCTCAAGCGCCAAGAGGAGAATTGACATGGACATCCTGAAGAGCCGCCGGCGTTTCCTGATGCAATTGGCTGCGGCGGGTACGCTGTTGCCGCTTAGCAGCAGTGGGTTTGCTCAATTTCTGCTGCAAGGGCAGCGGCAGGCGCCGCGTTTGAAGGTGGTGTTCTTTATCACGCCAGACGGGCTTGCGGTCGATTCGTACAAAGGCGTCTATAGCGACGGGCTGTGGTTTCCGCGTGCCGTAAGTGATGATACCGCAGACTTTGAACTCAACGTAGTCAGCCAGGAGTTGGCAGCCTATCGAGACCAGTCATTGTACTTGCAGGGTATGATCGTAGCCTCTGGTCAAGGCGGTCATGCAGGCTGGAACTACGTATTGCGTGACAGAGAGGGGAAAAGTAGTTCCATAGACAAGATTTTGGGAGATGCGATGCCTGGCACTCAGCCAATCCATCGCAGCCTGTTTGCTGGCCCGCATGCGGGCATCGACGACAATCCTTGGTATGTGTCTTGGGAGGGGGACAAGATCAGGGCGCCTCAGCAGAACCCCGTGCGTCTTTACGAGTCGGTGTTTGGTGCGACCTCCCGCGAGGTGCGCGATCGTCAAACTCGCAATGCCCATGTTTTCGACCCGATCCGCGCCGATATCGCAGAACTCAGAGGGCGCGTGGCAGGCGCCCAGCGAGAAAAGCTGGTGACTCATCTGGATGCGTTAGAGCAGGTCGCCAAGGATCTGGAAGGGGCGATACCCTCAGTTTGTGAACCGTTGTTGTTGGAAGATCACCCGATCAGTTCGGCGCAGTTCCGCAATGAAGTTCAGGCCGGCCATCACAAGGTGGTGGCCGCTGCCTTGGGGTGCGGTGTGACCCGTGTTGCGACGGTGCAGGTTGGGCGTTCTGCCGAGTCGCTGAATATTCTCGATGTCAGCGCCAGCACCAACCCCCATGACTGCGCTCACCGTTATGCTGGCGAGGAAGTTTGGAGAGGCTCCAGGCAGTGGTACACGCGGCAGGTGAAATTGTTCATGGATGAACTGGCCCGTTACAGCGACCCTGATGTACCTGGGGACCGCTTGCTCGATCATACCTTGGTGGTTTTCACCAGTGAGATGGCCGACGGCGCGCCAGAGCACATGATGAACATGCCCATGGTACTCATGGGTGGTGCCAGTGGCCTTCTGCGCAATGGCAGCGGAAATGGCCGCTATTTCAGTATCAAGAGCCAGTGGGATCGGGAATTGTACTCGGATGCAAAACTCAGGTTTGTCGACATGCAACGCATCTGGTCAACGATCGCGCTGGCCGCCGGGACCTCGGTTCCTTATGCCGGCAACGTGTCGCCGGTGACTGGCATCTTCACCAACGTAACCTGACCTAGACCGGTACCCCCAGCAGGACGAAGGACGGGTGAAACTGCACCCTGGCCTCGTCACCCGCCTTCAGGCCCTGCTGGGCCAGCCACGCTGTTTCGGCGAGTGCACACAGCGTCTGGCCATTGCCCAGTGCCATGCGCAATTCACTGCTGCCCCCTTCCTCAGCCAGGACTTCCTCGATACAAGCCGTCAGGCAGTTACTGCCTGGCTCCGGCTGATCATCAGCCCCCAGCAGTTGAACCCATCCGGCCTTGAGCAACGCCACTACCATGCGGCCCAAGCTCAGCTCCAAACGCTCGGTACTGCCGCGGGTGATCAAGGCTTCTATCACCAGCCCACCGCCCAGTGCCAGGCTGACGCGGTCATGGCGCCCCTCCCTGCGCAATGCGCTGACCTGGCCTTGCAGCTGGTTGCGGGCACTGGTGCGCAACATCAAACGCCCGAGCAGGTCGAGGTCGCTGGAGTCTTCGGCAGCTTCCAGGATCTGTGCCTGCAAGGCCTGCAAACGCTGGTACAGCCGCAGCACCCGCTCGCCTTCGGCCGACAGGCGTGCGCCACCGCCGCCACGCCCGCCGGTGCTGCGCTCGACCAGCGGCTGGCTGGCCAGGTTGTTGAGCTCATCGATGGCGTCCCAGGCGGCTTTGTAGCTGATGCCGGCAGCCTTGGCGGCGCGGGTGATCGAGCCTTGCTCGGCGATGTGCTGGAGCAAGGCAATGCGTTGCGGGCGGCGGGCGATGTGCTGGGTGAGGAGAGCGGGCAGGGACATGATGGCGCCTATCTGAGACTGACCCGTCAAGCTTGCCCCGGTTTTGCCGTGCGTGCCAGGCAATACACATCGATACGTCGCGCACCGGCTTCTCGCAGCAGCGTGGCAATGGCCTGTGCGGTGGCCCCGGTGGTCAGCACGTCGTCGACCACGGCCACATGCAGGCCCTTGAATGCGCCCGCTTCAATCAGGGCAAAGGCCCGCTGCAGATTGCGCCGACGCGCCTTGGCATCCAGGCTTTGCTGCGCCGGTGTGTCGCGTGTGCGCTGGAGCAAACGCTCGTTGAAGTTGATTGCCAGGCGCTGCGACAGCCAGCGCGCCAACATGCCGGCCTGGTTGAAACCGCGCTCGCGCTGTCGACGCCTGGCCAGTGGTACGGGTAACAGCAGGTCAGGCCTGGCCAAGCCTTCCGCGTAGCGATGCTGCAGGCCGTGGCTCAACATTTCGGCCATTAAACGCCCCAGCGGCCATTGGCGGTTGTGCTTGAAACGGCTGATCAGCGTATCCGCGGGGAAGCCGTAATGCCAAAGCGCGACGACCTGATCGAAGGCTGGTGCGCGGCGGCTGCACTGGGCGCAGGTGAGCTCGGCCATTGGTAGCGGCAGCGCACAGCGCAGGCAGTATTCACTTAACCACGGCAGCTCCTGCTCGCATGCGACGCATAAAGGGTAGGGCTGTTCGGCAGTTTCATCGCACAGTAAACAGCTATGGTTAATATTTGCACACTTGTAAACCAGTGCTTTTATCCAAGGTTGACAGTTCATAGGCCTTCCATGACTATGCGAGCTATCCGTGATGCGCTGGCGGCTTTCCTGTCCCGGCGCCAGTTACAGCCTAAACAAGGAAACGCCGATGAGCGCCAGCACAACTGCAACAACACGTCACGACTGGACCTTGGCTGAGGTCAAGGCGCTGTTCCAGCAACCGTTCAATGACCTGCTGTTCCAGGCGCAGACCGTGCACCGCGCGCACTTCGACCCGAATCGCGTTCAGGTTTCGACCCTGCTGTCGATCAAGACCGGCGCCTGCCCAGAAGATTGCAAATATTGTCCGCAGTCCGGCCACTACAACACCGGGCTGGAAAAACAGAAGCTGATGGAAGTGCAGAAGGTGCTGGAAGAAGCTGCCCGCGCCAAAGCCATTGGCTCGACCCGCTTCTGCATGGGCGCGGCGTGGAAGCACCCGTCGGCCAAGGACATGCCCTACGTGCTGGAAATGGTCAAAGGGGTGAAGGCCATGGGCCTGGAAACCTGCATGACCCTCGGCAAGCTCGACCAGGACCAGACCCAGGCCCTGGCCCAGGCCGGCCTCGACTACTACAACCACAACCTCGACACCTCGCCGGAGTTCTACGGCAGCATCATCACCACCCGCACCTACAGCGAGCGCCTGCAGACCTTGGCCTATGTGCGCGATGCCGGGATGAAGATCTGCTCTGGTGGCATCCTCGGCATGGGCGAGTCGCTGGACGACCGTGCCGGCCTGCTGATCCAGTTGGCCAACTTGCCGGAGCACCCAGAGTCGGTGCCGATCAACATGCTGGTCAAGGTCGCCGGCACGCCGCTGGCCGAGGAAGAAGATGTCGACCCGTTCGATTTCATCCGCATGCTGGCGGTGGCCCGCCTGCTGATGCCCAAGTCGCATGTGCGCCTGTCGGCCGGCCGTGAGCAGATGAACGAACAGATGCAGGCCCTGGCCTTCATGGCTGGCGCCAACTCGATCTTCTATGGCGAAAAACTGCTGACCACCGCCAACCCGCAGGCTGACAAAGACATGCAGCTGTTCGCCCGCCTCGGCATCAAGCCTGAGGCCCGCGAAGAGCATGCCGATGAAGTGCACCAGGCGGCCATCGAGCAGGCGCTGGTCGAACAGCGCAGCAGCGAGATGTTCTACAACGCAGCATCGGCCTGAGATGGCCTTTGACCTGGCGGCGCGCCTGGCCGAACGGCGCGCCGCAGACCTGTATCGGCAACGGCCCCTGCTGGAGAGCCCGCAAGGGCCTGAGGTGGTGGTCGATGGCCAGCCGCTGTTGGCGTTTTGCAGCAATGATTACCTGGGCCTTGCCAACCACCCCGAGGTGATTGCTGCGTGGCAGGCGGGCGCCGAGCGGTGGGGTGTCGGTGGCGGGGCGTCGCACCTGGTGGTTGGCCACAGCACGCCGCACCACCAGGTCGAGGAGGCCTTGGCAGAACTCACCGGGCGCCCGCGCGCGCTGTTGTTCTCCACCGGCTACATGGCCAACCTGGGTGCAATCACCGCCCTGGTGGGGCAGGGTGACACGGTGTTGCAGGACCGCCTTAACCACGCGTCCTTGCTCGACGGCGGGCTGCTGAGCGGCGCCCGTTTCAACCGCTATCTGCACAACGACCCGGCCAGCCTGGAAAGCCGCTTGGACAAGGCCGTCGGCAATACCCTGGTGGTAACCGACGGGGTGTTCAGCATGGATGGCGACCTTGCCGATTTGCCGGCGTTGGCCAAGGTTGCCCGCGCCCGCGGCGCCTGGCTGATGGTCGATGATGCCCATGGCCTGGGCACGTTGGGTGCGCAAGGTGGCGGTATCGTCGAGCACTTCGGCCTGGGCCTCGATGATGTGCCTGTGCTGATCGGCACGCTGGGCAAGGCCTGCGGTACGGCGGGTGCCTTTGTCGCCGGCAGCGAAGCGTTGATCGAAGCGCTGGTGCAGTTTGCCCGGCCCTATATCTACACCACTAGCCAACCCCCGGCGCTGGCCTGCGCGACACTCAAGAGCCTGGAGCTGCTGCGCCGCGAAACCTGGCGCCGTGAGCACCTGGCTGCGTTGATCCGCCAGTTCCGCCTAGGTGCCGAACAGATCGGCCTGCAGCTGATGGACAGCCCGACGCCGATCCAGCCGATCCTGATTGGCGACAGCGCACAAGCGCTGCGCCTGTCGCAGATGTTGCGTGAACGTGGCCTGCTGGTCACTGCCATCCGCCCGCCCACCGTGCCTGCCGGCAGTGCACGCTTGCGGGTTACCTTGAGCGCCGCGCACAGCGAGGCGCAGGTGCAGCTATTGTTGAATGCATTGGCCGAGTGTTATCCACAGCTGGAGGCCGCCGATGCGTAACCGACTGATCCTTCTCCCCGGATGGGGCCTGGGTACTGCTGCGCTGGAGCCGTTGGCGGCCAGCCTGCGTGCCCAGGATGCACGCCTGCAGGTCGAACTGATGCCCCTGCCGGAGCTGGCCGACGCCGACGTACAGGCGTGGGTCGACCACCTTGACCGCAAGTTGCCCCGTGATACCTGGCTGGGCGGTTGGTCGCTGGGCGGCATGCTCGCCAGCGAACTTGCGCGCAAGCGCGGCGACCACTGTTGCGGATTGCTGACTTTGGCCAGCAACCCCAGTTTCGTGGCGCGGCCAGACTGGCCCCACGGCATGGCCGAAGATACCTTCGGCACCTTCCTCGACGGTTGCCGCAGCCACACCCAGGTAACCCTCAAACGCTTCCGCACCCTGTGCAGCGACGGTGCCCAACAGCCTCGTACCTTGCTGCGCCAGCTGGGCGTCGGTGTGCCGGATACCGACCCGCTGTACCTCGCCACCGGGCTGGAAGTACTGGCCCAGCTGGATACTCGCGAGGCACTGCAGGCTTATGGCGGTCCGCAACTGCACTTGTTCGCCGGCAGCGATGCACTGGTCCCGGCAGAGGCGGCCAAAGGGCTGAGCGAGTTGTTGCCCGACGTGGAGGTCGGGCTGGTTGAAGACAGTTCCCACGCGTTCCTGCTGGAATATCCACAGGAGCTGGCGGCGGGTATCAAGAGTTTTCTGCATGAGAGTGGCGATGACTGACCTTTCCCGTCCGACCCTGCCCGGCGCGTTGCCGGACAAGCGCCAGGTGGCGGCCTCGTTTTCCCGCGCGGCGGCCAGCTACGACAGCGTCGCGGCGTTGCAGCGCGACGTCGGCCTGAACCTGCTGGGCCAGTTGCCAGAGGGCTTGGCACCGTCGCGCTGGCTGGACCTGGGCAGCGGCACCGGCCACTTCAGCCGGGTGCTGGCCGAGCGCTTCGCGCAGGCCAGTGGCGTGGCGGTGGATATCGCCGAAGGCATGCTGCGCCATGCCCGCAACGAACAGCGCGGCGCGCAGTACCACGTGGCCGGCGATGCCGAGCGCTTGCCGCTGCGCGATGCCAGCGTCGATTTGGTGTTCTCCAGCCTGGCGGTGCAGTGGTGCGGGCAGTTCGCCAGTGTGCTGGACGAGGCGCGCCGGGTGTTACGCCCAGGCGGGATGCTGGCATTCAGCAGCCTGTGCGTCGGCACGCTCGATGAGCTGCGTGCCAGCTGGCAGGCTGTGGATGGCCTGGTGCATGTCAACCGCTTCCGCCGCTTTGACGATTATCAGCGCCTGTGCGCGGGCAGTGGCTTCGAGCAGGTAGCGCTGCAGCAGCGCGCGCACGTGCTGCACTACCCCGATGTACGCAGCCTGACCCACGAGCTGAAGGCGCTTGGCGCGCACAATATCAATCCGGGCCGCCCTTCGGGCCTCACCGGCCGTGCTCGCATGCAGGGCTTGTTGCAGGCGTACGAGGCATTTCGCCAGCCTCAGGGGCTGCCCGCCACTTACCAAGTGGTCTATGGTGTGTTGCGCAAGCCACAGGCGTAAGGGGAGTCAGATGAGCCAGGCCTATTTCATTGCCGGTACCGATACCGATGTCGGCAAGACCACGATTGCTGCCGGCCTGCTGCATGCAGCGCGGTTGCAGGGCATGAGCACATTGGGCGCCAAGCCGGTGGCGTCGGGTTGCACGGTAACCGCAAAGGGGCTGCGCAACAGCGACGCACAGGCGCTGATCGATGAAAGCACGATCAAATTGCCGTACGAACAGGTCAACCCATTCGCCTTCGAGCCTGCGATCGCACCCCATGTCGCCGCACGCGAGGCCGGCGTCACGCTGGGTGTGCCCGAGCTGCTGGCGGCGATGCGTAACGTGCTGCAGCAAAACGCCGACTTCACGTTGATCGAAGGCGCCGGTGGCTGGCGTGTGCCGCTGTCGGGCCAGGCCAACCTGTCTGACCTGGCCATTGCCCTGCAACTGCCGGTGATCCTGGTGGTTGGGGTGCGCCTGGGCTGTATCAGCCATGCCTTGCTCAGCGCCGAAGCGATTGCCCGCGATGGGCTGCAACTGGCGGGCTGGGTGGCGAATATCATCGAACCGCGCACATCGCGCCTGGAAGAAAACCTGGCCAGCCTCGCCGAGCGCTTGCCGGCGCCTTGCCTGGGGCGGGTACCGAAGTTGAAGCTGGCGAGTGCCGATATGGTGGCAGAGCATTTGCAACTGGATTTGCTGGATTAACGGCCGCTGCCTATCGACTGGCACTGGGCCATTAACGATTTAAACGGGCCTTTTCTGCCATCTGCTGCTTTAATGAGGCCTGTTCGTCATCCAGCGTCAATGGAGTCCTGACATGGAAATCACCGGCAGCTCCGCCTATTACGCGGGCCTCAGCGCAATCCAAAGCGGCCAGAACCGCGTCGATCAAGCCGCCAGCCAGATCGCCAACAGTACCGCCGAACGCACCGCCACCAGCCAGTCGAGCGACTTCCAGGCTGAGCGTCTGCGCGCTGTTGATCGCAGCCAGCAGATGGATTTGGCCACCAGTACCGTGCAACTGGCACTGGGCAAACATGAAGTGGAGCTTGGCGCGAAAGTCGTCAAGGCATCCGACGAAATGCTCGGCCGGATCATCGACACCTACGCCTGATCCCTCGCGGCACTCAACTTAGCGACTCTTCCTTTGTGGGCGCGGGCTTCCCTTGCGCCTCATTGCGCCCCTGCGCGCCCTCTGTAGGAGCAGCCTTGTGCTGCGAAGAGGCCGCTAAACACCCAGGGATGTTCGTTTTTATCGCTGGCCTCTTCGCAGCACAAGGCTGCTCCTACAAGGGGTTGTGTACATTTCATGTGTGGGGTGGCGTAAACGCCATTTTTCGTGGCGCAAATGGCACTATCGTCCCTCCTTGACATCCGCTCGCGCTAAACGTAAGTTTCAAACAACTGTTTGATCGACGGCCGCCAAGCCTTGCCGGCAGTTCCGATCACCCCCGAACTCATCACAGAGGTTCATCGCAATGCCTGACTACAAAGCCCCCTTGCGTGATATCCGTTTCGTTCGCGACGAACTGCTCGGCTACGAAGCGCATTATCAGAGCCTGCCGGGTTGCCAGGACGCCACGCCCGACATGGTCGACGCGATCCTCGAAGAAGGCGCGAAGTTCTGTGAGCAGGTACTGGCCCCGCTGAACCGCGTTGGCGATCAGGAAGGCTGCACCTGGAGCGAGTCGGGCGTGAAGACGCCGACCGGTTTCAAAGCGGCCTACGAGCAATTCGTCGAAGGTGGCTGGCCGAGCCTTGCCCACGACGTGGCCCACGGCGGCCAAGGCCTGCCAGAGTCGCTGGGCCTGGCCCTGAGCGAGATGGTCGGTGAGTCGAACTGGTCGTGGGGCATGTACCCAGGCCTGTCCCATGGCGCGATGAACACCATTTCCGAGCACGGCACCGAAGAGCAACAGCACACCTACCTGACCAAGCTGGTCAGCGGCGAGTGGACCGGCACCATGTGCCTGACCGAGCCGCACTGCGGTACCGACCTGGGCATGCTGCGCACCAAGGCCGAGCCACAGGCCGACGGGTCGTACAAAGTGTCCGGCACCAAGATCTTCATCTCCGCCGGTGAGCACGACATGGCCGATAACATCGTCCATATCGTCCTGGCCCGCCTGCCCGATGCACCGGCCGGCACCAAAGGCATCTCGCTGTTCATCGTGCCCAAGTTCCTGCCCAACGCCGAAGGCGCTATCGGTGAGCGCAACGCGGTGACCTGTGGCTCGATCGAGCACAAAATGGGGATCCACGGTAACGCCACCTGCGTGATGAACTTCGACGGCGCTACCGGCTACCTGATCGGCCCGGCCAACAAAGGCCTGAACTGCATGTTCACCTTCATGAACACTGCTCGCCTGGGCACCGCGCTGCAAGGCCTGGCCCACGCCGAAGTGGCGTTCCAGGGTGGCCTGAAATACGCCCGTGAGCGCCTGCAGATGCGTTCGCTGACCGGCCCTAAAGCCCCTGAAAAGGCGGCTGACCCGATCATCGTCCACCCGGACGTACGCCGCATGCTGCTGACCATGAAGGCCTTCGCCGAAGGCAACCGCGCCATGGTCTACTTCACCGCCAAGCAGGTGGATATCGTCAAGTACAGCCAGGACGAGGAAGAGCGCAAAAAAGCCGACGCCCTGCTGGCCTTCATGACCCCGATCGCCAAGGCCTTCATGACCGAAGTCGGTTTCGAGGCTGCCAACCACGGCGTGCAGATCTACGGTGGCCATGGCTTCATCGCCGAGTGGGGCATGGAGCAGAACGTGCGCGACAGCCGTATCTCCATGCTGTACGAAGGCACCACCGGTATCCAGGCGCTGGACCTGCTCGGCCGTAAAGTGCTGATGACCCAAGGCGAAGCGCTGAAGGGCTTTACCAAGATCGTGCACAAGTTCTGCCAGGCGCAGGAAGGCAACGAGGCGGTCAAAGAGTTCGTTGAGCCGTTGGCGGCCATCAACAAGGAATGGGGCGAGCTGACCATGAAAGTGGGTATGGCGGCCATGAAGGATCGCGAAGAAGTGGGTGCCGCTTCGGTCGACTATCTGATGTATTCCGGTTACGCCTGCCTGGCTTACTTCTGGGCCGACATTGCTCGCCTGGCTGCCGAGAAGCTGGCTGCCGGTACTGAAGAAGTGGCGTTCTACACCGCCAAGCTGCAGACCGCGCGCTTCTACTTCCAGCGCATCCTGCCGCGCACCCGTACCCATGTGGCGACCATGCTGTCGGGTGCTGGGAACCTGATGGCGATGGACGAAGAGCACTTCGGCCTCTCTTACTGATCCACCGCGTGCACAAAAACCCGCCTGCCCTCACCGGCAGGCGGGTTTTTTTTTCTGCAGCCAGATGCCTGTGTAGGAGCAGCCTTGTGCTGCGAAGAGGCCATAACGGCCACAGAAAATCGTTTGTCATACCGGCCTCTTCGCAGCACAAGGCTGCTCCTACAGAGGGCGGCATCAGATCTGTATTCAACTGTTCACGCGCGCTGCCGATGAAATAAGGGCACAATGCCACTATTGATCTGCCGGGTTGGAGATTACCCTTGTTTCGTCTTGATGCTGTACGCGTAACTCACTTCCTGCCTTCGCTGTTTCTCTTGCTGGCAGGCCTTGCGGCGGCTTACGTAAGAGACCTCAGTGTCTTTTTCACATCGCTGTTCAATGTCTTGCCCACCTTGGTCCTGCTATTGGGCGGTGCTTACTGTGCTGTTTACCGACGCCAGCGTGAGCTGTTTCTGATGGTCACGGTGTACATCGCCTACTTCCTGCTCGACACCCAGACCGACTTCTACCGCGACAACGGCCACGTGCGTGCGGACGCTGCGGTCATCTTCCACTTGGTGTGCCTGCTGCTGCCGGCCCTGTTCGGGCTGTATGGCGCCTGGCAGGAGCGCACCCACCTGCTGCAGGACCTGGTCGCCCGCTTCGCCGTGTTGTTCGCCGTTGCCAGCGTTGCGGTGGCACTGGAGCAAAGCTACCCCGACGCGCTGCTGGCCTGGCTGGCAGAGATTCGCTGGCCGGCCTTGCATGGCCAGTGGATGAGCCTGATCCAGATGGTCTACCCGCTGTTCCTCGGCGTGTTCATCCTGCTGGTGGTGCAGTACCTGCGTGCGCCCAGGCCGTTGCATGCGGCGCAGGTCATTGGCCTGATCGGCCTGTTCTGGATGCTGCCGCAGACGTTCATCCTGCCGTTTACCCTGAACATCATGTGCAGCCAGGTGATGTTGATGATTGCCGCGGCCGTGGCGCACGAGGCCTATCAGATGGCCTTCCGCGACGAGCTGACTGGCCTGCCGGGGCGCCGTGCTTTGAACGAGCGTATGCAGCGGCTGGGGCGCAACTATGTGATCGCCATGACCGACGTCGACCACTTCAAGAAATTCAACGATACCCACGGCCACGATGTCGGCGACCAGGTGTTGCGCCTGGTTGCCAGCCGGTTGTCCAAGGTCACCGGTGGCGGCCGCGCCTACCGTTATGGTGGCGAGGAATTTGCCCTGGTCTTTGCGGGCAAGACGGCTGAAGAATGCGTGCCGCATGTGGAAGCTGTGCGCGGGGTGATTGCTAACTATGCGATGCAGCTGCGCGACCAGAACAGCCGACCGCAGGATGATTCGACAGGGCGTCAGCGCCGTGCTGGCAGCGGCGCGGGTACGGTGTCGGTGACCATCAGTATCGGTGTGGCCGAGCGCCAGGCCGATCATCGCAACCCGGAGGCGGTGCTCAAGTCGGCCGACCAGGCGCTGTACAGCGCCAAAGAGGCCGGGCGCAATTGTGTCATGGTGCATGGGCAACAATCGCAACGTGGGGCGGTCCGCATGGCGTGACCAAACAAGACTATGCGGTCAGCTGATGACCCTATGTCTCGTAAAAGTTGTTCGGTTACACTGCCTGCAACCCAGTGTCGCGGTTCCCCGAGACCGCCCCGACCCTACTAGTGAGAGGTTGTCATGGCCGACTATAAAGCGCCCCTGCGCGACATGCGCTTCGTTTTGAATGAAGTCTTCAACGTGACCGAGCAATGGGCGCAGTTGCCCGCGCTGGCCGAAGTGGTGGATGCCGAGACCGCCCTCGCTGTGCTGGAAGAGGCCGGCAAGGTGACGGCCAGGACCATCGCCCCACTCAGCCGCGCCGCCGACGAAGAGGGCTGCCACTGGGACAACGGCGCGGTCAGCACGCCGGCCGGCTTCATCGAGGCCTACAACACCTACGCTGAAGGTGGCTGGGTGGGCGTTGGTGGCGATCCCTTGTTCGGCGGCATGGGCATGCCCAAGGTTATCTCGGCCCAGGTCGAGGAAATGGTCAACGCGTCGAGCCTGGCCTTCGGCCTGTACCCGATGCTGACTGCCGGTGCCTGCCTGTCGATCAATGCCCACGCCAGTGAAGCGCTCAAGCAACAGTACCTGCCCAACATGTACGCCGGCGTCTGGGCTGGCTCCATGTGCCTGACCGAGCCCCATGCCGGCACCGACCTGGGCATCATCCGCACCAAGGCCGAACCCCAGGCCGACGGCAGCTACAAGGTCAGTGGCACCAAGATCTTCATCACCGGTGGTGAGCACGACCTGACCGAGAACATCATCCACTTGGTGTTGGCCAAGCTGCCGGACGCGCCCGCCGGGCCGAAAGGCATTTCGTTGTTCCTGGTGCCCAAGTTCCTGGTCAACCCAGACGGCAGCCTGGGCGCGCGCAACCCGGCCACTTGCGGCTCGATCGAACACAAGATGGGTATTCAAGCCTCCGCCACTTGTGTGATGAACTTCGACGAAGCGGTCGGTTACCTGGTCGGTGAGCCCAACAAGGGCTTGGCGGCCATGTTCACCATGATGAACTACGAGCGCCTGGGTGTCGGCATTCAGGGCCTGGCATCGGCTGAACGTTCCTACCAAAATGCCGTGGAATACGCCCGTGACCGGCTGCAGAGCCGTGCCCCGACCGGCCCGCACGCCAAGGATAAGGTTGCCGACCCGATCATCGTCCACCCTGATGTGCGGCGCATGTTGCTGACCATGAAAGCCTTGATCGAAGGCGGGCGCGCCTTCTCGAGCTACGTGGCGCTGCAACTCGACAGTGCCAAATACAGCGAAGACGCCACCACACGCAAGCGCAGTGAAGAGCTGGTAGCCCTGTTGACGCCGGTGGCCAAGGCCTTCCTCACCGACCTGGGCCTGGAGTGCGCGGTGCACGGCCAGCAGGTGTTCGGTGGGCATGGCTACATTCGTGAGTGGGGCCAGGAGCAACTGGTGCGTGATGTGCGGATTACGCAGATCTACGAAGGCACCAACGGCATCCAGGCCCTCGACCTGATGGGGCGCAAGGTGGTTGCCAGTGGCGGCGCGTACTACAAGCTCTTCTCGGACGAGATCCGCCGCTTCATCGCCGGTGCTGACAGCGCGCTGGACGAGTTCGCCAAGCCGCTCGGCGCTTACCTCGACCAGCTGGACGGGCTGACCGAGTGGGTGCTGGAGCAGGCCAAGGGCAACCCCAATGAAATTGGCGCGGCCTCGGTAGAGTACCTGCATGCCTTTGGTTATGTGGCCTATGGCTACATGTGGGCGCTGATGGCGCGTGCGGCGCAGGCGGGTGAGGGGGATGAAGCGTTCTACTCGGGCAAGCTGGGTACGGCGCGGTTCTACTTTGCACGGTTGCTGCCACGGGTGGATTCGCTGGTGGCGTCGGTGAAGGCGGGGAGTGAGTCGCTGTACCTGCTGGACGCTGAGCAGTTTTGATAGCTTGTGGGGCCGCTTTGCGGCCCCCAGTATTGGCATGTCTGGGAATGAATCCCCTTTGTAAGCTTTTTCCTACACAACGTGGTGACTTTTCACCACTGTTCTCAGATTGGATCCACAGGTAATCTTTACCACATGGACGTTGCGCAGGAAGCGCAAAGGACAGATCAAGGAAGACGACGAAGGACCACCTGCCAGGATGGCGGGGCGATACGGATGTCACAGGGAAACAGTCTGGAAAACCCCGCTTCGGCGGGGTTTTCTTTGTGCACGTTTTTTTGTCAGCCCAGCACATCCAAAGGCGAGCCTCCCAGCTGGCGCGCGTCTGTCTCTTCTTCCAGTAAGGTACGCAGCAGCTCCACCGAGGCTTGCTGGCGCTGCGCATCGCGGAACACCAGCCCGACCTTGAGCGGCACCCGCGGCTCGCTCAATGGCTTCCACAGCAGCCCCTGGTCATCCTCGGCCGCGTCCTTGGCCCGCCCCGGCAAGATGGTAGCCAGCGCCGTATGGGCCAGGCTGTCGAGAATCCCCGCCATGTTGTTCATCTCTGCCTGCACCTGCGGCCGACGGCCCTGGCTGGCCAGTTGCGCCTGCCAGATCTGGCGAATCTGAAACTCTTCGCCCAACATCAGCATGGGCAGTTCAGCGGCCTGGCGGATCGACACCTTCTTGAAGTCCTTCAAGGGATGGGTGTCGGGGATGACCAACTGCAGTTCATCTTCGTACAGCAACAGGCCATGCAGCCCGGGTTGGCGCGGTGGCAGGTAACTGATGCCGATGTCCAGGCTGCCATTGAGCAGGCGCCGTTCGATTTCCAGCCCCGACAGCTCGTAGATTTGCACCACAAGGTGCGGCTGGGCCTTGCGCAAGCGTTCGAGCAACTGCGGCACCAGGCTGGGCCGCACGGTCTGCAGCACGCCGATGGCCAGGGTACGCAAAGACTGGCCCTTGAAGTTGCGCATGGCCTCATGGGCCCGTTGCAGGCCATCGAGCAGCGGCAGGGCATGGTTGTACAGCGTGTGGGCGGCCAAGGTCGGCAGCAGGCGCTTGTTGCTGCGCTCGAACAGGCTCAGGTCGAGGCTGTGCTCCAATTGGCGGATTTGCTGGGAAAGCGCGGGTTGGGACAAAGACAGGCGCTCGGCGGCACGGCCGACATGGCCTTCTTCGTACACCGCGACGAAATAACGCAGTTGGCGGAAATCCATAAGTAACACTTATCGAAAATGCTGGAAAAACGAAATGGTCGAAACCCGTCGTGGCGCCTAGTCTATCGCCGTATTCCAGTGGGTTACAGCGGTCATCGGGCCGGATTGTTACCCCGGATGAAAAACACTTTTGATAGGCAAGGCTGAATATCAAGTGCCGGCATCAAGACCGCACATTGGCCGCCCTTTACCGTGATTGGTTGGAGCCCTGATGAACCTGTTCAACCTGCGTCGCTCGGCTGCCGCCGCCGTCGCCGAGCCCGAGCGTGCGCCGGTGACCGTGGCGGATGCGCCGCAGTTGTCCCGTGAGCGCCTGATGCCGAGTACCGAACGTGCCCCGCAGGTTTTCGTGCGCGGCCAGGGCTCGTGGTTGTGGGACAGCGAAGGGCATGCCTTCTTGGACTTCACCCAGGGCGGCGCGGTGAACAGCCTCGGCCACAGCCCCAGCGTACTGGTCAAGGCGCTGGGCAATCAGGCCCAGGCGCTGATCAACCCGGGTTCGGGGTTTCACAGCCGCGGCCGGCTGGCGCTGGTCAACCGCCTGTGCCAGAGCACCGGCAGCGACCAGGCCTACCTGCTGAACAGCGGCGCCGAAGCGTGCGAAGGGTCGATCAAGCTGGCGCGCAAATGGGGCCAGCTGCACCGCAATGGCGCCTATCACATCATCACCGCCAGCCAGGCTTGCCACGGCCGCAGCCTGGGCGCGCTGTCAGCCTCTGACCCGCTGCCGTGCAATCGCTGCGAGCCTGGGCTGCCGGGCTTCAGCAAGGTGCCTTTCAATGATCTGGCGGCACTGCATGCGGAAGTGAACTCGCGCACCGTGGCGATCATGCTTGAGCCGATCCAGGGCGAGGCGGGCGTTATTCCCGCCACACAGGCGTACCTCAAAGGCGTCGAAACGCTGTGCCGCGAGCTGGGCATCCTGCTGATTCTGGATGAAGTCCAGACCGGTATCGGCCGGTGTGGTGCGCTGCTCGCCGAGCAGATTTACGGGGTACGTGCCGACATCATCACCCTGGGCAAGGGCTTGGGCGGTGGGGTACCGCTGGCCGCCTTGCTGGCACGCGGCACCGCTTGCTGCGCCGAACCGGGTGAGCTGGAAGGCAGCCACCATGGCAACGCGCTGATGAGCGCGGCAGGCCTGGCAGTGCTGGACACCGTGCTGGAGCCTGGTTTTTTCGAGCATGTGCAGGACAGCGGCCGCCACCTGCGCGAAGGCCTGAGCCGCCTGGCTGGCCGTTATGGCCAGGGCGAGGTGCGTGGCCTGGGGCTGCTGTGGGCCCTGCAACTGCACGAAGGCGTCGCCCAGAACCTGGTAACGGCCGCCCTGCATGAAGGCCTGCTGCTCAATGCACCGCAGGCGGATGTGGTGCGTTTCTCGCCGGCGCTGACCGTGAGCAAGGGCAACATCGACGAAATGCTCCTGCGCCTGGCCCGCGCCTTTGCCCGCCTGCATGCACAGCAGCAAGCCCGCCGCGAAATGCCGGCGTAACCGAATTCAACGAACCGTCTGGCGTTCCTGCGCATCGCCCCTGGCCTGTTTCATTTGGCCCGGGGCGTTTTTTTTGGGGTGCTTGTCGCTGGATCTTCTGCGCCTGGAAGATCGAGCGCCGCCCGCGCGGCGCTCGATTTGCGCACCACCTCAAAAACCAAGACAAGCACTTGGCAGCCTTCACCCTATCTTTACCTTTTTACCTGGCGCCCAACGTGGAACCTCTACGACGCGCGGCTAGTCTCTGTTGTAACCCTTCAGGAGAGACTTGCATGGACTTCATTCGCATCATCATCGCCATCTTGCTGCCGCCGCTTGGGGTGTTTCTGCAGGTGGGTTTTGCCGGGGCGTTCTGGCTGAATATTCTGCTGACGCTGTGTGGGTACATTCCGGGGATCGTGCACGCGGTGTATATCATCGCCAAGCGCTAAGAAACGCGGGGCCGCAGTGCGGCCCCCTTGGCTTTACTGGCCCAACACCCGGCAATAAAACGCCCATTCCTCTTCCAACGCATGCGCCAGGTTCTGTGCATTACGGAACCCGTGCCGTTCTCCCGCATAGAAGTGCCCCTCGGCTGCAATGCCATTTGCCTTCAGGGCGTCCAGCATCAGGCGCGTCTGCTCTGGCACCACCACCGCATCCAGCTCACCCTGGAAGAAAATCACTGGCACCTTGATCTGAGCTGCATGCAGCAGAGGCGTGCGTGCGCGATAACGTTCGGCGTCCTGCAGCGGGTCGCCGATCAACCAGTCCAGGTAATCCCCTTCGAACTTGTGCGTGGCGCGGCCCAGTGCGACAGGGTCACTGACGCCATACAGGCTGGCGCCGGCCCGGAACACATCATGGAAGGCCAAAGCACATAGCGTGGTGTAGCCGCCCGCGCTGCCGCCGCGAATGAAGGCGTTGCTCGGGTCGATCAGCCCCAGACTCGCTAGGTGCGCAACCGCCGCGCAGGCATCCTCGACATCGCTCTCGCCCCAGCGCAGGTGCAGCGCCTGGCGATAGGCCCGGCCATAACCCGTGCTGCCGCGGTAATTGAGGTCGGCGACGGCGAAGCCGCGCTGGGTCCAATACTGGATGCGTGGGTCGAGCGCTGGGTAGCACGCCGAGGTCGGCCCGCCATGGATAAACACCACCAAGGGCGCGGGCGCTTTGGCGTTCATGGCCGGGTAGAAGAAACCATGGGCGATACCGTTGCCGCTGGCGTAGCGCATGGCCTGCGGCTTGCTGATGCATTCGGCGGGCAGCACCTCGGCACCACCGGCCAGTACCCGCACCTCATGATTGCTCAGGTCGATGGCAATGACGGCGGGTGGGCTGACGGGCGAGGCGGCGATGGCATAGAGCTGCCCGGCATCCATCGCCAGGCTGCGAAAGCGGGTGTAGGCGCTGGCAAAACGCTCCACTTGCTGGTTCGCGGTTATCAGCCCTAACTGCGCAAAGCCATCCTCGAACCAACTGGCTACATAGCGTTGCGGCCCCAGGGCGAGCCAGGTGCTGGTACCCAGTTGCCAGGGCGCGCCGGCATGGTCGGCGGGTTCGGCAGGCAGGGCCTGCCAGTGCCCGGCGATCTCCCCCCAGGGCTGCCAGAAGCCATTGCGGTCCGACAGGCAATACAAGCGGCCTTGCGCATCGAAACGCGGTTGTTGCAGGGATTCGTCCAAGCCCGCCACGCAGCGCGCAGGCCCCCAGGCGCCGCTGCTATCACGCTCGCGCAGCAGCAAGCGCGTCTGTGTCCAAGGTTGCGCCGGGCGGTCCCATTCGACCCAGGCCAAGCGCTGCCCGTCGCTGCTCAAGGTGGGTGACGCGTAGAAGTCGGCACCTTCAGCCAGCACCTCGCGGGCGCCTTCGCGCAGGGCAACCAGGCGATGCTCCACGGTTGGCCCATGGTGCTCCTCGACTGCCAGCACCTGGCCGTCATGCCAGTGCACATCGCCGTAGCGGCAGTCGTCAGCCTGGGTCAGCGGGCGCGGCACTTCGCCGTCCAGCCCTTGGGTATACACCTGTTGATCCGTTTCGTTGACGAAGACCAGCCCGTCACCGCCGACGCAGAAACTGCCGCCGCCGTATTCGTACACCCGGCTGCGCACACTGAAGCCACCCGGTGTCAGGCACTGGGCTTGGTACTGGTGCCAGTGCCAGATTCGGCAGGCACCATCGGCCGGGCGAAATTCGTTCCAGAACAGCCCGGCTGGGCTGACCTTGAGCTCGGCGAAGTCGGTGCCTGCAGCAACGGCCTGGGCTGCGCTGAATTCAGCCGCGAGCGATGACACGGGAGTTTCGTTCATTGCGGAAGGTCATCTCTTCAATCGCGAGTTGGGCGGTTTCTGCCTCCTCGCGGGCCTTGAGGATGATGCCGTGGTCAGCCGATTTTGCGCACACCGGGTCGGCGTTACTGGCATCGCCGGTGAGCATGAAGGCCTGGCAACGGCAACCGCCGAAGTCCTTTTCCTTCTCATCGCACGAGCGGCAGGGCTCAGGCATCCATTGGTAACCGCGGAAACGGTTGAAGCCGAACGAGTCGTACCAGATATGCCGCAGGTCGTGGTCACGCACGTTGGGGAACTGCACCGGCAGTTGGCGGGCGCCGTGGCAGGGCAGGGCGGTGCCGTCCGGGGTGATGGTCAGGAACAGGCTGCCCCAGCCATTCATGCAGGCCTTGGGGCGCTCTTCGTAATAGTCCGGGGTGACGAAGATCAGCTTGCAGGGGTTGCCCTCGGCCTTGAGCTTGTCACGGTATTGGTTGGTGATGCGCTCGGCGCGCTCCAATTGCGCGCGGGTCGGCAGCAGGCCCAGGCGGTTGAGGTGCGCCCAGCCATAGAACTGGCAGGTGGCGAGCTCGACGAAGTCGGCTTCGAGGGCGATGCACAGCTCGATGATGCGGTCGATCTTGTCGATGTTGTGCCGATGGGTAACGAAGTTGAGCACCATCGGGTAGCCGTGGGCCTTCACGGCACGGGCCATCTCCAGCTTCTGCGCGAAGGCCTTTTTCGAGCCGGCCAGCAGGTTGTTCACCTGCTCGTCGCTGGCCTGGAAGCTGATCTGGATATGGTCCAGGCCGGCTTTTTTGAATTCGGCGATGCGGGCTTCGGTCAGGCCGATGCCGGAGGTGATCAGGTTGGTGTAGTAGCCCAGCCGACGGGCCTCACCGATCAGCTCGGCGAGGTCCTGGCGCACCAGCGGTTCGCCGCCGGAGAAACCAATCTGCGCGGCGCCCATTTCTCGCGCTTCGGCCATCACCTTGAACCACTGCGCGGTGCTCAGTTCCTGGCCTTGGGCGGCGAAGTCCAGCGGGTTGGAGCAGTACGGGCATTGCAGCGGGCAACGGTAGGTGAGCTCGGCCAGCAGCCACAGCGGCAAGCCGACCTCGGGCGTGGCCGGCAACTCAGGCGAGGACGATCCAGTGTTCGCCACGGGCCACCTCCATGAACTGCTCGATGTCGTCGGCAACTTCCGGCACATCGGGGAACTGCCGCGCAAGTTCGGCAATGATTGCCGCGACGTCGCGCTGGCCATCGATCAGGCCACCGATCAGCGCAGCGCTTTCGTTGAGCTTGATCATGCCCTCGGGGTACAGCAACACATGGCCTTTCTGTGCCGGCTCGTACTGGAAGCGGTAGCCAGGGCGCCAGTTGGGCACTTGCTTGCGATCGAAACTCATAGGGCGATCCCCTTGTGCCAGACCCGTTCCTGGGTGACCGAATGATAAGGCGGGCGGTTCAGCTCGTAGGCCATGCTCATGGCATCGAGCATGCTCCAAAGAATATCCAGCTTGAACTGCAGGATCTCCAGCATACGCTCCTGGCCCGCACGGGTGGTGTAGTGCTGCAAGGTGATTGCCAGGCCGTGCTCGACATCACGCCGCGCCTGGCCCAGGCGCGTGCGGAAGTATTCGTAACCGGCGGGGTCGATCCAGGGGTAGTGCTGTGGCCAGCTGTCCAGGCGCGACTGGTGGATCTGCGGGGCGAACAGCTCGGTCAGCGAGCTGCTGGCCGCCTCTTGCCAACTGGCGCGGCGGGCGAAGTTGACGTAGGCGTCGACGGCAAAGCGCACACCGGGCAGTACCAGCTCCTGGGAGCGCAGTTGATCAGGGTCCAGGCCCACGGCCTGGCCAAGGCGCAGCCAGGCCTCAATACCGCCGTCTTCGCCAGGCGCGCCGTCATGGTCGAGCAGGCGCTGGATCCACTCACGGCGTACTTCGCGGTCCGGGCAGTTGGCCAGGATCGCGGCATCCTTCATCGGGATGTTGACCTGGTAGTAGAAGCGGTTGGCTACCCAGCCCTGGATCTGCTCGCGGCTGGCGCGGCCCTGGTACATCGCCACGTGATACGGGTGATGAATATGGTAGTAGGCACCTTTGGCGCGCAGGGCCTGCTCGAATTCGGCAGGGGACATCGGCAACGGGTCGCTCATCAGGCCTCCTTAAAGCTCGATGCTCATGCCATCGAAGGCGACTTCAACGCCTCGACGTTGGACCTCGGCCCGTTCTGGCGAATCTTCATCGAGAATTGGGTTGGTGTTGTTGATGTGGATAAGTACCTTGCGCTGGCGCGGGAAACCATCGAGCACCTCGAGCATACCGCCGGGGCCGTTTTGCGCCAGGTGGCCCATCTCGCGCCCGGTGCGGGTGCCGACACCACGGCGCTGCATTTCATCGTCTTCCCACAGGGTGCCGTCGACCAGCAGGCAGTCGGCGCCGTGCATCATCGCCAGCAGCTTGTCGTCGACCTGGCCCAGGCCCGGGGCGTAGAACAGCTTGCCACCGGTGCGGGTGTCTTCGACCAGCAAGCCCAGGTTGTCACCCGGGTGCGGGTCGAAGCGGTGCGGCGAATAGGGCGGCGCGGCGCTGCGCAGGGGGAAGGGCGTGAACCTGAGGTTGGGGCAGGCGTCGATAACGAAGCTGCCTTCGAGCTCAATGCGGTTCCATTGCAGGCCGCCGTTCCAGTGGCTGAGCATGTTGAACAGCGGAAAGCCGGTGGTCAGGTCTTGGTGGACCATGTCTGTGCACCACACCGGGTGCGGGCAGCCTTCGCGCAGGCTGAGCAGGCCGGTGGTGTGGTCGATCTGGCTGTCGAGCAGGACGATGGCATTGATGCCGGTATCGCGCAGGGCGCGGGCCGGCTGCATCGGCGCGAAGGCCTGCAGTTGGGCGCGGATGTCGGGCGAGGCATTGCACAAGACCCAGTGCTCGCCATCGTCGGACAGCGCGATGGACGATTGCGTGCGCGCCGTGGCCCGCAGGCTGCCGTCGCGGTAGCCCTTGCAGTTGACGCAGTTGCAGTTCCACTGGGGGAAGCCGCCGCCGGCGGCAGAACCGAGAATCTGGATGTACATGGCCACTCTCTACCGGGAAACCGTATCCAAAAAACACAAACGCCCCGGCGGGCCGAGGCGTCGAACCGTAAGCAGGGCTTAGCGGTTGGCGAAGTACATGGTGACTTCGAAGCCGATACGCAGATCAGTGTATGCAGGTTTGGTCCACATGGGATGACTCCTTCCGAACGGGGTTGAGTTGGTCAGCTACTTATTGGGTACCGCCGTACGCCGGAGGTTCCCTTGACTGAGATTGCGCTATCTTACAAGAAAAATTTGTACCGAAAGGTTAATTCTTCGAAAAGCGCCCTTGCAGTTAACGTAACAATCCTCGTTTTTGCTAGTGCCAGGATGGGTCTGGCGCTGCGCTGTTGGCCAGGCAGAGCCAAGGGGCATGTGGGGCCAGAAGGCTGTCGAGCAGCGCATCAAGGTCCGCTTGCCGAGCCCTGAGGATAGACCACTGTAGGTCATTCAGCCTGTCGGGTCGTGTCGCCAGGTGTGTCTGCCACGCCCATTCGGCCACCTCGGCATTGGCCATGGCAGGCTCGGCGAACTGCTCGGCCAATGCCTGCTGCGCTGCGCTGTCGAGCACCACGCCTTTGCTTAGGACCGGTTGCAGGTGAGCGAGAATTTGAGCAGGGGTGGCATGGGGCGATTGCACGCCAAACAGCAGGCCAGCGCAGCCTTCAATCTGACGGAAGGCGCTGAACACCGCGTAGCCCAGTTGCAGCTCTACCCGTAGGCGTTGATACACCGGCCCCTGCAACAGCTGCGCGAGCAGGCGGCCGATGGCTTGCTGGTCAGCGGGCACTGGGCAGAACAGCAACACCGCGTTTTCGCTGCCGGCCAGTGCAGCGTCTACCCATCGACGGGCCTGCCACTGGGGCGGCGCAGTGGCAGTGGCGCCTTGCCCGGGGCAGTGGGTCAGCACGGTGCCGAGAGGGCCCGTGTCTTCAAAGCCCAGTGCCAGGCCATGCCAGCGGGCCTGTTCCCACGCCTGCGCCAGCTGCCTCGGTTCGAGCGAGCCCGCGGGTAGCGGTCCGGCCTTGTGGGTATGCATGGCATCAGGCAGTCGCTTGAGCAGGCCTCTGATCGGGATCAGGGCGGGCGCGGGCGGCGGCGGGGTCTGCCAATCGGCAGGTGAGGGCGCGTTCAGCAGCGCGAGGGCTTCGGTGACGGCGTTCATCACTGCCGACGGTTGGCCGGCGAACTGTAGCTGCCAATATTCGCCAGCTTCGCTGAACTGTAGGTGCAGCCCGGCGCGTTCGGCGCGCTCCTGCAAGGGGCGCAGCGCCTGGCAAAGGATTGGGAACACGCCATGGCGCAGGCTTGAGGGCAGGTGCCAGCGTAGATAAAGGGCGGCGTATTGGCGTGATGCCGGGAGCATGTCGCTGACGGCCAGTGCGTTGGGTAACGGCGCGGTCGCGGGGGGCGGTGAGGCGGTGAGCAGAGCGTCTGCGGCGGGTATCTGCCATTGGCCACGCTCGCCGCTGGGAAGGCTGGCAAGCAGTGTCTTCAGCGCACTCAGGCCTTGTTCGTCGAGTGCGGCGAAGGGCTGGCCTGAGCTGTCCCGTCGTGCCAGCTCCAGCGGGCTGGCGGCCCACTCACGGCTGCGCTGCAATTGACTGAACGCGGCGTTCAGCCGCTGCGGATCGGCCTGACGGATAAAACCGAACCAGCTGTGCAGCAATGCGATCGCCTCATCCTTGCAGGCATCAGCCCCGAGCTGCAGGTCGATGTGCCAAAGCAACTGCCCGGCGAACGCATACAGCGTTTCGGCTTTGAAGCCTTGCAGCCAACCGCGCTGGCGAAGCGCACTCAGCCATCCGCCTGGTCGGCTGTCGTCGAGCAGGTCGATCAGCAACCCCAGTGCGCGCTCGGCACCTTCTGGCAGGCTTTCGTGGGCGAACGTCAGTGGCTGCCCGGCCCTGCGCAGTGGCGGCGGCGATGCCTGCGTGGCACGGCTACCGGCCGGGAGCAGGCTGCCAAATTCCCGGCCCAGGCGTTCCAGTGCTTCCAGCGATTGTGGGCCGCACAGGCTCAGTGTGATCTGCCCACCTTGGTAGAAGCGTTGGTGAAACAGGCCAAGGGCGCGTTGAAACGCAGGATCTTGCAGGGCGAGGGTGTAACGATTGCCCGCCTGAAAACTGCTCAGCGGATGCTGGGGCGAAACCGACTGCAGCAGGGCGAATTGCTGCTGAGCCTGCGGGTTACGCGACCAGGCGATGAACTCGGCATGAATGACCTCACGCTCCCGGCGCTGGCGCTCGATGCCAAGGTCGGGTTCGGCCAGCATCTGGCACAGGCGCTCCAGCCCGCCGGCCAAAGCCGCGGGGGGGACTTCGAAGAAAAAGTCGGTGGTGCGCTCACGGGTGCTGGCGTTGACCTGGCCACCGAGGGCCTGCACATACCGCATCAGGCCGTCTTCCAACGGGAAGCGCGCTGTGCCCAGGAAGAACAGGTGTTCGAGAAAGTGCGCCATACCCGGCCATTTTGCCGGGGCATCGTGGCTGCCTGCCTGCACCCGCAACGCGGCCGCCGCACGCTTGAGGCGCGGGGCATGGCGCAGGGTCAGCTGCAAGCCGTTGGCGAGGGTGAGGTGCTGCGTGGCGTCAGGCATGAGGGCTCCAGGTACGCGTTCATGCTAACGCATTTGTGCTGCCTGGCCTGGCCCAATCGCCGGCAAGCCGGCGCCTACTGGGCCAACTTCAAAAAAATCCTCAAAGACAGTTGCTCTCACAGGTGCGGCGCTAGCCTTTGAGGCTACACAGTTCGGGTGGGAGCCGGCTTGCCGGCGATTGGGCCGCAACGCGGCCCCTGTCAGCCCTCGCGCACATGCAGCTCCTGGCGCAAATCGGTCAGGTAAGGAAACGCCTTGCGCCCTTCTACCACCTGCTCACGCGCAAGCTCGGCCAGCAACTGGCATTCGTCCCGCCCGGCCATGGCCAGCAGGCTGCCATCCGGTCCGATGATGCTGCTCTGCCCGCAATACTGGATGTCGCCCTCGGCCCCACAATAGTTGGCATACACCAGGTAACACTGGTTCTCCTGCGCCCGCGCTCGCACCGTCACCTGGCAGATGAAATCGTAAGGCGCCATGTTCGCCGTCGGTACCAGGATCAGTTCGGCGCCGTCCAGCGCCAGGCGCCGGGCGTTCTCCGGAAACTCGATGTCGTAGCAGATCAGCATGCCGACCTTCCAGCCTTCCAGTTCCACAACCGGGAAATGGTCGGGGCCTGCGCTGAACATCGAGCGGTCCAGCTCACCGAACAGGTGCGTCTTACGGTAGTTGCACAGGCTGCGACCGTGGGCATCGATCAACTGCACGCTGTTGTAGAACGCGCCATCATCGCCGCGCTCCGGGTAGCCATAGACGATGGCGATGCGATGCGCCTGGGCGATCTCCACCACGTCCATGGCCGCGGGGCCATCACTGGCCTCGGCCAGGCGCTCGACCTGGGCCAGGCCAATGTTGTAGCCGGTCAGGAACATCTCCGGGCACACCAGCAGCTGGGCGCCGCGTTCAGCCGCCCGTTGCGCCTGGTGCTGCAGCCGTTGCAGATTGCCGGGCACGTCCAGTGGGTTGGGCGCGCCCTGGAACAGAGCGATACGCATGGCGCCTCCTTGTCTCAGTCGGCCAGGGCGATCGGGCCGATTTCATCGAACACATCGCCTGGGCCTGGGTTGTCCGGGTGGGTCTGGCCACCGAAGTGATTCATGATACCCCACACGGCATTGAGCGACGTCTGCACCGCGCCTTCCACCCACGCCGGCGTCCACGACACGTCGTCGCCGGCGATGAACATGCCGCGCTGTTCGGCGGGCATGTCCTGCTGCATGAAGTGCGCGTACATGCGCTGGTTGTAGCGGTAATGGCCCGGCAGCGCGCCCTTGAAGGCACCGAGAAAGTGCGGGTCGGCCTCCCACGAGATGGTGATCGGGTCGCCGATGATGTGCCCGGCGATATCGGTCTTCGGGTAGATTTTCTTCAGTGCGTCGAGGGCCAGCTGCACGCGTTTTTCCACCGGGTGCGGGAGCATCTTCAGGGCATCGCTCATCCACGCGTAGGACAGGCAGATCACCCCCGGCTTGTCGTCACCGTTGTCGAACAGGTAGGTCCCGCGGGTGAGGCGGTCGGTGAGCGTCATGCTCATCAGGTCACGGCCGGTTTGCGGGTCTTTGTCCTTCCAGAACGGGCGGTCGACCATCACGAAGGTTTTCGACGATTGCATGTAGCGGGTACGGTCCAGGGCCATCCACATCTTCTGCGAGAACAGCGACTCTTCGCAGTCGATCTGCGTGGTCAGCAGCCAGGTCTGGCACGTTGCAAGCACGGCGGCGTAATGGCGGGTATCGCCCCAGTTGTCGGTCACCGCCAACTGGCCATCGGCGGCGCGGGCAATACGTTTGACCCCGGTGCGCGGCGCACCGCCGTGCAGCGAGCTGAGGCTGGTGCCTTGCGGCCAATGGGCGCAGCGCTCCGGCACATGGCGCCAGATGCCTTGCGGCACCTGCTCGACGCCGCCCACGACCAAGTGTTGATGGTCGTCGCAATTGGTCATCACCACGCGGAAGATTTCCAGCATCGAGTTGGGGAAATCCGAGTCCCAGCCTCCGGTGCCGAAGCCGACCTGGCCGAACACCTCTCGGTGCTGGAAGCTCAGCTTGGCGAACGAGCGCGAGGTGGCGACGAAGTCGTAGAACGTGCGGTCGTCCCACAGGGGCACCAGCGTGTTCCACAGCGCTTTCAGGCGCGGTACATCACGGTCCCGGATCGCCTGCTGGATATCGGCAAATTGAGCGCCGCTTTCCAGGGCGTCGGCCCAGGCGTCGGCCACCTCGTGGAAAAGGTCGGGCAGGTCCGCGGCCTTTTCGGCGTAGTAGGTCTGGCCTTCCAGGTCGATCACCGTGCTGCCCGAGGCGGGGGTCAGCGGGTTGGGGAATGGCTTGGTCTCCAGGCCCAACTTGTCCACATAGTGGTAGAAGGCCGTCGAAGAGACCGGAAAGCGCATGCCACCCAACTCGGCGATGATCCCGTCGGTGCCGTTGAAGGCTTGCGAACGCAGCCGGCCACCCAGTTTCGACGCTTCATAGACGACAGGCTTGAGGCCCAGCTTCATCAACTCGTAAGCCGCTACCAGGCCAGCGATCCCGGCCCCGACAATCGCCACTTCCTCACCCTGGCGCTCGGCCGGGATGCTGCCCAGGCCGGCCGGGTGTTCCAGCCAGTCATCGAAGGCGAAGGGGAAGTCAGGGCCGAAGATGGTGATGGGCTTTTTGCCGTCGGCGGGGTGGCGGTTCTTGTTGTTCATGAAGTGACCTTGCCAGAGGGGCTGCGCAGAGAGCGGAGCCTGAGTATAGGAGATGCCTGGGGGTCATTTTAGGGCGTGGGGGGTTCGTAATTAAGATGCAGAGTGTTGGCTGAATGTAATTAGATTCGTCGTATTCGAGCTGCTTTAAGTCATTTCGACGAATTAGGTCAACGAAGCCAGATGATCCACGGTCTCCGGAAACCTCTGTACCAGGCGAATCAATGTGACTGCCTGTGCATTCGGCTTGGAACGGCCTTGTTCCCAACTCTCAAGCGTTCGGGCATTGGTCCTGAGGTAGTTCGCAAAAACTGCCCTCGACATGTTCAGCCGCTGCCGCAGCTCTAGTAATTCGTTAGGGGCAAGCGGGGGGAGCTGGGAGAAGCTGACCTTGTGCGAGCGCAGTGTCTTTTTGCCTTGGCGTTCCTCGGCTAACGCGTGCAGGCCTTCGGTGAGCTCAGTGAAGAGGTTGCGGGGCATGGTTTGTCCTCGACAGGCACTCGCGTTCGAGCAGAGTTTTTAGCGCCTTACGCTGAAGATCAGTCAGATCATCCTGAATGTCTTTTCCGTAAATGGTGAATAGCCAGAACTGTGCGCCAGAGAGCCAATAGTAGTAAATGATCCGGGTGCCGCTTCGCTTGCCTTTGTGGCGCTGCGTATCAGAAAACCGGAGTTTCCTGAGGCCGCCTGTTCCTTTGATGACATCACCTGCAAGTGGATGCCTCAACAGAAATTGCTGCAAGGCGTGAAAATCCTTGTCGCTCAGGTAGTCGGTTCGATGACGTTCGAACGGCGGTAGCTCAACAAAAATGGCATCCATTTTGTGTACGTTATCTGCGTATAGTTTGGGGTGGGCGAGCAGGCCCGTCAATAGGGCCGCCTTTCAGGCTATACACATTGGCGCCGTGCTGGGATGCCAGTGAATTGCAGCATGTGACACGGTTTAGAGATTCCTGAGTTGCTGCGCCTCAACGGCATACTCGAAGGCCAAGGTATGATCGACGGCCTCTCTTTCAAAGCAATTGCCCCCGGTCCACCTTGCTGCTCAAAATGATCGACGTGGTGGTCTTCTCGACCCCGTCGACACTGCCGATCTGGTCAAGCAACTGGTCCAGTTGCTCCGGCGAGTCGGTCCGCAGCCAAGCCACATAATCGAACTCGCCACTCACCGCGCACAGTTGCTGCACCTGCCCCATGGCACTTAGACGCCGCACCACCTCCTTGCCGGAACGGGGCTGCACCTTGATCCCGACATACGCCTGCAAGCCACCGCCCATCACGTGTTGGCCCAGGCGCACACCATAGCCTGAGATCACCTTGTTCTTCTCCAGCCGCTCCAGGCGTGAGTTGACCGTGGTGCGCGCGATACCCAGCAGGCGGGCGAGGGTGGCAACGCTTTCGCGGGCATTGATTTGCAGCAGGGCGATCAGCTGGCGGTCGATTTCATCCAGCGTAATGGGGCGGGCATCCGACATGGCAAGTCTCTACGGTGGGCCCGCTAGCCTAGCCAGCCAATGGCAACCAGGGCAAGGCTGCGTCACTGGCTTTCTTTCGGCATCATGGCAGGCCGACCGTACTGGACCCGCGCCGTGAACTTCGCAAATCTGCTCGAATGCTGGCGACTGGAAGTCTCCAACAAGAAAAAGCCCGGCCGCTGCATCAGCCTGCTGTTCAACGTGCTGCGCCGCGTCCGCAAGGACAACAAGCTGCGCTTTCTCTTTGCCTTCCGCCTGGCCCAGTACCTCGACGCACGAGGCGGCCTGGCCCAGCGTCATGCCGCGCGCATGCAGCAACGGCTCAATCTGAAGTACGCCGTGGACATCGACATCGGCGCCCAGATCGCCCCCGGGCTGCGCATCGCCCACCTGCCTGGCGTGGTGATTACCCGCCACGTGAGCATCGGGCGTAACTTTTTCATCCGGCAGAATTGCTCGATCGGCATCAAGACCCTAGGGCTGGAGGCGTATGCGTTGCGCATTGGCGATAACGTCAGCGTGGGCGCCAACAGCTGCATCGTGGCGGACCGGATCAGCATTGGCGACGACGTGGTGATTGGTGCCATGTCGCTGGTGATGCGGGACATTCCGGCGGGGACCACGTTTTACAATGCGCGGCAGGTAGAGATGCAGCCTCGGGTGATCACAAAATCTAACGGTTAACTGTTGTCATGATCGCCATTGCTGAGCGGACAATGAGGTTTTTGAGGCAGCGACATCCAAGGGGTATTGCTGCCGCTCGGATGGATTGAATCCATGACCAACAAACACTTCCGGCTGACAGAGCTCGCTGTCACTGCCCCCAACGAGTTACTGCTGACCTTCGCCGATGGAAAGCAATATCCAGTGAGGCTGGACGCTATCATCGCGAAACACCCAACGTTGCGACGGCTATCTGACCCCGAGGTTTTTGCGACCGCTGCAATTGGCGAGTGGAGCGATACCGTCATCTGGGCCGATGACGACGAATTGGAGCTTGCTGCCGACAACCTCCGCGCCAGAGCAGTGGAGCAAAGCGGTGAGTGTTCGCATGAGCTGGTTTGGAATTGGATGACCAAAAACGGGCTTACGTTGGACCGTGCCGCGCAGGAATTGGGCCTTAGCAGGCGTATGCTGGCTTACTATCGCAGTGGCGAAAAACCTGTACCGAGGACGGTCGCTTTAGCGATGAAGGGCTGGGATGCGCTTTGTACTAGGCAAGAGGAAGCTCTAGAGGCTTCTAGGCGCCGGAAGGTGTCACTCAACAAGGGCGCCAACGGGTTTGCGAATGCAGGCCAGGCATCCAAGAAACGGGCCTAAGCGGCATGTCCTTAATCAGGACGGGACAACAGGTACAGAAAAGCCGCGCGATTGCGCGGCTTTGTCGTATTTGGTGGGCCCACACGGACTCGAACCGTGGACCAAAGGATTATGAGTCCTCTGCTCTAACCAACTGAGCTATAGGCCCTCAGTAAGTGGCCGGATTATAACGAGGGTTTTGAAAGGGTGCCATCCGAAAGATCGGATAGTGCTATACGAAGAAACGTCGCGGCGAACTCCTCCGGGGGTAAGGGCAGGCTGACGATGTAGCCTTGGATCTGTTCACAGCCCTCGGCTGCCAGGAAGCGCTGCTGGGCCTGGTTCTCCACACCTTCGGCAATGATCGTGAACTGCATGCTGCGGCCCAGGGCGATGATCGCCCTGGCGATGGCGGCGTCGTGGGGGTCGTCAGGCAGGCCGCGGATGAACGACTTGTCGATCTTGAGGATGTCCAACGGCAGGCGTTTAAGGTAGCTGAGGGACGAATAACCCGTGCCGAAGTCGTCGATGGCCAGCTGCACGCCCAGTTTTTTCAACTGGTGCAGCACGGCCAGGGCTTCTTCTGCCTGGCTCATGATGAAGTTCTCGGTGATCTCCAACTGCAGGTCGCCGGCCTTGAGCTGGTAGGTCTTGAGCAGCTGTTCGATGCGCCGTGCCAGGTGGGGGTGGCGCAGTTGGGCGCCGGCCAGGTTGATCGACAGTGGGCCAAAGTCTTCGTAGTGCATCTTCCAGATGTGCATCTGCTGGCACGCCTTTTCAAGCACCCAGTCACCGAGCTGCAGAATGGTGCCGTTCTCTTCCGCCAGGTGAATGAAGTGCTCTGGCGGCACTTCGCCAAAGGTCGGGTGGCTCCAGCGGATCAGCGCTTCGGCGCCGACCAGGCTCTGGGTCTTGAGGCTGAGCTTGGGCTGGAAGCACAGGCTCATTTCGTTGCGTTCGACGGCGCGGCGCAGCTCATGTTCGAGGGCGATGCGCTCGCTGGCCTGGGCGGTGAGGTCGCGGGTGTAGGCTTCTACGCGGTTGCGGCCTTTGGCTTTGGAGCGGTACATGGCGGCGTCGGCATTGCGGATCAGTGTGGAGACGTCGCTGCCGTCCTGTGGATAAAGGCTGATACCGATGCTGGCGCTGGTGAAAAACTCGTGCTCGCCGGCCTGGAAGGGCGCGCTGAAGCAAGCCAGCAGTTTGCCGGCGATGCTGTTGGCGTCGCTGGGCCTGTGCAGGCCGGGCAACAGGATGATGAACTCGTCACCGCCCAGGCGCGCCACGGTGTCGACGTCGCGCACCTGTTCTTTAAGGCGCTGGGCGATGCCTTTGAGCAACAGGTCGCCGACCGGGTGGCCCAGGCTGTCGTTGATGTGCTTGAAGCGGTCGAGGTCGAGGAACAACACCGCGCCCTGGCGGTTCGAGACTTGGGCGCAGGTGAGCACGGCCTGCAGGCGGTTCTCGAACAGGGCACGGTTGGGCAGGCCGGTGAGCGGGTCGTGGTGAGCCTGGTAATCCAGCTTCGCCTGGGCGTGCTTGAGGCTGGAAATGTCGGCGAACACGGCGACGAAATGGGTAATCTCGTATTCGCTGTTGCGCACCGCGCTGATGGTCAGCCAACTGGGGTACAGCTCGCCATTCTTGCGTTTGTTGTAGATCTCGCCCTGCCAGTGCCCCTCGTCGGTCAGCTGATGCCACATGGCGGCATAGAAGGCGCTGTCGTGCTGGCCGGAGGCAAGCAGGCGCGGGGTTTGGCCGAGCGCCTCGATCTCGCCGTAGCCGGTAATTTCGCTGAAGGCGCGGTTGACCGCGCTGATGCGCTGGTCGATGTCGGTGATCAGAACGCCCTCGGCGGTGTTTTCGAACACGGTGGCGGCCAGCTGCAGTTTTTCCTGCATGAGGTGGCGCTCGGTGATGTCGCGGGCAATGGTCAGCATGCAGTCGACACCGCCAATCGGCAGGGGCCGGGCGGACAGTTCGCACAGGCGGATCTGCCCATCGCTGCGGCGGATGTGGCAGCTGAAGTCACGTACGAAGCCATCACGCTTGAGCTGGTCGACCAGCCGCTTGCGCTCGTTGAGGTCTACCCAGATGCCCAGGTCAAGGGAGGTCTGGTCGATGGTCGGGTTCAGGTCGTAGCCGGTGAGGCGGCAGAAGCCTTCGTTGACCTCAATCAGCAGCCCGTCGCTCTGGCGCGACAGCAGCAGGCCGTCGGGCGATGCGTGGAATGCCTTGGCGAACTTCTCTTCCGAGGTTTGCAGTTGCTCCTGGGTTTCTTTGAGCTGGCTGATGTCGCGCACGGCCACGACCAGCGCCGGCGTGCCATCGAGCTCGAATGTTTCTGCCGAGGTCAGGCCTGTGAACAACTGGCCATTGCTGCGGCGGAAGCTCATTTCCAGGTTGCGGATGCCGCCTTGGTGCAGGCGTTCGAGCAGCCGCGGCCCGGTGCCGGCGACGGCCCACAGGTTCAGCTCGGTGGCGGTGCGGCCGATCACTTGACCTGGGGTGAGGCCGATCTGTTCTTCGAAGGCTTCGTTGACCTCCAGCAGGCAGCCGTCGCTATGGCGGGCGATCAGCAGGATGTCCGGGCACTGCTGGAACACCGAGGCGAACTTCTGCTCCGACAGGCGCAGGGCGTCTTCGGTGCGTTTGGTCTCGCTGATGTCGATCATCAGCCCGCGCATCACCGGCCGGTGGCCATGCTCGATCATGCTGACGATGTTGCGAATCCACAGGGGCTGGCCGTCGGCGCGGATGACCCGGTAGTCGAGGCTGTGATCGCGGCCGGCTGCGGTTTCACTGTCGCAATAAGCCTGGGCCCAGAGCGCGTCCTCCGGGTGCAGGATGCTGCGCCAGAAGCCGGGCTTGAGCCAGTCATGCAACGGGTAGCCAAGCAGGTCTTCGGCATGGGGCGAGACATAGTTGTAGGTGAAATCGTTGGCGTCGGCTTCCCAGGCGATGGCCGACAGGCTCTCGACCAGGCCGCGGTAGTGATACTCGCTGCTGCGCAGCTCTTGTTCGAGGGCGATGCGCCGGGAAATTTCCGAGCTGAGCCTGCGGTTGATGCGGATCACCACGGCAAGAACCGCCACCAGCAACAGCACCGCAGGCAGGCCATACACCAGCATGTCGGACCAGAACAGGCGCTGGTCCACCACGTTACCGACCCAGCGCTGTTGAATACGGTTGATCTCGGCGCTGCTCATGTCGGCCATGACTTTGTCGAGAATGCCCACCAGGACTTTGTTGTCCCGTGGTGCGGCCATGGCCAGTTGGTAGCGGTAGGGCGTTTCGCCACTGACATAGAGGCCGTCGAGCTTGAGCTGGCGAAGGCTCCAAATACTCGAAGCGAGGTCGCCGACCACGGCGTCGACTTCGTCTGTGGCCAGTGCCTGCAGGGCCGAGCTGACATTGGGCATGGCCACCAGGTTGAGGTCGGGGTGGTGGGTGCGCAGCAGTTCGTGCGGGGCGTAGTTTTCGACCACGGCGATCTTCAGGCCGTACAGGTCCTTCAATGAGCGGGGTTGCGCCCCGCCTTTGTGGGCCAGGATGACAATCGGGAAGTCGAGGTAGGGGCGCGTAAAGGCCAGGTAACCCTGGCGCTCGGGAGTCGACATGATGCCGGGTAGCAGGTCGAGCTGGTTATTGCGCGCCTGCGCCAATACCTCGGTCCAGCTCTTGGGCTCGACCGGTTTTAGCGTCACGCCCAGGCGTTCCTGGATCGTGTCGATGTAGTCGGCGGCCAATCCCTGGTACCGGCCCTCCTGGTCGCGAAACTCGAACGGTGGCCAAGAGGCGTCTACGCCCAGGCTTAACTGCGGGTGGGCAGCCAGCCAGGCTTTTTCCTCGTCTGTCAGGGTCAGGGCGCCGGCCGTTGTGGTCCACAGGATAAGGAGCAGCAACAGAATGGCCGGCATTAGGGGCATAGCGGCCTCGCTATCAGAGTGTCTGACGTCGAGTGTAGACGGGCATTCAGGGGGATGTGGGGCAGAAATCAGGCATTGTGTCGCCGCTTTGCCCACAAAAGAAAAACCCCGGCCTGGGCCGGGGTTTGTCATCACTCGTCGAGGAAGGAACGCAGATGCTCGCTGCGCGTCGGGTGGCGCAATTTGCGCAACGCCTTCGCTTCGATCTGACGGATCCGTTCACGGGTCACGTCAAACTGCTTACCTACCTCTTCGAGGGTGTGGTCGGTGTTCATGTCGATGCCGAAGCGCATACGCAGCACTTTGGCTTCGCGGGCGGTCAGGCCCGAGAGCACGTCACGGGTGGCTTCCTTGAGGCTTTCGACCGTGGCTACATCGATCGGGGACTGCATGGTCGAGTCCTCGATGAAGTCGCCCAGGTGCGAATCTTCGTCGTCACCAATCGGGGTTTCCATGGAGATCGGCTCTTTGGCGATCTTCAGTACCTTGCGGATCTTGTCCTCAGGCATTTCCATGCGCTCGCCCAGCTCTTCCGGGGTCGGTTCACGGCCCATTTCCTGCAGCATCTGGCGGGAAATACGGTTGAGCTTGTTGATCGTCTCGATCATGTGCACCGGAATACGGATGGTGCGGGCCTGGTCGGCGATCGAACGGGTGATCGCCTGGCGAATCCACCAGGTGGCATAGGTCGAGAACTTGTAGCCGCGACGGTATTCGAACTTGTCCACCGCTTTCATCAAGCCGATGTTGCCTTCCTGGATCAGGTCGAGGAACTGCAGGCCACGGTTGGTGTACTTCTTGGCGATGGAGATCACCAGACGCAGGTTCGCTTCGACCATTTCTTTCTTGGCGCGGCGGGCCTTGGCTTCACCGATCGACATGCGACGGTTGATTTCCTTGATCTCCGCGACGGTCAGGCCAGTCTCGGTCTCAAGGTCGATCAGCTTCTGTTGGCAGGCGACGATGGCAGCGTCTTTTTCACCCAGGGCAGCAGCCCACTTGGTGTTACGCTTGGCCAGGTCACCGCTCCAGGTCTGGTCGGTTTCGTTGCTTGGGAACAGGCGCAGGAAGTCGGCACGCGGCATGCGAGCGTCACGGACGCACAGTTGCATGATGGCGCGTTCTTGCTGACGCAGGCGGCTCAGTGCATCACGCACGCGCTCGACCAGTACCTCGAACTGCTTGGGTACCAGCTTGATCGGCATGAACAGATCGGCCAGCGCCTGCATGGCGCCGATGCTCTCGGCATGGCTGCGGCCATGCTTTTTCAGCACCTTGAGGGTGACGGCGAGCTGATCGGAAACCGCACCGAAACGCTGAGCGGCAACGACTGGGTCCGGGCCACTTTCGGCCTCTTCCTCATCGTCGCTCTCTTCGCTTTCTTCTTCGTCGTCCGTTTCTTCCTTGGCAGCCGCAACCTTGGCACCTGGAACAGGCACTTCTTCGGTCGGGGCAGCGATGTTGTCATCAGGGTCGATATAACCGCTGAGCACATCGGACAAACGGCCACCTTCGGTGGTGACGCGGTCGTATTCGCTGAGAATGTAGTCGACAGTACCCGGGAAGTGAGCGATGGCGCCCATGACTTCACGGATGCCTTCCTCGATACGCTTGGCGATTTCGATCTCGCCTTCGCGGGTCAGCAGCTCGACAGTACCCATTTCACGCATGTACATGCGCACTGGGTCGGTCGTGCGGCCGATATCGGTTTCAACTGCCGCCAACGCAGCAGCGGCTTCTTCGGCCGCGGCTTCGTCGGTGTCGGCTTCCGCCAACAGAAGGGC
Organism: Pseudomonas sp. LAIL14HWK12:I7; assembly: GCF_000483465.1. Taxonomy (NCBI): domain Bacteria; kingdom Pseudomonadati; phylum Pseudomonadota; class Gammaproteobacteria; order Pseudomonadales; family Pseudomonadaceae; genus Pseudomonas; species Pseudomonas sp. LAIL14HWK12:I7. The sequence goes on from NZ_AXYZ01000012.1 coordinate 159,748, forward strand.
ATCCGCATCCGGAGCACTCTCGAATACGTTGATCCCCATGTCGTTGATCATGCGGATGATGTCTTCCACCTGTTCAGGATCTGAAATATCCTCAGGCAGGTGGTCGTTGACCTCCGCGTAAGTCAGGTAGCCCTGCTCACGACCGCGGGTGATCAACTCTTTGATACGAGACTGCTGTTGCGCTTTTCCGGACATAACACCCTATCCACTGAAGGTCTTGGCGGGCAAAAAACAAGCCGAGGATTATACCCGAGCATGGGCCTCACGCGCCAGATGAGGTCGGCGTTTGTGCGGGAACATTCCTGCTAAGCAGGGCGAGAAGCTGCGATTTTTCCTCACTGCTCAACTCGCTTTGACGTGCTTTCCTGAGCAGATGTTCCAGGCTGCGCTCGCGTTGGCGGGCGGACAAGCTAGTTATAGTGTCGAAAAACTGTTGTTCAAGGTTGTCGGCTACGATCAGCCATTCCTTCTCGGCCAGCGCCCGCAGCAAACGGCCCTGTTCGGTGCCGTGCCAACGTGCGATCAACTGCATTGAGCTTAGCCCAGGATTCTTCTGAGCGGCTTCGATCAATGCCACCAGCAACTGGCTGTACAGGTGCTCTTCGTCGGCGAAGTGGCTGGCATCTTCCACCTTGCCGGCCAGTAATGGGTGGTGCAGCAACGTGCGCAAGGCCGCCAGGGTCGGGGGCTCCACGGGGGCCGGGGTGCGCGGTGGGGCCTCGTCGCGTTGCTGCCAGGGCTTGCCGCCTTTGCGGTTTTTGTCCCAGGGCTTGTCGCTCCACGGCTTCTTGCCGCCCGCCTTGTTCGGCTTCCATTGTTGCTCTTGCTGCGCCGGCGCGTAGTCGTGCTGCGGCATGTCGCCGTAGTCAGGCGTGTAACTGGCCATGGCGTCGTAGTCATAGCCCGGATCGTAGTCCGGGACGCTGCTACTGGCTGCCGGTTGTTGGGCCAGTTGCTCGACTTGCTGAGGGTCGAGGCCGGTGATTTCCTTCAGGCGGTTACGCATCAACTGACGCAAGTTGGCGCCAGGGATTTTTTCGATCAACGGTGCAGCCAGGGTCGCCAAATGCGCCTTGCCTTCTAGCGAGCGCGGGTCAGCTTCGGCGCTCAGTTGCTCGAAAAAGTAATCTGCCAGGGGTTGGGCATGCTGGTTGATGCGTGCCATGAAGGCATCGGTGCCTTCGGCGCGCACCAGGCTGTCCGGGTCTTCGCCTTCGGGCAGGAACAGAAAGCGTGCGCGGCGGCCGTCCTGCTGGGCCGACAGGGTCGACTCCAGCGCGCGCCAGGCCGCCTTGCGCCCGGCCTGGTCGCCGTCGAAACAGAACAGCACGCTGGGCACCACGCGGAACAGGCGCTTGAGGTGCTCTTCGCTGGTGGCGGTGCCGAGGGTGGCGACAGCGTTGCGCAGGCCCTGCTGGGCCAGTGCGATGACGTCCATGTAGCCTTCGACGACGATGATTTCGTCGAGGTTGCGGTTGTGCTTGCGCGCCTCGTAAAGCCCGTAGAGTTCCTGGCCTTTATGAAAAACCGGGGTTTCCGGTGAGTTGAGGTACTTGGGTTTGTCGTCACCCAGTACGCGGCCGCCGAAGGCGATCACGCGGCCACGGCTGTCGCGGATCGGGAACATCACGCGGTCGCGGAAGCGGTCATAGCGTTTGCCGGTTTCGGCGTTCTCGATCAGCAGGCCGGCATCGATCATGACCTTTTGCTGCAGGGTGTCGGCACCCAGGTGCTTGAGCAGGTTGTCCCAGCCGGGTGGCGCGAAGCCCAGGCCGAAGTCCCGGGCAATCTCCCCAGACAGGCCGCGGCCTTTGAGGTAGTCCACCGCCGCTTTGCGGGTGGGGTGGTTGCGCAGGGCCTGGCGGTAGAATTCGGTGGCGGCATCCAGTAGCGGATACAGCGGTGAATCGGTTGGCTGGCGCGGCTTTTGTGCGCGACGGCCTTCCTCGCGGGGTACTTCCATGCCAGCGGCGCGGGCCAGTTCCTCGACGGCCTGGGGGAAGTCCAGGTTGTCGTGGTCCATGACAAAGCCGAGGGCGTTGCCACCGGCGCCGCAACCGAAGCAGTAATAGAACTGCTTGTCGGGGCTGACCGTGAAGGACGGGGTCTTTTCCTTGTGGAACGGGCAGCAGGCCGAGTAGTTTTTGCCGGTTTTTTTCAGCTGGACGCGCGAACTCACCACGTCGACAATGTCGAGGCGGTTGATAAGGTCGTCAATGAAACTCTGGGGAATCAGCCCGGCCATGGCAGTCTCGTCATCTGGCAACTGGCAAGTCTAATCGCTCACGCGCCGGTTGGGGCGAATGCTGCAAGGGGAAGTGCGAGGGAAGTATGTGCTCGTCGCCAGCCAATTAAGGCTCGTCAGACAGGACGTGCACGATCTGGTCAATGACCAGCTCTGACGTTTCAGGCAGGTTGCCCCCATGCAGTTCGCATGACGCGAGTGCATAAAAGGCCTTGAGCTAGCTGCCCAAGTTTGAAGCAGTTGTGAAGCAACCGCTGCCATCGGCCCGGCGGTGAGCCGGGCAGGGCAGAAGCTTTGCGTAGAACGTCTGTATTAGTACAGACGAACGGCGCGGCGCTGTTCGCGCTGAACTTTCTTGGCGTGGCGCTTAACAGCAGCAGCTGCTTTACGCTTACGCTCGGCGGTCGGCTTCTCGTAAAACTCGCGGCTACGAACTTCAGCCAGTACACCGGCTTTTTCGCAGGAGCGCTTGAAACGACGCAGAGCTACGTCGAAGGGTTCGTTCTCTTTAACTTTGACGGCTGGCATCCAGGGCTACCTTAATTCATTACCGGGGTAGACGTGCTCCTGGCAAAACAAAGGTGTGCTGGAGAACGTCGGTTTTCAAGGGTTGCGGATGTTAACCCTTAGCTGGCCGGAATGCAAAGCCTCTGATCGAAAACCGCTGGTCGGCACCCGACACGGCGACTATCATGCGCGGCTTCGAATTCAGCCCCCACAAGGGACGAGCCCATGCTAGTACTGGGATTGGAAACATCCTGCGACGAAACTGGCGTCGCATTATATGACAGCGAACGCGGTTTGTTGGCCGACGCGCTGTTCAGCCAGATCGACCTGCACCGCGTGTTCGGCGGTGTTGTGCCGGAGCTTGCCTCACGCGATCACGTCAAGCGCATGCTGCCGTTGATTCGCCAGGTATTGGACGAGGCTGGCTGCGTCGCCACCGAGATCGATGCCATCGCCTACACCGCGGGTCCTGGGCTGGTCGGCGCACTGCTGGTCGGCGCGTCCTGCGCCCAGGCCCTGGCGTTTGCCTGGGACATCCCGGCCATTGGTGTGCACCACATGGAAGGCCATCTTCTGGCGCCCATGCTGGAAGAAAACCCGCCCGAGTTTCCGTTCGTCGCTTTGTTGGTGTCGGGTGGCCATACCCAGTTGGTCAGGGTGGATGGCATCGGCCAGTACGAGCTGTTGGGCGAAAGCCTGGACGACGCAGCCGGTGAGGCGTTCGACAAGACCGCCAAGCTGATCGGCCTGAACTACCCCGGCGGCCCGGAAATCGCCCGGCTGGCCGAGCAGGGCGTGCCAGGGCGGTTTGTTTTCCCACGGCCGATGACCGATCGCCCCGGGCTGGAATTCAGCTTCAGTGGCCTCAAGACGTTCGCCCTGAATACCTGGCAGCAGTGCCGTGATGCTGGCGACGACGGTGAGCAAACCCGTTGCGACGTGTCGCTGGCATTCCAGCAGGCGGTGGTGGAGACTTTGACCATCAAGTGCAAGCGGGCCCTGAAGCAGACGGGCCTGAAGCGGCTGGTGATTGCCGGTGGTGTCAGCGCCAACAAGGCCTTGCGTGCCTCCCTCGAAGAAATGCTGGGGGGCATGAAGGGCAACGTGTACTACGCGCGCCCGCAGTTCTGCACCGACAACGGCGCGATGATCGCCTATGCCGGCTGCCAGCGCCTGTTGGCCGGGCAGCAGCAGGACCTGGCGATCAGCGTGCAGGCCCGCTGGCCGATGGAGCAGTTGCCGCCGGTCTGAAAGTTGTCAGAAGTGGCGTTCACGCCCGGCGAACAGGTCGCGTAGGTTGTTGCGGTGGCCCCAGACGATCATCAGCGTGAGCACGCTGATTGGCAGCAATGCCTCGGGTTCGCGCCAGGCGAGCAGGGGCAAGGTCAGCGGCGTGGCAATAAGCGCCGCCAGTGAGCTGGTACGTGTGAGGTAGAAGGTCAGCAACCAAGCAGCGATGGCCAGCAATGCCGCCGGGAAGTACAGGCCCATGAGCATGCCGGCCGCCGTTGCCACGCCCTTGCCGCCCTGGAAGCGAAAGTACAGCGGGAACAGGTGGCCCAGCACCGCGCACACGCCAACCCAGGCCTGCTCCTGCAGGTCGAGGCCGGCAGCGCGGGCAAGCAATACGGGCAACAAGCCCTTGCACAGGTCGCCAAGCAGGGTCAGGATCGCCAGCTTGCGGCCTGCCAGGCGAAGCATGTTGGTGGCCCCGGCATTGCCTGAACCGCTGGCACGGGGGTCCGGGCTGCCGAAAAGGCGGCTCAGGACAATGGCGAAGGACAGCGAGCCGAGCAGGTAGGCGAGCAGCGCCAATAACCAAAACATGCTAACTATTCCGGGCGAGGACGCCCTGATTCTAACGGCGCCAGTCGCCCTTGTCGTGCTGTGGAGAGAAGTGCTTGGACAGAGTGTTCATCGAAGGCCTGGAAGTCGATACCGTCATCGGTGCCTATGACTGGGAGCGGGATATTCGCCAGTGCTTGCGCCTGGACCTGATTTTTGCCTGGGACAACCGCCCGGCGGCGGCCGGCGACGATCTCAGCCTGGCGCTGGACTACGCCAGTGTTTCGGCGCGTATCCAGGCATTTTCCGAACAGGCACGCTTCGAGTTGGTAGAAACCTTCGCCGAGCGCCTGGTCGCGGTGCTGATGGAAGAATTCCAGATTCCGTGGGTGCGGTTGAAGCTGACCAAGCCAGGCGCGGTTCCGGCTGCCCGTGGCGGTGTTGGCGTGGAGATCGAGCGCGGATGTCTCTGAACACGGTTTACCTGGGCTTGGGCAGTAATATCGACCGGCATGCGCACTTGTGTGCCGGGCTCGATGCCTTGGCGGGCATTCTTACCGACATGCGCTGTTCGCCAGCGTTCGAAAGCCAGGCGGTCGGGATCAAGAGTGGGCCGTTCATCAACTTCGTGGTGACCGGCAAGACCGATTTGCCGTTGATGGAGCTGGACCGCCGCCTCAAGTTCATCGAAGCCGACAACGGCCGTTACGCGCCAGAGCGTAAAGGGCTGCCGCTGGATATCGACGTGCTGCTGTATGACGACCTGCATGGCACGTTCGATGGGTTGGTGCTGCCGCGGGCCGAGATTCTGAAAAACGCGTTTGTGCTGTGGCCATTGTCGCTGCTGGCGCCAGAGCTGGTGCACCCGGGGGTGGGCAAGCCGATGGCGCAGGTGTGGCAGGAGGCGCGGATCGATCAGGTGTTGGCGCCGGTTGCCTTTGAGTGGCGCGGGTTGCAACTGACGCCTGCCTGATCCGAACTCTTTTGTTGCCTGAGCGGGCCTCTTCGCGGGTAAACCCGCTCCCACAGGGACCGCACAGGTCTAGAGACCAGTGATATTCCTGTGGGAGCGGGTTTACCCGCGAAAGGGCCGGCTCAGGCAATCGATAAATCAGCCTTCTGCACCACCTTTGTAGGCAACAAGCGCCTTCAGCCGCTCACCTTTCAGCGCCTCCCCAAGCGCCTGCCCGGTCAGCCCAGCCTGCACCAGCGGCTTCACATCCACAGCCCTCGCCGCCACCGCTGCGCCCCTTAGGTAATCAGCTTGTGGATAAGCCCGCTCGCCCTGACGCGCACGCGCATCCATCTGGCAGGCGCTGAGGAAATCGTCAAAACGCTGTGGCCGGCGGTACACATCGAACTTCTGCAACAGCCCCAGCAATGCCTCAGGGTCCAGCTCAAAGGCCTGGTTGCAGTGTGTCAGGCACTCACCCACCAGCATGGCCAGCTCCTGGCACTCGCGCGGTGCCTTGAAGCGCTGGCTGACCGCCTTGATCACGGCCGGCTGTAGCTCGCGCAGCAGGCAGGCCCAGCGCACGTGCAGCGGTTGACCGTGCAAGGCGGCCTGCTCCAGGCCTGCCAGGGCGTGGGGGCTGTCGTTGAGCTCAGGCAGCAACTCCTGCAAGGCGTCGCACGCGTGCAAGACCTCGAAGAACACCTGGGGTTGCGGCTCCATCAGCGCGCGCTCGATCTCTTTCCAGCTGCGCTCAGCGGTGAGCGCTTGCAGCTCGCCGGAGGCGCTGATCTGGCGCATCAGCGCCAGCGTCTCGTCAGCGACCTTGAAACCGAGGGGGGCGTAGCGTGCGGCAAAGCGGGCAACTCGCAGTACCCGCAGCGGGTCTTCAGCGAATGCCGGGGATACGTGGCGTAACAGGCGCCTGTCGAGATCTTCTTTACCGTGGTAGGGGTCGTACAGCGTGCCCGCATCATCCTCCGCCATCGCATTGATGGTCAGGTCGCGGCGGATCAGGTCTTCTTCGAGGGTGACGTCGGGGCTTGCATGGAAGGTAAACCCGCCGTACCCCCGCCCGCTCTTGCGCTCGGTGCGCGCCAGCGCATATTCCTCACCGCTTTTGGGGTGGATGAAAACCGGAAAATCAGCGCCCACTGGGCGATAGCCCAGGGCTTGCATCTGTTCGACGGTCGCGCCAACCACCAGCCAATCGATATCGCTGACGGGGCGCCCGAGCAAGCGGTCGCGCACGGCGCCGCCGACTTTGTAGATGTGCATGTACAGCCTCCATAACTGCCCACAGGATAACCTGTTGGCAGTCATGCAGGGGCAGCGGTGCTAGAGGTGGTGGATGACGGCCAGGTCCATGCGGCCATAGTCGGCGCTTTCGCTGTGCTCGCCGCGGGGTGGCATGTGGTGGGTCTTCATGACCTGGTCGCCCTGAACGGTCTCCAGGTGGATGTCGAAGCCCCACAGGCGATGCAGGTGCTTGAGCACTTCCTCGGTCGAGTCGCCCAGTGGTTTGCGGTTGTGCTGTTGGTGGCGCAGGGTCAGTGAGCGGTCGCCGCGCCGGTCGATGCTCCAGATCTGCACGTTCGGTTCGCGGTTGCCCAGGTTGTATTGCGCCGCCAGTTGCTCGCGGATGACCCGATAACCGGTCTCATCATGGATGGCGGGCACCAGCAGGTCATCGCGCTGGTCGTCGTCCAGAATGCTGAACAGCTTGAGGTCGCGGATCACCTTGGGCGACAGGTACTGCAGGATGAAGCTCTCGTCCTTGAAGCTGCTCATGGCGAACTTGATGGTCGATAGCCAGTCACTGCCGGCAATGTCGGGGAACCAGTGGCGATCCTCCTCGGTAGGGTTTTCGCAGATCCGGCGGATGTCGGTGTACATCGCGAAGCCCAGCGCATAGGGGTTGATGCCGTTGTAATACGGGCTGTCAAAGCCTGGCTGGAACACCACGCTGGTGTGCGATTGCAGGAACTCCATGATGAAGCCGTCGGTGACCAGGCCTTCGTCGTACAGGTCGTTCATCAGGGTGTAGTGCCAGAAGGTGGCCCACCCTTCGTTCATGACCTGGGTCTGGCGCTGCGGGTAGAAATACTGGGCGATCTTGCGCACGATGCGCACCACTTCACGCTGCCAGGGCTCGAGCAGCGGGGCGTGTTTTTCGATGAAATAGAGGATGTTTTCCTGAGGTTCGGCGGGGAAGCGCGCATCATCGCGGTCGCCGCCTTTTTCTGCGCCTTTGGGAATGGTGCGCCACAGGTCGTTGATCTGCCGCTGCAGGTGCTCTTCACGCTCTTTTTGCCGGCGCCGTTCCTCTTCGGCGGAAATGGGGTAGGGGCGCTTGTAACGGTCGACGCCGTAGTTCATCAGGGCGTGGCAGGAGTCGATGAGGTCTTCGACCGCATCGATGCCGTGGCGCTCTTCACATTGGGCGATGTACTGCTTGGCGAACACCAGGTAGTCGATGATCGAACTGGCATCGGTCCAGGTGCGGAACAGGTAATTGCCTTTGAAGAAGCTGTTATGGCCGTAGCAGGCGTGAGCAATCACCAGCGCCTGCATGCACATGGTGTTTTCTTCCATCAGGTAGGCGATGCACGGATCGGAGTTGATCACGATCTCGTAGGCCAAGCCCATCTGGCCCCGACTGTAGGATTTTTCGGTGCTGAGGAACTGTTTGCCATAGGACCAGTGGTGGTAACCCAGCGGCATGCCGACCGAGGCGTAGGCATCCATCATCTGCTCGGCGGTGATCACTTCGATCTGATTGGGGTAGGTGTCCAGGGCATAACGCTCGGCCAGACGGCTGATTTCCCGGTCGTAAGTCTGGATCAGGTCGAACGTCCACTCGGACCCGGTGGAAATGGGTTGGCGTTTCTGAGCTCTGGCGGTCATGTGGCTAACCTGCGCTGGAAGAGTTCACGGAAGACCGGGTAGATGTCGCCGGCCGATACCAACTGCTGCTGGGCGAACGTGTCGGGGAAGCCCTCGCCGATTCGCTCGTACTCGTACCACAGCGCCTGATGTTCACGGGGGGTGATCTCAACGTAAGTGTAGTACTGCACGTGCGGCATGATCTGCTTGGAGAGGATCTCGCGGCAGATCGGCGAGTCGTCGTTCCAGTTGTCACCGTCAGAGGCTTGCGCGGCGTAAATGTTCCAATCGCTGGCCGGGTAGCGCTCGGCCATGATTTCCTGCATCAGCTTGAGTGCGCTGGAGACGATGGTGCCGCCGGTTTCCCGCGAGTAGAAGAACTCCTCTTCGTCCACTTCCCGCGCACTGGTGTGGTGGCGGATGAAGACCACTTCGATACGGTCGTAATTGCGCTTGAGGAACAGGTACAACAGGATGAAAAAGCGCTTGGCGATGTCTTTGGTAGCCTGGGTCATGGAGCCGGACACGTCCATCAGGCAGAACATCACCGCTTTTGAACTGGGGTTGGGCTGCTTGACCAGCAGGTTGTACTTCAAGTCGAAGGTATCGAGGAAGGGCAGGCGGTTGATGCGCGCCTTGAGGCGTTCGATCTCTTGCTCGACTTCCTGGATGTCCGTGAAATTGTCGGGTTCCTCGACCTTCAGGCGGTCGAGTTCTTTCTGCGCTTCACGCAACAAGGCGCGGCTGCTGCCGGTCAGGGCGATACGCCGGGCATGGGCCGAACGCAAGGTGCGCACGATGTTGATGCGCGACGGGTTGCCTTCGTTGGCGATACCGGCGCGTACGGTCTTGAAGGTGTCGGCACCGGTTAGGTGACGTTTGACCAGGTTGGGCAGTTCGAGGTCTTCGAACATGAACTCGAGAAACTCTTCCTGGGTGATCTGGAAGACGAATTCGTCCATGCCCTCGCCGGAGTTGCCGGCTTTGCCGCGGCCACCGCCACCACCGCCCCCCTGAGGCCTGGGGATGTGTTCGCCGGCAGTGAATTCCTTGTTGCCAGGGTGCACGATAGTCTGCTTGCCGCCACGACCGTGGTGCAACACCGGTTCATCGATATCCCGTCCCGGAATGCTGATTTGCTCGCCATGCTCCATGTCCATGATGGAGCGGCGGCTCACGGCCTCTTCGACGGCCTTCTTGATGTGGTCACGGTAGCGCCGCAGAAAACGCTGGCGGTTGACCGTGCTTTTGTTCTTGCCGTTCAGGCGTCGGTCGATTACGTAGCTCATGGTCCCTCCGGTAGCTGGGAACAGCTGCACGCTTCAAGCTACGAGCTGCACGTAAAAGCAGCTGCCGCCGCCCGAGGCTGGCACTGCAGCCTTGGGCGTGCGGTGTGTAGCTTGCCGCTTTATTGCGATTTCCTGACCCGCAGGTACCATTCCGACAGCAGACGAACCTGCTTGTCGGTGTAGCCACGCTCCACCATCCGGGTGACGAAGTCGTTGTGTTTCTTCTGGTCTTCCTTGCTGGCCTTGGCATTGAAGCTGATGACCGGCAGCAAGTCTTCGGTGTTGGAGAACATTTTCTTCTCGATCACCACCCGCAGCTTTTCATAGCTGAGCCAGCTCGGGTTCTTGCCATTGTTGTTGGCGCGTGCGCGCAGTACGAAGTTGACGATCTCGTTGCGGAAGTCTTTCGGGTTGCTGATGCCAGCGGGCTTCTCGATCTTTTCCAGCTCTTCGTTGAGGGCAATGCGGTTGAGGATCTCGCCGGTTTCCGGGTCGCGGTATTCCTGGTCCTGAATCCAGAAGTCGGCGTACAGCACATAGCGGTCGAAGATGTTCTGGCCGTATTCGCTGTAGGACTCCAGGTAAGCGGTCTGGATTTCTTTGCCGATGAACTCGATGTAGCGCGGCGCCAGGTATTCCTTCAGGTAGCGCAGGTAGCGTTCGCGCACTTCGGCCGGGAACTGTTCCTGTTCGATTTGCTGTTCGAGCACGTACAACAGGTGAACCGGGTTGGCTGCGATTTCGTGTGGGTCGAAGTTGAAGACTTTGGAGAGAATCTTGAACGCGAAGCGGGTCGATAGGCCGTTCATCCCTTCGTCGACACCTGCCGAGTCGCGGTACTCCTGGATCGACTTGGCCTTCGGATCGGTGTCCTTGAGGTTTTCGCCATCGTAGACGCGCATCTTCGAATAGATGTTGGAGTTCTCTGGCTCTTTGAGGCGTGAGAGCACGGTGAACTGGGCCAGCATCTTGAGGGTGTCGGGCGCGCAGTGGGCCTTGGCCAGCGAGCTGTTGACCAGCAGTTTGTCGTAGATCTTGATCTCGTCACTGACACGCAGGCAGTAGGGCACCTTGACGATGTAGATCCGGTCGATGAAGGCTTCGTTGTTCTTGTTGTTACGGAACGTGTGCCACTCCGATTCGTTGGAGTGGGCCAGCAGGATACCGGTGTAGGGAATCGCCCCCAGCCCTTCGGTACTGTTGTAGTTACCTTCCTGGGTCGCCGTAAGCAGTGGGTGCAGGACCTTGATCGGCGCCTTGAACATCTCGACGAATTCCATCAGGCCCTGGTTGGCCCGGCACAGTGCACCCGAATAGCTGTAGGCGTCGGCGTCGTTCTGTGGGTATTCCTCGAGCTTGCGGATGTCCACCTTGCCGACGAGGGCAGAGATGTCCTGGTTGTTCTCATCGCCAGGTTCGGTCTTGGCAATGGCGATCTGGTTGAGGATCGACGGATAGAGCTTGACTACTTTGAACTTGGAGATGTCGCCGCCGAACTCCTGCAGGCGCTTGGTGGCCCAGGGCGACATGATGGTGTTCAGGTAGCGCCGTGGGATCCCAAACTCTTCCTCGAGAATGGCCCCATCTTCGGTGGCGTTGAACAAGCCCAGTGGCGATTCGAATACAGGTGAGCCCTTGATGGCGTAGAAGGGCACCTTTTCCATCAGTTGTTTGAGCTTTTCGGCCAGCGACGACTTACCGCCACCTACCGGGCCCAGCAGGTAAAGGATCTGTTTCTTCTCTTCCAGGCCCTGCGCCGCATGGCGGAAGTACGACACGATCTGGTCGATGCATTCTTCCATGCCATGGAAGTCTTCAAAGGCCGGATAGCGCCTGATCACCTTGTTGGAGAAGATCCGCGATAGCCTGGAATTGTTAGAGGTGTCGACAAGCTCCGGTTCGCCGATGGCCAGCAACAGCCGTTCTGCCGCCGATGCGTAGGCGCTGCGATCCTGCTTGCACAGCTCGAGGTACTCCTGCAGCGAAAGTTCTTCCTGGCGGGTGGACTCGAAACGTTGTTGGAAGTGGCTAAAAATGCTCATGACGTCACCTCGCTCGATACGTGGAGACGACGCCGGATCAGTCAGCTGATGCTGGCATGCAACCGGGTTCGCCGATTGCTGTATACCCCCCAGAACACCCTTGAAACGCTACCGATGACCCGCACGCCGGTGTACCGGCTCTCCCCTTTTTTGGATGGCCTGGGCTTAAGGATAGTTGGTAATACGCAAGGTCAAGGGCGTGAGGCCGAGAAGTTGCTCGCGACCGTTCGTCAGGTGAGCCGCGAGCCCGCATGGGGCGCGGGCTGCAGTAAAAATGAAAAAATTATTCGGCAGCGCCTTGGGCGGTCTCGGCCGGGTAGGTGGCGCGCCACAGCTCAAAGCCGCCATCGACGCTGTACACCTCTGAAAAGCCCTGGCCCGCCAGGTAGGCGGCAGCGCTCTGGCTGGAATTGCCGTGGTAGCAGACCACCAGAGTCGGTGCATCGAGGTCGGCGTTGCGGATGAAATCGGCGACCGAATGGTTGTCCAGGTGGGTGGCGCCGCTGATGTGGCCGGCGGCAAAGGCTTGTGGGTCGCGAATGTCGACCACTACCGCACCTTGCGCGCGCAGGGCCAGAGCCTGCTCGGGAGGGATGCGTTTGAATTCGCTCATGGCTACGGTTTCCTTCAGGGCTGATCGTTGATTCTAGTGGGTTGTGCCGGCGGGCGTACGGTGCCGTCGTCGGAACAGTCGCAGCGATGGTATTCACCGCTGTCGACGTTGTAGAGGGTCATGGCACCGCCCCACACGCAACCGGTGTCCAGGGCGATGATGCCGGGCTCGTCGACGCGCCCTTCAAGGGCGGCCCAATGGCCGAAGATAATCTTCACGTGGCGTGAACGGCGGTCCTTGTGCGCATACCAGGGCTTGTAGCCTTTGGGGGCGGTGCCCAGGCCTTCCTTGCTCTTGAGGTCGAGCTTGCCCTCGGGCGTGCAGAAGCGCATGCGCGTGAGGTAGTTGGTGATCACCCGCAGGCGCTCGATGCCGGTGAGGTTCTTGCTCCACTTGTTAGGCTCGTTGCCGTACATGCCGTCGAGGTAAAGCTTGAGCCGGCCGTCGTCGCGCAGTGCTTCCTCGACTTCGGCGGCGAGCTCCAGGGCTCTGCCTAGGGTCCATTGTGGCGGTATACCGGCATGCACCATGGCAATGCCGCGGGGCTCGTCGTAGTGCAGCAGTTTTTGCCGGCGCAGCCAGTCGAACAGCAGGTCGGCATCCGGCGCTTCGATGATTTCGCGCAGGGTGTCGCTTTTTTTCAGGCGTTCGACGTTGTGCCAGGCGGCCAGCAGGTGCAGGTCATGGTTGCCCAGCACGCAGACCAGCGACTGGCGGATTGAGTAGAGGAAACGCAGGGTCTCGAGCGATTCGGGGCCACGATTGACCAGGTCGCCGACCAGCCACAGGCGGTCGACGGCGGGGTTGAAGCGAACACGTTCGAGCAGGCACTTGAGCGGTTGCAGGCAGCCTTGCAGGTCACCGACGGCGTACGTTGCCATCAGTGCAGGGCCCCAGGTACCGCCAGGCGGAAGGGCGCAATCTCGGCGTCGAAGCGTTTACCGTCTTCGGCGAACATCTGGTAGCTGCCCTGCATGGTGCCCACGCGGGTGCTGATGACCGCGCCGCTGCTGTAGGTGTGGCTCTGGCCCGGGTCGATGTTAGGTTGCTGGCCGACCACGCCGGCGCCGCGCACTTCTTCGACTTCACCGTCGCCGTTGGTGATCAGCCAGTGCCGGGACAGCAACTTGGCTGTGACAGAACCGTTGTTTTGCACGGTGATGGTGTAGGCGAAAGCGAAACGACTGTTTTCGGGGTCGGATTGTTCTTTGAGGTAACGGGTCACGACGCTGACGTCGATCTGGTAACGGGGATCGGACATGCAAAGGCCTTGGGCGAACTGACGCAATAATGCAGTCTAGGCCATTGGCGGGGGGGAGGGCCAGCGGTGTGGTCGCGGGCAGGTATGTGCAGGCGGGGTGGGGTGGCAGTGCCGGCCTCTTCGCGGGCAAGTCGGACCGCGAAGAGGCTGTAAAAGGCGCTAATCAGGCTTGCTGATCGGCCAACTGGTCAGCCAGGCGCACGAAGGCGGCCAGGTCCAGCTGTTCAGGCCGCAGGCTGCCATCTACGCCAGCGGCTTCGATCGCCTGGCTGTCGAGCAGGCCTTTAAGGGTGTTGCGCAGTGTCTTGCGGCGCTGGTTGAAGGCTTCGCGAACGACACGCTCCAGCAGCAGGTGGTCCTTGGCCGGGAACGGCAGCACTTCATGTGGCACCAGGCGCACGATGGCCGAGTCCACCTTCGGCGGCGGGTTGAACGCGCCAGGGCCAACGTTGAACAGGTGTTCGACCCGGCAGTGGTACTGCACCATGATCGACAGGCGACCCCAATCACCGCCACCTGGGCCTGCGGCCATGCGCTCGACCACTTCCTTCTGCAGCATGAAGTGCATGTCGCGGATCAGGCCGGCATGGCTGAGCAGGTGGAAGATCAGCGGGGTGGAGATGTTGTAGGGCAGGTTGCCGACCACCTTGAGGCTGCGCGGTGGCACACCCAGCTGGTTGAAGTCGAACTTCAGGGCGTCGCCCTGGTGCAGGCGGAAGTTGTCGCGCCCGGCAAACTTGTGCTGCAGGATCGGCACCAGGTCCTTGTCCAGCTCCACTACGTCCAGTTGCGCGCCGCTGCCCAGCAGGCCCTCGGTGAGGGCGCCCTGGCCCGGGCCGATTTCCAGCAGGTGTTCACCTGCCTTGGCGTTGATGGCGCGCAGGATGCGGTCGATGATGCCGGCGTCGTGCAGGAAGTTCTGGCCGAAGCGCTTGCGCGCCCGGTGTTGGTATTGCTCGTTCATGGTCGGTTCTCGGCCATCTGGTAGGCGGTTTCCAGCGCGACCCGCAGGCTGCCGGTGTCGACCTTGCCGGTGCCGGCCAGGTCCAGGGCGGTGCCGTGGTCGACCGACGTGCGGATGATCGGCAGGCCCAAGGTCACATTGACTGCGGCGCCGAAACCTTTGTACTTGAGTACAGGCAGGCCTTGGTCGTGGTACATCGCCAGCACTGCGTCGCAGTGCTCCAGATATTTGGGGGTAAACAGGGTATCGGCCGGCAGCGGTCCGCGCAGGTCCATGCCTTCGGCACGCAGGCGGGCCAGTGTCGGTTCGATGATGTCGATTTCTTCGCGGCCCAGATGGCCGCCTTCTCCGGCGTGCGGGTTGAGGCCGCACACCAGGATGCGAGGGTTGGCAATGCCGAACTTGTCGCGCATGTCGGCATGCAGGATGCGGGTGACACGCTCGACGCGTTCGGCCGTGATGGCGTCGGCAATGTCGCGCAGTGGCAAGTGCGTGGTCACCAGGGCCACGCGCAGGCCACGGGTCGCCAGCATCATCACCACCTGCGCGGTGTGGGTCAGCTCGGCCAGAAACTCGGTATGCCCGGAGAAGGCAATGCCGCTTTCGTTGATCACACCCTTGTGCACCGGGGCGGTGATCATCCCGGCGAAATGCCCGTCGAGGCAGCCGTTGCCGGCGCGGGTCAGGGTTTCCAATACGAAGCCAGCATTGGCCTTGTCCAGTTGCCCTGCCGTCACGGCGGTGGCCAAGGGCGTATCCCACACATACAGGCTGCCCGCAGGCGCGGGCTGGGCGGGCCAGTGCCCCGGCGCTACCGGCAGCAGGTTGACGGCCAGCCCCAGCTGCGTGGCCCGCTCGGCGAGCAGGTCACGGCTGGTGATGGCGATCAGGGGGTGGGGCTGGGCGTCTGCGGCGAGCAGCAAGCACAGGTCAGGACCTATGCCAGCTGGCTCGCCGGGGGTGACGGCGAAGCGCAGGGGCTTCACTGGGCGGCCTGGTCGGCGCCAGGCAGCTTGATTTCAACGTAGGCTTCGTCGCGGATCTGGCGCAGCCAGGTCTGCAGCTCTTCGTCGTACTTGCGGTTGCGCAGCACATTCATGGCCTGCTGCTCGCGTGCCTGCTCGGTGCTGTCGGTGGCGCGGCGGCCCAGCACTTCCAAGACGTGCCAGCCGTACTGGGTCTTGAACGGTTTGGTCACCACACCTTGCTGGGCGGTGGCCATCTGCTCGCGGAACTCCGGTACCAGGCTGTTCGGGTCAACCCAGTTGAGGTCGCCGCCGTTGAGTGCGGAGCCCGGGTCTTCCGAGAAGCTCTTCGCCAGTTCGCCGAAGTCTTCGCCGTTCTGGATACGGTCGTACAAGCGCTCGGCCAGCTGCTTGGTGGCCGCTTCGCTGCGGATTTCGCTCGGCTTGATCAGGATGTGGCGGACATGCACTTCGTCACGCAGCACGTTCTCGCCGCCGCCACGCTTCTCCTCGAGTTTGAGCAGGATGAAGCCGTTGGGGATGCGGATTGGCTGGGTGATGTCGCCGACCGACATGTTGCTGAGCATCTTGGCGAAGTCAGGTGGCAGCTGGCCGGCTTTACGCCAGCCCATTTCACCACCCTCAAGGGCGTTTTCGCTGGCCGAGTTGGCAATTGCCACCTGGCCGAAGTCCGCGCCCTGGCGCAGTTGCTGGTAGAGCTCACCGACCTTGCGCGCCGCTTTCTGGATGTCGTCCGAATTGGCGGCTTCCGGGGTCGGGATGAGGATGTTGGCCAGGCGGTACTCTTCCGAGAGCTGCATCTTGCCCAGGTCCGAGTTCAGGTAGTTTTTCACTTCCTGTTCGGAAACCTGAATGCGCTCGGCCACACGGCGCTGACGCACGCGGCTGATGATCATTTCGCGCTTGACCTGCTCGCGCGCGTCGTCGAACGACAGACCATCATGGGCGAGGGCTGCGCGGAACTGGTCCAGCGACATGCCGTTGCGCTGGGCAATGGTGCCGATGGCCTGGTTCAGCTCCTCATCGGTGATGCGGATACCGGAGCGCTCGCCGATCTGCAGCTGCAGGTTCTCGACGATCAGGCGCTCGAGCACCTGCTGTTCCAGAGCGCTGGTCGGTGGCACGCCGGCGCCACGCTTGGCGATGGTTTGCTGAACTTCGTGGACGCGCTGGTCCAGTTGGCTCTGCATGACCACGTCGTTGTCGACGATGGCCACCACTTTGTCCAGGGGTTGTACCGCGGCATGCACCGCGCCACTCAGCAATGCAGCGCCCAGCAACACTGGGCGCAGACGATCAATAAGCTTGGTCTTCACGTGTACGGTAACCTTGAATGCCTTCGTCGAGGAAAGATTCGACCTTGTTGCCTACTACACCACCGAGGCCTTTCAGCACGATCTGCAGGAAGATACCGTGGTCGCCTTTTTCGTTCTGCGGGAGTGCCTGGCTGAAGTCGTCGTAGTCGATCCAGTAACGGTTGACCAGGCGCAGCTTCCAGCAGCAGTTGTCGTATTCGAAACCGCCCATGGCTTCCAGGGTGCGGTTGCGGTTGTAGTCATGCTGCCAGCGAGCGATCACGCTCCACTGTGGAACGATCGGCCAGATGACCGAGAAGTCATGCTGTTGGATCTTGTAGTAATCCTTGATGTAGTTCGGATCACCAGGCGTGCCGTAGTCGCCGCCACCCACTTTCCAGGTACCCGTGGTCGAGTCGTAGGCAATGGTGTCGTTGCGGTAGCGGTAGCCGAGGTTGACGATCTTGTTCGGATTGTCTTCAGGCTGGTAGTGGAACATCGCGCTGCCCGAGCGGGTGCTGCGGCTGTCCGGGTCCCAGTTGAAGTCCGAGTTGAAGCGCCAGTCGCGGTTGAAATTGTAGCTGTACAGCAGTGCGTACGGCGACACGTCAGACTGCGAGTCTTTACGGGTGCGGTAGTCGATGCCTGGCAGTTGGACCTTGCGGTCCTTGAAGTACAGCGCCTGACCGATGCTGAAGCTCTGACGTTCGAAGCCGTTGTCTTCGATCCAGCGCGTGGTCACGCCCAGCGACAGCTTGTTCTCGTCGCCGATGCGGTCGGTACCGCTGAAACGGTTGTCGCGGAACAGCGAGTCGTAGCTGAACAGGGTTTCGCCCGAGTCGAACAGCGGGATGTCCTTCTGGTCCTCGTAAGGGACGTAGAGGTAGAACATGCGCGGTTCGAGGGTCTGGCGGTAGTTGGTACCGAACATCGACGTGTTGCGATCGAAGTACAGGCCGCTGTCGACGCTGAAAATCGGAACGTCGCGGTTCAGGCTGCTGTTGAAGTCGCCGTTGAGCGCGACCGAGGCTGGGTTGTTGGCGATGTCGCTCTTGCCCTTGCCATCCAGATCGAGGTCATAGTGGGTGTACATGTACTTCAGCTTCGGCGTGATGTAGCCGTAGCTGGCTTGCATAGGCAAGCTCATGGACGGGGCAACGTTCAGTCGCGTGCCGTTGGCGCGGGCAACACCGAAGATGTTCTCGTCCAGTCGACGGCCAGGAACGCCGGCACTTGCGTCCGGGTTGCCATCTTTGTCGAGTACGAAGTCGTTTTTCAGGTCACGATCAAAGCGAACCGCTTCAGTCTCATACCCAAAATTCAAACCACCCGGCTGGAACGGCAGTGCGCCATTGAGGGTGATCTGCGGCAGACGGTCATACGGCGTGATCTGCGAGATGGTCGCCATCTCGTAGGCATGCACGTTCAACCGTGCGGTATAGCTGTCGCCACGGTAGGTCAGGGCACCCTGCTGGTTGAGCAGGTCACGGCTTTCGACGCCGATCTGGTCGGACTCCAGGTCCTGGAAGTAGAACGGGTCGCTGATGTCGGTGTAGTCCACCTCGGTCATCAGACGCTCGTCCAGCCCGCCCTTGTGCTGCCAGTTGACCATCCAGCGCTGATCTTTGTAGTCAGTCTGGTCTTTACGGTCGTCGTCCTTGTCGTTCAAGTACGCGCCGCCGAACTGGCCTTCGCTGGATGGGGTCAGGTAACGGAACTCACCTTCCATCAGCAGGCCGCGCTTGGTCATGTAGCGCGGGTACAACGTGGCGTCATAGTTGGGCGCCAGGTTGAAGTAGTACGGCGTGACCAGCATGAAGCCGGTGTCGCTGCTGCTGCTGAACGACGGCGGCAGGAAGCCGGACTGGCGACGGTCGTCGATCGGGAAGTAGATGTACGGTGTGTAGAACACCGGGAAATCCTTGACCCGCAGGGTGACGTTGGTCGCAGTACCGAAGCCGGTCGCCGGGTTAAGGGTGATGTTGTTGCCCTTCAGCTGCCAGGCGTTGCTGCCCGGTTCGCAGGTGGTGTACGTACCGTCTTTCAGACGGATGATGGCGTTTTCGCCACGTTTGGCGTACAGGGCGTTGCCGCGAATGTGCGACTTGTGCATCACGTATTCGGCGTTGTCGACCTGGGCTTCACCCGTGTCGAGCTGGATCTGCGCCTCGTCACCCACTACCAGCGAGCCGTTGTCACGGATCTTGACGTTGCCCTTGAGCTCGCCACGGTTTTCGGTCTGGTAGAGGTTGGCCTCGTCGGCCTCGGCCTGCATGCTGCCTTGGCGCATGACCACGTTACCGGCGAGGGTAGCGATCTGCTGCTCCTGCTGGTACTTGGAAACCTTGGCATTGATGTAGGTCGGCGATTCGTCCTTGGGCGTGGTGTCGGCCATGCCTGGGCGGGTCGGCTCGATGTACGCGCCACCGCAGTACGGGCCGGTTTCGGCCAGCTGGGCTGCGGTGAGCTTGTCACGGGGGACCCAGTCCAGGTGGCTGTAGTCTTCGCTGCGCGACTTCAGGCCACGGCCCTTGGCCTCGGTGACCAGCATCGGTTTGTCCGCGGTTTCGGCCTCGGCCGCCTGGGCCTCGGTGCCGGAACTGAGGGCAGCACCCTCGTGCACCGGACGCGGCGGCAGGTTGTTGACTGGAGTCTTGGGCTTGCAGTCCCAACCGCCGGAGGCGGACACTTGGCAGTCGAACTGTTCGGCTGCCACGACGTACGACGTGGCCAGAGGTTGCAGGGCCAGCAAACCGCCGGTGACCAGCAACGGAAACTTTCTACGAAACGCGGGGGATTTCAATGCCATCTTATTAGTCCGGGCTTCCTGCGTGCCATCTGCCCGCGTGTGGGGCCGCACGCCTCTCGATGGTCTGAAAAAGATGCTGGATAATAAAGCATGACCCGCTTGACGGCTAGGGCCGTCGGAGACCCTTGTAATGCCTGATCACGATGTACGCTTGCAACAACTGACTGTCTGGCTCGATGAGCAGCTCAACAATCTTTTTCTGAAAAACGCCTGGGGCGAAGTGCCAGCAGGTAGCCTGACGGCCGCCAGTAGCGATGCGAGCTTCCGTCGCTACTTCCGCTGGCAGGGCGCTGGGCGCAGTTTCGTGATCATGGACGCCCCGCCGCCGCAGGAGAACTGCCGACCGTTCGTCGCCATCGATCACCTGCTGGCCAGTGCCGGTGTGCATGTGCCAGTGATCCATGCCCAAGACCTGGAGCGCGGTTTCCTGCTGCTGGGCGACCTGGGCCATCAGACATACCTGGACATCATTGATGCCGACAACGCCGATGCCCTGTTCAGTGACGCCATTGATGCGCTGCTGGCGTTCCAGCGCTTGCCGATGAGCGCGCCACTGCCGAGCTACGACGATGCCTTGCTGCGTCGTGAAGTTGAACTGTTCCCGGAGTGGTACGTCGGGCGGGCGCTTGGCCTGACCCTTACCGAAGCCCAGCAAGCCACCTGGCAGCGTGTGAGCCAGGCGCTGATCGACAGTGCCCTGGCCCAGCCCAAGGTGCTGGTGCACCGCGACTACATGCCGCGCAACCTGATGCAGAGCACGCCAAACCCAGGCGTGCTGGACTTCCAGGACGCCGTTTACGGCCCGGTCACCTACGACATCACCTGCCTGTTCAAGGATGCCTTCCTCAGCTGGCCACAGGCCCGTGTCGAAGCCTGGCTGCGGGATTACTGGCAAAAGGCGCAGGCGGCCGGCATTCCGGTACAGGCCGACTTCGAGGCGTTCCACCGTGCCAGCGACCTGATGGGCGTGCAGCGCCACCTCAAGGTCATCGGTATTTTCGCCCGCATCTGCCACCGCGACGGCAAGCCACGCTACCTGACAGACGTCCCGCGCTTCTTCGCCTATATAGATGAAGTGATCCAGCGCCGCCCCGAGTTGGCGGAGCTGGGTGAACTGATCGCGGAACTCCAGGCCGGAGCGCGTGCATGAAGGCGATGATCTTGGCGGCAGGCAAGGGCGAGCGCATGCGCCCTTTGACCTTGCATACCCCCAAACCCCTGGTGCCCGTCGCCGGTCAGCCGCTGATCGAATACCACCTGCGTGCCTTGGCGGCTGCGGGGGTTACCGAAGTGGTGATCAACCATGCCTGGCTCGGCCAGCAGATCGAAGATCACCTGGGCGATGGCAGCCGCTTCGGCCTGAGCATCCGCTATTCACCCGAGGGCGAGCCGCTGGAAACCGGTGGCGGGATCTTCAAGGCGCTGCCGTTGCTGGGCGAGGCGCCGTTTCTGCTGATCAATGGTGACGTCTGGACCGACTACGATTTCGCTCGCCTGAAAGCGCCGCTTGCGGGCCTGGCGCATCTGGTGCTGGTCGACAACCCTGGCCATCACGGCCGTGGCGACTTCCGCCTGGTAGCCCAGCAGGTCGTTGATGGCGACGACGCACCGGGTACCCTGACCTTCAGTGGCCTGTCGGTGCTGGACCCGGCGTTGTTCGCCGGTTGCCAGCCGGGTGCTTTCAAGCTGGCACCCCTGCTGCGTCAGGCCATGGCGCAGGGCAAGGTCAGTGGTGAGCACTACCGTGGCCATTGGGTCGACGTCGGTACGCTCGAGCGCCTGGCGCAGGCTGAACGCCTGATCGGCGAGCGCGCCTGACATGTGGTGGCCAAGCACGGTAATTGGTGCCGGTGCCGGTTTTGCCGTCGCCAGCATCCCGGGCGCCCTGCTCGGTGCCCTGGTAGGGCAGGCCATGGACCGGCGCCTGCAGGTGCGCGGCTGGGAGGACCTGCGCGAGCGCTTGGGCGGGCGCCCGGCCTTGCGTGACGAAGAATTGCTGTTCGTGCTGCTGGGCAGGCTGGCCAAGTGCGATGGCCGGGTTGCCGAGCAGCATATCCAGCAGGCACGCCAAGAGATGGTGCGCCTGGACCTGGCCGACGCGGCCCGGCTGCGGGCGATTGCCGCGTTCAACCGCGGCAAGGCCGGCAAGGACCGACTGGCCGGCCACCTGCGTCGTATTCGCGAGCAGCCGCATGCCGCCGAAGGGACCTTGCGCGCCTGTTGGCGCATGGTCTGGGCCGACGGCAAGGTCGGCGCCAAAGAGCGCGACTTGCTGTTGGACTGGGGGCAGACGCTGGGCTTGAGCCGGCGGCAGGTGCAAGCCATGTCGCTGGAGTACGAGCCTCGCAAGTCCGGGCTGGACGGCGGCACCATGACCTATGCGGCAGCCATGCGCCTGCTGGCCGTGGAGGCAGATACCGAGGGCGACAAGGTCAAGCAGGCTTATCGCCGGCTGGTTAGCCGCCATCACCCGGACAAGCTGGCGGGCAGCGGTGCCACGGATGCCCAGGTGCGTGCAGCGACCGAGCGGACCCGGGAGTTGCATCAGGCGTATGCGCTGATTCGCAAGCGGCGGGGTTTGTAGAAAAGCGGGGGCGCTTTGCGCCCCTTTTCGCGGCGCAAGGCCGCTCCCACAAGTGCTGTGCATCCCTCGGGCTTTGCGCGAACTTGTGGGAGCGGCCTTGTGTCGCGAAAGGGGTGCAAAGCACCCCCATCGATTTCAGCTCACTCTTGCGGGTTCATCCACCCGCGCACCCGGCGGAACAATTGTTCCTGTTCAGCGGCCTTGTTACCGGGCATTGCAATCAGCGACAACTGGCGGTACTGGCTGTCCTTCTGCCGTTTGCTGGCCTGCAAGCGCAGTTCCGCTGCACGGCGATCGCCCGTGCGGGTGGCGTAATACACGTCGGCGGTCGGCACCTTGAGGGTCGGCGCAAGGCTTTCCAGGTCATGTTCCACCCGGGCCG
Organism: Pseudomonas sp. LAIL14HWK12:I7; assembly: GCF_000483465.1. NCBI lineage: Bacteria > Pseudomonadati > Pseudomonadota > Gammaproteobacteria > Pseudomonadales > Pseudomonadaceae > Pseudomonas > Pseudomonas sp. LAIL14HWK12:I7. Next base: position 182,348 of record NZ_AXYZ01000012.1, read on the forward strand.
GCGTCTGCGCGGCGATCATCACCAGCTTTTGCACCTGCGCGGGTTGTTTCTCGCTCAGGTAGCGGGCTGCCCAGTACGCGCCACTGCCATGGCCGATCAGCACGATGCTGCGTGAGTCATGCTGTTGCGCGTAAGCCACCGCCGCGTCGAGGCGGGCGAAGATACGCTCGGCGTCGGCCGGGTCATTCTGCTCGCTGGCCTGTGCGGCATCGGTGCTTTCTGCGGTGTCGGGGTCGGCGGCAGTCGCCTGGGCGACGTTGGCATTGGCATCGGTCGGTGTGTCTTTGGCGGGGGCTGTTTCGCCCTCGTCCTTGGCAGGGGCCGCTGCGGGTTTGGCTTCGACACGCGCCTGCGGGCTATCGGTAAGCAGGTCGGGCAGGCTGACGCTGAGGCTGTGCCAGCCCACATCGGGGAACTTGCGCCGCAACGGGCCGACGGCGTTCGGCCAGTCGGCCGTTTCACCGGCACCGGGCACGAGGATCACCGCACCTTTGGGGGCGCTGCTGTTGGCCGGCTTCCACAGGGCCAGGAAGCTTTCGGCACCCGCCTGCAGGGTTTGCTGCTCGGCCTTGGGCACCAGGCGCTCCAGGGCCAGGGCGTCTTCCTGACTGCGTTCCAGCAGGGGCGGGCGGGTGGCTTCGGCCGGTGGGGCTTCGGCGGTGATCGGTGGTTTTTCAGCGTCGGCGGCCATGGCCCCAAGCGGAAGGATCGAGGCTAGGCAGCACATTGCCAGCGTCGTGCGATAAAGTGTGGACATGCGTCAACCCAAGGCCAGAATGATACCGGCAGCCTAATAGTATTTGCCCGCGACGGCCATGTTAGGGCCGCCCTTGCCAAGACGAGCGTGTAGATGAAGCGAATGCGTCGCCTGTTGGTTATCGGCTGCTTGTGGCTGCCCTTGATCGCCTTGGCAAGGCCTGAAGCCGTGCCGAGCGTTGCCCTTGAGCCCGCGCAACAGCAGTGGTTGGACACCCACCGCAGCCTGCGTGTCGGCCTGGTGCTGCAAGCGCCCTATGCACAGTTCGACCGGCGCTTGCAGCAACTGTATGGGGCCAACGTCGAGTTGGTGAACGCGTTGGCGCAGGCACTGAGGCTGGACCTCACCTGGCGCAACTTTGCCGACCAGGCCAGCCTCGAGCACGCGTTGCAGGCCGGTGAAATCGATTTCGCCCCCGGCCTGACACAAACCCCGGCAAGCCTGCGCCTGTGGCTGTTCAGCGACCCGTACATGCGCGTGCCGCAGTTGGTGGTCGGCCCACGCACAGGCGCCATGGCCGTCGAGCTGGAAAAACTCGAACCCGATCAGCGCGTCGCGGTGCGCATGCCCAGCCCATTGGCGGACTACCTGCGCAGCAACTACGGCACGCTCAACCTGCAGGGCGTGCCCAACGAGCGCGAGGCCTTGCAGTTGGTCGTGGGTGGCCAGGCCAGCTACGCGGTGCTCGATGAAGCCCAGCTCAGCCGCCTGTCGCGTGAAAGCGAGTTCGGCGAGCTGGCGGTGGTTGGCGATATTGGCCTGCCGCAGCTGCTGCGGGTGGGTTCGCGGCGCGACTGGCCGTTGCTGGCCGACGTGCTCGAACGTGGCCTGCAGGCCATGCCGGCCAAGGCCTTGGAACAACTTCACCAACGCTGGTTGCAACCCAAGTACCCACGCTTGAGCGAGTCGGCAGGCTTCTGGCAAAACCTCGCCATGCTGTTTGGCATGTTGTTGCTGTGTGCGCTGGCCACGTTGATCTGGCAGCGCCGCCAGCAGCGCCAACTGGAACGTAGCCTGCTGGCCACCCGTGAGAACCTGGCTGAGCGCCAAGTGCGTGAAGAGGCGCTGCGGCTGAGCCAGTTCGCCATCGACCAGAGCACCGTGGGCATTTTGTGGGTCAATTGGGACAGCCATGTCCGTTATGCCAACCATGCCGCAGAGCGCATGCTGGGCTATGGTGAGGGCGCGTTGCTGGAGCGCCCGCTGAGCGACTTTGAGCCCAACTTGAACATGGACCGCTGGCTGGAGCTGTGGCGCGGCGCGCGGGCGGGGGGAGGGGGTGTGGGGCAATTCGAGACCCATTGCCTGCGCGCCGACCTCAGCGTGTTGCCGGTGGAGCTTTCGTTAAGCTTCCTGCGTTTTCGTGATGCCGAGTACCTGGTGGTGTACATCGCTGATGTCACCGAGCGCCACCGCGCACTGGCAGCGCTGCGCGAAAGTGAAGCGCGCCTTAAAGGCATCGCCGGCAACGTGCCGGGGCTGGTGTTCCGGCTGGAACGTGACCCGGCCGAAGGCGACCTGGAGTTCCCCTACATTAGCGAAGGCAGCGAGGCCTTGGTCGGCTACGCACCTGCCGAAATCCAGCACCCGCAGATGGGCCTGCGCAACCTGGTGCACCCCGAAGACCGCAGCGACTATCACCGGGTGCAGGACCTGGCCTTGGCCAGCAACCAGGACTGGTCCTGGCAAGGGCGCATCCTCACGCGCCAGGGTGAACAGCGTTGGGCCGACATCAAGGCCAGTACCCGGCGCCTGGCCGATGGCCGGGTGGTGTGGGACGGTATCGTCTGGGACATCACCCAGGGCAAGCGGGCAGAACTGGCGTTGGCGCGCTCCCAAGAGCAACTGCGCGAACTGTCGGCGCACCTGGAGAGCGTGCGCGAAGAAGAAAAGGCCCGCATCGCCCGCGAAGTGCACGATGAGCTGGGGCAGATGCTGACCGTGCTCAAGCTCGAAGTCTCGATGTGTGAGCTGGCCTTTGCCGAGCTGGATCCGGGGCTTAACGAGCGTTTGTCGAGCATGAAGCGCCTGATCGCGCAGCTGTTCCAGCTGGTGCGCGATGTGGCCACGGCATTGCGCCCGCCCATTCTCGACGCTGGTATCGCCTCGGCCATCGAGTGGCAAGCACGGCGTTTCGAGGCGCGTACACAGATTCCCTGCCTGGTGCAGGTACCGGATAATCTGCCAGCATTGAGTGATGCCAAGGCGACCGGGCTGTTTCGTATCCTTCAGGAGGCGCTGACCAATGTCATGCGCCATGCCCAGGCGCACAGCGTAGAGATCGAACTGGTGCGTGAAGCGGGGCAATTGCGCATGACCGTCAGCGACGACGGCACGGGTTTTTGCCGCGATCAGACCCGGCCCACCTCGTTCGGCCTGGTGGGCGTGCGCGAGCGCGTGCTGATGCTGGGTGGCAGCATGACGCTGGACAGTGAACCGGGCGAGGGCACCAGCCTGAGCGTGGCCATTCCGTTGGAGTAGGAGACCGATCGTGATTCGAGTGCTGGTGGCGGAAGACCACACCATTGTCCGTGAAGGCATCAAGCAATTGATTGGCCTGGCCAAGGACATGCAAGTGGTGGGTGAGGCCGGCAATGGCGAGCAGTTGCTCGAAGCCTTGCGCCATATGCCGTGTGAAGTGGTGTTGCTGGATATCTCGATGCCCGGCGTCAGCGGCCTTGAGGCCATCCCCAGAATCCGCGCCCTGAACGACCCTCCGGCGATCCTGATGTTGTCGATGCATGACGAGGCGCAGATGGCGGCGCGGGCGCTCAAGGCCGGTGCCGCAGGTTATGCCACCAAGGACAGTGACCCTGCCTTGCTGCTGACCGCTATTCGGCGGGTTGCCGGGGGTGGGCGCTATATCGACCCAGCGTTGGCCGACCGCATGGTCTTCGAGGTGGGCCTGACCGAGTCCCGGCCGTTGCACACCCTGCTCTCGGAGCGGGAGTTTTCGGTGTTCGAGCGCCTGGCCCAGGGCGCCAACGTCAACGACATTGCCCAGCAACTGGCGCTGTCGAGCAAGACCATCAGTACCCACAAGGCGCGGTTGATGCAGAAGCTCAAGGTGAACTCACTGGCGGAACTGGTGAAGTACGCCATGGAGCACAAGCTGGTCTGATTGCGACCTGCAGGCTTTTTGAGCCTGCCACCGACCTTGTGGGAGCGGGCTTGCCCGCGAAGAGGTCTGGCCTGCGGATCGCGGTGCCTGTGCTGCCGCTTTCGCGGGCAAGCCCGCTCCCACAGGTTGGGTGCAATGCTTGGGAAGGTGTTCAATCCCCGCCATTCTTGTAGGGCGATCCCTACACAGAATCTTCCATCTGGATGATGGCATTCTCTCAGTACCCCCGATTTTCGGGCGTTTGCGTCTTGTCTAGTCTTTGCCTACGCAGTCATCCAACAAGAAGGTGCAGGCATGAGCGAGGCGAATTCGAACGCTGCAACCAGCGAAACGCTGGTCAGCTTCCGTGGTGTGCAGAAGAGCTACGACGGCGAGTCGCTGATCGTCAAAGACCTCAACCTGGACATCCGCAAGGGCGAGTTCCTCACCTTGCTCGGCCCGTCCGGCTCGGGCAAGACCACCAGCCTGATGATGCTGGCCGGTTTCGAAACCCCCACCGCCGGCGAGATCCAGCTGGCCGGGCGTTCGATCAACAACGTGCCGCCGCACAAGCGCGACATCGGCATGGTGTTCCAGAACTACGCGCTGTTCCCACACATGACCGTTGCCGAGAACCTGGCCTTCCCGCTGACCGTGCGCAACCTGAGCAAGACCGACATCAGCGAGCGGGTCAAGCGTGTGCTCAACATGGTGCAGCTCAATGCCTTTGCCAAACGCTACCCCGGCCAGCTGTCCGGTGGCCAGCAGCAGCGGGTGGCCCTGGCGCGGGCCTTGGTGTTCGAGCCACAGCTGGTGCTGATGGACGAACCACTGGGCGCACTCGACAAGCAGCTGCGTGAACACATGCAGATGGAGATCAAGCATATCCACCAGCGCCTGGGGGTGACTGTGGTGTATGTGACCCACGACCAGGGCGAGGCGCTGACCATGTCTGACCGGGTGGCGGTGTTCCACCAGGGCGAAATCCAGCAGATCGCCGACCCACGCACCCTCTATGAAAAGCCGTGCAACACCTTCGTCGCCAACTTCATCGGTGAGAACAACCGCATCAACGGCACCCTGCTGGCCAGTGATGGCCATCGCTGCCAAGTGCAGCTGGCGCGGGGCGAGCGGGTCGAGGCGCTGGCGGTGAATGTCGGCCAGGCCGGCGAGCCGGTGACCTTGTCGATCCGCCCGGAACGGGTGCGCCTCAATGGCCACAGCGAAAATTGCGTCAACCGCTTCTCTGGCCGTGTGGCCGAGTTCATTTACCTGGGCGACCACGTACGGGTACGCCTGGAAGTCTGTGGCAAGGCCGACTTCTTCGTGAAGCAGCCGATCGCCGAGCTCGACCCGGCACTGGCCGTGGGCGATGTGGTACCGCTGGGCTGGGAGGTGGAGCACGCCCGCGCGCTCGATCCGATTGCCGAAGCCCATTGATGGATTGCTTCACCAACCCTGTACTGTGGAGAGAATAATAATGCACAAGCAGTTGAAACTGACCGCCCTGGCCCTAGGGCTGTTCGCCGCTGGCCAGGCCATGGCGGCCGACCTGACCGTGATCTCTTTCGGTGGCGCCAACAAGGCCGCCCAGGTCAAGGCGTTCTACGAGCCTTGGGAAAAAGCGGGTAACGGCAAGATCGTCGCCGGTGAGTACAACGGTGAAATGGCCAAGGTCAAGGCCATGGTCGACACCAAGAGCGTGTCCTGGAACCTGGTGGAAGTCGAGTCGCCAGAGCTGTCCCGCGGGTGCGACGAGGGCATGTTCGAAGAACTCGACCCTGCGCTGTTCGGCGATGCAGCCGACTATGTGCCGGGTGCCATCCAGCAATGCGGCGTGGGCTTCTTCGTCTGGTCGACGGTACTGGCCTACAACGCCGACAAGCTCAAGACGGCGCCTACCAGCTGGGCCGATTTCTGGGACACCAAGCAGTTCCCGGGCAAGCGTGGCCTGCGCAAAGGTGCCAAGTACACGATGGAATTCGCACTGATGGCCGATGGCGTTGCGCCCAAGGATGTGTACAAGGTGCTGGCAACCAAGGAAGGCCAAGACCGCGCCTTCAAGAAGCTCGACGAACTCAAACCCAGCATTCAGTGGTGGGAAGCCGGCGCCCAACCGCCGCAGTTCCTGGCCTCGGGCGACGTGGTCATGAGCTCGGCCTATAACGGCCGGATCGCCGCCGTGCAGAAAGAGAGCAACCTCAAGGTGGTGTGGAACGGCGGCATCTACGACTTCGATGCCTGGGCAATTCCAAAAGGCGCCAAGAACGTCGAAGAGGCGAAGAAGTTCATCGCCTACAGCGTTCAGCCCGAGCAGCAGAAAACCTACTCCGAGAACATCGCCTACGGCCCGGCCAATACCAAGGCCGTCAGCCTGCTGTCGGACGAGGTGAAGAAAGACATGCCGACCACGCCTGAGAACATTGCCAATCAGGTGCAGATCGACGTGGCCTTCTGGGCTGACAACAGCGAGCAGCTGGAGCAACGCTTCAACGCCTGGGCGGCGAAGAAGTAAACGACAAGGAGCCGCTACGCGGCTCATCGCCGGCAAGCCGGCTCCCACAGGCCAGGCGTAGCGCCTGAGCCCAACGCTGTATCTGTGGGAGCCGGCTTGCCGGCGATGGCTGCGCAGCAGCCCTGATTTCAGCCGGTTTTTACGGAGTTCGCCATGGCCATTGCAGTGCCCCTCAACGAAGGCGCAGGTCCAAGTCTCAAGCAGCGCCTAAAGCACGCCGAGCGGGTCAACCGCTGGAAGGCGCAGGCGTTGATCGCGCCGCTGGCGCTGTTCCTTCTGCTGGTGTTTCTGGTGCCGATCGCAGCGCTGTTGTACAAGAGCGTCGGCAACCCGGAGGTGGTCGCCGGCCTGCCGCGTACCGTCGAAGCGGTGTCGCAGTGGGATGGCAAGAGCTTGCCCGGTGAGGCGGTATACAAGGCACTGAGCCAGGACCTGGCTGAGTCGCGCAAGAACCAGACCCTGGGCGACCTCTCCAAGCGCCTGAACATGGAACTGGCGGGCTACCGCAGCCTGTTGACCAAGACCGCCCGAGCGTTGCCGTTCAAGGCTGAACCTGCCTCTTATAAAGAAGCACTGCAAACCCTCGATGAGCGTTGGGGCGACCCGGCCTACTGGCAGGCGATCCGCCGCAATACCAGCTCGGTCACCTCGTTCTACCTGCTGGCGTCGCTCGACCACCGTATCGATGACCTTGGCGAGCTGGCCAAGGCCACGCCTGACCAGGCCATTTACCTGGATATCTTTGCCCGCACCCTGTGGATGGGGGTGGTGATCACCGCCATCTGCCTGGTGCTGGCCTACCCGCTGGCGTACTTGCTGGCCAATCTGCCGGCCCGGCAGAGCAACCTGCTGATGATTCTGGTGCTACTGCCGTTCTGGACCTCGATCCTGGTGCGGGTGGCGGCGTGGATCGTGCTGCTGCAGTCGGGCGGGTTGATCAACAGTGCGCTGATGGCCATGGGCATCATCGATGAACCGCTGGAGCTGGTGTTCAACCGCACCGGTGTGTACATCTCGATGGTCCATATCCTGCTGCCGTTCATGATCCTGCCGCTGTACAGCGTGATGAAGGGCATTTCGCCCAGCTACATGCGTGCGGCCATCTCGCTGGGTTGCCACCCGTTCGCCAGCTTCTGGCGGGTGTACTTCCCGCAGACCTACGCCGGTGTTGGCGCGGGCTGCCTGCTGGTGTTCATCCTGGCGATCGGCTACTACATCACCCCGGCATTGCTGGGCAGCCCGAACGACCAGATGGTCAGCTACTTCGTGGCCTTCTATACCAACACCAGCATCAACTGGGGCATGGCGACCGCGCTGGGCGGCCTACTGCTGCTGGCGACCGTGCTGTTGTACCTGATCTATAGCTGGCTGGTCGGCGCCAGCCGCCTGCGCCTGAGCTGAGGAGCCTTGTCATGCTGAGCCCTTACATGTCACCCGTGGAGCGGGTCTGGTACTACAGCCTGCGCATTCTTTGCGGCTTGATCCTGCTGTTTCTGATTTTGCCGGTGCTGGTGATCGTGCCGCTGTCGTTCAACAGTGGCAGCTTTCTGGTGTACCCGTTGCAGGGCTTTTCGCTGCAGTGGTACCAGGACTTCTTCGGCTCTGCCGAGTGGATGCGGGCACTGAAGAACAGCATCATCGTCGCCCCGGCGGCCACGGTGCTGGCGATGCTGTTCGGTACGTTGGCGGCGATTGGCCTGACTCGCGGCGACTTCCCGGGCAAGTCGCTGGTGATGGCGCTGGTGATTTCGCCGATGGTAGTGCCGGTGGTGATCATCGGTGTGGCCAGTTACCTGTTCTTCGCACCCTTGGGGATGGGCAACAGCTTTACCTCGCTGATCCTGGTGCATGCGGTGTTGGGTGTGCCGTTCGTCATCATCACCGTGTCGGCGACGTTGCAGGGCTTCAACTACAATCTGGTGCGCGCTGCGGCCAGCCTGGGTGCTTCGCCGCTGGTGGCGTTCCGCCGGGTGACCCTGCCGTTGATCGCCCCGGGGGTGATCTCGGGTGCGTTGTTCGCCTTTGCGACGTCGTTCGACGAGGTGGTGGTGACGTTGTTCCTCGCCGGGCCTGAGCAGGCGACCTTGCCTCGGCAGATGTTCAGCGGTATCCGCGAGAACCTGAGCCCGACCATTGCGGCGGCAGCGACCTTGCTGATCGCATTTTCGGTGGTGCTGCTGCTGACCCTGGAGTGGTTGCGTGGGCGTAGCGAGAAGCTGAGAACTCAGCAGCCTGCTTGATTGATGTTGCCAGTGCCGGCCTTTACGCGGGCACTGGCAATAGATGGGCACCGGTCGACACGGATTGATACCAATCAGCCTCTACCCGTTCGCCTGAGTTACAATGCGCGCCACCGTGATTCTGACCTACAGGTGCGCCATGCAGCCCTACGCTATTGCCCCCTCCATTCTCTCCGCCGATTTCGCCCGCTTGGGCGAGGACGTCGACAAGGTGCTGGCCGCGGGTGCCGACATCGTTCACTTCGATGTGATGGACAACCACTACGTCCCCAACCTGACCATCGGCCCGATGGTGTGCACCGCCCTGCGCAAGTACGGCGTGACCGCCCCGATCGATGTGCACCTGATGGTCAGCCCGGTCGACCGCATCATCGGCGACTTCATCGAAGCCGGCGCCACTTACATCACCTTCCACCCGGAAGCCAGCCAGCACATCGACCGCTCGCTGCAGCTGATCCGCGACGGTGGTTGCAAGGCCGGCCTGGTGTTCAACCCGGCGACCAGCCTCGATGTCCTCAAGTATGTGATGGACAAAGTCGACATGGTCCTGCTGATGAGCGTCAACCCAGGCTTTGGCGGGCAGAAGTTCATCCCCGGCACCCTCGACAAGCTGCGTGAGGCGCGCGCGCTGATCGACGCCAGTGGCCGCGATATCCGTCTGGAAATCGACGGTGGCGTCAACGTCAACAATATCCGCGAAATCGCCGCTGCTGGCGCTGACACCTTCGTTGCCGGTTCGGCCATCTTCAATGCCCCGGACTATCAGGAAGTCATCGCCAAAATGCGCGCCGAACTGGCCCAGGCCCGCCCATGAGCGGCTTCGAGCAGCTGTTCCCAGGGACGCTGCCAAGGCTGGTGATGTTCGATCTGGACGGTACCCTGATCGACTCCGTGCCAGACCTGGCCGCCGCCGTGGACCGCATGCTGCTCGAACTTGGGCGCCCGCCAGCGGGCTTGGACGCCGTACGCCACTGGGTTGGCAACGGTGCCCAGGTGCTGGTGCGCCGGGCGCTGGCCGGGGGCATCGAGCATGCCTCGGTGGACGATGCGCTGGCCGAACAGGCGCTGGCGCTGTTCATGGAGGCCTATGCCGAAAGCCATGAACTGACCGTGGTCTACCCCGGCGTGCGCGACACCCTGCGCTGGCTGCGCAAGCAAGGCGTGGAGATGGCGCTGATCACCAACAAGCCCGAGCGCTTCGTCGCCCCGCTGCTGGACCAGATGAAAATCGGTCGCTACTTCCGCTGGATCATCGGCGGAGACACCCTGCCACAAAAGAAACCCGACCCCGCGGCACTGCTGTTCGTCATGCAGATGGCCGGTGTTACGCCGCAACAGTCGCTGTTCGTCGGCGATTCGCGCAGCGATGTGCTGGCCGCCAAGGCCGCCGGTGTGCAGTGCGTGGGCCTGACCTACGGCTACAACCACGGCCGGCCGATCAACGACGAATCGCCGAGCCTGGTGATCGACGACCTGCGTGCACTGCTGCCCGGTTGCGCAGACCCGGCCACTGGGATAACGTTGGCGGACCTTCAAGCCTCACAAGACAGAGAGTCCACCGTGGCGGTTACTGGCAAATTCTGGATGAAAGTCATCAAGGCCCTGGCCCGTTGGCGTTGGCGCGCCTGACTTCTGCTCGCCGGCCGCTGCCGGCCCGTCCGTTTGCCTGACCTTACTGCTGCTTGCCACGAGGCTACTCATGACCCGCGAAGAATTCCTGCGCCTGGCCGCTGCCGGCTACAACCGCATCCCCCTGGCCTGTGAAACCCTGGCCGACTTCGACACGCCGCTGTCGATCTACCTGAAACTGGCCGACCAGCCCAACTCCTATTTGCTCGAATCCGTACAGGGCGGCGAGAAGTGGGGGCGTTACTCGATGATCGGCCTGCCATCGCGCACGGTGATGCGTGTGCATGGCTACCACGTCAGTATCCTGCAGGATGGCGTCGAGGTAGAGCGCCACGACGTCGACGACCCGCTGGCCTTCGTCGAGTCGTTCAAGGACCGCTACAAGGTCGCGGATATTCCCGGGCTGCCGCGTTTCAACGGTGGGCTGGTCGGCTACTTCGGCTATGACTGCGTGCGCTATGTGGAGAAGCGTCTGGGCGCGAGCCCGAACCCGGACCCGCTGGGCGTGCCGGATATCCTGCTGATGGTGTCTGACGCCGTGGTGGTGTTCGACAACCTGGCGGGCAAGATGCATGCAATCGTGCTGGTCGACCCGGCCGAAGAGCAAGCCTTCGAACAGGGCAAGGCTCGCCTGGCCGGGTTGTTGGAGACCCTGCGCCAGCCGATTACCCCGCGCCGTGGCCTGGACCTGAGCGGCCCGCTCGCCGCCGAGCCGGAATTCCGCTCCAGCTATACCCGCGAGGATTACGAGAACGCGGTTGGCCGCATCAAGGAGTACATCCTGGCCGGTGACTGCATGCAGGTGGTGCCGTCCCAGCGCATGTCGATCGACTTCAAGTCTGCGCCCATCGACCTGTACCGTGCGTTGCGCTGCTTCAACCCGACGCCGTACATGTACTTCTTCAATTTCGGCGACTTCCATGTGGTCGGCAGTTCGCCTGAAGTGCTGGTGCGTGTCGAGGACAACCTGGTCACCGTGCGCCCGATTGCCGGTACGCGCCCACGGGGTGCGACGGAAGAAGCCGACCGTGCGCTGGAAGACGACTTGCTGTCGGACGAGAAAGAGATTGCCGAGCACCTGATGCTGATCGACCTGGGCCGCAACGACGTGGGCCGTGTGTCCTCGACCGGCAGCGTGCGCCTGACCGAGAAGATGGTGATCGAGCGTTACTCCAACGTGATGCACATCGTGTCCAACGTCACCGGTCAGCTGCGTGAAGGCCTTACCGCCATGGATGCATTGCGGGCGATTCTGCCAGCCGGCACGTTGTCGGGTGCACCGAAAATCCGCGCCATGGAGATCATCGACGAGCTGGAGCCGGTCAAGCGTGGCGTTTACGGCGGTGCAGTGGGCTACTTTGCCTGGAACGGCAACATGGACACCGCGATTGCCATCCGTACCGCAGTGATCAAGGACGGCGAGCTGCATGTGCAGGCGGGTGGCGGCATCGTGGCCGACTCCGTGCCGGCGCTGGAGTGGGAAGAAACCATCAACAAGCGCCGCGCGATGTTCCGCGCGGTGGCCTTGGCTGAGCAGACGTCCGCCAAGTAATGCTGGGAATTGGGGGCTGCTGTGCAGCCCCTCGCCGGCATGAGGGAGTGGGTGAACCCGCTTCCTCAGCGCCCAAACCACTCAGAAGTCCAAGCTTACCGCCAGGCTCACCCCCTGCTGCGTCAACTCATCACTCTTGCGCCAGTTGTAATTCCCTCGCACATGCACCCCCGCCATCAGCTCATGGCTCAAGCCCAAGCTGGCCCGGGTGAGGTCACTGTGCGGCGTATACCCGGTCAGGGTGAAGTCGTGCGCGGCCAACGTAGTCAGGTGCATCGTCACGTCCTGTTGGTCATCCTCGAACTCGTGCTCCTGGGCAACCTCGGCAAACAGCCGCGTCCCCGTTGCCACCTGCACACTGCCTAACAGCCCAATACCGAGCCGCCGGGAGGTACGTTCCTGGTCATCGAAGCCCAGCGCTGTCGAGCGCCCGCTCTTCTCGTCATAACCATCGACCTTGACCCGGGCATAGTCGGCGCTGATGAACGGCGCCAGTTGCCAAGGGCTGCTCTCGGCGGCCAGGTTGTAACCCAGCCGACCCGTCACCGCCCACGCTTCGCCATCGGTATCGCCTTTTTCGCTGCGGTCATTTACGCCCAGGGCGAAGGTGCGTTTGAGGTCGCTGTAGTCCAAGTGCCCGGCCGTCAGTGCAGCATCGGCCCACCAGTGGTCCTGGCGGTATTGGGCGAACGCCGTGGCCAGGTAGCTGTCGAGCTTGTAGTCCGAGTCCTGTTCACCCGCCTCCAGTTTCTGCCGGTATACGCCACCCGCCAGGCCCAGGCGCCAGGCATCGTTCAAACGGTAGCTGCCACCCAGAGTCAGGTTGTAGCCACGGCCGTCGCCGCTGGCCGCGCTGCGCTGGCCGTCAAAGTCCAGGTCCTGCGCGCCGGTGGCGACGAAGGCCTGCCATTGCCCCACGGCTTGCCAGGGCGTTTGCCACTGGTTGCGCAGCTCGTCCTGGTGGGCGCGCAGGGTGGCGTGGGCCATTTCCGGCAACAGGGTCAGTTCCCAGGGGGCGGAGATGATCGAGTAGGCGTAGTCGGCTATCAACTGCTGGCCGGCAATGGTCGGGTGTACCGAGTCGTTGAACAGCAGTTTGGTTGGGTCCGGAGTGGCGCCGTTGATGCCGTAGACCGGGTTCTCGACGCAGCCTTGACCGCTGTAGCAGGTGCCGACCAGGTTCTGGCCGCTGGCCAAGCCGAATTGGGTCGGGCTGGCCAAGGCCTCACCCAGTAATACCGGAATGTTCAGTGGGATGATCTCGGCGTCGATCTGCCCGAGTTGATTGAGCAGTGACTGGTTGAACACGCCCGACAGCAGCGACAGCGGGTTCTGTTGCGGGGTGCCGCTGAAGTTCGGCGTTTGGCCCAGGTCGGGCAGCAACCAGACCATGATGTAGCGGGCGCCGCCTTGTTGCAGGGCTTGGGCGCTGGCAGCCAGCCGGCCTCCAGCAGCGGCGGCATCGGCGGGGCTGTTCACCAGGCCCTGGAGGAAGTCGTTACCGCCACCGGTGAGGTAATAGAGCGCGTTGGGGTCTGCACGTAGGCCATTGGCCAGGTAGCCGGGGCGTTCACGGAAGACAAAGCCTGGCGCCGGTCCATTGGGGGGGACGATCACTTTCGATGACTCGGTGATCGAATCGAGAATCTGCTGTGTCGTGTAGCCGCCCACTGCCCAGTTGTTGCCATCAGGCCGGATGCCGACCGACGTGGAGGGGTTGAGTTCGTCTTCCCCGATGCCCAGCCGACCGCCAAGAATCATCGGCGAAACCGGCGCGAAGTTACCGTCGGCATCGCGGTTGGTGAAACGCTGGCCTGCCGTACCGCCGGTCAGGTCAGGAAATTGGCCGGCGTCACTCAGGCTGTCGCCAAATACGATCAAGGTCGAATAAGGGGAAGGGGCAGCGAATGCCTGGCTGCAGGCCAGGGCCAAAGAGGCGAGGGTAAATCGCAACAAGGGAGCTTTTCGCATCAGAGAACATCCTTTTCTTTGTTTTTATGAGGACTACCCGATCGACCATAGCAAATCGCGGGGCTTGTCTCCCAAGTCCATTCGTTTCCCCGTGTTTACAGGCATATTGCGCCCATCGCCCCGGTAGGCTACTGTGCCGGGACGTATGAGCGAGACCTATCCTGTGTTGATCGTCAGCAAACTCTTGATGCGCGTTATCAAGGCCCACGCCCGTTGGCGTTGGCGCGCCTGACTTTATCTCCTGCCGGCCAGCCCGGCCCGTTTCTGTTTGCCTTCTTATCCGTTTCCGAATGCCCTTAGTGGCAATGCCATGCTGCGGGCGGTGTAGGAAGGTTCGTATTCTGAAGTCAGTAGATTCAAGAGGTTTAGCCCGATGTTACTGATGATCGACAACTACGACTCATTCACTTACAACGTCGTCCAATACCTCGGCGAGCTAGGTGCCGAGGTCAAGGTCATTCGCAATGACGAAATGACCATCGCTGAAATCGAAGCCCTCAATCCGGAGCGCATCGTTGTCTCCCCTGGCCCCTGCACGCCGAGCGAGGCGGGTGTGTCGATCGAGGCGATCCTGCACTTTGCTGGCAAACTGCCGATTCTGGGCGTCTGCCTGGGCCACCAGTCCATCGGCCAGGCATTTGGCGGCGACGTCGTGCGTGCCCGCCAGGTGATGCACGGCAAGACCAGCCCCGTGCTGCACCGCGACCTGGGCGTGTTCGCCGGCCTCAACAACCCGCTGACCGTGACGCGCTACCACTCCCTGGTGGTCAAGCGTGAAACCCTGCCCGATTGCCTGGAGGTCACTGCCTGGACTGCCCATGCAGACGGTACGGTCGACGAGATCATGGGCCTGCGCCACAAGACCCTGAATATCGAAGGGGTGCAGTTCCACCCCGAGTCCATCCTCACCGAGCAGGGCCACGAGCTGTTCGCCAACTTCCTCAAGCAGACCGGCGGCCGCCGCTAAGGATCGAACATGGATATCAAGAGCGCGCTGAGCCGCATCGTCGGTCACCTGGACCTGTCCACCGAAGAAATGAGCGACGTCATGCGTCAGATCATGACCGGTCAATGCAGTGAGGCGCAGATCGGCGCCTTCCTGATGGGCATGCGCATGAAAAGCGAGAGCATCGACGAGATCGTCGGCGCGGTGTCGGTGATGCGTGAGCTGGCCGACAAGGTCGAGCTGAAGAGCCTCGATGGGGTGGTCGATATCGTCGGCACCGGTGGCGATGGCGCCAACATCTTCAACGTCTCCACCGCCTCCTCGTTTGTGCTCGCCGCGGCCGGTTGCCCGGTGGCCAAGCACGGTAACCGTGCGGTCTCGGGCAAGAGCGGTAGCGCCGACCTGCTGGAAGCCGCTGGCATCTACCTGAACCTGACCCCGGTGCAGGTCGCCCGCTGCATCGACAGCCTGGGCATCGGCTTCATGTTTGCCCAGAGCCATCACAAGGCAATGAAGTACGCCGCTGGCCCGCGCCGTGAGTTGGGCCTGCGCACCCTGTTCAACATGCTGGGCCCGCTTACGAATCCGGCCGGTGTGAAGCACCAGGTGGTCGGCGTGTTCACCCAGGCCCTGTGCCGCCCGCTGGCCGAAGTGCTGCAGCGGTTGGGCAGCAAGCACGTGCTGGTGGTGCATTCCAAGGACGGCCTGGACGAGTTCAGCCTGGCGGCGCCGACGTTTGTCGCCGAGCTGAAAAATGGCCAGATCACCGAGTATTGGGTAGAGCCGGAAGACCTCGGCATGAAGAGCCAAAGCCTGCATGGCCTGGCGGTTGAAGGCCCACAGGCCTCCTTCGAGCTGATTCGTGATGCCCTGGGCCGACGCAAGACCGAGAACGGCCAGAAAGCCGCGGAAATGATCGTGCTCAATGCGGGCGCCGCGCTGTACGCCGCGGATCATGCCATGACCCTGGCACAGGGCGTGGAGCTTGCCCATGACGTGCTGCACACCGGCCTTGCCTGGGAAAAGCTGCAGGAGCTGGGTGCCTTCACCGCCGTATTCAAGCTGGAGAACGAAGCATGAGCGTACCGACCGTGCTGGAAAAGATCATCGCCCGCAAAGTTGAGGAAGTGGCCGAGCGCAGTGCCCGGGTCAGCCTGGCTGAGCTGGAGCGCCTGGCCAAGGCCGCCGACGCGCCACGTGGTTTTGCCAATGCGCTGATCGAGCAGGCCAAGCGCAAGCAGCCGGCGGTCATTGCCGAGATCAAGAAGGCGTCGCCGAGCAAGGGCGTGATACGCGAGCACTTCGTGCCAGCGGAAATCGCCGTCAGCTACGAGAAGGGCGGGGCGACCTGCCTGTCGGTGTTGACCGATGTGGATTACTTCCAAGGCGCGGATGTGTACCTGCAGCAGGCGCGCGCGGCAGTGTCGCTGCCGGTGATCCGCAAGGATTTCATGATCGACCCCTACCAGATCGTCGAGGCCCGTGCACTGGGCGCTGACTGCGTGCTGTTGATCGTCTCGGCGCTGGATGACGTGAAGATGGCCGAACTGGCTGCCACAGCCAAGGCTGTAGGCCTTGATGTGTTGGTCGAAGTGCATGACGGCGATGAGCTGGAGCGTGCGTTGAAAACCCTCGATACACCGCTGGTGGGGGTGAACAACCGCAACCTGCACACCTTTGAGGTCAGCCTGGAAACCACCCTTGACCTGCTGCCGCGTATTCCGCGTGATCGCCTGGCGATTACCGAGAGCGGTATCCTCAACCGGGCCGATGTAGAGCTGATGGCAATCAACGAGGTTTACTCGTTCCTGGTGGGTGAGGCGTTCATGCGCGCTGATCAGCCTGGGCTGGAATTGCAGCGGTTGTTCTTCCCGGAGCAGGTGAAGAAGACTGTTCAGCCACTGGACTGATCGAAACGAAGCCGGCGTGACTGCCGGCTTTTTTGTATGCCTGTAATGGCCCTTTCGCGGGTAAACCTGCACCCACAGGTACTTCGGCGCCCTTATGGCTGTGTTGAACCTGCGGGGATCGATAACAACATCAAAGGTGGATCAATGACCGATCAACCCCTGGCCCTGACCGTTGAACAAGGCCTGCATGCCGAACAGGACCTGCTGGCCGCCGTCTGCCGCGGCGAACGCGACAGCGGTGTGCTGTTTTGGCGCCCGACCGACCATGCCCTGGTCATGCCGCGGCGCATGAGCCGCCTGGACAACTTCGAAGCTGCCTGTGCCGAGCTGGCGATCGCTGGCTGGCCGGTGCTGTTGCGCGAGACCGGCGGTGAACCGGTGCCGCAGTCGCATGCCACGGTCAATGTGGCGCTGGTCTATGTGGCGCCGCGCGTTGAAGGTGACCATGGGCGCATCGAAAATGCCTACGAGCGCCTGTGCCTGCCGCTGTGTGAGGTGTTACGCGAGTGGGGCGGGGTGGCTTCGGTGGGCGAGATCGACGGGGCGTTCTGCGACGGCCGCTATAACGTCAACCTCAATGGCCGCAAACTGGTCGGCACGGCCCAACGCTGGCGCCAGGGGCTGGGTGGCAAACGCCCGGTGGTGTTGGTGCATGGCGCGTTGCTGCTGGATAACGAGCGTGAATCGATGGTCGCGGCAGTCAACCGCTTCAACGAATGCTGCGAACTGGAGCAGCGCTGCCGGGCCGATGCGCATATTGCCTTGCACGAAGTGGCGCCCCAAGCGCCCTGGTTCGAGCGCCTGTCACAGGCTTATGCCAAGGTGCTGGCCGATTTGCCCAAGGACTAACGGGTACCGTAGACCACCATGGTCTTGCCCTTGACCTGCACCAGGCTGCGTTCCTCGAGGTCTTTGAGGACGCGGCCGACCATCTCCCGCGAACAACCGACGATACGCCCAATCTCCTGCCGAGTGATCTTGATCTGCATACCGTCCGGGTGGGTCATCGCATCGGGTTGCTTGCACAATTCGAGCAGGCAGCGGGCAACACGCCCGGTGACATCGAAGAAGGCCAGGTCGCCAACCTTGCGCGTGGTGTTACGCAGGCGCTGGGCCATCTGGCCGCCCAGGGCGTAGAGGATGTCGGGGTCCTGGCGGGAGAGTTCGCGAAACTTGTCGTAACTGATCTCTGCTACTTCGCATTCAGTCTTGGCGCGGACCCAGGCGCTGCGCTGCTGCTCGCCTTCTACGGGCTCGAAAAGGCCAAGCTCGCCAAAGAAATCGCCATTGTTGAGGTAGGCAATGATCATTTCGTGACCATCGTCGTCCTCGATCAGGATGGTCACCGAACCCTTGATGATGAACGACAGTGTTTCGGCCTTGTCGCCGGCGCAGATGATGTTGCTTTTAGCGGTGTAGCGGCGGCGTTGGCAGTGCACCAGCAGTTTATCGATGTTCTTGATCTTGGCGGGTAGGGCGGAGGCAACCATCACGAAATCCTGTTCGATACGACGCATAGGTTTCTTATAAAGAGTGTCTGGCAGAACGCGCCAGTCATTTGGCGCCAGCTTATCAGACACTACAGAATGTTTCGGTACTAAACCGACACGTCTCGAGCTTTTCCGACAGCCACACAAGGTCTAAGCTGACACCCTTTTCCGAAATTTAGGAGTCCGGGTAGATGAAGGCACGTATCCAGTGGGCCGGTGACGCGATGTTCCTCGGCGAGTCGGGGAGCGGGCATGTCGTCGTGATGGACGGCCCACCCGAGGCCGGTGGCCGAAACCTGGGCGTGCGCCCGATGGAAATGCTGCTGCTGGGCCTGGGTGGCTGCAGCAGTTTCGACGTGGTGAGCATCTTGAAGAAGTCGCGCCAGGCCGTGGAAAGCTGCGAGGCGTTTCTGGAGGCTGAGCGCGCCAGTGAAGACCCGAAGGTGTTCACCAAGATCCACATGAACTTCGTGGTCAAGGGCCGTGGCTTGAAAGAGGCCCAGGTCAAACGCGCCGTGGAGCTGTCGGCTGAGAAGTACTGCTCGGCTTCGATCATGCTGGAGCGTGCAGGTGTCGAGATTACCCACGGTTACGAGATTGTAGAGCTGGGTTAAGTGCTGGATTGTTGGGGCTGCTTCGCAGCCCATCGCAGGCAAGCCAGCTCCTACAGGTTCAACGCAAGCCTCCGTAGGAGCTGGCTTGCCTGCGATGGGCCGCGAAGCGGCCCCTGCTATCTTCAGTCACGTAATGCCGGAAGGGCCATTCGCAACCATTGCGGTAAACCGTTTCTGAATACCTGGCTCAACCGCTCCCGCCGCTTCTGGTAAACCAGACCCAGCCAGATAACCCCCAGCCCAATCACCGTCACCACCACCGGGAACAGCAGCGATTCGGCGAATACCTCGTACGACAGGTAGCCCAGGTAAGCCGCCACGCCCAATGCCCCGAACACCATGAACACCGGCCTGCGTAACAGCACGGCGATGCCCATCAGGCCGATATTGATCAGGCAGTAGAGGGCCTTGCCCAATTCGCTACCGCTGTCCACCAGGGTCAACCCGCCCCAGAACGCCGCAAGCCCAGCCAGATACCCCCAGTGGGCGTAGTCCTCACGCGTGCGGCCGTCCACCACCAGAAACACCAGCAGCATGCCCAAGCCGAACCACAGCGACACTTCGCGTCGTTGTTCCCAGCTGAACGGCGAGCCATAGAACCATTCGCTGAGGTCCATCGACATGAACCACAGCGCCACGGCAATCGGCATCATGATGAACGGGAAGGGGATCAGCCTTAGCATGAGCAACCCGGCAATCACAGTTGCCGCTTCCATCATCAGCCAGCCACCCTGCACATAGGTGTAGTACTGGTGATAGGCGGTTTGCCTGTCATCCATCGGCCACCATCCCACCAGGCGCTCGATGGCGAATACCGCCAGCGGCACGATGCTGACCGCGACCGCCGCCAGTACACCGGCGGCAATCGGCTGAGCGCGCCGTTGCAAATTAAGGGCAAAGAGGGTTAGCAGGACGATGTACAAGGTGGCAATGGTCAGCAGTGCCCAGTCGCCGATCGACATCCAGGCTTCGGTCAGCAGCCAGCCCATGGCGGCCATGATGAGCAAGGCGCCGAAATAGAAGGCGACGTGCGCCAGCTGAAAGCTGCCACGTGTTGCCGGTTGCTGGCGCAGAAACTGCAGCAGGGCCTGGTCTTGGCCCGGCTGGAGGATGCCGGCTTGCACGGCACGCGCCAGGTCCTTGGCGCTGAAACGTTCCGTCATGGGGGTGCCTTCAGATGCGGTAAGTGCTTTTGGTCATGACCTTGGCCAGCAGGCTCATGCCGAAACGCACAGGGGCAGGGAAGCGATAGCCGCCCGCTTCGAGGGCAGATTCGGCGTGCTGCTCTTCATCGATGCGCATCTGCTCGAGAATTGCGCGGGACTTTTCGTCCTCGTGCGGGATTTGCTCCAGGTGTTCGTCCAGGTGTTTGCACACCTGATGCTCGGTGGCTGCGACGAAGCCCAGGCTGACCTTGTCGCTGACCAGGCCGGCGAGGGCGCCAATACCGAACGACATGCCGTAGAACAACGGGTTGAGCACGCTCGGGTGGCTGTTCAGCTGACGAATGCGCTGTTCACACCAGGCCAGGTGGTCGATTTCTTCCTCGGCGGCGTGCTCCATGGCTTTGCGTACCTGGGGCAGCTTGGCGGTCAGGGCCTGGCCTTGGTACAGCGCCTGGGCGCAGACCTCGCCGGTATGGTTGATGCGCATGAGGCCGGCAATGTGGCGGCTCTGGGCGTCGTCCAGGTCGGCATCCGGCTGGACGATGGCCGGGGATGGGCGGGACGGTTGGCCGCTGAAGGGCAGCAAGGTGCGCATGGCGGTATCGGCCTGCAGCAACAAGCGGTCGAGCGGCGAGTAGTGACGTTCGGTAGCCATCGGGCACCTCCGCAAGAGTGTGCCCGACAGTTTACCGCAATAGCGCAAGGGTCGCTTGCCCTGGATCAGCCCGGTGGCCAGTGCATCTGGCGTTGGCCAAGCACGTGCATATGGATGTGGTAGACGGTCTGCCCACCTTGCTCGTTGCAGTTCATGACCACGCGGAAGCCGTCATCGCAACCCAGTTCCTTGGCCAGGCGCTGAGCAGTGAACAGGATGTGGCCGGCCAGGCCTTTATCCTCTTCGGTCAAATCGTTGAGGGTGCGGATGTGCTTTTTCGGGATGACCAGAAAATGCACGGGCGCCTGGGGGGCGATATCGTGGAACGCCAGAACCTGGTCGTCCTCGTAAATGATCTTCGCCGGGATTTCCCGGTTGATGATCCTGGTGAATAAATCGTCCACAGCACTTGCTCCATGGTGAGGGTCCGGGCCGAGTGTACTCAGCCGGGCGCCGCTCGCCCAGTGGCTATTCCATTCCGACCGGGCAGTAGCGGCGATGGATTACCCCGGCGAGCTTGCGCACCAACCAGCGCGGTAGCAGGCGTGGCGCGAACGCCAGCCAGCGATTGCGTCGGCCGGGGGTGATCAGCGTGCGGTTTTTGTCCAGGGCACGCACGGTGTACAGCGCCACTTCCTCGGGGCTGAGGCAGCGCGTGCTGCCCTCGAGCCGCGGAATGCGCCGGCGCGAAGAGCGTACCGGGCCAGGGCAGAGTACCGAGACCTTGATGCCGGTGCGTTTGAGCTCCTCGCGCAATGCTTGGGAGAAACTCAACACATAAGCTTTGCTGGCCGCGTAGGCCGCCATCCAGGGGCCCGGTGCGACGCCGGCCAGGCCTGCGACATTGAGGATCTGCCCGCCACCCTGTACAGCCATCAGGTTGCCGATGGCATGGCAGAGGCGGCTCATGGCCAGGATATTGACCTCCAGCAGGTCCTGCTCGTCGGCCCACTCGTGGGCCAGGAATGGCCCGTAGGTGCGCAGCCCCGCGCAGTTGACTAGCAGGTCGATACGCCGCTCACCTTCTTCCAGCTCTAGCACAAAGCCCGAAAGGCGAAGCGGCTGGCTGAGGTCACAGGCGCGGAACAACACCTCGACACCGAAGCGTTGGGTCAGCTCGATGGCCACCGGCTCCACCGTTTCGCGCTGACGTGCCACCAGGATCAGATTGCGCCCGCGCCGTGCCAGCGCTTCCGCCAGGGCCAGGCCCAGGCCGCTGGAAGCACCAGTGATCATGGCGTAACGGGTCATGCAAAGGCTCCTGGGGGCTGAAGAGGGCGCCTAGTGTACAGCTTGGCTGGGCAAGGTGTTGCCTTTTGCTACAAGGCCTGAGCGCGAATACCCTGGCAGCGATCCAGGGCTTCCCGGTACTCGCTTTGCAGGCGTTCGATCAGCACGCGGGCGTCCGGCAGGTCATGGATATCGCCCACCCCCTGGCCTGCCGACCATACGGTTTTCCAGGCCTTGGCTTCGTCGTCGATCGGCTTGAGCTTGCCCAGTTCGTGGCCACTCTTGAGTGCGTTCATGTCATAGCCCGCCTGCTCCAGGCTCGGGCGCAGGAAACTCGCCGGCACACCGGAGACCGCCGGGGTGTGGACGATATCGACGGCATGGGCATCGAGCAGCATCTGCTTGTAGGCATCCTGCGCCTGGCTTTGCGCGGTGGCAATGAAGCGGGTGCCCATGTATGCCAGGTCCGCACCGAGCAGTTGTGCCGCGAGAATTTCATGGCCATGGTTGATGCAGCCCGCCAACAGCAGGGTCTTGTCGAAGAACTGCCGGATTTCGGCCACCAGGGCGAATGGGCTCCAGGTACCGGCATGGCCGCCGGCGCCCGCCGCGACGGCGATCAAGCCATCGACGCCGGCCTCGGCGGCTTTCTCGGCATGGCGGCGGGTGGTGACATCGTGGAACACCAGGCCGCCGTAGCTGTGCACGGCATCGACCACTTCCTTCACTGCGCCCAGGCTGGTGATGATGATCGGCACCTTGTGCGCTACACACAGGGCCAGGTCGGCCTGCAAGCGCGGGTTGGTCGGGTGCACGATCAGGTTCACCGCATAGGGGGCCGGTGCTTGCAACTGTGCCAGGCCTGCCTCGATCTCTTCTAGCCAAGCCTTGAACCCGGCACTGTCGCGCTGGTTCAGCGCCGGGAAGCTGCCCACCACGCCACTGGCGCAGCAGGCCAGAACCAGGCTCGGGTTGGAAATCAGGAACATCGGTGCTGCCACCACGGGCAGGCGCAGGCGTTGTTCGAGCGAGGCGGGCAATGACATGGCAAGGCTCCTGTAGGGGGTTACCGTCAGAACGGTTTGACCACCACGAGAATTACGATACCCAGCAGGAACAGCACCGGGACTTCGTTGAACCAGCGGTAGTAGACGTGGCTGCGGGTATTGGCGCCGCTGGCGAAGCGTTTGCGCTGCGCGCCGCACATGTGATGGTAGCCGGTCAGCAGGATGACCAGGGTGAGCTTGGCGTGCAGCCAGCCTTGGCTCAGCCAGCCCGGGGTCAGGTAGAGCATCCAGGCGCCGAACACATAGGTGGCGATCATGGCCGGGTTCATGATGCCGCGGTACAGCTTGCGCTCCATGGTCACGAAGCGGTCCTGGCTGATGCTGTCCTGGCTCTGGGCGTGGTAGACGAACAGCCGGGGCAGGTAGAACAGGCCGGCGAACCAGCAGACCACGCTGACGATATGCAGCGCTTTGATCCATAGGTAAAGCATTGAGGGAGTTCCTTCAGGTTTTCACGGTCGTCAGATAGTAGTGGTCAAGCGCCCGAAGGGTCACCCGAAGAGTTGTTACAGGCGGCTTGCGCCCCTATTATCGTGCGCTTTCCAGTGGGCTCGTTGATAAGGGGCAAGCGTTATGATCAAGGTCGGTATCGTCGGCGGCACGGGTTACACCGGCGTCGAACTGTTGCGTCTGCTGGCGCAGCATCCACAGGCCGAAGTGGCGGTCATCACTTCGCGCTCCGAGGCGGGCGTGGCGGTAGCTGACATGTACCCGAACCTGCGCGGCCACTATGATGGCCTGGCGTTCAGCGTGCCGGACAGCAAGGCCCTGGCGGCGTGCGACGTGGTGTTTTTCGCAACGCCCCATGGTGTCGCCCACGCCCTGGCAGGCGAACTGCTGGCGGCCGGCACCAAAGTGATCGACCTGTCTGCCGACTTCCGTCTGCAGGATGCTACCGAGTGGGGCAAGTGGTACGGCCAGCCTCATGGCGCGCCTGAGCTGCTCAAGGACGCCGTCTATGGCCTGCCTGAAGTCAACCGCGAAAAAATCCGCCAGGCACGCCTGATTGCGGTCCCGGGCTGCTACCCGACGGCCACCCAGCTGGGCTTCTTGCCACTGCTGGAGGCCGGCCTGGCCGACCCGTCGCGCCTGATTGCCGACTGCAAGTCGGGTGTCAGTGGTGCTGGGCGTGGCGCTGCAGTGGGCTCGCTGTTCTGTGAGGCTGGCGAGAGCATGAAGGCCTATGCGGTCAAGGGCCATCGCCACCTGCCAGAAATCAGCCAAGGCTTGCGCCTGGCGGCGGGCAAGGATATTGGCCTGACCTTCGTGCCGCACCTTACGCCCATGATCCGGGGTATCCACGCCACCCTGTACGCCACCGTGGCAGATACGTCGGTCGATCTGCAGGCGCTGTTCGAGAAGCGTTATGCGGATGAACCGTTCGTCGATGTGATGCCAGCTGGCAGCCACCCGGAAACCCGCAGCGTGCGCGGTGCGAACGTCTGCCGTATCGCTGTCCATCGTCCGCAGGGCGGTGATCTGGTGGTGGTGCTGTCGGTGATCGACAACCTGGTCAAGGGCGCGTCGGGCCAGGCGGTGCAGAACCTCAATATCCTGTTCGGCCTGGATGAGCGTATGGGCCTGTCCCACGCGGGCCTGCTCCCCTAACAGGGTAAGCTGGCACAGAGGCCCGCCGTGTGCGGGCCTTTTTGTGGGCGCGACTAAAGCCGCACAATTCTTGACCATTTTTCTCGGAGAAGCGGATAATGCGCGTCATCGAGTTTTATGGCGGCAACTGCGCCGGGAGAATCAGCATGAGCGTCGAAACCTTCACCCCTACCGGTCTGGAATTCACCCAAGGGGCAGCCCAAAAGGTGAAGACCCTGGTCAACGAGGAAGGCAATGAGCGTCTGAAGTTGCGTGTGTTCGTGACCGGCGGTGGCTGCTCGGGCTTCCAGTATGGTTTCACCTTCGATGAAGATGTGGCCGAAGATGACACCATCGTCGAGCGTGAAGGCGTGTCGTTGGTGGTCGACCCGATGAGCTTCCAGTACCTGGCAGGTGCCGAAGTGGACTATCAGGAAGGCCTGGAAGGCTCGCGCTTCATCATCAAGAACCCGAACGCCGCCACCACCTGCGGCTGTGGTTCTTCGTTCTCGATCTGATCACGGGCTGTACGAAAACGCCGCGCATTTGCGCGGCGTTTTGCATTCTGGCGGGGTGTTAAGCGGGGTAGATGGCGCCAAGCACGCGCAGCCCACGGGCTGCTGTCACGCTGGGGCGGTTGGCTGGAATGCCTTCCAGGCAGCAATGGGCAAGCCAGGCAAAGGCCATGGCCTCTACCCAGTCCGGGTCGACGCCATGCGCTGCGGTGCTGTCCACCTGGGCACCTGGCAACAGTTGGGCAAGCCGGCGCATCAGTGTGCCGTTGCGGGCCCCGCCACCGCACACCAGCAGTGCCTCAGTGCCTTGCTGCGCAGTGCACAGTGATTCGATGATGCTGCGCGCGGTCAGCTCCAGCAGGGTCGCCTGCACATCCTCGGCACGATAGGGCGGCAGCTGGCTCAGATGGCTGTGCAGCCACGCCAGGTTGAACACTTCGCGGCCTGTGCTCTTGGGGCCGGCGCCTGCAAAGAACGGGTCGCGCAACAGCGCCGCAAGCAAGTCCTCGATCACCACGCCACTCGCCGCCCAGGCGCCGTCAGCATCGTAATGCAGGCCGCGCGAGTGCTCGATCCAGGCGTCCAGCAGCACGTTGCCCGGCCCACAGTCGAAACCATGCACCGGCGTGTCGTTGGCAATCAGGCTGAGGTTGCTGAAGCCGCCGACATTAAGCACGGCGAGCCGTTTGCCCAGGTGGCCGAACAGCGTTTCGTGAAAGGCCGGGACCAGCGGAGCCCCTTGCCCGCCAGCGGCTACATCGCGGCGTCGGAAATCGCCGATCACGCTGATCTGGGTAAGCTCGGCAAGCAGTGCCGGGTTGCCGATTTGCACCGTGAAGCCGCGGGCGGGTTCATGGCGGATTGTCTGGCCATGGCTGCCGATGGCGCGGACAGCGTTGGCTTGCAAGCCCTGGCTCGCGAGCAGGTGGCCGATGCCTTCGGCTGCCAGGCTGGCCCAGCGGTTCTCGGCCAGAGCAGCGCGGGCAATCTCGTCAGGGCCGCTGGCGCAAAGGCTCAGCAAGTCCTGGCGAAGGTCGGTAGGCATGGGGATGTAGTGAGTGGCGAGCAGTTGAGGCTGCTCGCGCTGTTCGATCAGGGCGATGTCCAGGCCATCTAAGCTGGTACCGGACATGACCCCCAGATAAAGCGCCATGGCTTAGCGCTTGTTCGCTGCGAGCATGGTGGCCTTTTCCTGATCCATGCGGGCGATCAGTGGCTGGCTCTGCTGCAGGAAGCGTTGGCGTTCGGCCTTGGCGATCGGGTCGGACATCGGCACTTTCTGGCTCAGCGGGTCAACGTGAACGCCGTTGACCTGGAACTCGTAATGCAGGTGTGGGCCTGTGGAGAGGCCGGTGGTGCCGATGTAGCCGATGATCTGGCCCTGCTTGACCGAGCCGCCGGTCTTGATGCCTTTGGCAAAGCCTTGCATGTGGCCGTAAAGGGTCTTGTAGCGGTTGCCGTGCTGGATGATCACGGTGTTGCCGTAGCCGCCACGGCGCCCGGCCAGTTCGATACGACCATCACCCGCTGCCTTGATCGGTGTGCCGCGGGGGGCGGCATAGTCGACGCCTTTGTGGGCGCGGATCTTGTTCAGAATCGGGTGTTTGCGGCCAGCGGAGAAGCGTGAGCTGATGCGGGCGAAGTCCACCGGGGTACGGATGAACGCTTTGCGCAGGCTGTTGCCATCGGCGGTGTAGTAGCTGGTATTGCCTTGTTTGTTGGTGTAACGCACCGCAGTGTAGGTTTTGCCGCGGTTGGTGAAGCGCGCAGAGAGGATGTTGCCAGTGCCCACCACCTTGCCATCCATGACTTTCTGCTCGTACACCACGTCGAATTCGTCGCCCGGGCGGATGTCCTGGGCGAAGTCGATGTCGTAGCCAAGGACGCGAGCCATGTCCATGGTCATGCTGTGGGAAAGGCCGGCGCGTTGGGCGGAGGCCGACAACGAGCTCTTGATCACGCCATGGGCATAGGCCGTGCGGACCACGGGCTTGCTGATTTCGCGGTTGAAGGTGTAGCCCTTGGCGTTTTTGGTCAGGCGAATGGTTTCAAGGTTGCTGACCTTGCTGTGCAGGTTGGTCAGCTGGCCGTCCTTGTCGAGCTCGAACTGCAGCACCTGGCCGTGCTTGAGCTGGCTGAACTGCTTCGCCTGCTTGTTGCTGGCCAGCACCTCATGAACCGCGCTGGCTGGCAAGCCGACCTTGGCGAACAGGGTGGAGAGAGTGTCGCCACGCGCTACGGTGACTTCGCGGTGGCCGGGCTGCTTGGCGGCCTCGGCTACCGGTGCTGCTGCAGGCTTTTCCTGTTCAGCTTTCTCGGTGGCCGAATCGGCCTCTTCGATCTGGGCGAACGGCGAGCTTTGCTCAGCGTCAGCCTGCACCAGCGGCGCGGCCTTGGATTCTTCTTTCAGTCGCTCGACCGGGCTTTCCAGTTCGAGGTTGAGGGTGGTTTTCTT
The DNA here is from genome assembly GCF_000483465.1 of Pseudomonas sp. LAIL14HWK12:I7. Taxonomy (NCBI): domain Bacteria; kingdom Pseudomonadati; phylum Pseudomonadota; class Gammaproteobacteria; order Pseudomonadales; family Pseudomonadaceae; genus Pseudomonas; species Pseudomonas sp. LAIL14HWK12:I7. The sequence goes on from NZ_AXYZ01000012.1 coordinate 209,747, forward strand.
GGCTTCGACTTCGCTGGAGGGAAATACCAGCAGTGCCAGGCTGAGCAGGGCGGCGATGCCGCTGGCGGCCAACAGATGGCTTTTCGGATAAAGCGGGGGCGCTTTAGGCGGTTCGTTGGTCATAGGTAAGGTGACTTTTTGAAGAAAAGTGAATATGGAAAAGATGAATGACATGATGAAGATGAAATAACTGTATAAAATATAACCAAATCCATTTTCACGCAAGGGCGCGTAGACGCCGCAAGCCTGCGGTCAGGTCACATTCCGTTGCGAAACTTGTATTTGATGGCCGATCTTGTATGGTTGGCTCCCCTTGAATCTGAGCCTTGCGGGTCTGTCTATGAAGTCGGTTGAAGAGCAGCTGGCGCTTATCAAGCGCGGTGCGGAAGAAGTATTGGTCGAGTCGGAACTGGTGGAGAAGCTCAAGCGCGGCCAACCTCTGCGCATCAAGGCAGGCTTCGACCCTACTGCGCCTGACCTGCACCTTGGGCACACGGTGCTGATCAACAAGCTGCGCCAGTTCCAGGAGCTGGGGCATCAGGTCATCTTCCTGATTGGTGATTTCACCGGGATGATCGGTGATCCGAGCGGCAAGAGCGCCACGCGCCCGCCGCTGACCCGCGAGCAGGTACTGGATAACGCCGAGACCTATAAACAGCAGGTGTTCAAGATTCTCGACCCGGCCAAGACCGAGGTTGCGTTCAACTCCACCTGGATGGACACGCTGACGCCAGCTGACTTCATTCGCCTGGCATCGCAGTACACCGTTGCGCGCATGCTTGAGCGGGATGACTTCGACAAGCGTTACACCACCAATCAGCCGATCGCCATCCATGAGTTCCTCTACCCGCTGGTGCAGGGCTATGACTCGGTGGCACTGAAAGCTGACGTGGAACTGGGCGGTACCGACCAGAAGTTCAACCTGCTGATGGGGCGTGAACTGCAGCGTGCCTATGGCCAGGAAGCGCAGAACATCGTGACCATGCCGCTGCTCGAAGGGCTGGACGGCGTGAAGAAGATGTCCAAGTCGCTGGGCAACTATGTGGGCATCCAGGAAGCGCCAGGGGTGATGTACAGCAAGCTGGTGTCGATCCCGGACACGTTGATGTGGCGTTACTTCGAGCTGCTGAGCTTCCGCTCGATGGAAGAGATCGAGCAGTTCCGTGCTGATGTTGCCAATGGCGCGAACCCGCGCGACATCAAGATCAAGCTGGCGGAAGAGATCGTGGCGCGCTTCCATGGTGAAGAGGCTGCTGCCAATGCTCACCGTGCGGCGGGCAACCGAATGAAAGAAGGCGAGCTGCCAGAAGACTTGCCAGAAATCGAAGTTGCTGCGGCTGAAGACCTGCCGATCGCTGCCGTGCTGAACCGGGCGGGGCTGGTGAAGAACTCGGCGATGGCGCGGGATCTGCTGAATGGCGGTGCTGTTAAGGTAGATGGTGCGGTGGTCGATCGTGACTTCGTTTTTGCACTGGGCGCCACTCACGTTTGCCAGGCCGGTAAGAAGGCGTTTGCCCGGGTCACCCTAAAGGCTGAGTGATCGTTAGTAGGTGTAGCTATATAGAAGCGGGGAGGCCGACAGGCCTCCCCGCTTTGTTTTTAGCGATATTAAGGTTTCGTGAAATTAAAGGTTGACGGGGTTTCGAATCCCCTTATAATGCGCCCCACTTCCAGCGTGATTGGAACGAGAAACTCCTTTAGTATCAACGAGTTAATCGATTCAGGTAGTGTTGAAAGGGCTTCGATCGAAAGATCGTCAGCGGTTGAAAAGGTGGTTGACAGCGCTTCTAAACGCTGTATGATTCGCCTCCCGCTACGAGAGATCGCAGCGAGCCAAGTGTTTGAAGCTAAACGAGTTTCTCGCGAAAAACTTCAAAATAAACGCTTGACAGCAAATGAGGAAAGCGTAGAATGCGCGCCTCGGTTGAGACGAAAAGCTATTAACCAAACGCTCTTTAACAAATTGAATCAAGCAATTCGTGTGGGTGCTTGTGAGTATGGACTGATAGTCACAAAGATTATCAGCATCACAAGTGACCATGCGAGAAATCACATAGTCATTTGAGATTGCTGAGCCAAGTTTAGGGTTTCTTAAAA
>NZ_AXYZ01000013.1:0-199192 GCF_000483465.1 Pseudomonas sp. LAIL14HWK12:I7
CTCAGGGTCGGCTTTTGCTGGTTCAATGCTGACCTCAGGCTTGTGCTTGACCTGTAGGAGCAGCCTTGTGCTGCGAAAGGGCCGGTATGGCTGAATATTTTGTTAGGCGGTGATGGCCTCTTCGCAGCACAAGGCTGCTCCTACACAGTTCGCGGCTGGGTGGGGCTAGCCTTTCACCGGCGCGACGGCCAGTTCCACTTGCTCGCTCTTCTTGATCACCGCATACACCACGGCCGTCAGCAAGCTGCCGGCGACGATCGCCAGCAGGTACAGCAACGCATGGTTGATGGCATTGGGGATCAGCAGCACGAACAGGCCACCGTGCGGCGCCATCAGCTTGCAGCCGAAGTACATCGACAGTGCACCGGTCAAGGCCCCCCCGGCGACACTCGCCGGGATCACCCGTAGAGGGTCCTTGGCGGCAAACGGGATGGCACCTTCAGAGATGAAGCACAGCCCCAGTGCCAACGCGGCCTTGCCCGCCTCGCGTTCACTCTGGGCGAACTTGCGCCGGGCGAGGAAGCTGGCAATGCCCAGGCCGATGGGCGGCACCATGCCGGCGGCCATGGTCGCCGCCATGGGGGCGTAGCTCGACGAGGCCAGCAGGCCCACCGAAAACGCGTAGGCGGCCTTGTTGATCGGGCCGCCCAGGTCGACGCACATCATGCCGCCGAGCACCAACCCCAGCAGGATGGCATTGGTGGTGCCCATGCTGTCGAGGAACTGTGTCAGCCCTTCGAGCATGGCCGCCACCGGCTGGCCAACCACGTAGATCATCACCAGGCCCGTGAACAAGCTGGCCAACAGCGGAATGATCAGGATCGGCTTGAGCGCCTCCAGGCTGCTCGGCAAGCGTGCCCAGCGGGCAATGGCCTTGGCGCTGTAGCCGGCGAGAAAACCGGCGATGATGCCGCCGATGAAGCCCGCGCCCAGGGTGCTGGCCAGCAACCCACCAATCATACCGGGCGCCAGGCCCGGGCGGTCGGCGATCGACCAGGCGATGTAGCCGGCCAACAGCGGCACCATCAGTTTGAACGCCGCCTCGCCGCCAATCTGCATCAACGCTGCCGGCAAGGTGCCCGGCTCTTTGTAGGCCTCGATGCCGAACACGAACGACAAGGCGATCAGCAGGCCACCCGCCACCACCATTGGCAACATGAACGACACCCCGGTGAGCAGGTGCTTGTACACGCCGGTCTTTTCACCCTTACCGGAAGCGGAGGCCGCCGCGGCATCTGCAGCGTTCTCGACCTTGCCTTCAGCCAGGGCCTTGTCCAGGGTGGCGCGTGCCTGCTTGAGGGCGATGCCGGTGCCGCAGCGGTAAATGCGCTTGCCGGCAAACCGTGCGGTGGGCACTTCGATGTCGGCGGCCAGCAGCACCACGTCGGCTTCGGCGATGGCTTGGGCGGACAGCGGGTTGCGTGCCCCCACCGAGCCCTGGGTCTCCACGGTGAGTTGATAGCCCTGCTGCTGCGCGGCCTGCTGCAAGGCTTCAGCGGCCATGAACGTGTGCGCGACGCCGGTCGGGCACGCCGTGACCGCGACAATCCGCACGCCAGCCCCACTCAACGCTGCCGGGCTGTCGGGCGTATCCGCCAACAGCTGGGCGTTGGCCGCCGCCTCGTCGAGGAACCCCTCACGGTCGGCCAGGGCCTGGGACGGCGTGCTCTGGTACACGCGCTTGCCGACGAAGCGGGCCAGGTCGATAGGCCCGGTGCTGACTACCAGTACCCAATCGGCCTCGGCAAGCTGGGCCGCCGTCAGTTGCCGCTCGGGGTGCTCAGCGTCCTGCACCTCGACACGGGTGCTCCAGCCACGGCGCTGCGCGGCTGCCGCCAGCAAGCGCGCGCTCAGCACACTGGACACCTGGCCGTTGGGGCAGGCGGTGACAATGGCAATGTTCATCGGCAACCCTCTTGTTGTTCTGTCAGTTGCACGCCGGCTTCAAGGCGTGCCAGTTGCTCGCGGTCACGTATGCCAAAGCCGACCTGGGTCACGGCCTGGGCGGCAATGGCGGTAGCGCGGCTCAAGGTCTGCGCCGGCGCCTCGCCACGCAACAGGCCGTCGACCATGCCAGCCACCAGCGAATCCCCCGCACCCACGGTACTGGCCACCCGCACCGTGGGCGGCTGGGCATGCAGGGCGAGGTCGCGGGCGAACCAGCTGACGCCGTGCTCGCCGGCCGACACCACCACATGCTCGATTCCGCTGGCCAGCAGCCGCTCGGCAGCCGCGCGTTGCTGCGCTGGGGTTTGTACGGCCAGGCCCAGCACCTCGCCCAATTCCTCGGTGTTGGGCTTGACCAGCCAAGGCGCACTTTGCAGGCCGACACGCAAGGCTTCGCCGCTGCTGTCGAGGGCGACCTTGAGGCCTTGGGCTTTGAGTTTTTCGAGCAACTGGCGGAACCATTCGGGGCTGATACCCCGTGGCAGGCTGCCGGCCACCACTACCGCGTCATGCCCTGGGGCGATCTGTTCCAGCCGCCGCAGCAACGCGGTACGGGCGGCTTCATCGACTTCTGGCCCCTGGCCGTTGATATCGGTCACGCGGCCCTCAGCTTCGACCAGCTTGATGTTGCTGCGCGTTTCGCCTGGCACGCGGACAAAACAGTCGGCAAAACCACGCCAGGCGATCAAGGCCTCGAACGGCTGCAGGTTGTCCTGCCCAAGAAAGCCGCCCACGGTGACGCTGTGGCCAAGGTCGGCCAAGACCTGGGCAACGTTCAGCCCTTTGCCCGCCGCATCGCTGTGCTGGGCCTGGCTACGGTTGACGTGCCCCGGGCGCAAAGTATCGAGGCTGATGGTGATGTCCAGCGCCGGGTTCAGGGTAAGGGTGAGGATCTTGGCCATCAGTAACGCTCCACCAGCGCGCGAACCGCCGCGGCGCTGTCTTGTTGCAAGGCTTCGCGCGCCAGGGCGCGGGCCGTTTGGTGATCGGCCTGGCGAACCAGGGCTTTGACTTCGGCAATGCTGCGGGCGGCGACGCTCAACTCGTCAACATCCAGGCCAAGCAGCACGGCCACCGCCTGCGGGTCGGCGGCCAGCTCACCGCACACGCCCACCCACTTGCCTTCGGCATGGGCAGCGCGCACGGTCATGTCGATCAGGCTCAATACGGCCGGGTGCAGGCCGTCGGCCTGGGCCGACAGGCTCGGGTGGCCACGGTCGATGGCCAGGGTGTATTGGGTCAGGTCGTTGGTGCCGATGCTGAAGAAGTCCACTTCGCGGGCCAACTGCGGCGCCAGCAGGGCTGCCGAGGGCACTTCGACCATGATCCCCAGTTGCAGGTCGGTCACAGGGATTTCCTCACGCAGGCGCTCGACCATGGCCCGCGCTTCACGCCACTCGTGCACCTGGCCGACCATCGGGAACATGATCCGCAGCGGGCGCTGGTCAGCGGCGCGCAGCAAGGCGCGCAACTGGTCTTCCATGACCTGCGGGCGCTGCAACGTCAAACGCACGCCGCGCACGCCGAGGAAGGGGTTGTCTTCGGCAGCGATCGGCCAGTACGGCAGCGGCTTGTCGCCGCCGACATCCAGGGTGCGCACCACCAGGGGCCGGCCACCCAGGCCATCGAGCACGCGGCGGTACTCGGCCTCTTGGGTGGCGACGTCGGGTGCCTGGGGGTGGGCCATGAAGATCAGTTCGGTGCGCAGCAGCCCGACGCCTTCCGCGCCCTGCTCCACCACCTTGTCGATACCGCTGCTTTCACCGATGTTGGCGAAAACTTCGACCGCATGGCCATCGCGGGTGACTGCCGGCTCATGGCGACGGGCCCAGGCTGCCTGCAAGCGCTGTTCGCGCTGGTCGCGCTCGGCCAGGGCACGCTGCAGCTCGGCGGCCGCTGGCGCAACACTGACCACACCGCGTTGCCCATCGAGCAGCAATGGCGTGCCGGCCTCGAGCAGCAGAATCGACGCACCGGCACCGACCACTGCCGGAATGCCCAGGGCACGCGCGACAATGGCGCTGTGGGCCGTCGCGCCGCCTTGGGCGGTGACGATACCGGCGACCCGGCTCGGGTCCAGCCTGGCCACATCGGAAGGGCCGACCTCGGTCATCACCAGCACATAGGGCTGTTCGGGCTCGACCTGCGCCTGCACGCCGCACAACTGGGCCAGCACGCGCCGGCCGATGTCGCGCAGGTCAGCGGCCCGTTCGGCGAGCAAGGCGTCATGCAGCGACTCTTGCTGCCGGGCTGCCGCCTCGATCACGGCCATCCACGCCGCCGGGGCGCTTTCGCCCTGGGCCAGGCGCTGCTCGACATCGTCGGCCAACGCCGGGTCGGCGAGCATTTCTTGGTGGGTGACGAAGATCTCGCCGATGGCCTTGTCGCTGCGCTGCACCAAGTTGTGCAGCTCGCTGTTCACCGTTGCCAAGGCCTCGCGCAGCTTGGCCCGTTCCTGGGCGAGGGATTCGCCGCGCAGGGGGTAATCGATGTCGCGCTCGACGCAAACGTGCGCCGGGCCACTGGCAATCCCAGGCGCCGCGCCCACACCCTGAATCCGGCTGCCTGCGGCGGGTGCCTGAAGCACTTCGAGTGGCAGGCTGGCTAGCGGTGCGGAGCTTTGTGGCAGCGGCTCGACGTCCTCGCCCAAGCCCGCTTCGATGGCCGCCAGCAGCGCTGGCAAGGCATCGGCGGCGATGGCCGGTTCGGCAATCAGTTCCAGCTCTTGGCCACGGCGGGCGCCGAGGCTTAGCAGCTTGCTAAGGCTCTTGACCGACACCGCTGGCTGCGCGCTGTCGGTCAGCCGCACACGGATTTCGCCCTCGAAGCCTTTGGCCAGTTGCGCCAGCACCTTGGCCGGGCGGGCATGCAAACCATGGGGGTTGGCCAACACGATGCGCGCACTGGGCCAATCCGCCGGCGCCTCACCGCCCAGCACCTGCAGTACCGCACGGCTGCTGGTGGCCTGGTAGAGCATCTGCCCGCGCCCTTCGATCAGCACTTCGCACAAGCGCTCGAGCAAAGCCTGATGAGCGGCGCCGAGGCTGGCCAGGCAGAACAGGCCGTTGAGCGGCTGATCGCGATAGCGCAGCGGTTGCTGCGGGGTAATGAACGACAAGCCCGGCTGGCGCACCTGGCGCTCGCTGTGCAGCCACCACAGGCCCTCGCCCAGTGGCAAAGGCTCGGCCTGCTGCAGCACGGCGGCAAAGCCATTGTCGACGCAACCGGCGCGCTGCAGCAGGCGCGCACCACGCCAGGCCAGCTCGTCGAAATCTTCGGCCGGCAGGTTCAAGCCAACCAGTTGCGCATCCAACGCCAACGCCTGTGGCGCGCCTTGCAACAGTTTGAGCAAGGCTTCGGCAGAGCTGGCCCGGCGCAGCGCCTCGGCCAGGTCGGTCTCGCCCAGGGCACGGGTCAGCAATTGCAGCAGGCGCAGGTGTTCATCGGAACGGGCGGCGATGCCGATGGCCAGATAGACCTTTTGGCCATCGCCCCAGTCCACGCCTTCGGGGAACTGCAGCAAGCGCACACCGGTGGTGTGGACCAGGTCGCGGGTCTGCGGCGTGCCATGCGGGATGGCAATGCCCTGCCCGAGGAAGGTCGAGCCTTGTGCCTCGCGGGCCTGCAGGCCCGCAAGGTAGCCCTCGGCGACCAGGCCGTCGGCCACCAGCTGATCTGCCAGCAGGCGCAAGGCCTCGGCCTTGTCCGCAGCCTTCTGGCCCATGGCTATTTGCCCTGTGGCGAGCTCGAGCATGCCCTTCTCCTTTTGCAGTGCCCAGGTGGGGTACTGAGGTATTGTTGTCGAAAATGGCCAGTTGAACAGCCTTGCGCAGATGGCAGCCGAGGCAGAAAACTTGGCAGCTGAAACGATTAACCTGACCAGGCGGCCACGTTACTCGATAATCTCCCGAGGAAAAAGCCCCATCCTGTCGGACAATTGCGACAATGGTCGTCTGCGCGCGAGCGCAGCTCCGGGTCAAACTATCCGGTCTGGCCTCGCAGCCAGCCCCGGTAATAACAAGGAAAATTCGGTGAAACTCAGCGATATCGCCCGTCTGGCCGGTGTGTCCGTGACCACTGCCAGCTACGTCATCAATGGCAAGGCCGAACAGCAGCGCATCAGCAGCAGCACTGTCGAGCGTGTGCGCGCAGTGGTCGAGGCCCATGGCTTCACGCCCAACCCGCAAGCCGCCGGCCTGCGCAGCCGGCATACCCGCACATTGGGCTTCATTCTCCCGGATCTGGAAAACCCCAGCTACGCCCGCATCGCCAAGCAGCTCGAGCAAGGCGCCCGCGCCCGTGGCTATCAGTTGCTGATTGCCAGCAGCGATGACCAGCCGGACAGCGAGCGCCAGCTGCAGCAACTGTTCCGCGCCCGTCGTTGCGATGCCCTGTTCGTCGCCAGCTGCTTGCCTGTGGAAGACGACAGTTACCGTGAGCTGCAAGACAAAGGCCTGCCGGTGATCGCCATCGACCGTCGCCTGGACCCCGCACACTTCTGCTCGGTGATCAGCGATGATCGCGACGCCAGCCGTCAGCTGGCCGCCAGCCTGCTCAGCGCAGCCCCGCGCAGCATCGCCCTGATTGGCGCCCGCCCGGAGCTTTCGGTCAGCCAGGCCCGTGCCGGCGGCTTCGACGAAGCCCTGCAAGGCTATGCAGGTGAGGTGCGCCGTTATCAGGGTGAGGCGTTCAGCCGTGAATGCGGTCAGCGCCTGATGCAGCAACTGATCGACGAACAGGGTGGCCTGCCGGATGCCCTGGTAACCACCTCCTACGTGCTGCTGCAGGGCGTGTTCGACACCTTGCAGGCGCGCCCCGCCGACTCGCGCCAGCTGCAGTTGGGCACCTTCGGTGACAACCAGTTGCTCGACTTCCTGCCGCTTCCGGTCAACGCCATGGCCCAACAGCACGGGCTGATCGCCGCCACTGCGCTAGAGCTGGCCCTGGCAGCCATCGAGGAAGAGCGTTACGAGCCCGGCGTGCACGCCATCGGCCGAACCTTCAAGCAACGCATCCCAGCGGCCTGAACATGCGCCTGATCGACACCCACACCCACCTGGACTTCCCTGACTTCGACGCCGACCGCTCGCGCCTGCTGGCCAATGCGGCGGCGCGCGGGGTGGAACGCATGGTGGTGCTGGGGGTGTATCAGGCGAATTTCCAACGGGTGTGGGACCTGGCCTGCGCCGACACGCGTGTGGCTGCTGCCCTGGGCTTGCATCCGGTTTACCTGGGCCAGCATCGCCCAGAGCACCTTGCCCAGCTGCGCGACTGGCTGGAGCGCCTGCAGGGCGACCCGCGCCTGTGCGCCGTGGGTGAGTTCGGGTTGGATTACTACCTGGAAGCATTGGACAAGGATCGCCAGCAGGCACTGTTCGAAGCACAACTGCAGATGGCCTGCGATTTCGAATTGCCGGCCTTGCTGCATGTGCGCCGCAGCCATGCCCAGGTGATCGCCACGCTCAAGCGCTACAAGCCGGCCCGGGCTGGGGTCATCCATGCCTTTGCAGGCAGCTATGAAGAGGCGCGCGAGTACATCAAGCTCGGTTTCCGCCTGGGGCTTGGCGGGGCGGCTACCTGGCCGCAGGCAGTGCGCTTGCGCAAGACCCTTGCCCGACTGCCGCTGGAAAGCGTAGTGCTGGAGACCGACGCGCCAGACATGGCCCCGGTGATGTACCCCGGGCAGCGTAATAGCCCGGAACACCTGCCGGAGATTGCCGCAGCGCTGGCTGAGGTGATTGGCATAGAGGTGGACGTGTTGGCTGACGCCAGCAGCAAGAATGCCTGTGAGTTATTTGGCTGGTAGCTGCCTGCCCCGGCGCTAGCGCTGTAGGAGCAGCCTTGTGCTGCGAAGAGGCCATTACCGCCACAGCCTCTCTACAGCCAAACCGGCCTCTTCGCAGCACAAGGCTGCTCCTACAGAGGTAGCCTCATTAAACCCTGAACGCCCCGATCAACCGTTTCAACTCCACCACCTGAGCAGACAATGCCCGGCTAGCCTCCTCGGTCTGGCAGGCTCCTTGGGTGGTGTCCTGCGCGGCGCTGTTGATCGCCACGATGTTCTGGTCGATGTCATGCGCCACGGCGGTCTGCTGCTCCACAGCAGCGGCAATCTGCTGGTTCTGCTCGACGATACTGCCCACCGCACCCAAAATATTGCCCAACGCCTGCTGCACCTGTCGCGTTTCATCCACGGTGCCAGCGGCCATCTGGTGGCTGCTGCCCATGGCACTGACCGCCGCTGCGACCCCCTCCTGCAAGCGCTGGATCATCTGCGCGATCTCTGCGGTCGAGTCCTGGGTGCGCCTGGCCAAGGTGCGCACCTCATCGGCGACCACCGCGAAGCCTCGGCCTTGCTCCCCGGCGCGCGCGGCCTCGATCGCGGCGTTGAGTGCCAGCAGGTTGGTCTGCTCGGCAATGCTGCGGATCACTTCAAGCACCCGCCCGATGGCCTGGCTGTCACTGGCTAGCTGATTGATGGCCCCCACGCTCTGGTCGATCTCGGCAGCCAGCCGGTCGATGCTGCCTTGCTGGCGTTGCACCAGGCCACGGCCAGTGGCGCTTTCCTGGTTGACCTGTTGCGCGCCATCGGCAGCCAGCGCCGCGCTGCGTGCGACCTCCTGGGCAGTGGCGCTCATCTGGTTCATGGCCGTGGCCACTTGCTCGATTTGCTCACGCTGGCCGCTGACTGCCTGGTTGCTCCGCACTGACACCGCCAACACTTGGCTGGCCTGTTCTTCGACGGCCACCACGGTGCGGCCAACCTGGTCGATCAGGCCACGGATACGCTGCACGGTGTCGCTGAAACCTTGCCCCAGCTCGCCCAACTCGTCGCGGCTGCGGGCCTGGAAGCTGACCGTCATGTCGCCGTCGGCGACCTTGCCCATCGCCTTGCCGAGCTGGCGCAGGGTCGCCCGGGTCGAGACGTAGAACCCGCTGTACAGGTACACAATCAGCGCGAACACACCGGCCAGCACCGCCACCAGGCCGATCATGCGCCATTGTTGCTCGCCCAGCCGGTCCTGCAGTTGGCCCCGCAGGTGCATGAGAATGGCCTCGTTGAGGCGGTAGGTGTGCCCCATCAGCTCATGGGTTTGCTGATAGAACGCAGGCCAGGGCGCGTCCAGAGTCTCGGCCACCACCACCTGCGCTTCGAATAACGCGGCGGCCTGCCTGACCGTCGCCTGGCTGGCCTGGGCGCTGCTGGCCAGGGCTGCTTTGGCCGCGGGGTCACTGCCCAGGGCGTCCTCCAAACGCAGTGCGTAGTCGGTGGCCAGGCGCTCGAGGCGCTGCAGCAAATCTTCGAAGCGCGCGCTGCCGGACGAATCCATGAAGCCACGCCCCAGGGCAATGGCCCCCATCGCCTGCCCGTCCGCCAGGGCCTGGGTGACCTGCGCCGTCGCCACACCAAGCAGGTCGTTCAGTTGCCGCACCGAGGTTTGGCTGTCCTGGCTCAGGCCAGATTGGCTGGCCACCAGGCGGGTCAGCACCTGGGCCTGGGCGAGCAAGGCGTCGAACAACGCCGTTTTGTTCTGCAGCGAGGACTCTTCGCGGGCGCGGGCAAAGGCATCGGCCAAGTCCTCGCGCTTGGCTTCCAGCTGCGGGTCGTCGCTATGCAGTGCCTGGAGATGCTCCTGCACGTTGCCCTGCAACGCAGCAATACGCGATTCGACATCACCGGCCTGGCCCGACTGGCCGATTACGGCATTGATCTGCAGGAGGCTGCCCAAGGCTTCGAAGCCTGCGCGCAGGGCCAGGCTTTCGCGCAGGGGGGCGATGCCCTGCAGCTCGGCGCGGGTGGCCTGAAACTGCTGGTACGCATCGCGTACCAGGTAGCCGCTGATGACCAGCATGGGCAGGAAAAACAGGACGCTGACAAGGCTGAACTTCTGACCGAAGCTCAGCCGGTTCATCAGTGCGATCGCCGGATAAAGCAGACGCTTCACGGGGCACCTCCTTGGATTCTTATTGTTCTACGGGGTAGCACAGTGCCACGTGTATACCGCAGATCGAATCGGAGGTTTGTAACTTATGGTTAAGCCCCGGTAGGAGCAGCCTTGTGCTGCGAAGAGGCCAGTAGCCCCCCCTGAATCTTCGGGATGCAACTGGCCTCTTCGCAGCACAAGGCTGCTCCTACAGGGCGCGTGTTACGGCGGTGAGGTCAGACCAGCACCGTCCACAACGCAAACGCGGCGTACCACAGCACCGCGCAGCGCAGCAGCAATTCCCAAAGGCTGTCCAGCCGGCTTAGGCCACGCTGGCTGTCTTCTTCCTCGGGGATATCGTCGGCAATGCGCCCAACCCTGGCCACCAGGTGGCCGGCGCTGATGTGCCAGTTAAGGAGCTCGTGGAGCATCACGCGGGTCACCGCGACGAAGTTGCCGACCAGCGCGAAGCTCAAGGCCATCACCCGCACCGGCAGCCAATCCATGATGTGCCGCAGCTGCTCGGCACGCGCCTTGAGCGCGGGCTGCTTGCTGTGCTCGCCGCACAGCGCCAGCAGGCGATAGGCCAAGGCAGCGCCTGGGCCGAGCACGAAATACCAGAAGATCACGGCGAAGAAGCTCTGGTAGGCCTGCCACAGCAGGTAACCCTGCACCCGCACCAGCAGGCTGTGAGGCTCGTCGGCCACCAGGCCCAGGTCGCGCTCGGCCACGTGCAGGGCGGCCTGATCGTCACCCCGCCGCCAGGCATCGCGAAACGGCCCCAGCGCCGCTTTCGCGTCGCCGCGGCCCAGGCTGTAGATCAACACCAGCAGGTGCACCGGCAATGCCAGCAGGCCATAGGCGACGGGCTCCAGCACATGCAGCAGCAAGGCCAGCACCGCTACCGGCGCCAGCACCAGAATGGCCAACGTCCACCACGGCTGCACCTTGCCGCTGCGCTCCAGGCGCACCAGTTCACCGAGGAAAAAACCATCGCGCTGTATTCGATGGCGCAGTGCCGAGAATTTCTCGACCCACAGCGCCAGCAGCAAAACCAGAAAACTCATGAGTTGTCCTCGTTATCCTTCACGGTTTGGCGATAGCGGCCCCAGTCGAAGGCCGGGCCTGGGTCGGTCTTGCGCACCGGTGCTATGTCGCTGTGGCCCTGGATGCGTTCAAGGCTGATGACCGGCCAGGCGTCGCGGATCTGCCGGGTCAGCTGCGCCAGCGTGGTGTACTGGGCATCGGTGTATGGCAGGTCGTCAGTGCCTTCGAGTTCGATGCCGATGGAGAAGTCGTTGCAGCCCTCGCGCCCGTCGAAGCACGAGATACCGGCATGCCAGGCGCGGTCGAGCAACGACACGAACTGGGTCACGGCGCCATCGCGCTCGACGAACAGGTGCGCCGAAACCGTCAGGTGGCAGATGCTCTGGAAATAGGGATGTTCATGGGCGTCCAGGCGGTTCTGGAAGAATGCCTGAACCTTGCCGGTGCCGAAACACGCCGGTGGCAAGCTGATGTTGTGAATCACCAGCAGGGAGATCGACTCGCCCTCGGGGCGCGCGTTGAAGTTGGGCGACGGGCAGTGGGTGATTCCGTGGAACCAGCCGGTGGCACGGTCCAATTGCATGGGGCAGATCCTGAAAAAACGCCGGGTACAGAGCAGCAGTATGCCCTGCGTCCGCGGCCGTTTGCATGTGAATCATTGTAATGATGACTCAATGGACCTGCTGTTGCCGCAGCCCTTCGAGCACCGACTCCAGCGCCCGCTCGAACAGCGCGCCGTCATCGAGCACCCGCACCTCTCCCCGGTGCAGCGCCTGGGCGAGGCTGCCGCTGTTCCACTCACGCACTTTCATGCCCGTGCGATTGGCGAACACCAGCCGATCGTTGCTGTCGATGCGCGCCACCAGCTTGCAGCGCAATGGGTCGTCTTCATCGAACACCTCGACCCAGCTGCCGATACGCAGGCGCTGCACCTGGCGCAATGCCGAGGCATTGCCGTCGACAAGGTGCAGGGGGGCGCAGGCGGGCTCTTCGGCAAGGGCCAGCACGATGTCCTCGTCCACCAGCACCTCGTCCAGCACGGGCGGGCCATCGGCCCTGTGCCCTTCGGACGCCGAGCAAGCGCGCAGGTGCAATTGCTCAAGCTGCTGGAAGAAGTCACGGGTGGCGGTGGAGTCCAGCGCCACGCCTGCCAGGCCTTCGCGCAAGGCCTTGAGCAGGCCGGGCACCTGTTGCAGCAGTTGCTGACAGGCCTGCGGGTCATGGTGCGGGGCGATACTGGCGAGCAGCGTGTCCAGGGTGGCCAGGCCGTTGCGCCATGCCTCGGACCCTTCGCCCTGCTTGAGCCACGCCAGCAGCAGCACCTGGCTCCAGGCCTGCACCAGCATCTGCACCACCACGTGCGGCAGCACCCGCCCGCGCAGACGCTGGTTGAGCACCTGCTGCACCTGCTGGCGGGCCTGCAGGGTACGCGCCCGGCCCTCTTCGGCGTCGCGGGTACGCTGTTCGAGTAACTCGTTGCGGCGCCGCTCGTCCTGGCTGAAGGCGAGAAACTCATCGAGCAGTTCAGCGAACAGGCAGGCGTCATCGGTGAAGTCGTTGAGCAGACGCTGAACGATACGTTCCACCCGTACATGCAAACTGTCGCGCAGGCCTTCGGCGCTGCTCTGCCAACCGATCGCGGCACCCGCGATCTCGTTGAGCAAGCGCCGAGCCGGGTGGCTGGCGCGGCTGAACAACCCCTTGTCGAGCAGCGCGACCTTGAGCAGCGGGATGTGCAAACGCGCGATCAATGCCCGTAGGCTGGCGGGCAAGTTGTCGTCGTTGTGGATGAAATCGAACAGCAGGCCGATCAGGTTGATCATGTCTTCATCGGCCGTGGCGATGCGCCGACGCGTGCCACTGCGCACACTGACGCGCAACAACAGTTGTTCCAGCTGTTGGCCAAGCGCGAACTCATCCGCCGCCTGCGTGGCGGGCACATAGTGCTGCAGGTGCGAAAGCAGGCGCAGCAGGTCGGCGGTGCTGATCGGCTGGGCAGCGGCTACCCGCTGCAAACGCGGCGCGATCTGCCCGCGCGCGGGGGCCAGAAGCGTTTGCAGTGAAGCAAAATACGCTTGCCCGGCACTGTCCGCCCCCGGCGCCCCTTGCGCCTCCAGGCTGGACGGCCGGCGCCCGGCGCTCAGGCACCGATCCTCGGCGCGCCGACGTGGCGCAGGCTGCAGCTCGGGCAGCACACCGGCCGCGGCCAGCAACTGGTTAGCCTCTGCGTAGAGCACCTCCACATCACGCAACACGTAGCGTTCAAACAGCTTCAAGAGGATCAGCTTGACCCGCAGCCCGACCCCTAGGTTGCGGCCCGCTTCGAGGAAATAGCCGCACAGCGCAGCGGGGCCCACGGGGTTTTGCTGCTCGCCCACCGGGCGATCGAGCAATGCCTGCAAGCGCAAACCCAGTTGCTGCAGGGCAAGGCCGTCACGCGAGAGCACCCGCGCGACCATGCCGTCGATGGCGGATGCACGCTCGCGCTGCGCCTTGTTGCCTGAACCCTGCGCTTCACCCAGGCTGCCCAGAGGGTCTGCCCGGCCGAGGCTGGCGAAGGTGTGATGGAAGGTGTCGAGAAAACCGCGCTCGATGCTCTTGCGCTTCAGGCGCACGTCGCGCATCGCTTCGAAATACAGGCTCTGGTCGCAGCGCTCAGCGGCCTTGTCGGCCATCTCGAAGAGGGTGACGTCGGTGTTGTCGAACAAGGCCTGCAGGCCTTGGCGCAATTGCAGCGCGGCTTTGTCGCGCACTTGCAGGAGCAATACCGGAAGGCAAGGCAGAGGCGTGCGCGCCCCTCGGTCGATGGCTGCCGCCAGGGGCACCACCTTGCCTTCTTTATGCATCCCTAACTCCTTGCAGGCTTGCTTGCCCCACGGGCAACGAATCGTCAAAGCTATGACGCCAAATACTGGTCACTATTATCGGCAAAAAAACGGACAGCTGCCAGCGCCGTTTCGCTTGCTGGGAAATGACCCTGTATTCGGCCCGATGCTCAGACGGGCCGACCAAAGGTCACCGGCCATGGCCCTGTACACACCGCTCCCCTGCCCTATAATCGCGGGCATCTAGCTTGTGGAGCCGACCATGCCGAACCTACGCCTCGCCGACCTGACCGCTGAAATCGAAGCCAACGTGCGCCGTGCACTGTTGGAGGACATCGGCAGTGGCGATATCACCGCGCAGTTGATCCCGGCCGAACGCCTGGCCAAGGCGACCATCATTACCCGCGAGGACTGCGTGATCGCTGGCACCGCCTGGGTCGACGCCGTGTTCCGCCAGCTCGACCCGCGGGTGGCGGTGCACTGGCAAGTGGCCGATGGCGACCGCGCGCTGGCCAACCAGCCGCTGTTCCACCTGGAAGGCCCGGCACGCTCGCTGCTCAGCGGTGAGCGCAGCGCGCTCAACTTCCTGCAGATGCTGTCGGGCGTCGCCACGCGCGCACGCTTTCTGGCCGACTTGGTCGCAGGTACCCAAGTGCGCCTGCTAGACACCCGCAAGACCCTTCCCGGCCTGCGCCTGGCGCAGAAATACGCGGTCACCTGTGGCGGTTGCGACAACCACCGCATCGGCCTTTACGATGCCTTCCTGATCAAGGAAAACCACATCGCCGCCAGCGGCGGCGTGGCCGAGGCAGTGGCGGCAGCGCACCGCATCGCCCCTGGCAAGCCGGTGGAAATCGAGGTGGAAAGCCTGGATGAACTACGCCAGGCCCTGAATGCGGGTGCAGATATCGTCATGCTCGACGAGCTGACCCTGGACGAAATGCGCGAAGCGGTGCACATCACTGCGGGCAAGGCCAAACTCGAGGCCAGCGGCGGCGTTAACGAGAGCACCTTGCGGGTGATTGCCGAGACCGGCGTCGACTACATCTCCATTGGTGCCATGACCAAGGATGTGAAGGCCGTAGACCTGTCGATGCGTTTGAGCCTCTGAGAGGCCGCGGTGCTTGTACCGCCCTCTTCGCGGGTAAACCCGCTCCCACAGGATCACCGCAGGCTTGAGTAATGTGCGCCCCCTGTGGGAGACCGGCGTCGACTACATCTCCATTGGTGCCATGACCAAGGATGTGAAGGCCGTAGACCTGTCGATGCGTTTGAGCCTCTGAGAGGTCGCGGTGCTTGTACCGCCCTCTTCGCGGGTAAACCCGCTCCCACAGGATCACCGCGGACACTGAACCTTGTGGGAGCGGGTTTACCCGCGAAGAGGCCCGCACAGGCGCAGCAGATCTCAGGCATAAAAAAAACCGGCCAGATGGCCGGTTTTTTTTCGGGCGTGGATCAGAACGCGGCGTTGGCCAGGCCGTCCAGGTAGCGCTCGACGTCCAGTGCGGCCATGCAGCCTGCACCGGCCGAGGTAATGGCCTGACGGTAAACGTGGTCGGCCACGTCGCCCGCAGCGAACACACCTTCGACGTTGGTGGCAGTGGCGTTGCCTTCGCGGCCGCCGTTGACCACCAGGTAGCCGTCCTTGAGGGTCAACTGGCCTTCGAACAGCGAGGTGTTCGGGGTGTGGCCAATGGCGATGAACACGCCGTCGACCTTGATTTCTTCGCTGCTGCCATCGTTATTCTTCAAGCGCGCACCGGTCACGCCCATGTTGTCACCCAGCACTTCGTCCAGGGTGGCATTGAGCTTGAGCTCGATCTTGCCTTCGGCCACACGGGCGTTCAGCTTGTCGACCAGGATCTTCTCGGCGCGGAAGGTTTCGCGGCGGTGAACCAGGGTCACTTTGCTGGCGATGTTGGCCAGGTACAGGGCCTCTTCCACGGCGGTGTTGCCGCCGCCGACGACCGCTACCGGCTTGTTGCGGTAGAAGAAGCCGTCACAGGTAGCGCAGGCCGAAACGCCCTTGCCCATGAAGGTTTCTTCCGACGGCAGGCCCAGGTAACGAGCGCTGGCGCCGGTGGCAACGATCAGTGCGTCGCAGGTGTAGGTGCCACTGTCACCCTGGAGGGTGAACGGCTTGTTGGCCAGGTCGACAGCGTTGATGTGGTCGAAGACGATCTCGGTCTCGAAGCGCTCGGCGTGCTCTTGCATGCGCTGCATCAGGGCTGGGCCGGTCAGGCCATGGGGGTCGCCCGGCCAGTTGTCGACTTCGGTGGTGGTGGTCAGCTGGCCACCGGCCTGCATGCCAGTGATCAGCAGCGGCTTGAGGTTGGCACGGGCGGCATAGACTGCGGCGCTGTAACCGGCAGGGCCGGAACCGAGGATGATGACGCGCGAATGACGTACTTCAGACATGTCGAACTCCTGTCGAGCCGGCCGCACGGGGCCAGCATCGGTGTGCCGGCGTTGCCAGCTGGAATTTAAAAAGGACCCACGCAACCTTGGGGAAGGCTACAACGCGTCGATCCAAAACCTAAAAGTTGAGCGCACTGTAGCGAGGTCGCAAAGATTAAGGAAATATCCTTCGACAATCCACCTCATAGGCATCGTCTATCCAGCAATTTCATTCACGAAAATCGCCCTGACGCTTTTGTTACAGCCGGTTTCGCCAACATCGCCCGCCTTTCGTCGGCGCGACAAACTCGGTAAGGTCAGCGCGTTTTCCTTCTGTTCGGAGTGTCTCGATGCAAGCCCCTGTCCTCTCTGGCCCCCAGTACCTGCGCGAAGGCCTGAAACTGGTGCTGAGCCCGAACCTGCGGTTGTTCGTGCTGTTGCCCCTGGCGGTCAACCTGCTGCTGTTTGGTGGCCTGATCTACTTTGCCGGCCATCAGTTCAGTGTCTGGGTCGACGCCCTGATGCCAACCCTGCCCAGCTGGTTGAGCTTCCTCACCTACATTCTGTGGCCACTGTTCGTCGCCTTGGTGGTGCTGATGGTGTTCTTCACCTTCACCCTGGTGGCCAACGTCATTGCGGCGCCGTTCAACGGTTTTCTGGCCGAGAAGGTCGAAGTGGTGGTGCGCGGCCAAGACAACTTCCCTGCCTTCAGCTGGGCCGAGCTGGTGGCCATGGTGCCGCGTACCTTTGGCCGCGAGATGCGCAAGCTGGGTTACTTCCTGCCACGGGCCATCGGCCTGTTCATCCTGTCGCTGATCCCGGTGGTCAACGTGGTCGCCGCGCCGCTGTGGCTGATCTTTGGTGTGTGGATGATGGCTATCCAGTACATCGACTACCCGGCGGACAACAACAAGATGAGCTGGCAGGACATGCTCGCCTGGTTGCGCCAGAAGCGCTGGCAGTCGCTGGGCTTTGGCGGCATCACCTACCTGGCGCTGATGGTGCCGGTGGTGAACGTACTGATGATGCCGGCGGCGGTGGCGGGGGCTACGTTGTTCTGGGTGCGTGAACGCGACTAAATCCAAACGCAGCCCTGTGTAGGAGCAGCCTTGCGCTGCGAAGAGGCCATTACTGACAATACCTGTCTGTGGCTAGTACTGGCCTCTTCGCAGCACAAGGCTGCTCCTACCGTCATTGACCGAGCCGGCTGGAAAACTGCCCCACTACATCCACCACCCGCTTCGCCCCCTCCTGGATTTCGACGATCACGTTGCCGGTTTCATCGGCCAACGACAGCCCCTGCTCGGCCTGGCGCTTGCTGGTGTCGATGATCGCCACCGCAGCCTGGGCCAATTGCTCGTTCTGCTGCACCACCCGGGCAATCTCTTCGGTGGCGGTGCTGGTACGCGAAGCCAGCTGGCGCACTTCGTCGGCGACCACGGCAAAACCACGCCCCTGCTCGCCCGCCCGGGCCGCCTCGATGGCAGCGTTGAGCGCCAGCAAGTTGGTCTGCCCGGCAATGTCACTGATGGTCTTGATGATCGAGCCGATCACCCGCGACTGGGTGTCCAACGCCTGAATGCCCTCGGCGGCCTCTTGCATCGACGACTCCAGGCCACGCATGACGTTTACCGTCTGCGTGACTACGTCGGTGGCCTTGCGCGCACTGGCGTCAGTGCTCAGCGAGGTGTTGAAGGCGATGTCCGCCGCCTCGGCAACCGCCTGCTCCTGGTTGACCTGGTCGGTGATCACGGTGGCGAACTTGACCACTTTGTACAGCACATCATGGGCGTCGAAGATCGGGTTGTAGGACGCTTCCAGCCAGATTACCCGGCCATGGGCATCGATACGCTTGAAGCGCTCAGCCACGTATTCGCCACGGCGCAGCTTGTCCCAGAACGCCTGATAGCCCGACGAATTGGCCTCTTCGGGTTCGCAGAAAATACGGTGATGCTTGCCGCGTATCTGTTCAAGGCGATAACCGACCGACGTCAGAAACCGTTCGTTGGCGGTCAGGATGGTGCCATCAAGGCCGAATTCGATGACTGCGGTAGAGCGCATCAGGGCCTTGATCAGGCTTTCGTGCTCACGGGAGGTCTCGATGGTGCGGGTGAGGTCGCTCGAGTGCAGGGTGAAATACTTGATGCGCCCTTCGCTGTTCTTGACCGGCTGCAGAATCGAGCGCAACCAGGCTTCCTGGCCATTGCCGCGCAGCAGGCGGAACGCCCCGTTGAGGTGCTCGCCCCGGCTGATCGCGCTTTTCATGCGTTGGTAGAAGTCGAGCGACTTCACGTGGGCCGGGACAATGTCCTCGAGTTTGCGTCCAAGCAATTGGTCGGCACGGTAGAGCATCTCGCTCTCGAAGTTGCCGTTGACCATCTCGATCCGTCCCTGGGGGTCGAGTTGGAGCACCAGCATCTCGCTGTCGAGGCTGCACTTGACCTGTTCGACCGACAGCAGGTCTTCGCGCAATTGCTGGATTTCTTGCTTGAGCTTGTTGTTGAACATCACCGCTCTCCTGGAGCGCAGCACGTAATCGAATGCATCTTCATCGGCTGCCACTGCCAGCTTCTTGAGCGCCGCCCACGCAAATATTCACACAATTGAAACAGCCGGCAATCAGGCGTCATTTGCACGTCACAAGGCCGTCACATCAGCGCAATGATGCGAGCGGAAACTTTTTGTCATGAATACACCCGCCCTACGCATCACCCTCGTCAGCGAAACCTTCCCACCCGAGATCAACGGTGTCGCCAACACCCTTGGCCGCCTCAGCGAAGGGTTGCGCCAACGCGGGCATGACATCGAGATCGTCCGCCCCCGCCAAGCCGGCGAGGAGCCTGTGCACAACGATCCGCAGCTGATGCTGTGCCGCGGTTGGGCCTTGCCCGGCTACCCCGGCCTGCAATGGGGCGAAGTGTCGATGCACCGGCTGTTGCGGCGTTGGCGCAGGCAGCGACCGGACGTGCTGTACATCGCCACCGAGGGGCCTTTGGGGTTGAGCGCATTGCGTGCGGCACGGCGCCTGGGGGTGCCGGTGGTCAGCGGGTTCCATACCAACTTCCCGCAGTATTCCGGCCAGTACGGCTTGGGCTTGCTGGCACGCCTGCTCACCCATTACCTGCGCTGGTTCCATCGCCGCACGGCAGTCACCCTGGTGCCCAGCGTCAGCCAGCGCCTGGAGTTGGAGCGTCGTGGTTTCGAGCGCCTGGACCTGTTGGCCCGTGGCGTCGACGCCTGCCTGTTCAACCCGGCCCGGCGCAGCCAGGCGCTGCGCGAAAGCTGGGGGGTCGGGCCGGACGATATCGCCGTGCTGCATGTCGGCCGGCTGGCGGCGGAAAAAAACCTAGGGGTACTGCGACCGTGCCTGGATGCCCTGCAGAAGACTTATCCATACAAGCGCTTGCGCCTGATCGTGGTCGGTGACGGCCCACAGCGCGCCACCTTGCAGCAGCAAGTGCCTGATGCCGTGTTCTGTGGTGCCCAGCGGGGCGAGGTGCTGGCCGAGCACTATGCCAGCGGTGACCTGTTCCTGTTCCCGAGCCTGACCGAAACCTTTGGCAATGTGGTGCTCGAAGGCATGGCCTCAGGCTTGGCGGTGGTCGCCTATGATGAGGCAGCGGCTGCCCAGCATATTCGGCATGGCCATAGCGGTGCGTTGGCGATGCCCGGCGATCAGGCGGCCTTCATCGATGCCGCTTGCTGGCTACTGGAAGAGGAAGAAACCCTGCGCCGGGTGCGCCTGAACGCACGGCAGCACGCCAGCCGACAGGGCTGGCCGGCGATTGTCGAGCAGTTCGAAACCTACCTGTGCAGTGCTTGCAAACAACGCACAGGCGACACGCAAAAAGCTTCAGGTGCTGCACTGGCGATCAAGCCAGGTTCGACAGCGCATCGCGGCTGACCTTCAGCCGCCGCGCGCGCCCATGCTTCAGCCCAGCGCCTTCTCGATGGCCTGAACCACGGCTGGATCATCCGGCGCAGTGCGCGGCGAGAAACGCGCCAGCACGCGCCCATCCTTGCCCACCAGAAACTTTTCGAAGTTCCAGGTGATGTCGCCTGGGAACTCAGCACCTTCCCCCGCCAGCAGGCGATACAGCGAATGGCGGTGCGCCCCGTTGACCTCAAGCTTGGCGCCCAGCGGGAAGCTGACACCATAGTTGAGGCTGCAGAACTCCTGGATCTCTTTCTCGCTGCCGGGCTCCTGGCCGGCAAACTGGTTGCACGGCAGCCCCAGAACGCTGAAGCCTTTGCCCTTGAACTGCTGATGCAGCGTCTCCAGCGAAGCGTATTGCGGCGTCAGGCCACACTTGGAGGCAACATTGACCACCAGCACCACTTGGCCCTTGAACGGTGCGAGGGGCAGTTCCCCGCCGTTCAGCGCCTCCAATTTCAGGTCGTGAAAAGCACTCATGATGTAATCCCCTCTCAGGTTCCCGATGGCCGCAGGGCGAAATCCGCCCAATAAAAAAGCGCTCGTCCAAGCCGTCCACCTCCCGTTGGGAAGGCAAATCGGCTTGCCCGAGCGCCTGGCGACTCTCTGAGCTTAGCGCAGAAAATCAGTGGTGATGGCCACCTTCACCGTGGATGTGACGGTGCGCGATTTCTTCTTCGCTGGCGTCACGCACGTCGACAACCTTGACCTGGAAGGTCAGGCGCTGGCCGGCCAGCGGGTGGTTGCCGTCAACGGTGACGTCGTCGCCGTCGATGTCGCGAATGGTGACGATCTGCATCTGGCCATCCGGCGCCGACGCGTGGAACTGCATGCCGACTTCCAGCTCGTCGACGCCTTCGAACAGGCTGCGGTTCAGGGTGCTGACCAGCTCGGCCAGGTATTCACCGTAGGCCTCTTCTGGCTCGATGGAAACGTTCAGCTCGTCACCGGCCTGCTTGCCTTCCAGGGCCTTTTCCAGGCCCGGGATGATGTTGCCGGCACCGTGCAGGTAAACCAGCGGCGCGCCACCGGCGGAGCTGTCGATGGTCTCCCCGGCGTCGTTGGTCAGGGTATAGTCGATGGAGACAGCCTTGTTGGCGGCGATCAGCATGGGGCAAGACCTTTTGCAAAAGTATGTAGAGCGGACAAGTGTAACCAAGCCATCGCCCGATTGCGAACGCGCCTCGGCCGAGGAACAGCCCATCAGTCGGATCACCGGCTTCCATCAGGACGAAGAAGGCCACTGGGTGGTCGAGTTGTCGTGCGGCCACACCCAGCACCTTCGTCACCAACCGCCCTGGCAAGCGCGCCCTTGGGTGCTCGATGCCGAGCAGCGCCAACAACGCATCGGCGAGGCTTTCGCGTGTGGCTGGTGTGCACAGGCAGCCGATAGCGCTACCCTTGGCCGTTGATTCCTTGCACCGCTTTAATTCGAGAAGCACGCATGCAAACTTTTTTCATAGCGCCGACCGACTTTGGTGTCGGCCTGACGTCGATCAGCCTCGGCCTGGTGCGCACCCTTGAGCGCGCAGGCCTGAAGGTCGGCTTTTTCAAGCCGATCGCCCAGCCCCACCCAGGTGACACCGGCCCGGAACGCTCCACCGAACTGGTCGCACGCACCCACGGCATCAAACCGCCCATGCCGCTGAGCCTGGCCCACGTCGAGCGCATGCTCGGCGATGGCCAGCTGGACGAGTTGCTGGAGGAAATCATCCGCCTCTACCAGCAAGCCTGCATCGGCAATGACGTGGTCGTGGTCGAAGGCATGGTGCCTACCCGCCACGCCAGTTACGCGGCGCGGGTCAACCTGCACCTGGCCAAGAGCCTGGATGCCGAGGTGATACTGGTTTCGGCGCCCGAAAACGAGGTGCTCAGCGAACTGTCCGGCCGCGTCGAGCTGCAGGCCCAGCTGTTCGGCGGCCCCCGCGACCCGAAAGTGCTCGGGGTGATCCTCAACAAGGTGCGCACCGACGAAAGCATGGCGGACTTCGCCACCCGCCTGCGCGAACACTCGCCACTTCTGCGCGGCAACGACTTCCGCCTGCTCGGCTGCATCCCTTACCAGCCTGAGCTGAATGCCCCACGCACCCGCGACGTGGCCGACCTGCTGGGGGCCCAAGTGCTCAACGCGGGCGATTACGAGCAGCGGCGCATGAGCAAGATCATCATTTGTGCGCGCACGGTGGCCAACACCGTGCCGCTGCTCACCCCTGGCACCTTGGTGGTGACCCCGGGTGACCGCGACGACATCATCCTTGCCGTAAGCCTGGCGGCGATCAATGGCGTGCCCCTGGCCGGCCTGCTGCTGACCAGCGACAGCAAGCCCGACGCACGCATCCTCGGCTTGTGCCGCGGCGCCTTGCAGGCCGGCCTGCCGATTCTGTCGGTGAGTACGGGTTCGTACGACACGGCCAACCAGCTCAATTCGCTGAACCGCGAGATCCCGGTGGATGACCGCGAGCGTGCCGAATTCATCACCGACTTTGTCGCCAGCCACCTCGACGCTGCCTGGTTGCACCAGCGCTGCGGCACACCACGCGAGTTGCGCCTGTCGCCTGCGGTGTTCCGCTACCAACTGATCCAGCGCGCGCAACAGGCCAACAAACGCATCGTCCTGCCAGAAGGCGCCGAACCGCTGCTGGTACAGGCGGCAGCGATCTGCCAGGCCCGTGGCATTGCGCGTTGCGTGCTGCTGGCCAAGCCGGAAGAAGTCGAAGCGGTCGCCCGTGCGCAGGGCATTACCTTGCCTGCGGACCTGGAGATACTCGACCCTGAGTTGATTCGCGGGCGCTATGTCGAACCGATGGTCAACCTGCGCAAGAGCAAGAACCTTAACGCCCCGATGGCCGAGCAGCAGTTGGAAGACCCGGTGGTGATCGGCACCATGATGCTTGCCCTGGATGAGGTCGACGGCCTGGTGTCGGGCCTGGTGCACTCTACCGCCAACACCATCCGCCCTGCCCTGCAACTGATCAAGACCGCGCCAGGTGCCAGCCTGGTGTCCTCGGTATTCTTCATGCTGTTCCCCGAGCAGGTGCTGGTGTACGGCGACTGCGTGATGAACCCGCACCCAAGTGCCGCTGAACTGGCAGAAATTGCCCAGCAGAGCGCCGAATCGGCACACACCTTCGGCATCGCGCCGCGGGTGGCGATGATCAGTTATTCAAGCGATTCGGCGAGCGATGAAGAAGTCGACAAGGTGCGTGAAGCGACCCGCTTGGCGCAGGGCGCCGCGCACGATCTGCTGATCGATGGGCCCTTGCAGTATGACGCGGCGGCCAACCCGGCCATTGCCCGCGAGCTGGCACCGAACAGCCCGGTTGCCGGGCGTGCCACGGTGTTCGTGTTCCCTGATCTGAATACCGGCAACACCACGCACAAAGCGGTGCAGCGCAGCGCCGATGGGGTCAGCCTGGGGCCAATGCTGCAGGGTTTGCGTAAACCGGTGAACGATTTGCCGCGGGGGGCTCAGGTGGATGACATCGTGCATACCATCGCCCTGACGGCGATCCAGGCCAGCGTCGTACGCTGAATCCAGGGGCTGCAGTGCAGCCCAATCGCCGGCAAGCCGGCTCCCACAGGACTTAAGACCCACACGGTCATGTGGGAGTCGGCTTGCCGGCGATTGGGCCGCACAGCGGCCCCTGTGTTGTGGCCTTACTGCTGAACTTGGCCCTGGTCATACTGCTGGCCAGGAATCGGCTTCAGGTTGACCTCGACACGACGGTTTTGCGCACGGCCGTTAGCATCGGCATTGCTGGCGATCGGCTGGTCCGGGCCCATGCCACGTGCCGAAATACGAGAAGCATCGACACCCTGCGAAGTCAGGTAGGTGCTGACCGCTTGCGCACGGCGCTGGGACAGGTCCATGTTGTGCTGGCGGCTGCCGGTGCTGTCGGTGAAGCCAACCACTTCGATGGTGTTCTGGTTGAACTGCTTGAACGAGCCGGCCAGGTTGTTCAGCGGCGAGTAGAAGCTAGGCGCGATGTTGGCCGAGTCGGTGGCGAAGGTGATGTTGCCGGGCATGATCAGCTTGATCTGGTCACCCTGGCGCTGCACTTCGACGCCGGTATTGGCCATTTGCGCGCGCAGTTCGGCTTCCTGCTTGTCGGCGTAATAGCCGTAACCTGCGGCGGCGGCACCCACTGCGGCAGCGCCGATCAGTGCGCCTTTACCGCGGTTGTTGTGGTCGATGGCGGCGCCGGCGATGGCACCGGCCAGCGCGCCCAGGCCGCCGTACTTGGCGGTCTTGCTCATCCCCGTGGAGCCCTGCGCCTGACCCTGGTTGTCGTACGGGTTCTGGCTGGCGCAGCCCGTCATCAGGGCAGCGGCGGTTGCGACGATAATCAGACGACGCATGGTGAACATGGACAAGCTCCTACTGAAATTCATAAATGCGGCAGACCGCGAATGGATCTATGCCAGCCTTGGATTGCCCAGACGGCAAAAAATTCCATGAACACCTTTTCATGCAGGTTCATGCGCGCACGAACGGGTTCTCGCGCATCTCGTCACCCAGGCGGGTGTCTGGCCCGTGGCCAGTGACCACGATGGCCTCTTCATCCAGCCGGTACAGCCGCTCCTTGATCGAACGAACGATAGCCCGCTGATCGCCACCCCACAAATCGGTGCGGCCAATACCGCGACGGAACAGGGTGTCGCCGGCAATCAGCAGCTTGGCATCGGCAAACCAGAAACTCATCGAACCCGGCGTGTGCCCTGGGGTGTGCAAGGCCACGCCACAACCACAGGGCAGCGCCTCGTCATCACTCAACCAGCGGTCTGGCGGCGGCACCGGGGTGTAGGGCACGCCGAACATCTGGCATTGCATCTCCAGGTTGTCCCACAGCGACTGGTCGTCCTTGTGCAGGTGCAGCGTCGCGCCGGTTAGCTCCTTGAGCTTGCCCGAGGCGAGGAAGTGATCGAAGTGCGCGTGGGTGTGAATGATGCTCACCAGGGTCAAGCCATGGGCCTGCAGGCGCGCGAGGATCTTGTCCGGGTCACCGCCTGGGTCGACGACGATGGCCTTTTTGGTCAATGGGTCGCCGATCAAGGTGCAGTTGCACTGTAGGGGACCTACGGGGAAGGTTTCGCGGATGAGGGTGGGTGGGGCTTGGTTCATTGTGTATCTCAATAACATTGAGGATCTCACTCGCCTTCAAGTCGAGGTGGCTCCTGGTGGTTTACAAGATATTGCGCTGTGCCTGCCAGGTGCAAGACTGGCGGTATTGGATGTTTTCGAAATCGAGCGCCGCCCGCGCGGCGCTTCGCAGCACAAGGCTGCTCCTACACCTGTTTCGGGCCAGTGAGGCCTGTAATGTTGGCGCGCGACCGCCTTTGTTGATTCGACACGATATTGAGGTGGGCGGTCAGGGGCCACGCGCCAATGGCTCAGGAATAATTGGCCCGAAACAAGTGTAGGAGCAGCCTTGTGCTGCGAAGCGCCGCGCGGGCGGCGCTCGTTCTCATAGGCGCCTCAGAATTGTGTCCTGCACCCACTTGCCATGCTGTTTTACGGCAAGAACAACCTGAACAACCCGCCCCCCAGCGCCCCGCCATTGGAAATTTCAATCCGCCCCCTCACCCCATCGCTCTCATGCAGCGCCGCGATCCGCGCAGCGAAATACAGGCCCAGGCCCGTGCTGCCACTGTGTGAATCGATGCCCTGGATGAACTCTTCCTGGCGCTCGAGCATGCGCTGTGGATAACCCGGGCCGTCATCGTTGACGCAGATGACCAGTTGATTCGCCTCTTCTTCGATGCTGATCAACAACGCATGCCCGGCAAACCGGGTGGCGTTGGTGATCACGTTGGCGATCACCGATGCCACCAGCTCTCGGTCGAAGAAGCCCAGCGGGTTGTCGGTGTCGATGCGCCAGGTGGCGAGGATGTCGTTGTGCTTGAGCACTTCTTGGTGGGCGGCCAGTTGGGCTTCGATGAAGTCATCCAGCTCATGGTAGTCCGGGCACACCGGCAGCTGGTTCACGCCCAGTTTGTACAACCCCAGCAGTTGCACCAGCATACCGTTGAGGTGCCGGAACTCATGTTCCATCACCCCTTGCTCGGTGCCGCCGCGCAACTCTTCAGGCAGGCGCGCCAGCCACTGGTCATGGGACTGAATCAGCGCGGACAGGGAGTTCTTGAGGTCGTGCACGGTGGAGGCGATCACCGTGGAAAAATCCAGCCCCTGATTGTCTTGATTCATGCGCCGAACACTCGGATGTGCAGTTTGCCATAGCGGTCATAGCGGTTGTCGCTGGCAGGGATACCGGCCACGCTGGTCAAGGCGTCGCGGCATTCCTGCATGATCGCAGGCTGTGGGTCATCCCCCCCGATGCGCAGCAGCGCCTGGGCGGTGTTGAGGGCGATGCTGATGTTCTTGGGTTGCAAGGCCAAGGCCTTGCGGAACAACTGCAGCGCTTCGTCGAGCTGACCTCCCTGGTAACTACGCACTCCCTGGCGGTTGAGGGTGACGGCCTCGGTGATCGCATTGAGCACCGCCGGATCATCCGTCAGCTTGGCCACCCTCTGCATCACTTTGGGGTCGTCGCCGTAACTTTCAACGCAGCTTTTGAGCACGCCGAGCGCGGCCGCTTCCTGCCCTGACGCCTGCAGCTGAGCCGCCACCGTCAACGCGGCATCGACCGAGAAAAACTGCTCCATCTTGTCCAGACGCTGCATGGCCTGCTCGGTGAGCTTGGCGGCCGTCTCGGCATCGCCGGCTTGCTGCAGGCTGGCGGCCTTCATCATGCGGGCGCGTACCTGCAAGCCCTGATCTTCAGGGTATTCCTTGGCCACTTCACTGAGCACGGTGTTGATCTCGACGCGGGTACGGGCGTCGAGGCCAAAACCTGCGTTCTTGTTCATCAGCGCCTGAACCAGGCCAAGGTTGTTCTCGGCATCCTTGTAGCGCGAGCTCTGCCCCTGGTTCACGGCATGGCGGAACGCCTTGGAGGCACTTTCGAAATCTTCGTTGCCCAGCGCCAGCTTGCCCAGCGTGGACTGCCGGCGTACCGACAGCGGCGACAGGCGCACCGCCTCTTCCAGCATGTTCTGCGCGCGCTTGGTCTCGCCCTGCGCCACCAGCACTTCAGCCATACCGTCGTACAGGCCCGGCATGATCGGGAAGGCCTTCAGGGCCTGTTCATACACACCCTGGGCCTGGGCATTCTGGCCACGCTTGTGCATCAAGCTGCCCAGCGCCGAATACACCCACGGCTGCGGGCGGCTGGCGAGAATGGCCTTGAGAAACTTTTCCAGCTCGTCGAAGCGATTGAGCCCGCGCAAGGCATCGGCGCGGTAGCGCAGGCACAGGGGGGCGAAACGCGGGTCCTTCTTGCACAGCTCGGCACACGCTGCCAGCACTTCGGCCGGGCGGCCGCGGTCCAGCGCCTGGAGGATCGGCTTGAGCAAGGTCTTGCGCTGGAACAGCTTCTCGACGCGCTGGGCCAGGCCCACCCGGTTGAACGGCTTGGTCAGGTAGGCATCGGGCTCATGCTCGATGGCACTGAGGACGATGGCCTGGCTGCTCTCGGCGGTCACCATGATGAACACGCATTCATGGCTGATGTGCTTGTCGAGGATCAGGTCCTCGAGCACCTGCTGGCCGTTCTTCTTGCCGTCGCCCAGGTGGAAATCCTGCAGGATGAAGTCATAACGCTTCTGCGCACACATGCGCAGCGCCTGCTCGCCGCTGTCGGCCGTGTCCACGTCGCGCACACCCAGTTCGCGCAACATGGAACGGGTCGACGTACGAAAGTCGGTAAAGTCGTCGACGATCAGAAAGCTCTTTTGCCCGTACTGCAGCATCAACACGACCTGTATTGGGATGATTGAAAAATCGCGCAAGGCGATGCATACCACCGAATGCTGTATCGGCAGCCGGCCGGGAAAGATGAGGATAGAGCACGCAGCGCGCTAAACAACGGCCCAGTAATAGCCTCAAGCCATTACTTTAGCGGGCAAACCCCTGGTGCGGCTACTGTCAGGCCAGCAGGCCCAGCGCTTTGGCTTTGGCCACCGCCTGGGTGCGGCGCTCGACGCCCAGTTTGCTGTTGATATGGCTGGCATGGGTCTTCACGGTGTGCAGCGAGATGAACAGCCGTTCGCTGATCTGCTGGTTGGAACAGCCTTGGGCGATCAGCTCAAGCACGGCCCGCTCCCGCCCACTCAATGCCTCGCCACTGCCACTGCTGACGGCAGGTAACGGAGGCAGGCGCTTGAGCAGTTCGACCTGGACCGGGCAAGCCGAGCGCGCTGCAAGCTGCTCGTGCAGCCACTGCGGGTGTTTTTCGAGCAAGGGTTGGAACGGTTGCAGGACACCGCCTTGGGCGGCCTCGAGTGCCTTTGGCAGCAGCCCGGCAGCCTGCGCGTCTCGGCCTTCAGCGAGCAGCAGGGCGAGCCACTGGCACAGTGCACTGACGGCCAGCAGCATGCCGCCACTGGCCACGCCACGTTCGACCAGCCCTGACAGGCGCTGAACCGACGCCTCGGTGCGCAACTGGATGCGCTCGAGCAATGCCTGCTGCAGTTCGATATGCAGGGGTAATAGCGGGTGGAACTCCGGCGCTGCTGCCGGTTGCTCGCCACCGTAGGTTTGCCCCAGCCGCAGCAACCAGGATTCGGCAAGATCGGTGCGCCCCTGTGCCAACCACAGTTCGCACTTCACCAGGGTAATCATGGCCAAGTAGTAGATCGGTGGAACATCCCAGATGTGCATCAGCCGCTCCGCCTCGGCCAGCTCGGCGAACGCTTCGGCGAAGTGGCCCTCGCGGCCATCGAGCGTGGCAATGACGCAGTGGCCGATCAGCACGCTGATGTCTCGGCAGGCACGCGCTTCGCCAAGCCCCGCACGCAAGCGCGCACGGCCTTGGGCTGATTGCAGGCGCGACACCAGCAGGTAACCCTCGTAGAGCGTCAGCCTGGCCCGAACGGCGTACAACCGCTGCCCCGACAGCCCCTGCAGGCGCTGCAGGCCCTGGCGCACTTCGTCCAGCGCCCGCAACACTTCACCCCGGGCATGCAGCACCCGTGCTCGATCGTAATGAGCCAGGGCTTCGAACAGCGGGTTGCCGACGCGCTGGGCCAGCTCCAGGGCTTCGCGGTTCCAGCCGCGTGCATGCCAGAAGTCGGCATCGGTGATGGCCAGGTTGGACAGTGTCGACAGGCACACCAGGCGCTGGCCGTAGCGCTTGCACGGCAAGCTTTGCAAGGCTTCGCCACAGTAGGCCAGGGTACGCGCGCGATCCCCCCGCCCCCGCGCGATCACCCCACTCAGGGCCAGCCACTGGGCCAGCATGGACTTCTGTGCGGTCGCCGAGGGCGCAGGCAGAAAACGGCTGAGGTAGCTTGCCAGTTCTTCGGCCGCATCCAGCTGGCACGCCAGCCCCAACGCCCAGCTGTACAGCACGATCAGGCGCGGCGTGCTGATCAGCAAGCTGTCGGGCAGGTCCATCTTCCAGCGCAGCAACATGCCAACGTTCTGCTCGGCCAGCAGTTGCTCCTCGGAGAGGCTCTGCACCAGGTCGGCCGCCACGTCCAGGTGGCCGGCCCGCAGCGCCTGCTCAACCGCCTCGTCCAGCAAACCCTGGGCCTCGAACCAGCGGCACGCACGCAGGTGCAGGCGCGCTGGCGGTTCGCTGGCCTGGCGGCTTCGCAGCAGGTCGGAGAACAGGTGATGGTAACGAAACCAGTGGCCGTGCTCGTCCAGGGGCACCAGAAACACTTGATGGGCCTGCAGGAAGCGCAGGATATCGGCGCTGTCCTGGCGGTCGCGCAGGGCATCGCACAGCTGGGCACAGAAGCGCTCCTGGCACGCCGTGTCGTAGAGAAAGGCCTGCACGTCGGCCGGCAAGATCTCGATGACTTCTTCCAGCAAGTAGTCGCGTATCAGCCCCTCGCCACCGTGCAGTGCGTGGGGCAAAGCCTGCTCATCACCGGACTCGCTGGCGGCCAGCTGCCAGAAGCGCAGCCCGGCCACCCAGCCGTCACTGCGCTGGATCAGGTTATCCAGCGCCTGGCCGCGCAAGCCGGTGGGGTGGCGGCCGATTACCGCCAGTGACTCGTCGGGTGTCAGCCGCAGCTCTTGCTCGTTGAGTTCGACCAGTTGCCGCGACAGGCGCAGGCGCGCCAGGTGCCAGTCCGGGCGCTGGCGGCTGGTGATCAACAGCACCAGGCCACTGGGCAAGTGATTGAGGAAAAACTGCAGGCAGCGGTCGAGTACGGGCCCTTGGGCCAAATGGTAATCGTCCAGCACCAACAGCAGAGGCGTATCGGCTTGCAGGTATTGGGCGAGTTCATCGAGCAGGCCGTCGATCCACTCCTCGAACGCGAAGGGCTGGTGGCGCTGGCGCATTTTCAGCAGGCCCATGGCTTGTCCACCCAATGCAGGGCAGTACTGCTGCAGGCCTTCGAGCAGCCGCTCGAGAAAACGGCCGGGGTCGGCATCGCGCTGGCTCAGGCCAAGCCAAAGGCTGCGCCAGTGCTCCGGCAGGGATTCGCAGAATTCGATGGCCAGCGAGCTTTTGCCAAAGCCCGCCGGTGCGTTGACCAGCAGCAACCGCCCATTGAGGCCGGCGTGCAAACGCTGACACAACCGCGCACGCGGCACATGGCCGTCCGGCAGCGGCGGCCGGAAGAAACGCCCGTCCAGCAGGCCTAGGGCCTGG
Source organism: Pseudomonas sp. LAIL14HWK12:I7 (assembly GCF_000483465.1). Classification (NCBI taxonomy): domain Bacteria; kingdom Pseudomonadati; phylum Pseudomonadota; class Gammaproteobacteria; order Pseudomonadales; family Pseudomonadaceae; genus Pseudomonas; species Pseudomonas sp. LAIL14HWK12:I7. Next base: position 30,743 of record NZ_AXYZ01000013.1, read on the forward strand.
CTGGCGAATCCATGCGTACGGGACAGATCTGTCATGGCCGGCTCGTTCTGAAGGGAAGACAACGGCGGTACGGATGTTTGCGAGACTAGCGGGTAATGCAGCGCATTTGAAGATGATGGGCACAATAGGGCTGTAAAAGACTACGACAAAAAGCAACAACCCTGATGGACAGGGGCTGGAGCGGGGGTTTGATTGGGTATTCAGCAGATTTATTGCCCGCGCCCACAGGGATTGCGCAGCTTTCAAGGCCAGTGCAATACCTGTAGGAGCAGCCTTGTGCTGCGAAGAGGCCGGTAAGGCTAGAGATTATCTTCGGCTGCAATGGCCTCTTCGCAGCACAAGGCTGCTCCTACAGGACTTGAAACCATCGCCGGAGCAGGATAAAAAAACGTCCCGGGCAAGCCGGGACGTTCTGGGGATCACAGGAGTGAAAGGCTTTCAGATTAACGTACACCTGCCTGGCGCAGGGCCGCGGGCTGGAAATCAGCCTTGCTGGCACTGAAGCCGAAGTCGTAGGCACGCTTCTCTTCGTTCTTCATGCCCAGCGCCAAATAACGACCCGACTGCAGGTCGTAGATGGTTTCCAGGGTGTACCAAGGCACCTCTTTGTTGTAGTACGGCTGGGAATGGGCTTCGGAAACGCGCCACAGCTGGCCACGGCCGTCGTACTGGTCGATCACTGCGGCCTGCCAGGTGTCTTCATCGATGTAGAAGTCACGCTTGGCGTAGATGTGCCGCTGGCCCGGCTTGAGGGTTGCGACCACGTGCCAGACGCGGCGCAGCTCGTAGCGCGACAAGTCTTGGTTGATGTGCCCGGCCTTGATGATGTCGGTGTACTTCAGCTTGGGGTCATCCAGCTTGAAGGCGTTGGAGGCGATGTACAGTTCCTTCTTGCCTTCCAGCTTCCAGTCGTAACGGTCTGGCGCACCGTTGAACATGTCCAGGTTGTCCGAGGTACGCAGGCCGTCGGCAGCGGTACCGGGGCCGTCGTATGACACTTGCGGTGCCTGCCGTACACGACGCTGGCCGGCGTTGTAGATCCACGCCTTGCGCGGCTCCTTCACCTGGTCGAGGGTTTCGTGCACCAGCAGCACGGTCCCGGCCAGGCGAGCGGGCGCGGTCACTTCCTGCTTGAAGTAGAACAGGATATTACCCGGGTTGCTTGCGTCGTAATCCTTCATCTTGTCGCGGAAGACGAACTGGTCGGAGAAATACACCGGGTTGAAAGAGCCGTTCTGCTGTGGCGTAGCCTGAGTAACCAGGCGGCTGACACTGCCCCCTCGGTAGCGTGTGATGTGGTTCCAGATCACTTCCAGGCCGCTTTTCGGGATCGGGAACGGCACCGCCGTATCGAAGTTGTTCAAGCCGTTGCCGCCTTCCACCAGTGTGGTCTGGGTGGCGTTTTTCTTGATGGCGGCGAATACATCGTCAGGCACGGTGGAGCCGCGGTGGGTCTTGAACACCGGGATCTTGAAGGTGTCTGGGTAGCGCTTGAACATTGCCACCTGGCCCGGCGAGAGCTTGTCCTTGTACTGGTCGACGTTCTGCGCGGTGATGGTGAACAGCGGCTTTTCGCTGCCATACGGGTCGGAAAGGAACCCCTTGGCATCGACGCTGCCCGCTGATTTCGACAGCGGTTGCCAAGCACTGATCGAGCCATCGGCGTTACCGGCCTTTTCGGCGCCCATCGGGGTCAGGGTGCTGCCCAGCTTGGCCGCCTCATCGGCAGACACCGCTGCCATGACACTGGTCGCCAGCAGGGACAGGCCCAGCACACCGGCTTGCAGCAGACTTCTGGTCTTGTTCATGTCGTGTCGTCCTGGATCAGTATTCTTAGAAGTTCACGCCGAAGCTGAGGGCGACGAAGTCGCGGTCATCCACGGTGCTGTACTTGCCGTCGAAGAAGTTGGTGTACGACAGGCTCGCCGTGTAGGTGTTCTGGTACTCGGCGTCCAGGCCCAGGCTGACGGCCTTGCGGCCTTCTTCAAAGTTGGCGCCAGGGCCGGGCGAGTAGCCGGAAACGTCATGCGACCAGGCCACGCTCGGCTTGAGGTTGACCCCGGCGAAGACGTCGTTGTAGTCCCAGATGACCCGGCCGCGGTAACCCCAGGAAGTGCTGGTGGTGTAGCCGTCGTTCTCGCACTTGCGATTCAGGTTGGTGGTCGATGCACCGGCACCCGCGCCTGCGATGGTGCTGGCGTTGAGCGCCTGGCAGGTGTCCGCGCCACCTGTGGCCGGCAGTGGGCCGGGGCCGAATACCGGGTCGCGGCCGTAGCGGGTTTCGTGGGCGTTTTCCAGGCCGCCGACATGGGTGACCCCCACCTCACCTACCACGGTCATGCGGCTGGCGCCCATCACCTGGTCGAAGAAGTGCGTCAGGGTGGTCTGGAACTGGGTGATTTCCTTGCGGCGGTAGCCGTGCAGGTCCTGGCCAGGGGTACCGGAGAGCAGCGAAGCGTTGCTCAGGGCGCCACCAATTGGGCGTACACCGGAGAACAGGATGTCGGTGGTATTGAGCTGCACAGGCGCGTTGGGGCGGTAGCTGACTTCACCACTCCAGGCGGTACCGGTAGGCAGCGTGGTGGAGAAGCTCAGGCCGTATAGGCGGATGTCCTCAGGGTACTCGACAAAGTACTCGGAGTTACCGGCCACGATCAGCGGTGCCAGCGCGCGCAACTGTGCCGGCAGGGCACTCAGGCCAGCGAACACGGAGGGCGGGGCACCGGTGGCGCTGAAGATCGGCGCACGGCTGTGGTAGTTCATGAAGTAGGCACCGAACTCGGTGTCCAGCGGGTCGAACATGTAGCGCAGCGCCACACCGAACTGGCCGCTGTCACGCGCATCACGGTCGGCCCCGCGGCGCACCATCACGCCTTCCTCGTTGATGTTAACGCCCTGGGTGGCGAGGAACTGCTGGGCCGCGCCCGGTACTGTGCGGCTGCTGTTGAGCACGCGCAGGTTGTCGGTACAGCCGTCGGCAATGATGTCCGGCTGCGAGAAGAACGTGCCGCAGTTGTCGACGACGGTCTGGTCCCATTCGATCTGGTAGAAGGCCTCGGCCGACAGGTTGTCGGTCAGGCTCTGGGAGATGTAGAACATGTTGACCGGGATCAGGCCTTCCTTGATCTCGGCCCCAGGGCGGCGGAACGCGGACACGTCGATCGGGTTGATCGAGTTGATACCACCGCCGATGAAGGTACTCTCACCCCAGCTGACAACCTGCTTGCCCAGGCGCACCGAGCCTGGCATGTCACCAATCGAATAGTTGTGGTAGACGAACGCATCGAGCAGTTCGGCGCCGGACGACTTGGCGCCTTCCTTGCGGTTGGAGTCGCTGATGTCCTTGAACTGGCGGCTTTCGTCCTTGAGCTCGAAGTCATACCAGTACTTGCCACGCACGAACACCCCGGTGTCGCCGTACTTGAGCTCCAGGTCGTGGATGCCCTTGAAGATCTTGGAGAAGGTCTCGCCACGCTTGAAGTTGAGGTGGCCGTCATCGGAGGTCTGCGACAGCCCCTTGCCGCCATTGTTGACCCCGATCAGGTTCTTGTTCGGGCTGGCGGTCGACCAGCTGGCGCCAACGGAGAGCGACGAGTCGAACTGCCCTTCGATTTCACCTATGTTGAAACTGACAGCGAAAGCAGGACTTGCGAGCGTGGAAGCAAGGCTGACGGCCAAGGGCAACTTGGCCCGGCGCCAGAACAGGTTTGCAGATTTCATCGACGCTACTCCATGTACTTTTTTGTTATGGCAGTGAGTCCTTTCAGAAACGGTCCGTGGGACCGGTGTGCAGGTTTGCACCTGCGGCAACACGGCTTGCGCGTGTCGCCCTCCCCCATTCCTGAAAATCTCCTGGCCTCGACTATAGCCAGCAAGGCACAGGCGCTTGATCCCTCTAAAGTGTGATTTGCGCTCCGTGCCGCCAACTCGCTACGAGGTTTTTCGGGTTACGTGCTGGCCGTGCTGAAGCATGGCGCATTTTTCCTGTTTGGCAAGGCGCCGAGCTCTCTAGCCTGCGGGTCGTGTTCTGTCGTCCACGACCCGCACGGGGTTTACAGGGTAGAAAGGAACGCACTGTTACTGGCCTGCCACTGGACGATGTCCTGGCGGATGCGTTTCTTGTCGAGTTTGCCGACACTGGTCTTGGGAATTTCAGTAACAACGGCGATCTGACTTGGAATCGCCCATTTATTGATGTGCCCTTCTTCGACAAAAGGCTTGAGGTGGTCCTTGAGTGACTTGGCATCGATGGCCTGCCCATCACGTACCACCAACAGGGCAAACGGCCGCTCGCCCCACTGCGGGTCGGCGATCCCCACCACCGCCACTTCGCGCACGGCCGAATGACGGCTGATCAAGTCTTCGAGGTCGAGCGAGGATATCCACTCCCCGCCGGTCTTGATCACGTCCTTGATGCGATCGCGGATATCGATGTAGCCCATGCCGTCGAGGGTCGCGACATCACCGGTGTGCAGCCAGCCGCCCTGCCACAGCTCCTCGCTCTTTTGCGCCTCCTTGAAGTAACCCATGGTCAGCCAGGGCGCGCGCAGCACCAGTTCGCCCTGGGTCTCGCCATCGGCCGGGAGGAAATTGCCCTCGCCGTCGACGATCGCCGCCTCGACCAACGGCACCGGCACACCGGCCTTGATCCGGTAGGTGACACGCTCGTCCTCGCTGCCCGCCTGTAGCTCATCGTTCAGGTGCGCTGCCGAGATCAGCGGGCAGGTCTCGGACATTCCGTACGCGGCAGTCAGCTGGATGCCACGCGCCAGGGCCGCCTGATACAGCGAGCGGTTGAGCGCGCTGCCGCCGATGATGATCTTCCAGCCTGCGAAGTCCTGGCCCTGGGCGGTCGGGCAATTGAGCAACATCTGCAGGATGGTCGGCACGCAATGGGAGAAGGTGACCTGCTCTTCACGCCACAGCTTGACCAGCATGTCCGGCTCGTAACGCCCCGGGTACACCTGCTTCATGCCCAGCATGGTGGCGGCGTAGGGGATACCCCAGGCATGTACGTGGAACATCGGGGTAATGGGCATGTACACATCATCGCTGCCAAGCAGGCGCACACTGTCGATACTGCCAGTGACCGACGTTTCGGCCAGGGTATGCAGCACCAGCTGGCGATGGGTGAAGTACACCCCTTTGGGGTTGCCGGTGGTGCCGGTGGTGTAGAAGGTGGTGGCCACCGAGTTTTCGTCGAAATCCGGAAAGTCATAGCGCGGGCTGGCGGCGGCGAGCAACTGCTCGTACTCGCCGACCAGGTTGGGCAGCTCGGCGGTCTTGTCCGGGCCGTCGGTCAGCAGCAAGGTCTTGTCGACGGTGGTCAACTGCCCGGCAATCGCTTGGTAAAGGCCGACGAAGTCGCTGTTGACCAACACCACGCGGTCTTCGGCGTGGTTCATGGTGTAGAGGATTTGTTCTGGCGACAGGCGCACGTTGATGGTGTGCACCACCGCGCCGATCATCGGGATGGCGAACATGCATTCCAGGTAGCGATGGCTGTCCCAGTCCATCACCGCCACCGTGTCACCGGCCTTGACCCCGGCCTCAGTCAGCACATTGGCCAGGCGCGCGATACGCTCGTTGAGCTGTGGATAAGTCAGGCGCAGCTGATCGCGATAGACGATCTCGCGGGTTTTCTCGTAGCGGCTGCCGGACATCAGCAGGCGTTTGATCAGCAGGGGGTAGGCGTAGGCGCCTTCGGCGGGTTTGATGATGCGGGTCTGCAACATGGGTATCCCTTTTCTGAAAAACGGGCCGGACAAGTCTGGATCTACTGTAGTAGCTGAATGTGACGGTCAAATCAGCCGAAGGAATGATTTGGACCGACGAGGTATGAGTGGCAGGCGTTGACGCGTGGTAACCGCGGGCTAGACACTGCGCTCAACCGCTTCGGACAGTGCCCCCGAAGTTGATGGCCCATTTCCCGTCCTGCCACCGGAGAACCCCATGCCCAGCCCGCGTCGCGCCGTGTTTCTCGATCACCAGTCACTGGACTTGGGTGACCTCGACCTGTCCCCTTTGCGGGACCAGTTCGACGCATTCGAGCTGTTTGCCGCCACCCGTCCGGAGCAGGTTGCCGAACGCCTGCAGGGCGCCGTTGCGGTAATCAGCAACAAGGTCATGCTGGATGCCGCGACCCTTGCGGCCAACCCGCAGCTCGAGCTGATCCTGGTGGCCGCCACCGGCACCAACAATGTCGACCTGGCGGCGGCCCGCGCCCAAGGCATCACCGTGTGCAACTGCCAGGGCTACGGCACGCCGTCGGTGGCCCAGCATACCCTCGCCCTGCTGCTGGCCTTGGCCACGCGGCTGTGCGACTACAACCAGGCAGTGGCCGACGGCCAATGGGCCAAGGCCAGCCAGTTCTGCCTGCTGGACTTCCCCATCGTCGAGCTGGAGGGCAAGACCCTCGGCCTGCTCGGCCATGGCGAACTGGGCGGCGCAGTGGCGCGCCTGGCCGAAGCCTTCGGCATGCGCGTCTTGAGCGGGCAGATCCCCGGCCGCCCGGAGCGCGCCGACCGCATGCCCCTGGAAGACCTGCTGCCGCAAGTGGACGCGCTGACCCTGCATTGCCCGCTGAACGAGCATACCCGGCACATGATCGGGGCCCGTGAGCTGGCCTTGCTCAAGCCCGGCGCCCTGGTGGTGAATACCGCACGGGGTGGCTTGATCGACGAACAGGCTCTGGCCGACGCCCTGCGCCAAGGCCACCTGGGTGGCGCCGCTACTGACGTGCTGAGCGTCGAGCCACCGGTCAACGGCAACCCGCTGCTGGCAGGCGATATCCCGCGGCTGATCATCACCCCGCACAGTGCCTGGGGCGCAGTGGAGTCGCGCCAGCGCATCGTCGGCCAGCTTAGCGAGAATGCCCAGGCCTATTTCGCCGGTCAGCCACGCCGCGTGGTCAGCTGAGCGCAGCGTTAGCCTCTGCTACACTGCGCGACTTTTTTTACAGGAGGCGTCGTCCATGGACCCGCGCAGTGAAGTGTTGCTCCGCCAGGCGGACCTGTTCCAAGGCCCGCTGCTGCTCGCCGGCGCGCCCGCCGACGACCTGCTCGGCCACCTGCCCATGGCCCATGGCTGGACCTGGCATGCCGGTGACCAGGCCATGCTCGAGGGCCGCTTCGCTGGCCGTAGCCATTACGGTGTCGAAGCCCCCCCGGTGGCCTTCGACAGCGCTGTGCTGTTCCTGCCCAAGTCCCGCGAGCTGGCCGCCTACCTGCTCAACGCCCTGGCCTCGCGCCTGGCCGGGCGCGAGCTGTACCTGGTCGGCGAGAAACGCGGCGGCATCGAAGGCGCGGCGAAGCAACTGCAGGCCTTTGGCAAACCGCGCAAGCTCGACAGCGCCCGGCATTGCCAGTTGTGGCAGGTGACCGTTGACCACGCGCCTGCGGCCACGCCGCTGGAAAGCCTGGCCGAGCGCTTCGAACTCGACCTCGAAGATGGCCCACTGCAGGTGGTCAGCCTGCCGGGCGTGTTCAGCCACGGTCGCCTCGATCGCGGCAGCGCCCTGCTGCTCAAACACCTGGATGGCCTGCCAAGCGGGCATGTGCTGGACTTCGGTTGCGGTGCTGGGGTGCTGGGCGCCACGGTCAAACGCCGTTACCCGCAAAGCCGGCTGACCCTGCTTGATGTAGACGCGTTTGCCGTGGCAGCCAGCCGCCTGACGTTGGCCGCCAACGGCCTGGAAGGTGAAGTGATCAGCGGTGATGGCATCGACGCGGCCCCTGCCGAGCTGAGCGTGATCCTGAGCAACCCGCCGTTTCATACCGGGGTGCACACCAATTACCAGGCTTCGGAGAATTTGCTGAAAAAATCTGGCGTTCATCTGCGAAAAGGTGGCGAAATGCGCCTTGTTGCCAATAGCTTCCTACGCTACCAGCCACTGATCGAAGGGGCCTTGGGTAACTGCCAGGTACGCGCCGAGGCGGACGGTTTCCGGATCTACCAGGCAACACGCGGTTAAAAACAGCGCTTGCCGAAACCGCTTCGGCTAGGCAGAATCCGCACCGTCCTAGGGGAGTAGTCTCCCGCGAGCACCCAGCTCGCCCGGCACGCGTCAACATACTTGGCCCACAGGCCATGGCGCGTGCGACCCACTATGCAGAGCCTGCATAGAGAGATCCGCACAGACGGATCCGCGGTTTGACAAGACCTATGACACGCACACCTTACCCGGGGCGGGAAGGCTGTACGTGTCATAGCCGTGTCGACCCGCCCCCGTAGGAAACCTGATGCTGGAATCCCTGCTGGTCCCCACCGCCATCGTTGCCCTCGCCGAAATCGGCGACAAGACGCAACTGCTCGCGCTCATTCTCGCCGCTCGCTTCCGTAAGCCTTGGCCGATCATCGCCGGCATCATCGCCGCTACCCTGGCCAACCATGCCGCCGCGGGCGCCGTCGGTGCGTGGGTTGGCGGGTTCTTCAGCGACTCGGCGCTGCACTGGATCCTGGCCGCCAGCTTCACTGCCACGGCGCTGTGGACACTGGTGCCGGACAAGATGGATGACGATGAAAACCCGGCGCGCCGCTTCGGCCCGTTCCTCACCACGCTGATTGCGTTTTTCCTGGCCGAGATCGGCGACAAGACCCAGGTGGCGACAGTCATGCTTGCCGCGCAATACCCGCACCTGATCATGGTCATCATCGGCACCACACTGGGCATGCTGATTGCCAACGTGCCGGTGGTATTGGCGGGTAACTTTGCGGCAGACAAACTGCCGTTGACCCTGATTCGCCGACTGGCGGCTACCGCGTTCTTCGTGCTGGCGGTGGTGGCGGTGTATTCGGCGATGAAGGCCAGTGGCTGGGTGGGCTGATAGTCGCTGGGTAGGCTGACCTGTAGGAGCAGCCGTGCGCTGCGAAGAGGCCAGTGACAGCACAGTAGACCTTCGGCGCTGTCACCGGCCTCTTCGCAGCACAAGGCTGCTCCTACAGGACGCAGATTACTTCTTGGCAGCCTGATACAGCGGCATCACCTTCGGAATCGCGGCCTGCAACGAGGCAATACGGCTTTCGGACGCCGGGTGAGTGCTCATGAACTCAGGCGGCGCGCCTTCGGAAGCCTTGCTCATCTTGTTCCACAAGGTGATCGCGGCATTCGGGTCGTAACCGGCACGTGCCGACAGCTCCAGGCCGATCAGGTCCGCCTCGTTCTCATTGGCACGGCTGTTGGGCAAGGTCATGGCGTAGTTCACCACGGTATCGGCCATGGCCATGCTGCTTTGTCCCAGGCCGAAGATGGCACCCGCACCCTGACGGGCCATTTCCACGCCATAGGCCTTGGACATGGCTTCGCGGCTGTGCTCACGCAGGGCGTGGGCGATCTCGTGACCGACCACCGCAGCAATCTCGGCATCGGTCAGCTTGAGTTGGTCGATCAGGCCGGTGTAAACGATGATCTTGCCGCCAGGGCCACAGTTGGCGTTGAGCTCGTCGCTCTTGATCACGTTGACTTCCCAGTTCCACTGGGCGGCATCCGGACGAAACTTCGGCGCCTGGGCGATCAACCGGTCAGCGATCACCTGCACGCGCTTGGCATCGGCACTGGACTTGTCCAGCACGCCCTTGTTCGACGCCTCACCTAGGGTCTGCTGATAGGACTGGGCGTACATCTGGTTGACCTCATCGGTCGAGAGCATGCTGAACATGTACTGCTTGCGCTCGACACCGACGGCTCCGCCGCTGGTGGTATTCACCGCCTGGCAGCCTGCCAGCAGGATACCGGCACTCAACACACTGACAACAAATGACTTACGCATGGAAACACTCCCTTTTACATGCGGCGTATCCTAGGCCTAGTCGCCTGGACCCGCCATAGCCGCAGGGAAGAATTTTACCGGCTGCACGGCCGCGCGTTCTGGCCGGGGTCAGGCCGGCGTCAGGCACTCCGGGGCATCCAGTTTCGGGTCATTGACGAAGTTTGCCAACGCCCGCTCACGCAGCGTAGCCGGGGGGCTGGCCAGCAGTTCCTGCAGGCGTGTGATCGGCGTATCAGAGTCCAGCCAGGCCGCCTGCCCCGCCTCGTCCAGAATCAACGGCCGGCGCTGGTTCATGGCTGCTTGGGTCACCACCGCGCAGCTCAGCCACACCTGGTCCTGCACCGGATAGGCCTCCCACACCGCCGCAAAATACAGTGACGACCCCTCCCCCGGGGTCAGCCAGTAGGGGCGTTTGCGCACCGTACCGCGCCATTCATAAAAGCCATTGGCCGGCATCAGGCAGCGGCGCTGGCGAAACGCTTCGCGGAACATCGGCTGTTCGGCAAGGGTTTCTGCTCGGGCATGGGCAGGCGTGCGGGAAAGGTCGGTGAGCCAGGCTGGCGTCAGGCCCCAGCGTGCCTTGGCCAAGCCAAGCTCGCCGTCGACCTGGCGCTGGATCAACACCGACGCACCGGGCGAGATATTCCATTGTGCCGGCTGGCCGACGGGGAAGCCCGGCAGACTGGCAAGGGCCTGGGGCCAGCGAAACAGGGCGTAACGTCCACACATGGGCGAATTTTTTACCTAGCAGATCAAGGTACCGGGATAGCTCTCCGGTTCGTCACCAACCAGTGGCTGGGCATCATTGTACGCATCGATCAGCTGCCGTGCGTACTCGGCCTGCTCGTCGGGCACGGCAAGCCCCAGCAAACCCTGCATCGGCAGCTCACCGGCAGCACCCACCAGGTCGCGGCCGACCAGGTGCACCGAGATGCCCTCACTGGCCAGCATGCCCACCAGCATTTCAGCCTCCAGCAGGCTTTCCGGTTCGTAGATCCGTTGCATCAGGCATCGTCCTCGCGTCTGACTTCGAGCATCCATTCGTCACCGTGCACCTGCAGGATGAACACCACTGGCTGGCAACAGACCTGGCAATCCTCGGTATAGACCTGGTCGCCACTGGAGATATCGACAGTGGTTTCCACCCGTTCGCCACAATACGGGCAATCATAGAAGTCAGTTTCCAGCATCGCGGCCTCCACGGTGACTTATGCGTATAATTGCCGGTCTGATTACAGGGCCTGTGCGTGTTCGAGCCGTTTTTCGAACCCCGTCCCTACCTATTACCCTAGCCGTTTCCAACAAGAGAGCATGATGGGCGAATTCGATGCCATCCGACCGTACGACGACGCTGAGGTCCCTGCCGTGTTGGCACGCCTGCTCAGCGACCCGGCATTCCTCGATATCCTCACCCACTTCCGCTTCCCGCGTGCTGCCGCCCCACTCGGCTGGCTGCTCAAGCCACTGATCGCCCGCCGCCTGCGCAAGGAATTCGCCGGCGTTACCTGCGTGTCGACCTTGCAGGACAAAGTCGAATACTACGTCGACCAGACCATCGAGCGCGCCACCGACGGCGTTACCTATTCGGGCGTCGAGCAACTCAAGGCTGGCACCGCGTACTTGTTCCTGGCCAACCACCGCGACATCGTCATGGACCCGGCCTTCGTCAACTACGCCGTGTACCACGCCGGCCTGCCGACCCCGCGCATCGCCATCGGTGACAACCTGCTGCAAAAACCCTTCGTCAGCGACATGATGCGCCTGAACAAGAGCTTCATTGTGCACCGCTCGCTCAGCGGTCGTCGCGAGAAGCTGGCGGCTTACCAACTGCTCTCGGCCTACATCAACCACTCGATCCGCAACGATGGCGCATCGATCTGGATCGCCCAGGCCGAAGGCCGCGCCAAGGACGGCGACGACCGTACCGACTCGGCGATCCTCAAGATGTTCCACATGAGCCGCAAGGACGAGCCGTTCGGCGCGGTCATTCAGAGCCTGAACCTGACGCCGGTTTCGATCAGCTACGAGTACGACCCCTGCGACCAGGCCAAGGCCCGCGAGCTGTACATCCGCGCCACCACCGGCACCTACAAGAAGGCGCCGGGCGAGGACGACAACAGCATCGCCAAGGGCATCACCGGCTACAAAGGCCGAGTGCACATCAACTTTGCCGCGCCGGTGACCGAGTACTTCGAGGACACCAAGCAGCTGGCAGCCGAAATCGACCGGCAGGTCCTCGGTGGCTACCGGTTGTTCCCGGTGCACTACCTGGCCTACGCGATGTGGGACGAGAAGGATGAGGCACTGCAAGTGCCGAGCGCCGAGAAGGTGTTCCCAGGCGAAGAGCTGGCGCGTGCCAAGGAAGAATGGCAGCGTCGCTTGGAAGCTTGCCCTGAAGAACAGCGGCCGTACCTGGTGTTGCAATACGCGACGCCGGTGCGCAACCAGTACCAGGTCAAGCAGCAAACGCCAGTTGCCTGATCAACCCGGGGCTGCTTTGCAGCCCCAAGGTTTTACACCCAGGTACTGAACCAGGACAGCAGCAGCGCCATGGCCAGGCACGAAAAACCGAGAATATAGAAGTAACGCGGCACCCTCAGGTCAAACGCATCCACCACCCCCTCATCCACCGCCAGGCTTTCCCGCGTGACAGCCTCGCGCCGCCGTGCGCTGTGCAGCAGCATCCCGCCGGGGCACGTCATCAGCAACGCCAGCAGGTTGATCAGCTTGGTCGGATGGGCGGCCAGAAACCCCCAGAGCACTTGCAACGACATTACACAACCTCGGTTTGAAGGACGGCAAAGGCCGGCATTCTACCCAAGTCCGGCGTGGGCGCTCGGGCTCGGCGACAAAGTGTCACTAAATTTCATCTGTCACAGGTTCGTCATCAGAACAGGCCACTCTGTCGGCCTTTTCCCGATCCGGAGCTCGTTCATGCTGCACGCCGAAAACCAGGACCGCCTCTATCTCGTAGCCCAGAGCGACGAACAGCAGGCGTTGATCGACGGTTTTGCCATCAATGTGCAGGACCGCCAGTGGCTGGTCTATTGCGCGCTGGGTGGGCACGCGCATCAGGACTTGCCGGAGGTGGATGTGGCCACCGGTTTCAGCCTGCTGGACTTCCATATCCAGGCGGCCTGAAGCCCCCCCAAAAAAACAAACCCGCTGCCTGTCAGCCAGGCAGCGGGTTTGTTTTAGCAGGGCTGAACGCTTATTCGCCCAGTACTTGCCCGATGGTCGGGTCTTTGAACAGGCGGGTCAGGGCGTCGCTCAGCACGTCGCTGACCAGCTTGGTGTTGGTTTCCTGGTTCGGCGCCATGCCGAAACGCTGGTCCAGCGAAGCACCGTAACGGCCGCTGTAACGGCGGTTGGCGTTGGCCACGTCGGCACGGAAGGTGGCACCGATGGTGGCCTCGGTCACGTACAGGTTGTCCTTGGGCGACTGGTACTTAAGCTCGGCCAGGGTCACGGTCAACTGCGGGGCATTGTAGGCATTCGCCGTCGGGGTGAAACCGAGCAGGCGCAAAGCGGCTTCGGCCTGGGCCTGCAGCTTGGGCAGCACATCATTGCCACTGACACTGATGGTGCTGGTCTCGGGGTACATGCCACCGCGCGTGCCCAGGGACTGCGAAGCCCGGCCATCAACCACTTTGACCACCACCGGCTGACCGTGGCCGACAGGTGCGAGCTGGGCGGTGAGCTTGGGTTGCGGGCTGAGTTGTTGCGGGCTGTGGGCACATCCGACCAGGCTGAGGCTGGCCACCGCGATCAAACCGAACAACAGACGTTGCAACATGCGCGTTTCTCCAGAAAATGCGGCTAAGGCGCACAGTATACCTAGCGGCAACCTACAAGCGGCAAGCCACAAGAAAAAGCAGTACGCAGCGGTAGCCGGCTTTATATTGCCGGTTGCAGCCAGCCGCCCACTGCCCGCCAGCGCCCGGGTTTGCGCCCGCGCAAACACCCGTTGGCATCAACACAGCCTGCTGGCCTGACAAACGCTGCAATAAAAACCACGAATAACGACCTTTCTGCCTTCGACATCGCTATAATCTCCCCCCGATTATAAGGACGTCTCCTGATCGGGCCCCGCATTTGCCGCTTGACCCCGGCACCTTCACCGCTTCGCCCACAGAGAGCCTTCCACTCAGGTCTTGCATCGGCTGTCGTGCCTGCTTTTCCGGCCCTTCGCACTGCATGAACCTGTGGGTTGCCATCGCGCAGTCCCCTTTTGAGGTTCACGTCTCCAAAAGAGCGTGAAAAAACGGTTTTCACAACTTCACGAGAGTGTGGCGAGCAAATGAACAGTCTGGCATGTGCAAAAGCGGCAGATGTGTCCCGAACAGCCCTGAACAGGCGGCAACTGCGCTCATCCCGGATGAGTGTCTGAGGCCGTTCCATAACGCACGCACGACACCTTGACCATAAGTCGAATTGCCGCACCCGTGGCAATCGGGGTTCAATACCCGAACCCGAAGACTGATTGGCGGTGTCCGCGGAAGTTGCAAGAACTGCGAAAAGTCGGACATGGCGATCCTGGCGAACCCAGGGATCCTATGCTGTCAATTAGGTAGCTGTAGATTGTGGAGACGCGTTAAATGGCGCAGAACGAATCGGTTGATGTAGTACTGGTAGGCGCGGGCATCATGAGTGCCACCCTGGCCGTACTGCTCAAGGAGCTCGACCCGACCCTCAAGCTGGAGGTCGTCGAGGCGATGGACTCCGGGGCCGCGGAAAGCTCCAACCCCTGGAACAACGCAGGTACCGGCCACGCTGGCCTGTGCGAGCTTAACTACACGCCCCAGGCCGCCGATGGCAGCATCGACATCAAGAAGGCCGTGCACATCAATACCCAGTTCGAGGTCTCGCGCCAGTTCTGGGCTTACCTGAGCAAGAAGGGTAACTTCGGCTCGGCGCGTGCCTTCATCAACCCTGTCCCGCACCTGAGCTACGTCGAAGGTGACAAGGGTGTTTCCTTCCTCAAGAAGCGCTTCGAGCTGCTCAAGCAGCATCACGCCTTCTCCGAGATGGAATACACCGAAGACAAGGCCGTGATGAGCGATTGGATGCCGTTGATGATGCCCGGCCGCCCGGCCGACCAGCACATCGCCGCCACCCGCGTGGCGAAAGGCACCGACGTCAACTTCGGCGCACTGACCAACAAGCTGCTCAAGCTGCTGGGCGACTCGCCCGACGCGCAGGTCAAGTACAGCAAGAAAGTCGTCGGCCTGCGCCGTAACGGCAACGGCTGGACCGTGAGCATCAAGGACGTCAACAGCGGCGGCAGCCGTGAAGTCGACGCGCGCTTCGTGTTCCTCGGTGCCGGTGGCGCGGCCCTGCCGCTGCTGCAACTGTCGGGCATCCCCGAGAGCAAAGGCTTCGGCGGCTTCCCGGTCAGCGGCCAGTGGCTGCGTTGCGACAACCCGGAAATCGTCAAACAGCACCAGGCCAAGGTTTACAGCCAGGCTGCGGTCGGCGCGCCACCGATGTCGGTGCCGCACCTGGACACCCGCGTGGTAGACGGCAAGACCTCGCTGCTGTTCGGCCCGTACGCAGGCTTTACCACCAAGTTCCTCAAGCATGGTTCGCTGATGGACCTGCCACTGTCGGTGCGCATGGGCAACATCGGCCCGATGCTGGCCGTGGCCCGCGACAATATGGACCTGACCAAGTACCTGGTCAGCGAAGTGATGCAGTCGATGGAACAGCGCCTGGAATCGCTGCGCCGCTTCTACCCGCAAGCCAAAGCCGAAGACTGGCGCCTGGAAGTGGCCGGCCAACGTGTGCAAATCATCAAGAAAGACCCGAAAAAGGGCGGCATTCTGCAGTTCGGTACCGAGCTGGTCTCGGCCCAGGACGGCAGCCTGGCCGCTCTGCTCGGCGCATCGCCGGGCGCTTCGGTAACCGTTTCGATCATGCTGGAACTGATCGAGCGTTGCTTCCCCGAGCAGGCCAAAGGTGCCTGGGCTGCCAAGCTCAAGGAAATCTTCCCCGCTCGCGAGAAGGTCCTGGCAACCGATGCCGCGCTGTACAACAAGATCAGTGCCGACAACGATGCCGCGTTGGAACTGGTGGAAGACAGCCCGGCCAAGCATTACGCCTGAGCTGGCTGAAACGAAAAAACGCCCCTCGGGGCGTTTTTTTGTGCCTGCGTTTTGGCCTGTGCCGGTCTCTTCATGGGCAAGCCCACAGGTTTTTCACAGATCTTGAGAGCGGTGCAATACCTGTGGGAGCGGGCTTGCCCGCGAAGAGGCCAGTACAGGCTTAACAATCAGCCGCGGGCTTTATCGATGATCTCGATGTACTCAGGGGCATTGCGCTGGTCGGCGATC
This sequence comes from Pseudomonas sp. LAIL14HWK12:I7, assembly GCF_000483465.1. NCBI lineage: Bacteria > Pseudomonadati > Pseudomonadota > Gammaproteobacteria > Pseudomonadales > Pseudomonadaceae > Pseudomonas > Pseudomonas sp. LAIL14HWK12:I7. Next base: position 46,842 of record NZ_AXYZ01000013.1, read on the forward strand.
TGTTCGACGAAGGTCTTGCCGTGCTCGTCCTTGCCATCCAGGTCCAGGCCCGCTTCGACGAAGAAGCCGACGAAACGCTCGAAGTCGTCGACACGCAGGCCACGGTAAGCCTTGACCAGCTTGTGCAGCGACGGCGAAGTCACACCATCGGCCGGCTCGAACTGAAGGAACGACTTGATGTAGTCGTCGCTGATTTCGTCACCGATTACCTGTTTCTTGTCTTTACGCATTGCCGACTCCAACTGGACCATCACGGAATTTCGAAGGCCGGCAGTTTACCCCCCGCAGGGCGCGCGCCTCAACGCGTACGTACGGTGCCGGTGTGCAGGTCGGCCCAGATATGGCCGTTGCCGTAGGTCAGAAACTGCACGTAGAGCGTTTCGTTGCGCAGCAGGTCCATGATCACGCGGTAATCGCTGACCGGGTAGTTGAGGCTCAAGGTGCGAGTTTTCTCGTCATAGACGGGCTTTTTCAAGCTTTTGCCGGCTTCACCATCAAAGGTCAGCAGCACCTGGGCGATGGTGGCGCCCTTGCTCAGCGGCTTGCCCTTGAGGCGCATTTGCAACGATGCGGTGATGGGGATTGGTTGCTGGTCGGACTGGCGCTGGGCACCGACCACCACTGCATAATCGGTCACTTGCAGCAGTTGCTGACCGGTCGGCGCTTCCTGGCGCAGGGACAGGTCGTCAGGCGGCAGAAACTGGCTGTGCAGCGGGGCGGCACAGATCGGCAGGCTGACCGCCAGCAGGAGGGGAAGAATCGCACGCATGTGAGGCTCCTTGGCTTGAACAGGCACTCTAGCATGCTGTGTTCAGCCTGTACCGGGAGCCCGCGATCAATCGAACTGGGCGCGCATCCAGGCCTGGTACTCGGCCACGCCGGCCTCGCCTTCACGCGGCGCCCAGTGGGCATGCTCGCCCTCGCCCACTGGCCGGTACGGCCCGGCCTTGCACTCGAAAAGGATGCTGTCCGGCTCCAGTACCACCAACCCGTGGTAGGTACCGGGCGCCAGGTCTACACCCAGGCAGTCGCCGCCGGCCTGCAGCACCCGCTTTTCAGTCACCGCACCGTGCTCATCGAAAATCAGCAGGCCAAGGCACCCCTTGAGCACGATCAGTGCTTCGGCCTTGTCGTCGCTCAGGTGCCGATGGGGTGGGATGTAGGTCGTCGGCTGCAGCCCGACTGCCATGCGGTGGCAAGGCTCATCCATCTCATGGAAGTTATGGTGCTGCCGCCCGCGAGGGTTGGCGGCAGCCTTCTGCGCCAGCTCGGCGAACAGCGATTGGTCGATGAACGCAGGCTGGCGCATGGTTACAGCCCCTTGACGGCGAAGATGCCGTTAGCGTTACGCCAGTAGCCTTTGTAGTCCATGCCATAGCCGAAGATGTAGCGATCGACGCAGGGCAGGCCGACGTAGTTGGCTTTAAGGTCTGGGCTGGCTTTGCGGTCGTGGTCCTTGTCGATCAGCACCGCGGTGTGCACCGAGCGCGCACCGGCGTGCTTGCAGAACTCGATGATGGCGCTGAGGGTGTGGCCTTCGTCGAGGATGTCGTCGACGATCAGCACGTCACGGTCGATGAACGAGACTTCTGGCTTGGCTTTCCAGAACAACTCGCCGCCGCTGGTCTGGTTGCGGTAGCGGGTGGCGTGCAAGTACGACGCTTCCAGCGGGAACTGCAGGTGGGTCAGCAGCTTGCCCGAGAAGATAAGGCCGCCGTTCATCACGCAGAAGACCACCGGGTTCTTGTCGTGCAGGTCTTTGCAGATCTGCTCGCCGACCTTGGCGATGGCCGCTTCGACTTCGGCTTCGGTGTACAGACAGTCTGCTTCGCGCATGACTTGACGGATGTGCTCGAGATCGGCGGGCATTGCGCTCTCCAGGGGGGGTATTTTGGAAAAGCGGGCAAAGGTACGCATCCGCTCGCCACAGATCAAGCATTTATGGACTAACGTCCAAAAGGACTACACGACAGCACAGGCTGAATAGATTAATCTAGCGCGGTTTTTTTGCCCGCCTTTCGGAGCCCCCCCTATGCCCACTCGTGAGATCCGCCATCCGCTGATCCGCCACAAGCTCGGCCTCATGCGCCGTGCCGACATCAGCACCAAGAATTTTCGCGAACTTGCCCAGGAAGTCGGCGCGCTTCTGACCTATGAAGCCACCCAGGACCTGCCACTGGAAACCTACGAGATCGACGGGTGGTGTGGCAAGGTGCAGGTCGAAAAAATCGCCGGCAAAAAGATTACCGTCGTCCCGATCCTGCGCGCCGGCATCGGCATGCTCGACGGCGTGCTCAGCCTGATTCCGGGTGCCAAGGTCAGTGCCGTCGGCGTCGCGCGCAACGAAGAAACCCTCGAAGCTCACACCTACCTGGAAAAGCTCGCGCCGGACATCAACCAGCGCCTGGCCCTGATCATCGACCCGATGCTGGCCACCGGCGCCTCGATGGTCGCCACCATCGACCTGCTGAAAAAAGCGGGCTGCAAAGAGATTCGCGCCATGGTGCTGGTCGCCGCACCCGAAGGCATCAATGTGGTGGAAAAAGCCCACCCGGATGTACAGATCTACACCGCTTCGATCGACCAGCGCCTGAACGAGCATGGCTACATCGTGCCAGGCCTGGGTGATGCCGGCGACAAGATCTTCGGCACCAAGCAAAAGGACGCCTGACCATGCAGGACGGCTTCAACGACCCGCTTTGGCGCCAGGTCGTTTCGGGCGCGCAGATGCTCTTCGTGGCATTTGGCGCGCTGGTGCTGATGCCACTGATCACCGGCCTCGACCCGAACGTCGCGCTGTTCACCGCCGGTATCGGCACGCTGCTGTTCCAGCTGGTCACCGGCCGTCAGGTCCCGGTGTTCCTGGCATCCAGCTTTGCCTTCATCACCCCGATCATCCTTGCCAAGGGCCAGTTCGGCCTGGCCGAAACCATGGGCGGCGTAATGGCCGCAGGCTTCGTCTACACCTTCATGGGGCTGATGGTAAAAATCAAAGGCACCGGTTTCATCGACCGCATGCTGCCGCCTGTGGTGATTGGCCCAGTGATCATCTCGATTGGCCTGGCCATGGCGCCCATCGCTGCCAACATGGCCATGGGCAAGGGCGGTGACGGTGCTGCGCTGATGCCTTACAAGACCGCCATGCTGATCTCGATGCCGGCACTGCTGACTACCTTGATCGTCGCAGTTTTCGGCAAGGGTATCTTCCGCCTGGTGCCGATCATCTCCGGCGTACTGGTGGGCTTTGCCCTGGCGTTTGCCTTTGGCGTGGTCGACACGGCCAAGATTGCCGCTGCACCGTGGTTGGAGATCCCCAACTTCACCGCGCCGGCGTTCAACTGGCAGGCCATCCTGTTCATCGTGCCGGTAGCCCTGGCACCGGCGATCGAGCACATCGGTGGGGTGATTGCGGTGGGCAGCGTCACCGGACGCGACTACCTGAAAAAGCCTGGCTTGCACCGCACCCTGCTGGGTGACGGCCTGGCGACCACGGCTGCCGGCCTGTTCGGTGGCCCACCCAACACCACCTACGCCGAAGTGACCGGCGCGGTGATGCTGACCAAGAACTACAACCCGAAGATCATGACCTGGGCGGCGGTGTTTGCTATTACCCTGGCCTTCATCGGCAAGTTCGGCGCGCTGCTGCAGAGCATTCCGGTACCGGTCATGGGCGGCATTCTGTGCCTGCTGTTCGGCTCGATTGCGGCGGTGGGCATGAACACCATGATCCGCCACAAGATCGATCTGGCCGAGGCGCGCAACCTGGTGATCGTTTCGGTGACCCTGGTGTTCGGTATTGGCGGCGTGTTGATCGGCAGCGGTGACGGCCCGGACGATTGGGGCCTGAAGGGCATCGCCCTGTGCGCCGTGGTGGCCATTGCCCTGAACCTGATCCTGCCGGGCAATGATGGCTGGAAGAACAAGAAGCTGGATGATCAGCTGCCTTGAGTGACACGGGCTCCTGCCGCAAAACGCCTCTTCTGTAGAAGCAGCCTAGTGCTGCGAACAGCCCGGTGACAACACATCAATCTTCTGTGTCATCACCGGCCTCTTTGCAGCACAAGGCCGCCCCCACAAGGGCGGACTCATTCAGGCCTTTTCGCACATCCCCGCCAGCACCTTCACCCACTCTGGGTGATCATTCAGGCACGGCACCAGCAGCAATTCCTCGCCCCCGGCTTCGATGAACTGTTCTTTGCCGCGATCGCCGATCTCTTCCAGCGTCTCGATGCAATCGGCAACGAACGCCGGGCACATCACCAGCAGCTTCTTCACCCCCGCCTTGGCCAACTCGTCCAGCCGCGTCTCGGTATAGGGTTCGATCCACTTGGCGCGCCCCAGGCGCGACTGGAACGACACTGACCACTTGCCATCCGGTATGCCCATTTTCTGCGCAAAGGCCTTGGCCGTGGCCAAACACTGCCCGCGATAACACACGGCGCGCATTTCGGCACTGGCGTCCTTGCAGCAATCGGCCGCCTGAAAATCATGCTTACCGGTGGGGTCGAGCTTTTTCAGATGCCGCTCCGGCAGCCCATGAAAACTCAGCAACAGGTGGTCGTAATCCTGCTGCAGGTAAGGCTTGGCGCTGGCCACCAACGCCTCGATGTACTCGGGATGGTCGTAGAACGGCTGCAGCACGCGCATCTGCAACGGCAACTGGCGCTCGCTGACCGTCTGTTTGGCCAACGCCACCACAGTGGTCACCGTACTGTCGGCGAACTGTGGATAAAGCGGTGCCAAGGTGACCTTGCGCACGCCCTGAGCTGCCAGGCGCTCCAGCACTTCGGGCAACGCCGGCTGGCCGTAGCGCATGGCGATTGCCACCGGGCCATGGGGCCAGTGCTCGACCATCGCCGCCTGCAGGCGGCGGGTCAGCACCACCAGTGGCGAGCCTTCGTCCCACCAGATCGACGCGTAGGCGTGCGCAGACTGTTCCGGGCGCTTGATCAGAATCAACGACACCAGCAAGCGCCGCACCGGCCAAGGCAGGTCGATCACATACGGGTCCATCAGGAACTGGTTGAGGTAACGGCGCACATCGGCCACCGAAGTGGAGGCCGGGGACCCCAGGTTAACCAGCAGCAGGGCGTGATCGGTCATGCAGCGTCCTATGTCAGAGGCGGCTGGACAAGTCGTCCAGGGCCGATTGCAGATCGTTGAAACGGAAAGTGAAACCTGCCGCCAGCAAGCGCACCGGGCGCGCCCGCTGGCCGCCGAGCAGCAGCGTCGACAGCTCGCCGAGCCCTGCCTTCAGCAAAAGCGCAGGCACAGGCAGCAGCGCTGGCCGGTGCATCGCACGGCCCAGCCGCCTGGCGAACTCACGGTTGCGCACAGGCTCTGGGGCGCAGGCATTATAAGGACCGCTGGTGTCCTTATGCTGCAAGAGAAAATCAATCAGGGCGACCTGGTCGTCTATATGGATCCACGGCATCCACTGCCGACCATCGCCCAACGGCCCGCCCAGCCCGAGCTTGAAAGGCAACCGTAGGCGCGACAAAAAGCCGCCATCGCTGGCCAGTACCAACCCGGTGCGCACCAACACCACGCGGATGCCTTGAGCTTGCGAACGCTGGGCTGTTTCTTCCCAGGCGATACACAACTGGCTGGCAAAATCTTCGCGCACCGGCTGGGACGCCTCGGTGAGTTCACGCTCACCGCCGTCCCCATACCAACCCACCGCAGAACCAGAAATCAGCACCTCAGGGCGCTGCTCACGCGCACCCAGCCACGCCAGCAGTTGCTCGGTGAGGGTGATACGGCTGGCCCACAACAGGTTGCGCCGGGCTCCGGTCCAAGGCCGGTCGGCGATCGGCGCACCCGCCAGGTTGATGACCGCGTCGAGGTGATCGTCCGCTTGCAGTTCGTCCAACTGGGCGATACCGCGCACCCCGCTACCGCACAGTTTGGGCACCTGCTCCGGTCGGCGGCTCCAGACCGTGAGGCGATGGCCCTGGCCGAGCCAGAACTGGCACAGATGCTGGCCAATCAAGCCAGTGCCGCCTGTCAGCAATATATGCATGGCTGTGTCCTCGCAGAATGCGGCTGTGGTCTATTTTTAAGATCAAGGCACTTTTTTGACCCGACGCTCTCGGATAAACATAGGCCAACCTGCTCTATAAAGCGGAATAACCTTATACAAAAGTTGTGCATTGTACAGGTTTGCCTGACAGCGTAGTCTGCTCACAGCAAGGTTTGAAGAGGCCATCATGACAGTACCTATTGCCATCATCGGTGCCGGTATCGCCGGTCTGTCCGCCGCCCAGGCGCTGCAAAAGGCCGGGCAATCCGTGCACCTGTTCGACAAAGGCCACGGCAGTGGCGGGCGCATGGCCAGCAAGCGCAGCGACGCTGGCGCGCTGGACCTGGGCGCCCAGTACTTCACTGCCCGTGATCGGCGCTTCGTCGAACAGGTCCAGCAATGGGTAGCCGCCGGTTGGGCCGAGCAGTGGAAGCCGCAGCTGTACAACTACCGCGATGGCGAACTCACCCCCTCCCCAGACGAGCAAACACGCTGGGTCGGCGTGCCCCGCATGAGCGCCATTACCCGTGGCCTGCTCAAGGATGTGACCGTCAACTTTGGCTGCCGCATTGCTGAAGTGTTCCGCGGCAAACAGTACTGGCACCTGCAAGACACCGAAGGCTGCAGCCACGGCCCATTCAGCCGCGTGGTAATCGCCGTGCCGGCGCCACAGGCCACGCCGCTGCTGGCCTCGACCCCCAAACTCGCTGCGGTGGCCGCAGGCGTGCAGATGGAGCCCACCTGGGCGGTTGCCCTGGGCTTCCAGACCCCATTGGACACCCCGATGCAAGGCTGCTTCGTGCAGGACAACCCGCTCGACTGGCTGGCCCGCAACCGCAGCAAGCCAGGGCGGGACGAGCACCTCGATACCTGGGTGCTGCATGCCACGTCGAACTGGAGCCGGCAGCACATCGACCTGTCGAAGGAAGAGGTGATCGAGCAGTTGTGGGGCGAGTTCGCCGAACTGGTCGGCTGCGTGGTACCGGCCCCCACCTTCGCCCTCGCCCACCGCTGGTTGTATGCACGCCCCACCAGCAACCACGAGTGGGGCGCCTTGGCCGATGCCGATCAAGGCCTGTATGCCTGTGGCGACTGGTGCTTGTCCGGGCGGGTCGAAGGCGCGTGGCTGAGCGGCCAGGAAGCGGCCCGACGGCTGCTGGAACACCTCGACTGAGCGGGCGCTGAAGCTGTACAAAAAAACTTGTTTGCATAACTCCGTAGCTGTGCTGGAATAAACTTGTACAAATTTGATTTCACGTACAGGTTTTCCGGAGACAGCCATGCAAGCCGCCACCGCCCACAGCAAGCCTCGCATCGCGATCAGCGCCTGCCTGACCGGCCACAGTGTGCGCTACAACGGCGGGCACAAGGCCTCCGACCTGTGCCGCACACAACTGGAAGCGCATTTCGAATGGGTGCCCGTTTGCCCAGAAGTGGCTATCGGCCTCGGCATTCCACGCGATCCTATCCGCCTGGTCGGCAACCCTGAGCAACCCGAAGTGGTCGGCACCCGCAACCCCGGCATGGACCTGACCGGCCCGCTGCGCACCTATGGCGAGCAGATGGCCGGCGAGCTCGATGATATCTGCGGCTACATCTTCATGCAGAAGTCGCCCTCCTGCGGCCTGGAGCGGGTCAAGGTCTACCAGGACAACGGCCACCCCGCCTTCCATGGCGGCCGCGGCGTTTATGCCCACGCTTTCTGCAGCCTGCGCCCGGACCTGCCGGTGGAAGAGGAAGGCCGCCTGCACGATGCCGTGCTGCGCGAAAACTTCATCAGCCGCGTGTACGCCTACGCCGATTGGCAGCGCCTGTTGGCCGAAGGCCTCAGCCGCGGCGCGCTGGTGCGCTTTCATGCGCGCTACAAGTACCTGTTGATGGCCAACAACCCCCAAGCCTACCGCACGCTGGGGCGGCTGCTCGGCACCATGAGCCGCGATGACGACCCACAGGAGATCGGGCCACGTTACTTCAGCGAGCTGATGCAAGCGCTGCGTCGCTGTGCCAGCCGTGGCACGCACTGCAACGTGCTGCAGCACCTGAGTGGCTACTTCAAAGATGCCCTGACCGCACAGGACAAAGCCGAATTGCAAACCCTCATCAGCCAGTACCAACAAGGCGTGGTGCCGCTGGTCGTGCCACTGACCTTGCTCAAGCATCACCTGCGCAAACACCCCGACCCTTACCTGATGCAGCAAGCCTACCTGCAACCACACCCCGAGAGCCTGGGGCTTCGTAATGCCGTCTGAAAGCCTGCTGCCTATCGGCGAGCTCGCCCGCCGCACCGGCGTCAACCCCGTCACCCTGCGTGCCTGGGAACGTCGATACGGCCTGCTCAAGCCGCAACGCACCGCTAAAGGGCACCGGTTGTATTCCATCGAGCAGGTCGAACGGGTCGAAGCGATCCTGGCCTGGCTGCAGCGCGGCGCGTCGGTGGGCCAGGTGCGTGAGCTGCTCGACAAACCCACCAGCAGCGCCCCGCAAAGCGACTGGCAGGCCCGGCAGGCGCAGTTGATCGAGGCCATCGCCAACCTCTCGCAACGTGCACTCGACCAGCAACTCAACCAAGCCATGGCGCTGTACCCCGCCATCACCCTGTGCGAGCAACTGCTGCTGCCCCTGCTCGACAGCCTGGAGCTGCGCTGGCGCAACTATTTCAATGCCCGGCTTGAACAGGTGTTTTTCCATACCTGGCTGCGCAGCAAGCTCGGCGCCCGGGTGTACCACGACAACCAACTGCTACAAGGCCCAGCGGTGCTGCTGGCCGAAGACAGCGAGCAGGCCGTCGACCCCGCTCTGTGGCTATGCGCCTGGCTGCTGAGCAGCAATGGCATCCCTGTCGAAGTGCTGGAACAGCCGGTTGGCGGCCCACAGCTGCAACGGGCGATCGCCGCACTGCAGCCGCGCGCCCTCCTGCTGCACCTGGGGCCACGCATCGACAGCAAAGCCTTGCAGCGCCTGCTGCAAGGCATACCGGGGCCAAAACTGCTGGGCGGCGCCACGCTCGCCCTGCATCAGGCCCACCTGAACGCCCTCGACCTTCCCGAGCTCTTCCTGTTCGATACCCCACAGTCGGCATTGCGCGTGCTTCAAGGCAATGGCCGCCGGCCTGTAGAGATGAATGCACCATGCAACTGATCTGGCTGCGCAGTGACCTGCGCATCGACGACAACACCGCCTTGAGCGCAGCTTGCGAACGCGGCCCGACCCTTGCCCTGTGGCTGGTCAGCCCCGGCCAGTGGCAGGCGCATGACGACGCCGCCTGCAAAGTCGACTTTTGGCTGCGCAACCTGCGCACGCTGCGTCAGTCGCTGGAGGCCCTCAACATCCCGTTGCTGATCCGCACCGTCGATACGTGGGATCAGGCGCCACAGGCCGTGTTGGACGCCTGCCGTCAGCACCGGGTCGAGGGCGTGCACTGGAACGAGGAATACGGCATCAACGAAGAGCGCCGCGACCAGGCTACACGGGCACTGCTAGAACAGTCAGCGATCCAGGCGCACAGCTACCTCGACCAGCTGTTCTTCCGCCCAGGCACGGTCCTCACCCGCAGTGGTGACTACTTCCAGGTCTTCAGCCAGTTCAAGAAAAACTGCCTCGAACACTTGCACCGCAGCCTCCCGGCGTTAGCCCCTCGGGTTAAACCGCAGTCGCCCCTGAAAATCGCCAGCGACCCCATACCCGAGCAAATAGAGGGCTTCGACACACCGCCGCGCACCTTGAGCGACCACTGGCCAGCAGGGGAAGCCGAGGCGCAGAGCCGCCTGACGCGCTTTCTTGATGAGGTGATTGACGACTACCATCACCTGCGCGACCTCCCCGCCAAGCCGGGCACCAGCCAGCTCTCGGCTTATCTGGCCGCTGGGGTAATCTCGCCCCGGCAATGCCTGCACGGCGCCCTGGCGTGCAACCGGGGCGAGTTCGACAGCGGCAGCACGGGCGTCCAAACCTGGATTAACGAGCTGCTGTGGCGGGAGTTCTACAAGCACATCCTGACGGGTTATCCACAGGTCTCCCGGCACCGCGCCTTCCGCACCCACACCGAAGCCTTGCCATGGCGCGATGCGCCTGAAGACCTCGCGGCCTGGGAACAGGGGCGCACCGGCTTCCCGATCATCGATGCCGCCATGCGCCAGTTGCTGGACACCGGGTGGATGCACAACCGGCTGCGCATGATCGTCGCCATGTTTCTCAGCAAGAACCTGCTGATCGACTGGCGCAAAGGCGAACGGCATTTCATGCTCCATCTGATAGACGGTGACCTGGCGGCCAACAATGGTGGCTGGCAATGGAGCGCGTCCACCGGGACCGATGCAGTGCCCTACTTCCGCATCTTCAACCCGGTTTCGCAGTCTCAGCGCTTCGACCCGCAAGGGCGATTCATTCGCCACTGGGTACCGGAATTGCAAGCACTGGATGAGAAAGCCATTCATCAGCCCGTAAAGGCTGCGGATCTTTTTGCACCTAATTCGTATCACAATCCAATAGTCGATCTCGGCAGCAGTCGCCAGCGTGCATTGGAAGCCTTCAAAGGCCTTCCGCGCCGGCAGGATCAGGGGGCAGTATCGTGAACAGTACTCGCAGTTTCTGGGTAACAGGGGCCAGTAACGGATTAGGGCTGGCTTTGGTAGAGCGGCTGCTCGAGCAAGGGCATCGGGTGGCCGCCAGTGCCAGGGAATGCGAAGCACTGGATACACTGGGCGAACGTTTCGCCCCGCAGTTGGTGCGGCTGCCGGGGGAGTTGCAGGTACTGGAACAGGCGGATGCAGCCAGTACATTGTTGCTGAATACTTGGGGTTCGCTGGATTGCCTGATCATCAATGCCGGCACCAGTGATTACCTGGCCGACGACGTGCCCGATGACGAGCTGTTCGAGGCCATCGCCAGCGGCAACCTGGTGGCCAGCGAACATTGCCTGACCAGTGCCTTGCCGCTGCTGACGAAGGGTGATGCACCTCAGGTAATGGCCATCCTCAATCGCTACTCGGCCTCGCAGCTGTTTGCACCCACCCAGGTTGCCAGCGGCTTCAACAGCACTGCCCAGTGGCTTCGCGAGCAACGCCAGGTACTGGATAAGCTGCAGATCAGCTTGACGGTAGTGGGGCCACAATCGTTGAAAACACCCGTGACAACGGCGCAAGCGATACCCGAGGCCTGGACGCCTGAAAGCGCTGCCGAGGAACTGTTGCAGCGATTACCGCAACGCGAGCCGGAATTGGTACTGGAGACGCTGGACCTGAGCAGCTTGTGGCCACTACGGCCCTGATCTTGTAGGAGCAGCCTCGCGCTGCGAAGAGGCCGGTGAAATCACAAAGAATCTCGGCTGTTATCACCGGCCTCTTCGCAGCGCAAGGCTGCTCCTACAAGGGTGCGGGGCAGCTTAGAGCGCCATGCGGTAATGCAGGCTGTAGCGCTCTACACCGTCCAGCATTGGAAGACGCCAGGTACCGGAAACGCTGGACCTGTAGGAGCAGCCTTGTGCTGCGAAGAGGCCGGTGAGACCACAAAGAATCTCTGCTGCTATTACCGGCCTCTTCGCAGCGCAAGGCTGCTCCTACAAGGGTGCGGGGTAGCTAGAGCGCCATGCGGTAATGCAGGCTGTAGCTCTCTACACCGTCGTTAGGTTGCTTGATGCCAGCATTGGAATAGTGAATGGCACGCACACCAATTTCATGCCCGCCCGCAAAGCGCAGTCCAAAACCGATTCGGTCTTCGAACTGGAACGCCGAGCCCAGTTCATTGCTTTCAAGCTCAGTGCTGGAAAAGGCCGCGACGCCAATCCCGGCCTCGATATAGGGCTTTACCGAATCCCCCGCAAACTCATAAACGAATACCGGTGCGAACGACAGGCTGTGGTTGCTCGCGGTCTTGTCGCCATCCCAGTAGGTGTAACCCCCATCCCAATACCCGGTCAGGCGGCCAACGTTGGTCTGCCACCAGCTCGCGTCCCAGTTCGATTGCAGACCCAGCCGGTAGACCATGGTCGAGTCACCCGTCTGCCCCACCGAAAATGAAACATCGGCCGCCTGCGCCGACACTGCTTGCCCCAAGGTAAAGACGGCAGCCGCCGCCAAGCCGAGCAGTTTCCTCATAAGAAACATCCTTCTTCCTAATGCTGTTGTTAGTGTTCGCCTCGTGTCAGGCAAATCGGTAGAAATCGGCAGTGGTACGATAGTTCAGCTGATTTTCACGTTTTTTTCACAACGTAAAGCGTTGCACACTGTCGGACTTCTGCCACAGCAACGGTAGGATTTTTCTCAGGGATTGTGGGTCGGCACTGGTCCAGAAGCGGGTATCCACTGCCGGGCCCTCAGCCAGCAGGTCGCTGGCGCCCAGCAGACGCTGCAGTTGACGTGCCACGGCGGCGCCGGTATCGATGATGGCCACGTCCGCCGGCACCATGTCGGCCAGCAGCGTGCGCAGGAAGGGGTAATGCGTGCAACCCAGGATCAGCGTGTCGCAGCCAGCCGCCAGCAGCGGCTGCACATAGCCGAGCAACAACTGGCGCAAGGCCGGGCTGCTCAGGTCGCCGGTTTCGATCCGCTCGACCAGGCCGGGGCAAGGCTGGGTGACCACGCGCACATCGCTGGCGAAGCGGTCGAGCAACGCCGCGAACTTGGCGCTCTGCAAGGTGCCGGTCGTGGCCAGCACGCCGACCACGCCGGAGCGGGTGGCTGCAGCAGCCGGCTTTACCGCTGGCTCCATGCCTACCAGCGGCCATTGCGGGTACAGCTCGCGCAGGTCGGCAACGGCCGCCACTGTCGCGGTATTACAGGCCAGGACAAAGGCCTTGGCGCCTTGCTGCTGAAAGAACTCGGCAATACGCCGGCAGCGCTGGCGGATGTAATCCGCCGACTTTTCACCGTAAGGCACGTGCCCGCAATCGGCCACATACAGCAGTGATTCGTTAGGCAGCAGGCGCTGGATCTCGGCCAGTACCGACAAACCGCCGACCCCCGAATCCATTACGCCAATCGGCGCCGAACGCTCAGCCATCGCGCTTGCCACAGACCGCGCAAGCCGGGTCGCGCTTGACCCGCAGCTCACGAATGCGCGTGCCGAGGGCATCGATCAGCAACAGGCGGCCCACCAGTGGCTCGCCGAACCCCGCCAAGAGTTTCATCGCTTCTAGGGCCTGCAGGCTACCTACCAGCCCCACCAGCGGGCCGATTACACCGGCTTCGCTGCAGGTCAGTTCAGCCTCGCTGCCATGGCCATACAGGCAGTGGTAGCAAGGGCTGTAGTCACGCCGCGGGTCGAACACCGACAGCTGGCCTTCGAGGCGGATCGCCGCGCCACTGACCAGCGGTTTACCGGCAGCAACGCACGCAGCGTTGACCGCCTCGCGGGTAGAAAAGTTGTCGGAGCAGTCCAGCACCAGGTCGACCGCCGCCACCGCAGCGGCCAGCGAGTCCTCGTCCAACGCCTGGCGATGAGCGACAAGGCTGATCTCTGGGTTGATCGCCTCCAGGCGCTGCAGCGCCGAGTCCACCTTGCTCATGCCGACGCTTGCGCTGTCATGGATCACCTGGCGTTGCAGGTTGGTCAGGTCGACGGTGTCGAAGTCCGCCAGGTGCAGCTCACCCACGCCCGCCGCAGCCAGGTACAGCGCGACAGGCGAGCCCAAGCCACCGAGGCCGACGATCAGGGCCTTGCTCTGCTTGAGCCGCAGTTGGCCGTCGATATCGATCTGCGCCAGCAAGACCTGCCGGCTGTAGCGCAACAGTTCCTGATCACTCAGCATGGCAGGCGCCCCAGGGTAATGCGTTCATGGCGGCCCAGGTCCGTGCGGCTGGCCACCTCGCTAAAGCCGTGTTCAGCCAGCAAGGCGCGCACCGCTGCGGCCTGATCGTAGCCGTGCTCCAACAACAACCAGCCACCTGGCAGCAGGTGACGTGGCGCCTGGGCGGCAATCACGCGCAGGTCGTCCAGGCCATCTGTGCCCGCCACCAGCGCGCTGCTGGGCTCGAAGCGCACGTCGCCGGCGACCAGGTGCGGGTCTTCACTGGCGATATACGGCGGGTTGCTGACAATCAGGTCAAAGCGCGCATCGCCCAGGCCATCGAACCAGTGGCTGACACGCACCTGGACGTTAGCCAGCCCCAGGCGCTGTCGATTACGCTCGGCCAACGCGACCGCCTCCTCCACCCGGTCTACCGCTGTCACCTGCCAGGCCGGGCGATCGCCGGCCAACGCCAGGGCAATGGCCCCGGTCCCGGTGCCCAGGTCGAGCACCTTGGCCGGGGTTGCTGGCTGAAGCTCCAGGGCAGTCTCGACCAGCAGCTCGGTGTCCGGACGCGGGATCAGCGTATGCGGCGCCACTTCCAGGTCGATGTTCCAGAACCCTTGCTGCCCGAGGATATAGGCGACCGGCTCGCCACTACGGCGGCGCTGCAGGTAACCGGCGTAGGTGTCGGCCGCTTCGCTGCTGACGATGCGCTCGGGCCAGGTATGCAGGTAGCTGCGCGACTTGCCGATGGCCGCAGCCAGCAACAGTTCGGCATCCAGCCGCTCGGTGGGCGATTCGGGCAACTGCGCATTGCGCAGCAAGCTGGCGATGATGGTCATCAGTCCCCCAGGGCGGCCAGTTGATCGGCCTGGTATTCGGCCAACAGCGGTTCGATCACGGCGTCTACGCCACCGGCGAGGATGTCGTCCAGCGAATACAAGGTCAGGTTGATGCGGTGATCGGTGACCCGGCCCTGTGGATAATTGTAGGTGCGGATACGCTCGGAGCGGTCACCGGAGCCCACCAGCAGCTTGCGCTCACTGGCAATAGCGTTCTGCGCGGCGCTGGTCTGCATGTCGTTGAGCTTGGCCGACAGCCAGGACATGGCGCGCGCGCGGTTTTTGTGCTGCGAGCGTTCTTCCTGGCACTCGACCACCATACCGGTGGGTAAGTGGGTGATGCGCACCGCCGAGTCGGTCTTGTTGATGTGCTGGCCGCCGGCGCCGGAGGCGCGGTAGGTGTCCACGCGCAAGTCGGCCGGGTTGATCTCGATCGCGGCCTGCTCGTCGGGCTCGGGCAGCACCGCCACGGTGCACGCCGAGGTGTGGATACGGCCTTGGGACTCAGTTTCCGGCACGCGCTGCACGCGGTGTGCGCCCGATTCGAACTTGAGCTTGCCGTACACGCTTTCGCCTTCGACACGGGCAATGATTTCCTTGTAGCCGCCGTGTTCGCCTTCGTTCTCGGAAAGAATCTCCAAGCGCCAGCCACGCTTCTCGGCATAGCGCGAATACATGCGGAACAAGTCGCCCGAAAAGATCGCCGCCTCGTCGCCACCGGTGCCGGCGCGGATTTCGAGGAACACGTTGCGCCCATCGTTAGGGTCCTTGGGCAGCAGCATGCGTTGCAGCTGGGCTTCCAGCGTCAGCAATTGCTCCTTGGCTTCGCGCACTTCTTCCACGGCCATTTCACGCATGTCCGGGTCGCTGTCCTTGAGCAGCGCCTGGGCGCCTTCGAGGTCGTCCTGGACTTTGCGCCACGCTTGATAGGCAGCGTAGACCGGCTCGACTTCGGCGTATTCGCGGGAATAGGCGCGGAAACGCGTCTGGTCGGAGATGACTTCAGCGTCACCGAGCAGTGCGGTCAGTTCTTCGAAGCGGTCCTGGATGATATCCAGTTTGTTCAGCAGCGACGCTTTCATTGCGAGGATTTGTCCGTCGAGCCCTCGTTGAGGGCAAAGAGTTCCTGGGCCATGGCCAGCGCATCGAGGCGGCCCTCGGCCGAGAGCTTTTTCAGCTGCACGCTGGGGGCGTGCAGGAGTTTGTTGGTCAGGCCCCGGGCCAGTTGGGCCAGCACGTCTTCGGGGTTGCCGCCGTTGGCCAGCAGACGCTGGGCTTTTTGCAGTTCTTCATCCCGCAGCCGCTCGCTTTGCTGGCGATAGGCCTTGAGCACGTCCACCGCAGCCAGCTCGCGCAGGCGCACCATGAAGTCTTCGGCGCCCACCGACACCAGCTCTTCGGCGGCCTGGGCAGCGCCCTGGCGGCTCTTGAGGTTTTCTGCGACCACATCGTGCAGGTCATCGACGGTGTAGAGGTAAACGTCGTCGAGTTCGCCGACTTCGGGCTCGATGTCACGCGGGACGGCGATGTCGACCATGAAGATCGGCTTGTGCCGGCGTTGCTTCAGCGCGCTCTCGACCGCGCCCTTGCCGAGGATCGGCAACTGGCTGGCGGTGGAGCTGATGACGATGTCGCTGTTGGCCAGCTCTTGCGGGATGTCGGCCAGCAGCACGGCATGGGCGCCAAACTGCTCGGCCAGGGTACTGGCGCGCTCCAGGGTCCGGTTGGCCACGACGATACGCCGCACGCCTTGCTCGTGGAGGTGGCGGGCGACCAGGGTGATGGTCTCGCCGGCGCCAATCAGCAGCGCCTGGCTGCGCCCCAGGTCACTGAAGATCTGCCGCGCCAGGCTCACTGCGGCGAACGCCACCGAGACCGGGTTCTCGCCGATCGCGGTGTCGGTGCGCACCTGCTTGGCGGCACTGAAGGTGGCCTGGAACAGGCGCCCGAGCAGCGGGCCGACAGTGCCGGCCTCACGCGCCACGGCGTAGGCAGACTTCATCTGGCCGAGGATCTGCGGCTCGCCAAGCACCAGCGAGTCGAGGCCCGAGGCCACGCGCATCATGTGCCGCACAGCGTCGTGCTCTTCATGGATGTAGGCGCTGGCGCGCAGTTCATCCAGGCTCAGGCGGTGATAATCGGCTAGCCAATGCAGCACCGCGTCGGCAGACAAGTGGTCCTGCTCTATATAAAGCTCGCTACGGTTGCAGGTCGACAGGATCGCCGCTTCACGGCTGGCGGTCAGTCGGCAGAGCTGCTGCAGGGCGTCCACCAGCTGCTCTGGGGTAAACGCCACGCGCTCGCGTACGTCTACCGAGGCAGTCTTATGGTTGATACCAAGTGCAAGAAAGGCCATGCAAGGTCGCTGGTTGTGACGAGAAGCCGATAATTGTCCTCTTTCGCAGGTTCCAGAACAACCACCGTTCGCTATTGTCGTGATGGCGCCGGAATATCCCCTGCCAGCGCTCACCCGGAACCTGCTTGCCCCTGCCATGGTCGCAGTTAACCAAATGCTTCGCAGGTGGGTTTGCCACCGCGCTTGTGTCATCATGCTCCGACCGCCGGTGAGTCCTTTTAAGCCTTTTTATGAACAGACCCTACGCACTGCTGCTTGCCTTCGCCCTGCTCCAGGGTTGCCAGAGCCTGGCCCCGCAAAAAGCCGAGCCTCCCGTTGCCGAGGCCGGCACAGGCGAGGCCGAAAAACCCGTGGTGTACGGTTCGTTCAAGCAAGACACCCTTTATAGCCTGCTGGTCGCGGAGCTGGCCGGCCAGCGCAACCGCTTCGACATCGCCCTGGCCAACTACACCGACCAGGCCGAAAAGACCCAGGACCCTGGCGTGTCCGAGCGTGCCTACCGTATCGCCGAATACCTCGGCGCCGACGAGCCGGCCTTGGACAACGCCCTGGTCTGGGCCCGCAACGACCCTGACAACCTCGACGCCCAACGCGCCGCCGCCATCCAGTTGGCCCGTGCCGGGCGCTACGACGATGCCATGGTCTACATGGAAAAAGTCCTGCAGGGCCAGGGCGATACCCATTTCGACTTCCTCGCCCTGTCCGCCGCCGAGACCGACCAGAGCACCCGCGACGGCTTGCTGCAGAGCTTCGAACGCCTGCTGGTCAAGTACCCGGACAACGGCCAACTGGTGTTCGGCAAGGCGCTGCTGCTGAACCAGGACGGCAAGACCGAAGAAGCGCTTGAGCTGCTTGAGGCGCACCCGCCGCAAGACGGCGAGATCGCCCCGGTCCTGCTGCGCGCCCGCCTGCTGCAAGCCCTCGACCGCGGCAAAGAGGCCCTGCCCCTGCTTCGCGGTGCGATCCGCGACAACCCGGATGACAAACGGCTGCGCCTGACCTACGCCCGCACCCTGGTCGAGCAGGACCGCATGGCCGATGCCAAAAGCGAGTTCATCAGCCTGGTCCAGCAGTACCCCGAAGACGATGAGCTGCGTTACTCGCTGGCCCTGGTCTGCCTGGAAAACAAAGACTGGGATGAAGCCGAAGGCTACCTGCAGGAGCTGGTCGAGCGTGACAGCAACGTCGATGCCGCCCACCTGAACCTGGGCCGCATCCGCGAAGAGCGCCACGACCCCGAAGCCGCCTTGCGCGAATACGCCCTGGTCGGCCCCGGCCCCGACTACCTGCCGGCGCAACTGCGCCAGGCCGATATCCTGATTGCCAACGGCCGCGGCAGCGAGGCCTCGCGCCTGCTCGCCGAAGCCCGTGAGGCGCAGCCGGACGTCGCTGTGCAGCTGTACCTGATCGAGTCGGAAAGCTACAGCAACAACAACAAGGATGCCCAGGCCAACCAGGTGCTGCAGCAGGCCATCCAGCGCTACCCGGACGACCTCAACCTGCTTTACACCCGCGCTATGCTGGCCGAAAAGCGCGACGACCTGCCGCAGATGGAAAAAGACCTGCGCGCCATCATCGCCCGCGAACCCGAAAACGCCATGGCGCTGAACGCCCTGGGTTACACCCTGGCCGACCGCACCACCCGCTACGCCGAAGCTAAGGCGCTGATCGACAAAGCGCACCAGCTGACGCCAGACGACCCGGCCGTGCTCGACAGCCTGGGCTGGGTCGCCTACCGCCAGGGCAAACTCGACGAAGCCGAAGGCTACCTGCGCCAGGCCCTGGCGCGCTTCCCCGACCATGAAGTGGCCGCTCACCTGGGCGAAGTCCTGTGGGCCAACGGCAAGCGCCGTGAAGCCCGCCAGGTCTGGGCCAAGGCCTTCGAAGCCCAGCCCGACAGCCCTATCCTGCGCAAGACCGTACTGCGCCTGACCGGATCAGAGACCCTTTAACGCCATGTTCCTGCGCCATTTCATCACCTTCACCCTGATCGCCCTGCTCGCGGGCTGTGCCGGCTTCGGTAGCCGCGAAGCCCTGCAGGGCCAAGGCGACCCGCAGCAGTGGCGCCAGCACAAGGCGCAACTAAGCACCTTGGATGGCTGGCAGATCAACGGCAAGGTCGGCATCCGCGCCCCGCGCGATTCCGGCAGCGGCACGTTGTTCTGGCTGCAACGCCAGGACTACTACGACATCCGCCTGGCAGGCCCATTGGGCCGTGGCGCCGCCCGCCTGACCGGCCGCCCCGGTGGCGTGGTGCTGGAAGTGGCCAACCAGGGCCGCTACGAAGCGACCAGCCCCGAGGCCCTGCTGGAAGAACAACTGGGCTGGCAACTGCCGGTATCGCACTTGGTCTGGTGGGTGCGTGGCCTGCCCGCGCCCGACAGCAAGAGCAAGCTGACCCTGGACGGCGACAGCCGCCTGGCCAGCCTCGACCAGGATGGCTGGCAGGTCCAGTACCTGAGCTACACCGAGCAGAATGGCTACTGGCTGCCCGAGCGCCTGAAACTGCACGGCAAGGACCTCGACGTGACCCTGGTGGTCAAGGATTGGCAGCCACGCCAGCTGGGGCACTGATCGATGAACACGCTCACCCTGCCGGCCCCGGCCAAGCTCAACCTGTGGCTGCACATCATCGGCCGCCGCCCGGACGGTTACCACGAGCTGGAAACCGTCTTCCAGTTCCTCGACCACGCCGACGAATTGACCTTCGCCCTGCGTGAAGACGGCGAAATCCGCCTGCACACCGACATCGAGGCAGTGCCCCACGACAGCAACCTGATCGTACGCGCCGCACGCAAACTGCAAGCGCAATCCGGCACAACGCTTGGCGCCGATATCTGGCTGACCAAAGTCTTGCCCATGGGCGGTGGCATCGGTGGCGGCAGCTCGGATGCCGCGACCACCCTGCTGGCGCTGGCGCACTTATGGCAACTGGGCTGGGATGAAGACCGCCTGGCGGCCCTGGGCCTGAGCCTGGGCGCCGACGTGCCGGTATTCGTTCGCGGCCACGCGGCATTCGCCCAGGGTGTCGGCGAACAACTGACCCCGGTCGAGCCTGACGAACCCTGGTATGTCGTGCTGGTGCCGCAAGTGTCTGTCAGTACTGTAGAAATTTTTTCACATCCGCAGTTGACACGTGATTCCCTCCCCCTTAAGATGCGCCCCGTTCCCGAGGGAAACAGTCGAAATGACTGCCAACGGGTGGTTGAGCAGCGTTATCCAGAAGTTCGAAACGCATTGAATTCTCTGGGTAAATTCACCGAAGCTCGGCTAACCGGAACTGGAAGTTGTGTGTTTGGGGCCTTCCCAAGCAAAGCCGAAGCTGATAAAGTTCTGGCCCTTCTTTCAGCGACCCAAACAGGGTTTGTGGCGAAAGGAAGCAATATTTCGATGTTGCATCGCAAGCTACAAAGTCTGGTCAAGAAGTCGAGTGCATAGCGCTCGCAGCAACAGATACAGGGGCGTCGCCAAGCGGTAAGGCAGCAGGTTTTGATCCTGCCATGCGTTGGTTCGAATCCAGCCGCCCCTGCCATTTTCCTTATACTCATCCAGGTATACCCTCAGCCTTCAGGTACTGCGCGTGTCCAAGATGATGGTCTTTACGGGGAACGCTAACCCCGATCTGGCTCGGCGTGTCGTACGTCAGCTGCATATCCCTCTCGGTGACGTCTCTGTCGGTAAATTCTCCGACGGCGAGATCAGCACTGAGATCAATGAAAATGTCCGCGGTAAAGACGTCTTCATTATTCAGCCGACCTGTGCCCCGACCAACGATAACCTGATGGAACTGGTAGTGATGGCCGACGCCTTCCGCCGCTCCTCAGCATCCCGAATCACCGCCGTGATTCCTTACTTCGGATACGCCCGCCAGGACCGCCGTCCGCGTTCGGCACGTGTTGCTATCAGCGCCAAAGTCGTCGCTGACATGCTCACTGTCGTAGGTATCGACCGTGTACTCACCGTCGACCTGCACGCTGACCAGATCCAGGGTTTCTTCGATATTCCTGTCGACAACATTTACGGCTCGCCCGTATTGGTCGACGATATCGAAGACCAGCGTTTCGAGAACCTGATGATCGTCTCCCCGGACATCGGTGGTGTCGTGCGCGCACGCGCCGTCGCCAAGTCCCTGGGTGTCGATCTGGGTATCATCGATAAACGCCGCGAAAAGGCTAACCACTCCGAGGTTATGCACATCATCGGCGACGTCGAAGGGCGCACTTGCATCCTGGTAGACGACATGGTCGACACCGCCGGCACCCTGTGCCACGCGGCCAAAGCCCTGAAAGAGCACGGCGCTGCCAAGGTTTATGCCTACTGCACGCACCCTGTCCTGTCGGGCCGCGCGATCGAGAACATCGAGAAGTCGGTACTGGACGAGCTGGTGGTGACCAACACCGTTCCGCTGTCCGCCGCTGCTCAAGCCTGTGACCGTATCCGCCAGTTGGATATCGCACCGGTTGTCGCTGAAGCGGTACGCCGCATCAGCAATGAAGAATCGATCAGTGCGATGTTCCGCTAAGCGGAACACGTGTTGATGTGAAGCGCCCCGCCCCAGCATGTGTTGGGGCGGGGCTTTTTTGCCCACCCCGTTTGGCGCTGGTCGCAAACGCCTGCGGGAGATGGCTATTTTGGAGAAGCAAAATGACTGATTTCATCCTGAACGCCCAAAAGCGTACTGACCTGGGGAAAGGTGCGAGCCGCCGCCTGCGTCACTCGCTGAGCATCCCTGCCGTTGTCTACGGTGGCGGTAAAGACGCCGAGTCCCTGACCATCGTGTCGAAGGAAATCGCCAAACTGTTCGAAAACGAAGCTGCCTACAGCCACGTGATCGAGCTGAACGTTGACGGCGTCAAGCAAAACGTCATCGTCAAGGCCATGCAGCGCCACCCAGCCAAGCAATTCATCATGCACGCTGACTTCGTTCGCGTCGTTGCTGGCCAGAAGCTGACCGCCAAGGTTCCGGTTCACTTCATCGGCGAAGAAGCCCCGATCAAGAAAGGCGGCGAGATCTCGCACGTTGTTTCCGAGATCGAAGTTTCTTGCGAAGCCAAAGACCTGCCTGAGTTCATCGAAGTTGACCTGGCCAACGCCGAAGTCGGCAGCATCATCCACCTGTCGGACCTGAAAGCTCCGAAAGGCGTAGAGTTCGTCGCTCTGGCCCACGGTGATGACAAAGCTGTTGCCAACGTTCACGCGCCACGCGTTGCTCCAGAAGCTGAAGGCGCTGCCGAGTAATCCACTCGCACGCCGGTGTTGATCGGGTTACAGTGCCCCGCGCCCTGTAACCCACCAACTCCAAGGAAGAGCCCCTGACGTGACCGCCATCCAGTTGATCGTTGGCCTGGGTAACCCCGGCCCCGAATACGAACAGACCCGGCATAACGCAGGGGCTCTTTTCGTTGAACGCATTGCCAGCGCCCAGCGCGTCTCCTTGACCGCTGACCGCAAGTATTTCGGCCTGACGGCTAAATTCAGCCATCAGGGCAACGACGTTCGTCTGCTCATTCCCACCACCTACATGAACCGTAGCGGCCAGTCCGTGGCGGCCTTGGCCAATTTCTTCCGCATCAAGCCGGAAGCGATCCTGGTGGCGCATGACGAACTCGACCTGCCTCCAGGCGTCGCCAAGCTCAAACGCGGCGGCGGCCATGGTGGGCACAACGGCCTGCGCGACATCATCGCGCAGCTCGGCAACCAGAACGACTTCCACCGCCTGCGGCTTGGCATTGGCCACCCGGGCGACGCCAAACTGGTCTCCAACTTCGTCCTGGGCCGCGCGCCGCGCGCCGAGCAGGAGAAGCTCGATGCCAGCATCGATTTTGCCCTCGGCGTGCTGCCAGATGTCCTCGCTGGCGATTTCGCCAAGGCGATGCGCGAACTGCACAGCCAGAAGGCCTGATTTCCTAGAGAGGGAATACCCATGGGTTTCAATTGCGGCATCGTCGGCCTGCCCAACGTCGGCAAGTCCACCCTGTTCAACGCCCTGACCAAGTCTGGCATCGCGGCGGAGAACTTCCCTTTCTGCACCATCGAGCCGAACAGCGGCATCGTGCCGATGCCCGACGCGCGCCTCGCTGCACTGGCGGAAATCGTCAAGCCTAACCGCATCCTGCCGACCACCATGGAATTCGTCGACATCGCAGGCCTGGTGGCGGGCGCTTCGAAGGGTGAAGGCCTGGGCAACAAGTTCCTCGCCAACATCCGCGAGACCGATGCCATCGCCCACGTGGTGCGCTGCTTCGAAGACGAGAACGTGATTCACGTTTCCAACAGCGTCGACCCCAAGCGTGACATCGAGATCATCGACCTCGAGCTAATCTTCGCCGACCTCGACAGCTGCGAGAAGCAACTGCAGAAGGTTGCCCGCAACGCCAAGGGCGGCGACAAGGAAGCCCTGGCGCAAAAGGCCATCCTGGAAAAGCTGATCCCGCACTTCACCGAAGGCAAGCCCGCGCGCAGCCTGATGAAGCACATGGCTGACGACGAAAAGGCCGTCATCCGTGGCTTCCACCTGCTGACCAGCAAGCCGGTGATGTACATCGCCAACGTCGCTGAAGACGGCTTCGACAACAACCCGCACCTGGACGTAGTCCGTGCCATCGCCGAAGAAGAAGGTGCGGTCGTGGTGCCGGTCTGCAACAAGATCGAGGCCGAAATCGCCGAGCTGGACGACGGTGAAGAGAAAGACATGTTCCTCGAGGCCCTGGGCCTGGAAGAGCCTGGCCTGAACCGCGTGATCCGTGCCGGTTACGAGCTGCTGAACCTGCAGACCTACTTCACTGCCGGTGTGCAGGAAGTCCGCGCCTGGACAGTCCGCGTCGGCGCCACCGCGCCACAGGCCGCCGGTGTTATCCACACCGACTTCGAAAAAGGCTTCATCCGCGCCGAAGTGGTAGCGTATGACGACTTCATCCAGTTCAAGGGTGAAAGCGGCGCCAAGGAAGCCGGTAAATGGCGCCTGGAAGGTAAAGACTACATCGTCAAAGACGGTGACGTGATGCACTTCCGCTTCAACGTCTGATGGGAGCCGTGGGATTCCACGGTCCTTGAAAGACTTCAAAACCCCCGTGATCGCCAAGCGATACGGGGGTTTTGTGTTTTTGGGCCACCATTTTCATCCATTGAGATCCGAGCGTTCCTTGACTAGTCTTCCGGGTACAACGCCCATAACCCGATTTCAAAAACCGGGTATGGCGAAAACCGGAGATCAGACGATGCTTACTGATACCCAATGCCGCACCGCGAAGCCCAAGGACAAGCCTTACAAACTCACGGATGGAAAAGGCCTGTATCTCGAGGTCAAACCCAACGGCACCAAAGCGTGGCGTTACCGCTTCAGCATCCGTATCACAGACACCGCCAAGGAAAGCACCTTCGCGGTGGGTGACTATGCCATTGCGCCCCGTGGTGAGAGTGATGAGGACGCCTTGGCACGTCGTAAAGGTCGACGCTTCACACTGGCAGAAGCACGCGAAGAACGCCTCAAAGCCCGAGACCTGGTGAAACAAGGTATCAATCCCGCCAGACATCGACAACTGCTGCGCATCAAGCAGCAGCAAGACAACGCCACTACATTCGAGGCGGTCGCGCGGGAGTGGCTGGCACTCTAAAGACTGGGAAGACATCACAAAGGTCAAGCGCCTAGAAATGCTCGAACGCGTAGTGTTTCCGAAGATTGGTCCGTGGTCGATCAAAAGCATCACCCCCGCCCACATCCTGGACGTGCTCACCACCTCAGCGAAGAAAAAGGGTCTGACGGTCGCTGCGGCGGCCAAACGGAACATATCCGGTATTTTTGAACTCGCCGTCTCGACGCTGCGAGCAGATACAGACCCGGTCTATCCAGTGCGCCGCGCCCTGCCCGCTAACAAAACGCAGCACAAACGTCCGCTGACGACCGATGAAATTGGCCAGCTTTTACGCGACGTGGAAGGCCACTGCGGGCGCCATGAAACCGAAGTCGCCTTTCGCCTGATGTGGCTAACGTTATGCCGCCCAAATGAAGCGGTCGAAGCCCGCTGGGAAGAGTTCGACCTAGACGCGGCTCGCTGGCGTATCCCGGCTGAGCGAATGAAGAAGCGTAAAGAGCACAACGTGCCCCTGCCAACTCAGGCTGTCGCAGTGTTACGAGGCTTGCAAACCGTCACTGGCAAATACGAGCACCTCTTCCCCCATCGAGATGAACGCTCGAAACCCATGGTCGCGGCGTCGTTTCGCCAGATGCTGAAATCCCTGGGCTGGAGTGGGAAGTACAGCCCTCATGCCACCAGGACCACGGGGAGCACCCGCCTCAATGAATTGGGCTATCCGGGAGACTGGATTGAGCGTTAACTTGCCCATGCTGAACCGAACGCGGTGCGACGCACCTACAATCAGGCGGAATACTTGGCAGATCGCACAGTCATGATGCAGCAGTGGGCAGATATGCTCGACGCATGGATGCGCGGGCCAACGAATATTACGCCGATCACCAAGAGCATGGCCCGATAATGACGCGTCCACGGTGTGGCGACAGCGGCGACACTGGCGACATCCCACGTGCGACTTGGCCGGCAGCAGGCGACATCGGTGGCGACTGTCGCCGTGGTACGACGTGAACGACGGCTTTTCAGTCAAAGTCCCTGCGCATAGGAAGGCTCCGCATTCCCATGCACAGGGGCTCGCATCAAGAAGGCGACAAACGGCCCATCGTCCACTCACCACCACTCACGGTTACCTCTTTCCGCTATTGAATTTTGGCGCAATGAGCAGTGCCTAACTTGATTGACCCAGCCATCCCACCGGCGCTAGAAAGAAGCCTCGAAGCGCTGCCGCTGGCAGCACCCAGGTGACCCGAACCTTCAAGGTCACGCCGCGTTATGCGGTGGTTCTCCCAAGGGCGATTAGCATCCGGCAGCTCGCCCGGTCACCTTCCAGGTGATGGGTGCTCGCCCTCGTGCGCCAGCTACACCGTACTGCGCTGTCCTGCAGCAACCTAATCGCTTGGCCGATTCTTGCGCCAACTTGCGCCCGTTTCTTTTTCCAGAAAAGAGACGGGCGCTCCTGACACTGCTGCAGCCCTGATCGCACATGGCTTTGCGGCAATCCCCCTCGTGACAATCGGCGTGACAAACGCCGATGTCACCAGCAACAGCGCTGTAGATGATGGCGCCGCAGCCCAAGGAATGGACTGCACCTGACTGACAGTCAGGCATGCCCAGGTCATCGCATTGCTGCTTGCTTGTGGCTCAGGATCTCGCGGCGCTGGTCTCGTCAGTCAGTGCAGCCTCCACCCGCCCACCGCTATCGGTGATCAGGAGGCCAGATCATGAGATGCCCTTGCTCTTGGTCGTAAGGAGCCGCCAGTCCCGCGTCAGTGGACACCCTCACAGGTCGCAGGGGCCTTGATCCCTGATAACACTCAGCATTCTTGGCGGGATGACGTGAGGATGGACTTCAGGCTAGCTAAGAGAGGACACAGATCATGGCTGTAGTTGAAACGCGAGGTGGGTGGAAGGCCAGTCCCAAAACTAGCGAAGCCGGCCCCGTTCAAGCTTCACGAAAACCTGAAGTTGGACACCTCGTCATCGCAAGGGCTATTGTTTGGTAACCTCTACGCTTACCGGTTCACTGAGGATTGTAGCGAGAGGCTACAAGCTTCACCTGGGACGTAGAGGCTGAAGACGGTGATAGATACTAGCCTGGTGGCGAAGCTAAAGGCTGAGAATGCAAGATTGGTCGCCTTGCTGGATGCGCATGGCATCGATTGGCGTCTGCCGGCCGAGCCAGTCAAGATCGAGGTTGTTCAAGCAGAACACACACAACAATTTGGCACAGAAGCAAAGCTTGCCCTATTCCGGAGCTTGTTTCGTGGTAGGACAGACGTTTATCCAATTCGCTGGGAAAGCAAGGCAGGCAAATCAGGATACACACCCGCCTGCGCAAATGAATGGAAACCTGGCGTTTGTGAAAAGCCCCGAATTAAATGCGGGGACTGCGGTAATCGTCAGCTACTTCCTCTCACCGATGAGGTCGTTTATCGCCATCTCGCTGGTGAAGTGGTTATTGGCATCTACCCTCTACTCCCGGATGACACCTGCTATCTTCTGGCGGTCGACTTTGATGAAGCCGAATGGCGTGATGATGCACGAGCCTTCGCTCAGTCGTGTCATGAACTGAACGTACCAATGGCACTGGAAATATCCCGTTCAGGTAAAGGCGCTCATTGCTGGATTTTCTTCAAGCAAAGTGTTCCCGCTCATGATGCCCGACGTCTTGGTGCGGCAATCATCAGCCATGCATGTGAACGTACACGCCAATTGGCACTCACTTCTTATGATCGGTTGTTCCCAAATCAGGACTACATGCCTAAAGGCGGCTTCGGAAATCTCATCGCACTTCCATTGCAAAAGCGAGCCAGAGCTCACAACAACAGCGTTTTTGTCGACAGCGAGCTTGAACCTTATCTCGATCAGTGGGCCTTCTTAGCATCGGTTCAGAAAATGCCTCCGGAGGATATTCCGTTCGTTGTCACCCAAGCGATGGGGAAGCAGGACCCTACAGGAGTCATGTATGTTGACGACGACGGCGATGCAGAACCTTGGAAGGCTCGTGAGTCAAAGTCACCAAAATTGACGTGCCCATTGCCAGCCTCTATCAACGTCACGCTGGCTAACATGATTTACTTTGAAAAGTCGGCGTTGCCGCAACCATTAGCAAACCAGCTTGTCCGGCTAGCCGCGTTTCAAAATCCCGAATTCTACAAAGCTCAAGCCATGCGCATGTCGGTGTGGAACAAGCCGAGAATAATCGGTTGCGCCCAGAACTTCCCCAAACATATTGCGCTGCCACGTGGCTGCCTGGATGCTGCACTGGAGCTGCTAGGGGTAAATGGCATCTCCCCTGAGTTTCAAGATGAACGCTTCGCCGGTGACCCGATTGACGTGAGTTTCCTCGGGACCTTGCGTCCAGACCAGGAAGATGCCATCGGCAAAATGCTGAATCATGATACCGGAATTCTTTGCGCACCTACGGCGTTCGGCAAAACGGTCAGCGCAGCTGCATTGATTGCTAGACGTGGCGTTAACACATTAATACTTGTGCATCGGACCGAATTATTAAGACAGTGGCAAGAACGCGTGCAAGCGTTCTTGGGTGTTGGCAAGGGTGTGGTTGGAACGATTGGGGGCGGAAAAGCAAAACCTACAGGCATCATCGATATTGCCGTAATGCAATCGTTATCGCGAAAAGGTGAGATCAGCGATCACGTAAAAAACTACGGGCAAATTATCGTCGATGAGTGTCATCACCTGTCAGCAGTGTCATTCGAGGCACTACTGAGAACCGCGACTGCGCGATACGTGCTGGGCCTTACGGCAACCCCAGTGCGACGAGATGGGCAACAGCCAATCATTTTCATGCAATGCGGACCGATCCGACACTCTGCCGCTCGACCGGCGAGCGCACCTCATGATCTATCTGTCGTACCTCGACTGCTGCCAAAGCCTGTGGTGGTCCCCGACGGTTCTGGAATCCAAGACGTTTTTCGGAAGTTAGCAGACGACTCTGAGCGCACAGCCAAAATCGTCTCGGAGATCGAGCTGGCGTACAGCCAAGGTAGAAAAATTCTGGTGCTAACAGAGCGGACGGAGCATGTGGATACCTTGGAGTTGGAGTTGAAGCAGCGCGTGAACAACCTTTTCACACTTCATGGGCGAGTGCCTAAAAAACAACGAATTGCCCGTATGCATGAGCTTGAGTGCCTCCCCCCTGATGCACCACGAGTACTCTTGGCGACGGGAAAACTAGTGGGTGAAGGCTTCGATCATCCGCCATTGGACACGCTGGTGCTGGCAATGCCTATCTCATGGAAGGGAATCCTCCAGCAGTATGCAGGACGGTTGCATCGATCACATGCCGACAAAGCTGACGTGCGAGTGATCGACTTCGTTGACGAGGGGAATGCCGCGCTGGTGAGAATGTGGGATAAGCGCCAAGCAGGTTACAAAGCGATGGGCTACCGCATGACCGACCCCTTGATTACCATGGACTTACTTTGAATACGGTTTGACGGTTCATACGCCACTACTCCGCTGCAATCGCGAAACCATAGTTATCCTCAATATCCGGTTCGTTAGCCGCTTACACTCGAAACCCAATATCAGTCAGGTACTGCTCGGCAGTAGTGCCCAGACAAAAACGAATGGTGGTAAAAAAACCCGGCCAACGTTGACGGTAATAGCGCTCCGCAAGTGAGCGCAAGGCTTCCTCAGGGCGAATGTTCTGAAGGCGCAAGCTCTTCTTATTGCGTTCTATATCCCAGTGAACACGTAAGCGCGCCTCACACAAGCGAACGCAATTGAGATTGAGCATATCGATTGTGTGCTGCACCAACTCCTGGGTACTAGGGTGCTTGTTCCCCGGCAGCGCCGTGCGGGCACAGGCCTGCTCATCGGGAAGCAATCGTCCTGTACTTCTCTCCAGGAAAAACAGGCTTGGGAAAGAAGGTAAATTTATTGGATTGATGACCCAGCCCTCGCAGCTTTCAGCAAGCTTGCCAGTTCCAATCATCTGATCCTTGTAGGCATCACAACTGAGGTTGGACGGTAACGGATCTAGCGCATAGGGCGCCGGCACATGGCGCTGAGATCCGCCCATGCAGACTGCGATCATGTTCTGCCAATCAAGTGCCCAGTTATGGGCCATCGCGGTATCCGATTTGGGATGAAAATGCTCCACTCGACACTTAAGTGAATCATTGTCGCGGATGTCAATTTCACAGTAGCCACACAGTCCGCCCTGCCCATTGACTAAGCGAAACCGGATAGCCTCGTACGCAGTTCGACCAGTTGCGTCGCCCCGCATCTGATCCCAAGTACTCCGCAAATTCCCTGCACGATACCCCGCCAGCTCATCGGGTTCATCAAGCCTAATGACTTGCTTCATTCACCCAACTCCCACTTACGATTCTCAATCTGAAGATCAGCATCAAGCAGTGCTGGCTCCTGCCCCTGATAGCGCTCATCTAGCTTTTTGCGCAGTTCCAGAGCTCGCGGACTACTCCACTGGTCTCTATCAACCAACGCCAGGTACTCCTTCAACTCTTGAGTCGCAAGGCTGGCTGGAGGACGTACTTCATCAAGACCCAGCACCTGCCGAAGCATACGCTCCGGCTCCGAGCCTTCGGTGCCTGGTGGCGCGGAATAGACCTTATTGTCCTTCAGTATGCGGATGCACTCGGAAGGCACGGACGTCAACACTTGGGGGCTATGAGTGGTTATAACGAACTGGATTTGCGGGAATACTTCTCGCAATTGGGTAAGGATGATTTGCTGCCAACGTGGGTGCAGGTGCATGTCCACTTCGTCGATCAGCACCACGCCGCGTGTTTGCCTTGCTGCATCGCCCCCCAGATGAGGGTTGAGTTTGATACAGCGATAGGCGATATCACCGATCATGGCTAGCACACTTCGGATGCCATCGCTGAGTTGGTCAACATCCAAGGTGCCATGTAGGCCATGGCTGAGTACCAACGAGCTTTCCTGAGTTACGCTGAATTCCAACTGGTGCCATCCGGTCGTCGTACTGAGAAAGCTATCGATGGCTTGCTGAACAACACGAACACGATCTTCTGCAGCCTGCAGTTCCTCAACACGTGCGCGCCTTTCAAGCTGGCGAATTTGCTGTTCGCGCAGACTCTGAAATGCCCAGATGAACCATTCCTTGAAGTGCTTGTAGGATGAGGCCGGATCCAGGCAGTTCAGGTAGGCGAATGTGCGGACATAAAAGTCGGTTTCGCGAGTGTCATCTTTGCCTTTCAAATTTTCAGTCAGGCGCTTCTGCGCCCAGAGCCGCCCAGTACCGTAGTAGCCAAATACCGGCAGATCCAAAGTCGGCTTTTCCGGGTCTCGGATTTGATCCTGGACAGCACCAGCCCACTGCCGCATAAACCCAGTATCTCCGTCATCCTTGGTCTTGGTAGCTCTGGCTTCTTTATCTCGATAGCGAACCCATGTAGAGACTGCCCCGCTACCAAAGTCTCCAGACATAGTTACCCGAGCTGGTAACTGCCGGGCCATATCTCCACTGGTCAAACGCAACAGGCGCACGTCATCAATAGCGATAGCGTTACCAGGGTCATTGAATGCATTACGTGCGAGGTCGAAGCTATTGACAAAGGGCCAGAGCGCGATACGAATAGCATCCAACAGGGTTGATTTGCCCTGGCCATTTTCAGCCACCAATACGGTTAGCTGTGAATGCAAGGGGACTTCCAGATCTGCGTAACAGCGGAAGTTTTCCAGACGCAACAGATCCAGCTTCACAGGCTTTCCTCCGGCTTAATCACTAGGGATAACATCTCACTCAAGTAGCATTTGACTCTGGCAATGTCGAACTCCAGCTCGCTCTTGAATGGATGCTTAATGTAATAAAGGCTACTCACCTATCGGCCATCCACCAGTAAATTGGCAAGAATGTATTTTTCGCCCGGATTGTAGCGGGAGAAGATCTCGTTCTTGGTGTGCTCCGCGATCATCGGATCGAATAGATGCGCCAGTTGGATACAACACGCCTTCAAGGCCAGCTTGAATTCGCTAGCTGGGGCATCAACCGCCAGAGCTTTACCAGCCTGGGCCAGCTCAAGGCGGGGCTCGTCGCTGCGAAGCAGTATCTGGTCACCGTGACCACCGGCACATTTCTGGTAGCCGACGCGGACCGCCGAGTCACCAGCCTTGTCGACACTTGTGCCTTTAACCACCTCGTCGCCATGCAGGCCGCGAATCTGAGCGTCTTTTGCGATGTCCTCCAGACTGGCCATTCGAGTTTCTACAAATTGTCAACTTTATCAGTCTACTTGAATGCCGCCGACCTCGTCACTCGACCCTCTCAGAAAGAAAGCCCCGATACACGACGGCTTGGGCATCTGCTTGACGGGACGTCGGCTCCACCGAGGCAAATTCACCTGGCTTGGCCCGCGCCACGGTTCACAAATGAAGCTGAGCACCGAACTGCTACACACCTTGATACCGGGCTCACCATAGCAGAGAGGTTTGGTCAAATGCCTCAGCGTGCGGAGAAAAACGCAACCGCAGTGACAGCAAAGTCACACGCCACTCAAACCGGGCGCTAAACCGGGTATGACACATATCGACCCGTACTAAAACCCAGACCTTATGAGGCCTAAGCGCTCTGACTTCTGGTTTAACGTCTGACGTTCAGCGTTTGCCCGCCGACAAAAGCCTCCGAACGGGGGCTTTTGTGTTTCTGCAGCGTTACGGACGCTGTGGGAGCAGGCTTGCCCGCGAAGCATGCAACGTGGTTTATGGCACCGGCTTCGCCGGTGTTCGCGGGTAAACCCGCTCCCACAGGGCCCGCGTTCGCGACCACCAACTAAGCTTTCTCCAACGGGACCTCAAGCGGTTCATGCCCCCGCCCCCTGGAGCCTGCACCATGCCCGATACGCCCCCTCCCCCACGCTTCGACTGGCAACACTGGCTGCCCGGCGTGGTCACCCTGCTTCACTATCAGCGTGCCTGGCTGCCCAGGGACATCGCTGCCGGGCTGGTACTCACCAGCATGCTGGTGCCCGTGGGCATCGCCTACGCCGAAGCCTCTGGCGTACCCGGCATCTACGGCCTCTACGCCACCATCATTCCGCTGCTGGCCTATGCGCTGTTCGGCCCCAGCCGCATCCTGGTATTGGGCCCAGATTCGGCACTGGCCGCGCCCATCCTGGCGGTGGTGGTGCAGTACGCCGCCAGCGACCCGCAGCGCGCCATCACCATCGCCAGCATGATGGCCTTGGTCGCTGGGGTGTTCTGCATGGTCGCCGGCCTGCTGCGCCTGGGCTTCATCACCGAATTGCTGTCCAAGCCGATCCGCTATGGCTACATGAACGGCATCGCCTTGACCGTGCTGATCAGCCAACTGCCCAAACTGTTTGGCTTATCCATCGACAGCCAAGGCCCGCTGCGTGACATCTGGGGCCTGATCCAGGCCCTGCTTGCAGGCCAGGGCCACTGGCCCAGCTTCGTCATCGGCGCCGGCAGCCTGGCGCTGATTCTGCTGCTCAAACCCTTCAAGCGCTTGCCCGGCATCCTGATCGCCGTGGTGCTGGCGACACTGGCGGTGAGCCTGCTCGACCTCGACCAGAGCGGCGTCAAAGTCCTCGGCCAATTACCCCAGGGCCTGCCGGACCTGGTCTTCCCCTGGTTGAGCGATATCGACCTGGTGGAAGTGCTGCTCGGCGGCATCGCAGTGGCGCTGGTGTCATTCGCCGACACCAGCGTACTGTCACGCTCCTACGCGGCCCGCCTGAAGATGCCGGTCAACCCGAACCAGGAAATGTTTGGCCTGGGGGTGGCCAACCTGGCCAGCGGGCTGTTCCAGGGCATCTCGATCAGCAGCAGTTCGTCACGTACCCCTGTGGCTGAAGCAGCCGGGGCCAAGACCCAGCTCACCGGCATCATCGGGGCGCTGGCCGTGACCGTTCTGCTGCTGGTGGCGCCCAACCTGATGCATTACCTGCCCAACAGTGCCCTCGCCGCCGTGGTGATCGCCGCCGCACTGGGGCTGTTCGAATTCGCCGACCTCAAACGCATCTTCCACATGCAGCAATGGGAGTTCTGGCTGTCGTTTACCTGTTTTGTCGGGGTGGCAGTGTTTGGTGCCATTCCGGGTATCGGCATTGCCGTGGCGATTTCAGTCATCGAATTTCTCTGGGATGGCTGGCGGCCGCATTTTGCAGTGCTCGGCCGGGTGGATGGCACCCGCGGCTACCATGATGTGCAGCGCTACCCGCAAGCCCGGCGCATCCCGGGCCTGGTGCTGCTGCGGTGGGATGCGCCGCTGTTTTTTGCCAATGCCGAGCAGTTCCAGAGCACCGTGCTGGCGGCTGTGGAACAGTCCCCTACCGCCGTGCAACGTTTGGTAATTGCCGCGGAGCCTGTGACCAGCATCGACGTGACCTCCGCAGACATGCTCGCTGAACTGGACCGGGCGCTGGAGGCGCGCGGCGTGGAGTTGCAGTTCGCGGAGATGAAAGACCCGGTGAAAGACAAGATGAAGCGCTTTGAGTTGTTCCAGCACATGGGGGAAAAGGCCTTTCACCCCACCGTCGGTGCTGCGGTGGATGCCTACCTGGAAGACACCGGGGTCGACTGGCAGCCCTAATGCACCCACTGCCGTGCCCTGCGCCGGTCGATCCAGATCAGCAGCGCACTGGCATACACCGACACCGCCAAGAACAGCGCCATGCGCACTGCGAACGCGCGGTAGACATCCTGCCCCGCCGCGCTGTCCTGCACCGACTGCCCCAGCAGTATCAACATCGTAGTCAGGCAACTGACCCAATAGGCCGGGCTATGCCGCGTCGCCACCGCGCGGTACAGCCGCCGGGCCTGCCAAAGCGTGAACAGCAGCACCCACAGGAAAAACATCCACAGGTGCACGAACAGGCTCAATGCCCCCCACAGCAGGATCGCCAGCAGCCCGGCCAGCAAGGTCGAGCCAATCAGTTCTCGGCTGGCGTTGCGGGCATGGGTCTCGCTGGCTTGCTGACCGAGGCTCACCGACTTCATGATCAGCGGCATGAACGCGTCCGGTGCGATCAGCGCCAGCAAAAAGGCCGGCATGACGATCAGCGTGGCGCGCAGTGCGACCCAGCTGGCCCGTTCAGCGGCGAGCGGCGGCGGTGTCGGTTGCACAGGTGCGTCAGCCGGTTCGGGGAACATCACATGCGCCAGCGCCGTGCCCAAGGTTGCCAGGAGCATGCCTTTGGACAAGGCCTCGACCACCGACAGCGCCAAGGTGAAATCGCTGGTGCCGGCTGCGGCGATCATGGTCAGGCCGATCACCAGCAAGTTGGCCAACAGGCCGTTGCCGCCTTTCAGGGCATAACGCAGCACCAGAAACACGCCAACGCCCACCAGCAACACCCCGCTCACCGGGGCATGGCGCAGCAGAGGAATCAGCAACAGGCCACTGCCACAACTCAGCAGCACCAGCACGGCCAACGCCGGTGCCGCGCGCAACGGCAGTGGCTGGCTACGCATGGCCAACAGCAGCACCGCGAACACGGGTGCCAAAATCGGCACCGGCAAACCAAAACCGAAGCTGACCGCCAGGCACAGCGCCACGCCCCAGGCCAGGCGAAGCGCACGCTGGCGCCGCAGCTCAATAGGCATACGAGAGCCAGCTCATCAGCCACATGAACACCCGGCCAAGCACGTTCAACGGGTTGCCCTCGCTGGGCAGCGCCATCACCTCGGCTTGGCCCCCCACCCGCAAGCCGGACTTGTCTTCCAGTTGGTCCCGGTCGAGCTCGACTATGACCGGAAAGCGTTGAGCCGAGCGCAGCCATTCACGGCTGTTCTGCACGCTCGGCAGCGTGCCCGGTGGGTTGCTCTGGCCCACGCTGACGCCATAACCGATGCTGCGTATGCGCCCCTTCAGCACCGTCCCAGGCAGCGCATCGAGCACCACCAGCACCGGTGTGCCGGGGCGCAGGCGGCCGAGGTTGTTCTCGGTCAGGTCGGCGCTGATCCACACGTCATGGATCGCAATCAGGGTCATCATCGGGCTGCCGGCGCCCACGTAGTGGCCCACGTCGGTGCGCAGGTCGGTGATCAACCCGTTGGTATCGGCGCGCACCACCGTTCGCTCCAGGTCCAGGCGGGCCTTTTGCACATTCGCCGCCGCGCTGCGCACCTGCGCATTGTCCGCCTGCGCCCCACCCTGCTGCTCACGTGCCCGCACCACTTCGGCACGGGCTGCCGCGACTTGGCTGATGGCCTGGTCGCGCGTGGCCTGCGCGCCTTCCAGGCGGCGCTGCGAAACCGTGCCGGGGTCTTCCTCGATCAGCCGCTTCAGCCGCTCGGCGTCTTGCCGGGCCTTGCGCTCGTTGGCTTGGGCCGCCATCAACGCCGCCTGTGCCGAGTCGATGCCGGCCGTGTGGGCGCCGATCTGCCGGCCCACCGTGTCGAAGTCGGCTTCGGCGCGAGCCAGGGCAATGCGGTATTGCTCCTGGTCCAGTTCGAACAACACTTCGCCCTTGCGCACTTCCTGGTTATTACCCACGGCCACGCGCTTGACCTGGCCGGCCACCTCGGCGCTCACCGGCACCACGTAGGCTTGCAGGCGAGCCTGCTGGGTGTACGGTGTAAAACGGTCGGCCAGCAGGTACCAGAGCAGGCTCACAGCAATCAGCAGCAATACCCAGCGCAGGCCACGGTCGGGCGCTTGCGCGGGCGATTTTTGCGGGGTGTCGGTCATTTTTGCTCACCTGGTGGCTGTGCGCTGGGGGCAGGCTCATCCAGCAAGTCTCCCCAATCGGTGCGTTGCTGCATCTGGCGACGGGTGGCCGGGTCGATCGGCGCACGGCCTGGGTCCCAACCACCCCCCAGGGCCTTGTACAAGGTCACCAGGCTGCTGACGGCATTGCCGCGGCTGACCAGGTAGCCATCCTGTTGTTGCAGCAGCAACTGTTGGGCGTCGAGCACCCGCTGGAAGTCGGCGAACCCTTCGCGGTACTGCGACATGGCCAGGCTCAACGAGCGCTGCGCGGCTTGCGAGGCTTGATCGCGAATGCCAGCACTTTGCAGCGAGCGCACCAGGCCACTGGCGGCATCGTCAGCCTCACGGGCGGCTTCACGCACACTTTGCTGATACAGCTCGATCAATTGCTGCAAGCGCGCGTCCTCGACACGCACGGCGTTCTTGCGCCGGCCGTAGTCGAACGGGTTCCAGATCAGGCTTGGGCCGGCGGCGAGGTCAAGCGTGTTGGGCAGGTGGCTGGCCGAGACGAACGTCCAGCCGAGGCTGCCCAACAGGCTCAGCTGTGGATAAAGGTCAGCTTCGGCCACCCCGACCAGTGCCGATTGTGCCGCCACGGCCTGTTCGGCAGCGCGGATGTCTGGGCGCCGCTGCAACAGGCGAGCAGGCACGTCCTGCAGCAGTGCGCGGTCCGGCAGTGGCAACTGGCCGTATTGCGACTGCAGCTCCGGCAGTGGGCCGGGCGGGCGCCCGAGCAGCGAGCAGAGCACGTTGCGCAGGGCGTTGAGCTGGTTCTCGAACTCGGGGATGGTCGCCTGGGTCGCCAAGTACTGCGTGCGGGCCTGCTGCCAATCGAGTTCGTCATGCTCGCCATGGCGGAACAACCGCTCGGTGATCTCCAGGCTGCGCGCCTGGCGCTTGGCGTTTTCTTCGGCAATGGCAAGGCGCGCCTCGGCGGTACGCAATGCAAAGTAGGTGTCGGCTACCTGGGCCCGCAATAACAACATGGCATCGGCGTAGTTGGCCTGCGAGGCGAAGTACAGGGCATCGGCAGACTCGATGGCACGGCTGAAGCGCCCCCAGAAGTCAATTTCCCAGGCGATGTCGAACCCTGCGCTGGACTGCCAGAACACCGAATCGCGGGCAGTGTCGGTGCCAGACTGGTCCTGCTTGAGGTAGAGGCTTTGCGCCCGCACCTGCTGCAACTGCGGGTAACGCCCAGTCTGCACGATGGCCAGCTGTGCACGTGCCTCGGCGATACGCAGGCCGGCCACGCGCAGGTTGCTGTTGTGGGCGTCGGCTTCGGCGATCAGCGCATCCAGTGTCGGGTCGGCGAACACCTGCCACCACTGGCGAAAGTCCACCGTTGCATCGCGCCGCCCGGCCTGCTCCAGCAGGGGGGTGCTCCACGGGTCCAGCCAGGCCGTTTGCGGGGGGTGAAAGTCTGGCCCGACCTGGGTGCAGCCTGACAGCAAGGCAACCAGGCCCAAGGCGCGACGCCAGGAAGGTGCAGGCATGCCAGGCCCCGGCTCAGGCCGACGGTTCGACAGGGTTTTCGGGTACCTGCAGCGCGACCCATTGCCAGAACAACACGTAAGTCACGCCAAGAATCACCGGGCCGATGAACAGGCCGATAATGCCTTTGACCACCATGCCGCCCAGTGCGCCGATCAGCACCACAGGCATCGGCACATCGACCCCGCGCCCCAGCAGCAGGGGCTTGAGCACATTGTCAGCGAGGCCGGCAACGAAGGTGTAAACGGCAAACACGATGGTCGCCAGGGTGAAGCCCTCGGCATGGAACACGTAGGCGATCACCGGCAACGTGATCAGCGTGGCCGGCGCCTGGGCAATACCCAGCATGAGGATGGCAATCGCCAACATCCCCGCCCCCGGCACGCCCTTGATAACAAAGCCTACGCCGATCAGCAGCATCTGGATGAAGGCGATGCCGATTACGCCCTGGGCAACGGCGCGAATGGTGGCGGTACACAGTTTGGCAATCGACCTGCCGCGCTGCTCGCCGGATACGCGCATGGCAATGCGCTGCGCCGCCAGCTCGCCACGCGCGCCGAAGGCCATGATCACCCCCGAGATGATGATCGCCGCGATGAACATCAGAAACGCCCCCCCGGCACTGGCCGCGGCCCCCAGCAGCACACGCCCGGCGTCCTTGAGCTGCGGCATCATGCTGTTGAGCACCTCGCTCAAGCTCTCGGATGCTGCCAGCCACAAGGCATACAGGCGCGGCCCGATCAACGGCCAGGAAGCCACCGACTCGGAGGGTGTCGGTACGCTCCAGGCGCCGCTCTTGAGCAGCGTTAGCATGCTGTCCACCGACTCGGTGATCGACACCACCACCAGGTAGATCGGCACCAGCAACACCACCAGTACCAGCAGCACCACCACCGTTGCCGCATAGCCGTCCTTGAGCCCCCAGCGCCGCGTGATGCGGCCGTGCAGCGGGTACAGCGTGACGGCCAGGATCACCGCCCACAGCATCAGTTCGAGGAAAGGTTGGAACACCTGGAAGGAGAAGATCACCAGGGCAGCCACCAAGCCTGCCTTGATCAAGACATCGAGCAAGCCCTGCGACAGGGCGCTGTCCAGCTTGAAACTCGGCTGCATGCTTCACCTCCGAACAGTCAGTACGCCGTCGTGGCGCGAGTCAGTGGTCAGTTTCAGGCGTGGGGCGGGTGGCGTCGGGGTCGCGCAGCTGTCGGCTCAGGGCCATCATCACCAACGGCACCACTGCCATCGACAGGGTGATGGCCAGCACCAACAGGTCATGCACTTGCTGCTCGAGCACCTGGTGCTCAAGCGCCAACTTGAACACCACGAACGCAAACTCACCGCCAGACGCCAACACCACCCCCAGGCACAACGCCTGGGGCCGGTTCAGCCCACCGGCCGTACGGCCCAAAGCCACCAACAGCGGCAGCTTGACGCCCACCAGCAACAGCGTGAGCCCCAACACCGCCAAGGGCATGCCGAACAACAGGCGCAAGTCGGCGCTCATGCCCACGCCGACGAAGAACAGCCCAAGCAACAGGCCTTTGAGGGGTTCGATCTGGGTTTCGAGCTCGTGACGGAACGGCGACTCGGCCATCAACACGCCAGCGAGAAACGCACCAAGCGCCATCGAGATGCCGACATGCTCCATCACCCAAGCGGTGCCCAGTACCACCAGCAACGCGGTAGCGGTGGACAGCTCCGGCAATCCGGAGCCGACCGTCCATTTGAATATCGGGGTCATCAGGTAGCGGCCACCC
Source organism: Pseudomonas sp. LAIL14HWK12:I7 (assembly GCF_000483465.1). Taxonomy (NCBI): domain Bacteria; kingdom Pseudomonadati; phylum Pseudomonadota; class Gammaproteobacteria; order Pseudomonadales; family Pseudomonadaceae; genus Pseudomonas; species Pseudomonas sp. LAIL14HWK12:I7. The sequence continues at coordinate 86,314 of NZ_AXYZ01000013.1, forward strand.
ACAATGATCACACCGATGCCGACCGCCACGCCCACCAGCGGCCACGTCCCTTCATCGGCGCGGCTGACATCCCCGCCCAGCAAGGGCACCACGGCAATCAGGGGGATGGCGGCAATGTCCTGGAACAGCAGAATCGCCACCGCCAGGCGCCCGTGCGGCTTGCCTAGGTCCTTGCGCTCGGCCAGCACCTGCAAGCCAAACGCCGTCGACGATAGGGCCAGTCCCAGCCCCAGCACGACGGCCGCCGCCTTCGATTGGCCGAACAGCCAAAAGGCGAGCAGGCCCAGCACCGCGGCGGTCAGCCCGACCTGCAACGAGCCAACGCCGAACAGCGCCCGGCGCATGGTCCACAGGCGGCGTGGCGAAAGCTCGAGGCCAATGACGAACAGCAGCATCACCACGCCCATCTCTGACAGGCGTGCGACGTTATCCGGGTTACCCAGCAAACCCAGCACCGAAGGGCCGATGAGGATGCCGGCCAGCAGATACCCCGGCACGGCCCCCAGTTTCAAACGCTGCGCCAGTGGCACCAGCAGTACCACGGCCAAGAGGAACACCACCGTTGCCTGGAGCAAGCTGCCGTCATGTGGCATAGGTCTACACCCTGTAGGCTCCCCGCGGGGATGGGGTCAGTAACGCGCTTCGACAACCTTGAACGGGTAGTTCACCGCCTTGTACTTGCCGACTTTGCCGCGCTTGGGCAATTTCACGACCTGGTCGCGGGTGATGTCCTTGTAGGGAATGCGGCCGAGCAGGTGGCTGATGATGTTCAGCCGTGCGCGCCGCTTGTCGTTGGAGTGGGCCATGAACCATGGCGCCCAGGAAGAATCCGACGCGGCGAACATGTCATCGCGGGCTCTGGTGTAGTCATCCCAGCGGGTATACGACTTCAGGTCCATCGGGGACAGCTTCCACAGCTTGCGGCCGTCATTGATGCGGTCCTGCAGGCGGCGGGTCTGCTCTTCGGCGCTGACCTCCAGCCAGTATTTGATGAGGATGATCCCCGACTCGACCATCATCTTCTCGAACAACGGCACCACAGTGAGAAACTTGTTGGCCTGTTCATCGCTGCAAAACCCCATCACCCGCTCGACACCGGCGCGGTTGTACCAACTGCGGTCGAAGATCACCACCTCGCCTGCAGCAGGCAGATGGCCCAGGTAGCGTTGCACGTACATCTGGGTTTTTTCCCGCTCGGTCGGCGCCGGCAGCGCCACCACACGGAACACCCGCGGGCTGACTCGCTCGGTGAGGGCCTTGATGGTCCCGCCCTTGCCCGCCCCATCGCGGCCTTCAAAGACGATGCACACCTTCAGGCCCTTGGCCACGACCCATTCCTGCAGCTTTACCAACTCGACGTGAAGGTGCTTGAGCGCCTTCTCGTAGGCCTTGCCGCCCAATTTTTCGGGCTGTGCCTGAGGGTCCTTCTTCTTGGCTGACTTCGACATGGCTCGCTCCCACTGGCGAATGAAGACTCAGTATGGTCGATCCATGGCGGTTTGCCGCTTCGCTTATTACTCCCGCGCCGAGCCTGCTCAGGCATGGCTTGCTCGGTCTCTGTGTGTAGGAGCAGCCTTGCGCTGCGAAGAGGCCGGTGACTGCCTGAAAGATTCTCTGTGCTACACCGGCCTCTTCGCAGCGCAAGGCTGCTCCTACACAGAGCCGTCCGCCGTGCGAGGCAGGGCGCTACTTGGCCAGCTTGTCGTAACTGGTCATCAGGTTGCGGTAATCGGGAAGGTGGTTGGAGAACAGCGTCCCCAGCCCTTCGACATCGTTACGCCAGTCCCGGTGCAGCTCGCAGGCCACGCCGAACCAGGTCATCAGTTGTGCCCCGGCAGCCTCCATGCGCCGCCAGGCCGAATCGCGGGTCAATTCGTTGAAGGTGCCAGAGGCGTCAGTGACGACGAACACCTCGAAGCCCTCCTCCAGTGCCGACAGTGCCGGGAACGCGACGCACACCTCAGTCACTACACCGGCGATCAACAGTTGCTTCTTGCCCGTGGCCTTGACGGCTTTGACGAAGTCTTCGTTGTCCCAGGCGTTGATGTTGCCGGGGCGAGCGATGTAGGGGGCATCGGGGAACTGCGCCTTGAGCTCGGGGACCAACGGGCCGTTGGGGCCGGTTTCGAAGCTGGTGGTGAGGATGGTCGGCAGCTTGAAGTACTGGGCCAGGTCTGCCAGGGCCAGGACGTTGTTTTTGAAGCGGTCCGGATCGATGTCACGCACCAGCGAAAGCAAACCCGCCTGGTGATCGACCAGCAGGACTGCGGCGTTGTTCTTGTCCAGACGCTTGTATTGGAAGGCCATGGTGAAGCTCCTTGCATCAGCAGATGGGGAGTATCAGCGTAGGCAAGGATCAGAGATGGCGGAGACCGTCAGTCGGGGCGCATGCCGCCGTCAGTATTCACGCCGCTTGCGAAACGCCCAACGCCCCACCAGCACGGTGAAGGTCGCCACCAGTGCCACCAGTACCCAGAAGCCATGTGGGTCGTCCGACAGCGGCACGCCACCGACATTCATGCCGAAGAAGCCGGCGATGATGTTGATGGGCAGCGCCAGCACGGTCACCACCGTCAGGGTGAACAGGGTGCGGTTGGTCTGCTCGTTGAGCTTGGCGGCGATCTCTTCCTGCAGCAACTTGATCCGCTCACCCAGGGCGGTGAGGTCGCTGATCACCAGGGTGAACTCTTCGGTCGCCGCGCGCAGCTGGCGCATGTCCTGTTCCTGCAGCCAGTCCGGTGGGCGGTTGAGCAGGCGCAGCAGGGCCCCAGGCTCGAGCGCCAGCAGGCGCTGCAAGCGCACCAGTACCCGACGCATGCTGCTGAGTTCGGCGCGGTTGTCACTCAGGCGCTGGGACAGCAACTGGTCTTCGATGCGATCGACGCTGGTGGTGGTCTCGCGCACGATCTGGGTCAACACATCGCCCTGGTCGCGCAGCAGATGCACCAGCAGTTCGATGGACGAATGGAAGCGCTCGCCTCGCTTGACCGACGAGCGCAGCTTGTCCACCGAATGCAACGGCTGCAAACGCGCGCTGACCAGCAGCTGGCTGCTGGCGCAGGCCCACAGCGTGGAAATGTCCGACGACACCAGGCCGAAGTTGAACACCACATCGTTGACCACCGCCAACAGGGCCGAATCGGCATGTTCGATACGGGTCGACCGGGAGCCCTCGCGCAAGGTTTCGAAAAACGCCTCGGGCAGCGTCAGGTGGGCGCGCAGCCAGCGCTCGCAAGCGGCATGGGCCAGGTTCAGGTGCAGCCATAAAAATTCGTCGGGCTCAGGCGGTTCGCCAAGCTTGCGCAGCAGCTGCGCCGAATCGATCTCGCGACCGGGCTGGCCTGGGCGGAAGGCAAAAGCATAAAGCAGGCCGAACAGGTCATGGTCCTGTTGCGGATGCAGCGCGGGATGACCCATTCGAACTCGCAATGAGGCATTGAGGTTGATGGCAGAAAGGGTGCGGGATGTAGGTTGCAGTTCGATGACAGCGGGTTTGGCGTATGCCGGTCATTTGGGGATAGCCCCGCCAGTTGGCCCATACAAGCGGATCGTCGCTTACTTGGCGACTCGACGATATTGCTGTCTAGGACTGCGAGCAGAATGAGGATCAGTCATTTCGATCAAACCCATAGCAATTGCTGGTTTAAGGTAATTCTTGCTGAATGTGGGACGGTGCGAGAGCCCAAGGCGATCCATCAATTCATTGGCCTTCAATGAAATCCCAATGGGCAGAACATTGAGCAGTCTCGCTACTTGATCGGTTACTTGATCGCCTACTTGATCGCTACCCACTGCTTCGCTGAGGGCCTGAAGCAGTGCTTGGAGCATATACTCGACAAACGGGGTTGCTTCACCAGACTGATCGGCTGCAGCAAGCGCCGAATAGTAGGCTTCTTGCTGCTCACGGATTACCGTTTCTACCGGAAGGTATGCCAGGACTGGTCGCCAACGGCTAAGCAACAGCGTCTGCCAGAGCCGTCCCATTCGCCCATTTCCATCAGCAAACGGGTGGATGAACTCAAACTCGTAGTGAAATACACAGCTGATGATCAGGGGGTGCCAATCGTTTTTTTCGAGCCAGTGCAATAGGCCCTGCACGAGCGTCGCGACTCGACTGGCTGGGGGCGCCATGTGCAGTAAGCGTACCCCGCGATAGATCCCTACGCCCCCCTTGCGAAAATGGCCAGCGTCATCAATCAGCCCTTGCATCAGCATACCGTGTGCAGCGAGGAGATCGTCTTGAGAGCCGGGGCGCCAGTTCGCCATTGCATCATAGGTAACGAATGCATTTCGCACTTCCTGGATTTCACGTGGCAACCCCAATACCCGCTTGCCATCCAGCAATGCAGTTACCTGTTCCACGCTCAACGTATTGTTCTCTATTGCAAGTGATGCCTGGATAGTCCGAATACGGTTGCCCCGGCGCAGTTGCGGCGTCAGCCCGCTGTCCGAGTGAGCAGCCAACAACCCCACAAGCTCACTGATCTCGGCAACCAATGCCAAAATACGAGGTGTTACCGTGAGCGGTGGTTCGTACTTACTCATTGCCTACAGTCCAAGGAGGTAAGGGGCTTCGTCAGTTTTACGTTCTACACGCCAATGGCTGCTGCTCAACACGACTCCTTCCACCTTAATCCACGGGCAATACGAGGGTAAAGCCAGCCAAACATCACTTCACACTTTCCTGAACTGATTATTTGCCCCCAGCGATTTTTCCCCCCGCCAAGCGCCACCAGAATCGCTCACCACAATCACAAAAAGCGTGAGGCCACTCCCGTGGACCAGACACTCCAGGTACGGCAAGCCGCCGCCGACCTCATCGATGCCTTTGCCAGCAACGACACCGCCCGCTACTTCGCCTGCTTCAGCGAAGACGCCACCTTCCTCTTCCACACCTTGGCGCAGCCGCTGTTGTCGCGTGGCGCTTATGAAGCCGTGTGGGCCCAGTGGCAGGCCGACGGTTTTGCCGTGCTGGCGTGTGAGTCGGGCAATGCGCAAGTGAGCCTGCAAGGTGACGTGGCGATCTTCATGCACGATGTGGCCACGCACATCCGCATCGCCGGTGAAGAGCACCAGCTGGCCGAGCGTGAAACCATCGTCTTTCGCCGCCAGGGCGAGCGCTGGTTGGCCTGCCATGAACACCTGTCGGTCGTCACCACCGCCTGATCCTCTTTTACGCGGCCTTGCCGCTCTGCCATCGCACCCACAATAAGGCCCGCGCACTGCGCCGGGCGACAACAACCGCGCTGGAGTATCACCATGAGCCACTCGACCGGTATCGAGACCAACGGCGTCGAACAGATTCCCGACGACCAACGCCACGCCTCCCCGCTTGACCTGTTCCGCCTGATTTTCGGCGGTGCCAATACCTTTGCCACGGCCGTGCTGGGCAGCTTCCCAGTGCTGTTCGGGTTGTCGTTCCAGGCCGGGGTCTGGGCGATTGTGCTCGGGGTCGGCATCGGTGCCATCATCCTCGCCCCCATGGGCCTGTTCGGTGCGCTCAACGGCACCAACAACGCGGTGTCGTCGGGCGCGCACTTCGGCGTGCATGGGCGTATCGTCGGCTCGTTCCTGTCGCTGCTCACCGCCGTGGCGTTCTTCTCGCTGTCGGTGTGGAGCTCGGGCGATGCCCTGGTGGGTGGCGCCAAACGCCTCGCCGGCCTACCGGAAACCGACCTCACCCTGGGCCTTGCCTATGGCCTGTTCGCGGTGTTGGTCCTGGTGGTGTGCATCTTCGGCTTCCGCTTCATGCTGTGGGTCAACAAGATTGCCGTGTGGGCGTCGAGCTTGCTGTTCTTGCTGGGCATCGCGGCCTTCGCCGGGCCGTTCGATGCGGGCTACGCCGGCAGCGTCAACCTTGGCCAAGCGGGCTTCTGGGCAGCCTTCGTCGGTGCGGCGATCCTGGCCATGAGCAACCCGGTGTCGTTCGGTGCGTTCCTGGGCGACTGGTCGCGCTACATTCCGCGGACCACGCCCAAGTCGCGCATCATGCTGGCGGTGATCGGCGCCCAGGCCGCGACCTTGATCCCGTTCCTGTTCGGCCTGTGCACCGCCACCTTGGTCGCCAGCCAGGCGCCTGACTACATCGCGGCCAACAACTATGTCGGCGGCCTGCTGGCGATCTCGCCGAGCTGGTTCTTCCTGCCGGTGTGCCTGATTGCGGTGATCGGCGGCATGTCCACCGGTACCACCGCGCTGTACGGCACGGGCCTGGACATGTCCAGCGTGTTCCCGCGCTTGCTCAGCCGCGCCGCCGCAACCTTGCTGATCGGCGTGCTGGCGATCGGCTTCATCTTCATCGGCCGCTTCACCTTCAACCTGGTGCAGAGCGTGTCGACCTTCGCCGTGCTGATCATCACCTGCACCAGCCCATGGATGGTGATCATGATCCTCGGCCTGATCACCCGTCGCGGCTTCTACCATGCCGATGACCTGCAGGTGTTCACCCGTGGCCAGCGCGGCGGCCACTACTGGTTCACGCACGGCTGGAACTGGCGCGGCATGGGGGCGTGGATCCCCAGCGCGGCAATCGGCCTGTGCTTCGTCAACCTGCCGGGTCAGTTCGTCGGCCCGCTGGGCGACCTGGCCGGCGGCATCGACCTGAGCCTGCCAGTAACCTTAGGGCTGGCGGGAGTACTGTACCTCGCCCTGCTCAACCTGTTCCCTGAACCTGCTGGCGTGTATGGGCCCAATGGCCCGCGCTGGGTGCGCTGCAAAAGCACCTCGCATGCGCCGGTAATCACTGCCGAAATGGCCTGACTGGAATTTGCCCATGACCACTTCTCACTACATCGCCGGCCGCTGGGTCGAAGGCCAAGGCAGCGACTGCATCAGCGTCAATGACCCTGCACTGGGCCAGCCCTTCGCCGAATTGATGGCCGCCAGCGTTGCCCAGGTCGACCAAGCCGTGGCCGCCGCGCGCGAAGCCCTGCCGGCCTGGAAGCAGACCAGCGCCAGCGAACGTGCAGCGTACCTGCGCGGTTTCGCCGAGCAACTCGGGCAGCGCCGCGAAGCGTTGATCACCCTGCAGATGCGCAACAACGGCAAGCCGCGCCACGAGGCCGAAATCGACCTGGACGACGCGATTGCCACCTTCAGCTACTACGCCGACCTGGCGGAGCAGTTGCCGCAAAAGAACCGCGACGTGCCCCTGGCCGCGCCCGGCTTCACCGCCCGCACCCGCCTGGAACCGGTCGGCGTGGTCGGCCTGATCGTGCCGTGGAACTTCCCGCTGGTGACCAGCGCCTGGAAGCTCGCCCCCGCCTTGGCCGCAGGCTGCACCGTGGTGCTCAAGCCTTCGGAAGTCACCCCGCTGATCGAGCAGGCTTACGGCCAGATCGCCGAGGCCCTCGGCCTGCCCGCTGGCGTGCTGAACATCGTCAACGGTAAGGCCGAAACCGGCGCGGCGCTGAGTAACCACGCAGGCCTGGACAAGCTGTCGTTCACCGGCAGCAACAGTGTTGGCAGCCAGGTGATGCGCAGCGCTTCTGCCCAATGCCGGCCCGTGACGCTGGAGCTGGGCGGCAAGTCGGCGATCGTGGTGTTCGATGATTGCGACATCGACCAGGCCGTGGAATGGATTGTCGCTGGCATCAGCTGGAACGCCGGGCAGATGTGCTCGGCCACCTCACGCCTGCTGGTGCAGGACGGTATCGCCGATGCGCTGCTGCCGCGCTTGCAGGCGGCACTGGAGAACCTGCGGGTGGGCAACCCGTTGAGCGAAGAAGTGGACATGGGCCCGCTGACCAGCCAGGCGCAATGGCTGAAGGTTGCCAGCTACTTCGCCACCGCACGCGAAGAGGGCCTGCAATGCCTGGCCGGCGGCAAAGCGCTGGACCGTGACGGCTGGTTCGTCAGCCCCACGCTGTATGTGGACGTCCCGGCCCACAGCCGCCTGTGGACCGAAGAGATCTTCGGCCCGGTGCTGTGTGCACGGCGCTTCACCACTGAAGCGCAGGCGATCGCCGAAGCCAACGACAGCCGCTTCGGCCTGGTGGCCACGGTCTGCTCTGCCGACCTGGAACGCGCCGAACGCGTTGCCGATGCGCTGGAAGTTGGCCACGTGTGGATCAACTCGGTGCAGGCAGTATTCGTCGAGACCTCGTGGGGCGGAACCAAAGGCAGCGGCATCGGGCGCGAGCTCGGGCCCTGGGGGTTGTCGGGGTACCTCTCGGTGAAGCATGTGACGCGCTGCCTGGGTTAACCCCAGCAGCTGGTCAAGAAGCCCCTTGCTGACAGATGTCACAAGGGGCTTTTGCTTTGCGCTTGATTCCGTTTCACAAAGGCCCCCATGGCCACGTGACTTTTCAGTCATCGCGCAAAGTCCCACTTCCTGGTACCCCCACAATCACAACACCAGGCCGGACCACCATGCACCCTCAACGCACCGCCTTGCACAACGAACTGCACGCTCGCCCGTCGCTGTATTTCGACGGCCCGGCCCATGTCTTCCACCTCGCCTTGCTCGGCGGCGATGCAGCGTGTGCGGCGCTGCTGCAACGCTGCTGCCCAAAGGCGCAGGACATCAACGCAGCGCAGGGCATTACCCGGCTGGACGGGCACCCGTTCAAATGGGAACGGCACACCGAGTTCTTCACCCTGACCCTGGTGGTGCCCTGCTCCACCGCCAACACCGAGTGGCAAGCCCTGCCACAGGTGCTGGCCGAAGCCATCGCCCCGCAAACGGCGCAGGTGATCAATGCGGTGCAGGTGCTGGTCCGCGACGAACAGGACCTCGACCTGAGCCACTATGGCTTCAAAGACCCCTGCGGCTCCTGTGTGGGCGGTGGCGATGCGTCGGTGTGGAGCGATTTTCGCCTGACCGAGGACGGTACCAACCGCTTCCTGTTCATCAATCGCCGCCTCAATGCCTACCGCCAGGGCCGCATGATCCGGCGCCTGCTGGAGATCGAAACCTACCGCATGATGGCCTCGCTGACCCTGACCACGGCCAAGGCCCTGAGCCAGGAGCTGGACGCCTTCGACAAGACCCTGGTGAGCCTGTCCGAACGCAGCGCCGGGGGCGATGGCCACGACTCCAAGGGGCTGCTCGACGCCATCGCCCTGCTCTCGCGCCAGGTGGTCAGCCATACGGTGAAGACCCGCCACCGCTTCGGCGCCACCCAGGCGTATGCGCAACTGGTGTTTGAGCGGTTGGCTGAACTGCGCGAGAGCCACGTGGGCGATTGCCAGCGGTTGGGCGTGTTCATCGAACGCCGGTTCAAGCCTACGGTGCGTTACTGCGCAGCCACCGAGCAACGGCTGGAGCAGTTGGCGAAGAATGTCGCCAACCTGGGGGACCTGCTGCAGGCCAGGGTGCAGGTAGAGATGGAAGAGCAGAACGCAGAGATCCTGCGCAGCCTCAATGCCCGGGCCGACGCCCAGGTGAAGATTCAGCGGGCGGTGGAGGGGCTGTCGATCATCGCCATCACCTATTACCTGTTGAACCTGTTCAAGCTGCTGTATGGCGGGCTGAATGTGCTGGGGGTGGGGCTGACGGCGCGGGATGGGTTGTTGGCGATGGCGCCGCCAGTGCTGTTAGTGCTGCTGGTGATCCTGGTGAGGATCAGGCAGGCCAAGCAGCATTGAAACCCAATCGCCGGCAAGCCCGCGCCTCCAGGCCCCTGCTAGCGCAGAACCTGTGGGAGCGGGCTTGCCCGCGAATGGGCCGCACCGCGGCCCCGGCTTCACGCCGGCTCGTCAGCCGGGCGCGCGCCCTCTTGCACCAACACCATGCTTTGCGGCGACGACAGCGGGATACCCTCATCGCGCAACCGGCCAAGAATGGTGAACAGCAGGTCACTGCGCGTGCCCGACACCTGCCGCGGCCCCGCCACGTAACCACTGACGCCAATGACCATGCCGCTGGTGGTCAGGTCCTTGAACGACACCGAACACGCGGGTGCATCCAGAATCGCTTCGTGCTCCTGGTACGCCGCCAGCAGTAATTCCCGCACACGGTTGGCATCGGTTTCCAGCGGCAAGGTCAGGGTAATGCTGACCACCCCAAGGGCATTGCCCATGGTCACGTTGCGCACGTTTTGCGAGATGAACTGCGAGTTGGGCACGATCACCGTCGAGCGGTCGGACATCTGAATCTCGGTGGCGCGCACGTTGATGCGGCGGATATCACCCTCGACACCGGCCAGGCTGACCCAGTCGCCCACCTTTACCGGGCGCTCGGTGAGCAGGATCAGGCCGGAGATGAAGTTCTGCACGATCTGCTGCAGACCAAAACCGATACCGACCGACAGCGCACTCACCACCCAAGTCAGGCTGGTCAGGTTGATGCGCAGGGTCGACATCACCAGCATGGCCAGGAACAGGAAGCCCAGGTAACCCACCAGCGTCACCAGCGAGGCACGCATGCCGGCGTCCATGTCGGTTTCCGGCAACAGGCGCTCGCTCAACCAGCGCTTGAGCACACGAATACCGAACATGCCGCCGAAGAACATCACCACCGCCAGCAGGATGTCCTGCGGCACGATGTTCATGTTGCCGAGCATCTTGCCGCCGGTGTCGTCCCAATCCCCCAGGCTGAGCAGCAATTCGCCGGGGCTGGTGCCCGACGGCGTCAAGGCCAGCAGTACCGCCAGGAACAGCAACACAGTGCGACCAATGCCGGCGAGAATCGTGCTGGCCTGGGCCTGATGACGCGGCGCCAGGCCCAGTGTCGACGCCAAGGCCAGGCCACCGGGCTGACGAGGCGACAGCAGGGTTTCGCACAGGTCACCGAGGAAGGTGGTCAACAGGTAGGCACAGGTAGCCACCACGCTGATCCACAGCAACTTGGCGGTCAGGAAGTAGGCCAGGGTCAGGAAGCCGGCCAGCAGTGCCAGCACGATCAGCCCTACCCACACCACGATGACGAAGGGGATCAGCCCCGCCAGGCCGGTCGGGCGCTCCAGGTCATGCTTGCGCAAGGTGCGGCGGTAGCGCAGCAAGGCCACCGAGAAAATCACCGCCACCACCAGCGCGGTCAGGCCGTTGGTGGCCACGGTCAGCGCCAGGCTGGTGCCGATCACGCTATTGATGCGCTCCTGGGTCAGCAGCACCATCAACGCCAGGGCCAGCAGTTTGGGGAACCAACCCAGGGCGCTGGCCACTTCATCGTGGATGGGTGGCAGGCGCCAGGACGGGCGCTGCAGCATCAACATGGCGCGGCCCAGGCCCGAAATGAAGGCGCTGAACACCACCAGGGTAAGGATATGGTTGGTCAGGCTGGCGATGTCCGAACCCAGCTCGGCGCTGCTTTCCAGGCCCCAGCGCAGCAGCGACACGGAGCCGGCGATGGTACCCAGCGTCGCCAGGCTGACGCTCAGGGCCAAGGCGCTGCGGCGCAGGCGGCCTTCCGGCAGCCAGCGGATCATGGCGTCTGCCAGCAGGCGTTCGAGCAGGCGACGGACCAAGGTCCAGACCAGGATTGCCGCCACCAGGCTGGTCAGGAACAACCAGCGATGCTCGGCACTGAACGCGCTAGCCACGGCATCGGCCGCCTCGCCGCGCAGGTCTCGCAGGCGACTCAGGTCTTCAGCGGTAGGGCGGATCAGCGATTGCCAGAACGCCGGGGTCAGCGGGCTGGTCGCGCGGCTGGTGACCTGCGAGTTGAACTGGCTGCGGCGCAGGTTGACGATCTGCGTGGACAGGTCGCGGGCCGACTGGGTCAGCTTGGTCGCCTGTTCCTGCTCGGCCAATACGGACTTTTTCTGCGCCTCGAGGTCCTTGCGCTGAAGCGTGATGGTCGCGGTCTCGTCCGGCTGGGGCGGGCCAAGCACCTTGAGTTTGTCGTCCAGGCCCTCAACGTCGGTGGTCCGCAGCGCACTCAGTGCATCGGCCTGACGCTGAACCTGCATGGCGGCCTGGCGCAACTGCGAGAGCACGTCGTCATTGGCGTTGCTGGTGACGCCCTGGCGGATCTCGTCGAGTCGGTCATTCAGTTGCTCAAGGCTCGCGTTTTCTTCGAGCACCGGCAGTTCGGCAGCGGCCAGGCTGGAGACTGGCGTGGCCGGTGCGGACCAGGCCGGGGTGGCCAATGCCACCATCAGGGCCAATACGCCTAGGCAATAACGGGCAAGGCTGACACGCCTCATCGAACATTCCTCTATACATTTCGATTTGGCGGGGGATTCTACGCGGCTTGAGGCGATCAGGAGAGTGCCGTTTCTCGCTTGAGCAGTTGCTGCTTGCGCTCGACGCCCCAGCGGTAGCCACTGATATCGCCATCGCGGCGAACCACCCGGTGGCACGGGATGGCCACGGCAATGCGGTTGGCGGCGCAGGCCATGGCCACCGCGCGCACCGCCTTGGGTGCGCCGATACGCTCGGCGATGTCGGTGTAACTGACCCGACAGCCGGCCGGCACCTCGCGCAGGGCCTGCCAGACCCGCTCCTGAAAAGCCGTGCCTTGTACATCCAAAGGCAGCGCCAGGCCCAGTGCCGGCGCTTCGACAAAGCCCACCACCTCGGCGACCACGCGTTCATATTCGTTGTCGCCGCCTATCAGCCGGGCATTGGGGAACTGGTCCTGCAACGCGTGCAGCAGTAGTTCGGGGTCATCACCCAGCAGGATCGCGCAAATGCCCTTCTCGCTCTGCGCCACCAATATCGCCCCCAGCGAACACTGGCCCAGCGCAAAGCGAATGGTCGCCCCCTGCCCGCCGGCACGGTAGGCCTTGGGGCGCATGCCCAGGCGTTGCTCGGCACTTTCGTAGAAGCGGCTGTTGGAGTTGTAGCCGGCGTCATAGATGGCATCGGTGACTGAGCGCTGATCATTGTCCAGGTGCTCGCGCAGGCGCCTGGCACGAAATGCCGAAGCGTAAGCCTTGGGGGTCAAGCCCGTTTCGGCCTTGAACAGGCGGTGCAGGTGAAAGGGGCTGACGGCCAGTTGTGCACTGAGTTGGTCGAGATTCGGCGAAATCTCGTCGCCCTCGAGCAGGCGGCAGGCGCGGGTGACCAGTTCGCTACGCCGGGTTGCAGTGGCACGGCTCGCGCTCGTGCAACGCTTGCAGGCCCGGTAACCCGCAGATTCGGCAGCGGCGGCATCGCTGTAGAACGCGACGTTTTCGCGCTTGGCCATGCGCGCTTTGCAGCCAGGGCGGCAGTAGATACCGGTGGTGCGCACGGCGTAGACGAAGTGACCGGCGGCGTTGCCGTCGCGAGCCTGCACGGCCTGCCAACGTTGTTCGGAGGTTGTGTAGGGTTTCATCGCGGGTTACCTCTTATCTTTATCGCCTGTACCGGCCTCTTCGCGGGCAAGCCCGCTCCCACAGGTACACCACGGGTCCCGACGACAGTGGAGACCTTGTGGGAGCTGGCTTGCCAGCGAAGAGGCCGGTGCAGGCACAGCAAATACCTCAGGCCCGCCACAGGTACCAGGCCGCCACGGTCCGGAACGGGCGCCAGCCACCGCCCAGCGAGCGCATCTGCGCCGGCGTCGGTGCTTTCTCCAGCCCCTTGAGCCGACGATACCCCTCACGCACCGCGAAGTCGTCGACCGGCAGAATGTCCGAACGCTCAAGGCAATAGATCAGCAACATCTCCACCGTCCAGCGCCCTACCCCGCGCAAGGCCACCAGGCGCTCGATCAACGCGTCATCGGGCATGGCCAGCGCCTCCTCGCGGCTGGGCACCACCCCCGCTAGGCGGGCCTGGGCAATGCCCTGAACCGTGGCTGCCTTGCTCGCCGAAAAACCACACGCACGCATCGCCTCTGGCGTTACGGCCAGCAATTGCTGCGGTGCGGGAAAGCCGCCTTCAGGGAACAGCGCCAACAGCCGGCCCAAAATCGACTCGGCAGCGCGTGCATGCAACTGCTGGTAGGCAATCGCCCGTACCAGCGCCTCATAAGGCTCGCGTCCCGGCGTCGCCTGGTGCAGGCACGGCCCGATCGCTGCGATATGCCGCGCCCAGTCCGGATCCGAGTCGGCCAGGTAGCGGGCAGCTTCCCCGTAGGCTTCGGGCGAAAGGTCAGCCAGGATCATAGCGGCTCCAACACGTCGACTAGAGGCCTAGCTTAGCCCAACCGCTCATCGGCGAAACGCCGGATCTTGCGCGGCTAATTCCTGGCATACCATTGCTCTGCGGCGCGTTACCCGCATAGAATTGAGAACTATTCACAATCGCGCACGCTCACGGGATCAGGCCTTCGATACGATGCAGATCAACGACACGCTCAAGCCCACCGAGGTCGCTCTGCTCTATCAGTCCCACCACGCCTGGCTAAGTAGCTGGCTGCGCAGCCGGGTCGGGTGCCATGAGCATGCTGCCGACCTGGCCCAGGATACCTTCGTCCGGGTGTTGCGTGCCCGGCAGGCCTCACCGCTCAAGGAGCCCCGCGCCTACCTCAGCGCCATCGCCCGGGGGCTGATGATCGACCAGTTCCGCCGCCGCGCCCTGGAGCGGGCCTATCAGGAAAGCCTGGCCCACCTGCCGGAAGCCGAAGTGCCCAGCGAGGAACACCGGCTGGTCATCCTCGATACGCTGGAACGCCTCGACCGCGCCCTGCAGGCGCTGAAGCCGCGGGTGCGGCAGGCCTTTCTGCTGGCCCAGATCGACGGGCTGAGCATCGCGCAGATCGCCCTGCAGCTGGATGTGTCCCGCGCGACCATCGAGCGCGACTTGGCCAAGGCCCTGGGTGTCTGCTACCGGTTGCGTTATGCCGAACGCTGAGAACGCCCCCGCGCAAACCCAGGTCGACCAGGCCATCGACTGGCTGGTGAAACTGCGCTTCGACACCCCCAGCCCGCGTACCGAGCGGCAATTCCAGCAATGGCTGGCCAGCCACCCACAAAACCCTCAGGCCTGGCAGCGTGTCAGCAGCCTCAGCGACGAGCTGGCCGGGCTGCCCAAGGCACTGAGCCGACGCACCCTCGACGCCAGCCAGCGCCAGCACAGCAGCCGCCGAGACCACCTCAAGCTGCTGGCGCTGTTGGCCGTTGGCGGCAGCCTGGGCTGGGCCGCACGCGCGCCCTTGGGCCTGCCGCAGCTACTGGCCGACAGCAGCACCGCGGCGGGTGAACGTCGGCAATTGCAAGGCAGTGATGGCAGCCGTATCCAGCTCAACACCGCCAGTGCCATCGACCTGCACTACAGCAGCCAACAACGACTGCTAGAACTGATACGGGGCGAGGTTAGCCTGGACGCCAACGCCAACGACAGCCGCCCCTTCCGCATCGATACCCGTGTCGGCACCTTGGGCACACTCGACGGCCAACTGCTGCTGCGCGAAAACGACAATGGCTTGTTGTTGGCCGTACGCCGTGGCGAGGTCACACTGTTCCCCGCGTCGCCTTCAGCGCGGTTGGTACAGGCTGGCGAAACCTTGCAGGTGCAGGCCAACGGCAGCTCGCAGGCCGTGAGCCTGCGCAGCGACCCGTGGGGCTGGACCGACGGCGTGCTCAGCGTGCAGCAGATGCCGCTGGGCGAATTCGCGGCGGAGCTGGCCCGCTACCGCCCGGGCCTGCTGCGCTGCGCCGACGAAGTGGCAAACCTCAAGGTCTCCGGCACCTACCAGCTGGCCGATACCGGGCAGATTCTGCAATTGCTCACGCGCAGCCTGCCGGTGCGGGTCGAGTACCGCACACGCTATTGGGTGAGCATCGACGCCGCCTGAACCCCGCGTGGTCAGTCCGCCACCGCGCGCAGGCGCCCTGCCCGCCGGTACGACTGCCGGGCAAAACAGACGAACAACCCTGCCATGATCGCCAGCGCCATCGGCAACCCGTGCGGTGCCACATCCATCGCCGCGCCACTGACCAGCGGCCCGATCAGGCTGCCCACACCCCACAGCAAGCCGACGCTGGCATTGGCCGTGACCAGGTCCTGCCCTTTGAAGCGCTGCCCGATCAGCACCAGCGCCAAGGTGTAGATGCCCCCCGCCACTGCGCCCAGCACCACCAGCAGCGGCCACAGCAACCAGGTCATCTGCAGCAGCCACGGCAGGCCGATGCCGATCAGCATCGCCACCAGGCCGCACACCAGGTGCAGCCCGGTGCGCTCGACCCGGTCGGCCAACCAGCCCAAAGGCAGCTGGAACAGCATGTCGCCAGCAAACACCACCGTCACCATCAGCGCCGCCACACCCACGGCAAAGCCGTGGCTGGTGGCGTACACCGGCAGCAGCGACAGCACCACGGCGTCGAAGAAGGAGAAGAACAGCACCGCCACGCACAAGGCCGGCGCCACGCGGAAGAACCCGGCCAGGCCGAAGCTTTTTTCGCCTTCTTCATGCTCGACGTAGTCGTTGGGCACGGTCAGCACGATGCACAGCAGCGCCAGGCCATAGCAGGCGGTGACTACGCCAGTGATCCATGGGCTGTCGGCGCCCAGCACGGCCAGCATTGCCGGGCCGAGTACCTGGAAGCCGGTAAAGCTGGTGGCATACAGGGCCATGATTTTGCCGCGGTTGTGCTCTGGGCACAGCTCGTTGACCCAGGACTCGCCCAGAATGATGGCGATACCCATGCCGATGCCCAGGCCCAAGCGCAGCAACGCCAGCAACCAGATCGAGTCGAAAGCCGACTCCAGCAAGGCGATGCTGACGGTGCACAGGCTGAAGCACAGCAGGTAGATGGTGCGCCGGGTCAGGCGCCGGCAGCAGGCGTCGACCATGAACGCCGAAAGCATCATCCCGGCTGCCGGGATGGCCGAAATAATGCCGATTTCCAGCGTGCCTGCGCCGGCCTCATGCAGTCGCAACGACACCAACGGCAGGCTGGCCCCCAGGCTGAAGCCCACCACCGACACGGCGAACAACAGGCCCGCCAGCAAACGCATGTTCATTTACCACTCCTTGCAAACCGAAAAGACGAGCAAACACGAGCGCGCACGCCGGGACGGCGGACGACGCAAAAGCGCGGATCAGTTCAGGGCAAGGTGTGGCGAGAAGGTGAAGGCAAACAGCACGCTGCGCCGACGCTTGAGCACCGTGTCGCTCGGCCACGCACGACGCAGGGCCTGGAGTGCAGGCTGGCGAGCAGGTGGGAGGGACGGGTTACGGCGCATTGCTTTGACTACGCAGGTTGGAGAAAAGAGGCGGCACTCTAGGCTAACGGTGGTCGGGCCGTCAATCGTCTGGGGGCCGCCGCACGACCTATTCCGGCCAGTCCTGTGCTCGGCAAGGCGGCTCCTTGTAGGAGCGGCCTTGCGTCGCGATTGGGCTGCGCGGCAGCCCCTTACAGGCTCAACGCTTGCTGGTAGACGGCAGGAATACCGCCAACAACCCGAACAACGGCAGGAACGAGCACACGCCATACACGTACTCGATACCGCGCAAGTCCGCGACATACCCCAGCAGCGCCGCGCCAATGCCGCCGAAGCCGAACATAAGCCCGAAGAAGATCCCGGCAATCATGCCCACGCTGCCCGGCACCAGCTCCTGCGCATACACCACGATGGCCGAAAACGCCGAGGCCAGGATGAAGCCGATCACCACGCTCAGCACGGTGGTCCAGAACAGGTCGGCATACGGCAGCGCCAGGGTGAACGGTGTCACGCCGAGAATGGAGAACCAGATCACCGCCTTGCGCCCGATACGGTCACCGATCGGCCCGCCGAAGAAGGTACCGGCCGCCACCGCGCCCAGGAACAGGAACAGGTGCAGCTGCGAGCTGGCCACCGAGACGTCGAACTTTTCGATCAGGTAGAAGGTGAAGTAGCTCGTGAAGCTGGCCATGTAGAAGTACTTCGAGAACACCAACAGGCCCAGCACGATCAGCGCCGCGATCACCCGCTTGCGCGAGATGCCATGGGTGGCCTGCACCACCTTGCGGGCCTTGGCCTGGTTGAGGTGCTCCTTGTACCAGCTACGCAGCATCAGGGTCACGGCGAAGAAGAACAGCCCCGCCAGGCCAAACCAGGCCACGTGCGTTTGCCCGAACGGGATGACGATCGCCGCCGCCAGCAGTGGCCCCAGCGCCGAGCCGGTGTTGCCGCCTACCTGGAAGGTCGATTGGGCCAGACCAAAACGCCCGCCCGAGGCCAACCGCGCGATGCGCGAGGTTTCTGGGTGGAAGGTGGATGAACCAATGCCCACCAGCGCCGAGGCCAGCAGGATCATCGGGAAGCTGCCGACAAAGGCCAGCATGACGATCCCCACCAGCGTGCACAGGGTGCCCATCGGCAGCAGGTTGGGGGCGGGCCGGCGGTCGGTAAAGAAGCCGACCCAAGGCTGCAGCAGCGAGGCGGTTATCTGGAATGTCAGGGTGATCATGCCGATCTGGGCGAAGCTCAGGTCGTAGTTGGCCTTGAGCATCGGGTAGATCGCCGGCAGCACCGACTGGATCAGGTCATTGATCAAGTGCGCCAGGGCGCAGAAGCCGATGATGCGCATCACCAACGGGTTGGCAGGGTTCGCCGCTGCGCTGGTGGACGCTGTGGAGGTGCTACTGATGGCCATGTGCCTGAATCTCCGTCCGCAGGTTTGGGATCCGATTATCGGGAAACAAATAGATACATAGCTACCTTTTTTATCCCTCCGTCGAAACGTACTTGTAAATGGTTCTCAATATAATTAGCATCCTCGACTCATTCCCCTGTCATCGTTGGGCGAAACGGCCCCTATCGTGAGCAGACCGATCCCATGAGCCCGATGCCCGCCAAGCAACTCCAGCCCGACCCTCAGCAGGAAGCCCTGGAGTGGTTTTCCCGTTTGCGTCAGCCCGGCTGTGACGAAGGCGAACGCCAGGTGTTTGCCGCCTGGTGCCAGGCGCCGCAGAACGCCCAAGCCTACGCTGAACTGGAAACCTTTTGGCAACAGCTGCAACCGCCACCGGCACGGCCCCGACCGCGGCAGATAAACACGCGCCGCAGCCACCTGGGCAAATGGCTGGCGCTGCTGTTTTTGCTGGTGATGGGCGCTTTGGCCTACCTGTACTGGCCACTGATGCAACGCCTGGGCAGCGAACTGCACACCGACGTGGGCGAACGCCGTAGCCTGCGCCTGCCCGACGGCTCGACCCTGCACCTGGACAGCGCCAGCGCGATGAACGTCGACCTGCGTGGCCGTACCCGCCAGTTGCACCTGGTACAAGGCCAGGTCTACCTGGAGGTCCTGCTCGACGGCCGGGCCATGGAGGTAGAAGTGGGCGATGCGCTCATCCAGGTATTTGGCACCCGGCTGCAAATCGCGCGCTATGCGCACCACGACGAGCTGGTGGTGCTCAGTGGCAAGGCCATGGTTGTGCAGGCCGGCGAGCAGCGCCTGGTCTCGGCGGGTGAACGGGTGAGCTTCGACGGCACACGAATCGATACTGTGCAAAAAACCGATCTGAAAACTGCCGACAGCTGGCGCAGCGGCCGCCTGCGCGCCACCGATATGCCGCTTGGGCAGGTGCTGGAACGCCTGGCCGGTTACCAGGGCGAACGCCTGTGGATACTCGACGCACACACCGCCCATCGGCGCGTGAGCGGCGATTTCAACCTCGACCGCCCTGCCGAAAGCCTCGCCGCACTGGCCAGCGCCCAGCAATTGCAGCTGCACAGCATGCTCGGGCACTGGCTGATCGTTCGCTGAAGGCGGGCCTGGCGGCTAAGTTTTTGAAAGCGTGCAAATTTTTTTTGAAATGAGTGTTGACAGAGGGGCATCACAAGGGAATAATGCGCGCCATTGGCTACATAGCTCAGTTGGTTAGAGCATAGCATTCATAATGCTGGGGTCCGGGGTTCAAGTCCCTGTGTAGCCACCAATCATGATAAAGGGCTTACCGAAAGGTAGGCCCTTTTTCTTTGCCTGTGAAAAAGTTACGGCGTCTCCGACAACTGACCCAGTGCGATGTGCTAAATCCACACTGCTGTAAGCAATGCCAGCACTGCCATCAGGGCCAGCACTTTCATTGTCAGAGCCGTACGCGCGGCAGGCGCATGCTCGTGCAAATAGGTCTCGATTTCCTGCATGCGCTTAAAGGCTTCGATGTGCTCTTCGTCTTGGGCCAACCAGACACGAAAAGCCTTGCGCTCGCGGCCACTCGGCTGGCCGTTAAGGCGCCCCAGCCATTCGACGGCTTCGTATAGGATTTCGGGGCTCATAACGGCGACCCATTGAGGCATTGGCGCAACCACACCAGCAGCCACGGGTGACAGCCCCTGCACCAGTCATCCAGGCATTTTGCGGCGGGAAATAGAGGTATTTTCATCGCGAGGCTTCGCAAATGGGAATGATTCTATTCTAAATTGCCACTACCCGACATGCAATCACCGGCTTGACGCAGGTTTTCACTTGCCTGTCCGAAGGATCCTGCCTGATGCGATCACATCGCTACAACTGATAGAAATACCAGGTGCCCACCCTGCCCTGTCAGCGCACATTCGCCATTACAACTGCCAGACCAAGGCCGATCAGCGCCAAGCCAATCACTCGGTCCATCATGACTTGCCGCTCGATCATCGCCTTGCGCAATGCCGTGCTGGAGAAGAACACCGCCACCAGGCTGAACCACACCCAATGGGCAAACGACATGAACGCGCCGTAAGCGAAGTCCAGCGCCAGCGGGCTACCCGGCTGCACCACCTGGGTGTAGGCGCTGATGACGAAGAGCATGGTCTTGGGGTTCAGGGCGTTGGTCAGAAACCCGGTGCGCAGTGCCGCCCTCAGGCTGGCACCGGTGTCTTGGCCAACGCCGTCGAGGTGGATGCGCGTGGTGTTGGTCAGCGATTTATAGCCTAGGTAGATCAGGTACCCAGCACCGACGACCTTTATGAACAGGAACAGGGGTGGGCTCTGGCTGATGATCACGGCGATACCCAGCACCGTATACAGCACATGCACCTGCACGCCCAAGGCGATCCCCACCGCAGCCGCCAGTCCGGCTTTACGGCCCTGTGCATAACTGCTGCGGGTGACCATGGCGAAGTCGGCCCCCGGGCTGATGACGGCAAGGATGGTAAACAGGGCTACGGCGATGAGTTCGGTCATTGGCGGGTCTCGATTGGCGATGAAAATGCACAGACGCGCCGATTATCTTGGGCTTATGGGCCGCTAAAAATCGATTTATAGTGGCGGATATTCGATAGTTTTTCTCACAGAGGTGCAGTGCTTGTACTGGCCTCTTCGCGGGCAAGCCCGCTCCTACAGGTGCTGTGCACACTTCATGAATGCGCGATCCTTGTGGGAGCGGGCTTGCCCGCGAAGAGGCCGGAACAGGCACCACAAAACCATGAAACTGCCCCCTCTCAACGCCTTCCGCTACTTCGACATTGCCGCCGAAACCGAAAGCTTCGTGCGCGCCGCCGAGCGCCTGCATGTCACCCACGGCGCGGTCAGCCGGCAGGTACGGCTGCTTGAGGAAAGCCTCGGCATCGAACTGTTCGAGCGCCGCAACCGGGCCATCTTCCTCACCGCCGCCGGCCGTGCGTTGCATGGCACCACCCAGGCCATGTTCGAACAGCTCGAAGGCGCCGTGCAGCGCCTGCAACAGCAGGAGCGCGACAACGTGCTGGTGCTCTCCTGCGAGCCCACCATCGCCATGCGCTGGCTGATCCCGCGCCTGCCGCGCTTCCACAGCGCCCACCCCGACCTGCAACTGCATCTGGTAGCCGCCGGTGGGCCGCTGGACTTCGCGCGCAGCGGCGTCGACCTGGCGCTGCGCCGCGATGACTTCCACTGGGACCGCCAACTGCATCACCGCAAAATCTGCGACGAATGGATCGGCCCGGTCTGCCGCCCCGGCGCCGCCACCGGCCTGGACGGCCAGCGCTTATTGCACAGCCGCACCCGGCCCAGCGCCTGGCCCACCTGGCTGCGCCTGAGCGAACAACGGGCCAGGCACACCGAGCGCAGCGACTATGAGCATTTCTATTTGTCGATCCAGGCCGCCAGCGCGGGCCTGGGCCTGGCCATGGGGTCAGCCCTGATGGTGCGCGACGAGCTCGACAGCGGCCAACTGCAGGCCCCTTTCGGCTTCTTGCGCGACGGCTCTGCCTATCACCTGCTCAGCCCGCAGCCGCTGGACGAGGGTGGCAAGCGCCAGCGCTTCGCCGAATGGGTGATCGACGAATGCCAGGCCTGCCTGGCTCACTTGGGTTTGATACAGAACGACGACCCGGCGCTGCCATCGCCACCCCAGGTGCGGTAGCCGGCCGTGTCGACATGAATACGACCTGACGGGTAGCGGCCCAGGCCCATGTTCCAGGCTTGGCCATGCTGTTGCCAGAAACGGCACAACGGGTTGGGGTCGGCCCAGGCCGGCAACAGCATATCGACGGCGAAGGCGCGGGTGTGGGCGCTGTTGGCGGCGCCACCGGCGCAGACGTTCAGGCGCGGGTCACGGTAGGCTGAAACCACCTCGAACTGGCGCAGGATGCCTTGATCGCCGAGGGTTTTGAGCAGCGACAGTGTCGAGCGCACCGCAGGCCATTGGCTGGCCGGCGGCACCGCAAACGGCGACGCCCGGCACAGCTTCCAGTCCGAGGCCGAGCGAAGCAGTTGGTGAATAGGCACCACCCCATACAAGCGGGCATCTACCAGCATCTCGCGGAACGGGCGAGTCTGATGATCGCCAGCCCATTGGGCGAACATCCACACGTCGCGGTCATCGGCCTGCGCCGCATTGACCGCCCACATCCCCGCCACCAGCAGTAGCCACTTCGTCCCTGTCATCCCTACTCCCGGCTCAAGCCTCATGGCCTGTAATTGGGGCCGCTTGGCAGCCCATCGCCGCGGCTGGTCACCACGACAATCCCTCAGGTATAGCGCAGTATAGAGAGGCTCCCACACCTGTGGGAGCTCCTATGGTTTTTGCCATTAGTCCAACGCCCGCAACCGATACTGCGGCGGCAGTTGGGCGAACCCGCTGATGGTGGTGTCCAGACTCTTCCAACGCCCGTCCTTGATGCCGTAGATGCAGCCATGCACCGACAGCTCCTGCCCACGGTGCCAGGCGTTCTGCACGATGCTGGTGTGGGCCACGTTGGCGACCTGCTGGATCACGTTCAGCTCGCACAGGCGATCGACCTGCGCCTCTTCGGTTTCAAGCTTGGCCAGCTCACCGCGCTTTTCGTAGTACAAGTCGCGAATCGAACGCAGCCAGCCGTCGATCAAGCCTAGCTGGCGGTCCTGCATGGCGGCGCGCACGCCGCCGCAGCCGTAGTGGCCGGTGACCAGGATGTGTTTGACCTTGAGCACTTCGACGGCGTACTGGATCACCGACAGGCAGTTAAGGTCGGTGTGCAGCACGACGTTGGCGACATTGCGGTGGACGAACAGGTCGCCGGGCAGCATGCCGACGATCTCGTTGGCCGGCACCCGCGCATCGGAGCAGCCGATCCAGAGGAATTCCGGGGTTTGCTGACGGGCCAGTTTGGCGAAGAAATCGGGGTCACGCTGGGTGATGGCATCGGCCCAGCGCGCATTGTTGTCGATCAGTTCCTGCAGGTCGTGCATGGTCTTGCCTCATCAGGTTGTACCTGTGTGACTGGACCTGCGCCTGAGGGGTCACTCCTCGAACAGGGTGCAGGCCATCACCAGGGCGTCTTCACGGCCACCCGCGACCGGGTAGTAGTCGCGGCGGCGGCCGATTTCGTTGAACCCGTAGCGCTCGTACAACCGATAGGCCGACTGGTTGCTGGCACGCACCTCCAAGAAGCACTCACGCTTCTTCCAGGCGTGCCTGAATGAACCCCTGGACAAAATCGCGTGCAGCGTCCGGGCCTTGGTCCATAAACGATAGATCGACAGATCTCAATCGACGCCACCTATTTGCTTTCTATCTGACAGCTTCATGACCGGATCGTAGGGCGTGAATGAACCTACATGGTTAGACCTGCCTTGCAGCATCTAGAATCTGTAAAGATTATCGCTTAGCTGATCTGCGAATCCAACTAACAATTCCACTCACACCCTCACAAACGTAATCCCTCACCTCGCCAACTCTCACTGTCCTTCCATATTTATTGTATAACGCTTCTCTCGCTTCTTCCGTTGCCTTAGAATCGAGCATATCTAAATAATCTAGCGCGATAGTTCTATTGTCTGGAACATTACTATCATTAGAAAACAACTCGAGTTGAGAATTCTCAATTCGATCTTTCATTCTGGCTTTAACCAGCCCCCTGTTGACATCAGCCTGCGGTTTTTGAATGAGACCTCCTTCTTGCTTCAAGCGCTTTGACACCCCAGCCTCTACGGGTGACGCAGCACGCTTACGCGAAGCATGAATCCCCTCAGAGCGAGGGCTAATCGTTGTAGTAATCCTTGGAAAATTCTGTACCTGACTCTTTCCAAATAAACCATCTGAATAATAACTCGGCCCAGTGCGCGCAGTGGGTGCAGTGGGTGCAGTGGGTGCAGTGGGTGCTGTAAGCGACGCCACCCAATCAAAGTGGCTTGATAAGCCATAATAGTAGGTGATGTGGCCACTAGGGTCCGTACGATTCACTGGGTCACCCCCGCAGTAAACATACGCATTCACGCCTCCTCTACCAAACGGACTGAATTCATCAGGCGAGTTGAAGCGATGGGTAACAACGTCAAAAAAACGATAACCGTTCCCAAGAAAGTAACCGATTGGCAACAATGACTGCATCTGGCCTGCGAAGCCAATCAGCGACTCCATACCCCTCTGGAAGCCATAAGGTGAATAGGCTACCGATTTAGACCCTGTACCGGACTCACCTATCACAGAGCCCATGCCATCCGAAGCAAGCATCATCGTTTGCTGAAGATCATTGGCAACCTTTCGTTCGACAAGCCGCATACCCGCAGCCTGGATCAACGAACTGCAACGGCCTTCCTGCCAAACAGTGCGTACTGCATCCCCTTCATAAAAAAACCAAGCACCCGTGAAAGTCTTCATGGTCGTAATACTCAGAATTCCCATCCCAATGATTCAGAACGCGAAGCCCTTTGTATACTGGTAAAAATGCCAGGATCGCTTCTGGGGTAACTCGGAAGCCGAGCGCAGCAACGGGTGAATCGGCACCACGCCATAGTATGCGCTAGGGGGCTGGCAGCCAGCGCATCAGCGAATGGACCGCACCTTCACTCTTCGAACAACGTACAAGCCATCACCAGCGCATCCTCGCGCCCGCCCGCCATGGGGTAGTAATCCCGCCGGCGGCCGATCTCGTTGAAGCCATAGCGCTCATACAACCGATACGCCGACTGGTTGCTGGCGCGCACCTCGAGGAAGCACTCCCGGCCATTGAGCTGGTAAGCCCGCGCCATCAGGTGCTCGAGCAGACGCAGGCCCAGGCCACACCCCTGGTTCTCGGGTTTGACGGTGATGTTGAGCAGGTGCGCCTCGTCGATGATCACGTTGATCACGCCGTGGCCGACCTGCTGCTGGCCATCGAACATCAGCCACACTTCGTAGGACTTGAGCGCATCCTGAAAGATTCCGCGGGTCCAGGGATGACTGAACGCGGCATATTCGATCTTAAGCACGGCATCCAGATCCGCCTCGGTCATCGGGCGGAAACTGATCGATTCACTCATTCAACGCTCTTCCAGCGCGCCATCAGCTGGCGCATGGCTTTCCAGACGTCCGCCTTGCGCTGCGGCTCGTCCATCAACAGTTCAAGGCCCGGCAAGGCCCAGGCTTCGCCCAGGCCCTCGAGCTTCAGTACTTGGTAGTAGGTGTGCGCATCGGCATTGCCGGCGAAGCGCAGCGCGGGCAGGCCGATCAGCCACAAGCAGTTGCACGGGGCTTCTTCCAGGCGTGCCTGGATGAACCCTTGGACAAAATCGCGTGCAGCGTCCGGGCCCTGGTCCATGTTGCCGCGCACCAGCAACGGCCAGCGGACCGGCTCGCCGATGATCTGCGGGGCGTCGGGCAGGCCGGCGGCGCGCAGCATGTCCTTGAGCAGCAGGTAGGACGGGTCGCGGCTCTGGAAGGGCTGACCGGTGGCCAGTTCCACCAGCAGCAGGCAACTGCCGGCACGCAGCAACTGCAGCGAGAAACGTGGCGGCGGCACCGGGGCCGGGCGCGGTGCGGGCGCTTCTGGCTCAGCTTCGGCTGGCTTGGCGGCGGGCTTTGCGGTGCTGCCGGGGCGCGGAATTTCGATTTTCGGGCGTTCGCCAGAGCGTGCCTGAGGGGCGGCTGGCGCCGGCTGGTTGGCCGCCGGTGCAGGCCTGACCTCGAAGTCGATGTCTTCGACCGGCGCCACCGGCAATAGCAGTTCGGGGCGCGACGGTGCGGCGAACGGCAGTTCGGCGCGCGGCAGCCAGTGCACCACTTGCATGGCGGAGAGGTAGGCGCGGCGACGGGGTTCGGTCAGCACTGGGCGGGTATCCGGAGGGTTGAAACAATCGGGCATTCTAACGCGTACGCCTTGGGTTTTGCAGTGTTGTTGAGATCGAGCGCCGCGCGGGCGGCGCTCGATCTCACAGGCGCCAAAGCGCTCCCGCCATACCCCTAAAAAACCAAGGGACATCTCTCATTACAGACCAAGGGGTGAAATCCTCCCCCCTGGATGCAGTACAATCGCCCCCTTTTTCTTGGCAACGAGTCGAAGCCAATGATCGAACCCAAGCGCGTCCTGCGCGCCCTAGCCGAACACTGGGCCCTGATCGAGCCACTGTGCGAACGTTTCGACCAGGGCACCCTGAGCCTGGTCGAACTGCGCCAGCATGTGGCCCGCCAGCAGGTCGAAAGCACCCCGCAGGACATCACCCAGCTGCTCGACGTGTGGATCCGCCTGGATATCCTGGTCCCGGTGGCCAAGAGCCCGAACCGCTTCGAGCTCAACGCCCAGATCCACGACTTCCTCGCCTACCTGCGCCGTGAACACCGCTTGGGCCTGTGCCTGGAGATCGAAGCCTACCTGCGCCACCTGGAGCGCCTCGCCGGGCACATCCAGGACGCCTTCGACAACCGCGACAGCGACGACCTGGCGCGCCAGCTGCGCCTGCTCGACATGCGCGTGCGCGATGTGCTCAAAAAGCTCGACAACGACGAGCAGGCACTGGTGGCCGTGGCCGAACGGGCCAAGACCAGCAACCGGCAGATCCCGCTGCGCCAGCGCTACGCCGAAGTCCTCGCAACCTGGGACGAATACGTCGAGCCGATGATCCAACTGGTCAACGCCGACGGCGCCTTCGAACAAGGCGTGCGCAAGGTCGAGACCGTGCTGCTGCGCCTGCTGGGCGAACAGGCGCGCCTCGGCCACCTGGTCGACGACGACATGCTGCTGCGCACCCACGCGCGCATTCTGGAAATGCAAACCAGCGCCCAGCTGACCCTGCGCCACGCCCGTGAATTGCTGCTGCCCCTGCGCGAAGAAGCGCGCCGGCACAACGCCGTGACCCGTGGCGCTGCGTTGGCCCTGTCGGTGATCCGCCGCAAGGGCATCGATGCCGTGCCGCAAGCGGCCATGCCGATGTTCACTCGGCCGCAGAGCACCTTCCTCGGCAGTGCCAGCCAAGTCGAGGCTTATGTTTACGCCCTGGCCCGTTTCGAGCCCAAGCCTGCGCGCTTCCCCAAGGCGCACAAGACCGACAAAGACCCGCTGCCGCGCGCGCCACGCACGGTCAAGGAAATGCTCGAACGCTGCGAGCAGGCCCTGCCGCTGCCCGACCTGATGGTCTGGCTGCTGGACCAGGAGCCCGAAGGCGCCACCGACGAACTGCTGTACTGGTTCTCGCGCCTGTCCCGAGAAAAGCGCTTCAAGCGCGAGCGCCTCGAGCGCCGCGACTACACCACCCACGAACACCTGGTCAGCCTGCGCTCGTTCGCCCTGACGTCCAGCCGTGAAGACGTCGCCCGAACGACTGCCGAATCCAACGCGAGCCCAGCCAATGCATCTTGATCTTTCCGAACTGTCCCAGCTCGCGCCGATCTTCCGCGAGCTGTTCAAAGGTTTCCACGTCAGCCGCCGTGACCCGGAGCTGTACGCTCAGCTGTCGAACTTCCAGGACCAGTACCGCACCCTGTTCAAGGCCCTGGGCTTCGAGCTGGTGTGCGACACCCGTGGCTTCTATTACTTCGTGCCCGAGCTTGCCGCCGCGCAGGTCAACAAGACCGCCCAGCGCCTGTCGTTGTTCACCTTCATCCTGGTCGAGCACCTGGCCGACCAAGGCCGCGACCCGATGGCCGTGCTCGACGGCGGCAGCATCGGCCGCGACGAACTGCCCTCGCTGCTGGACAAGTACCGCGACCTGTTCCTGCAGGCCGAGGTGCAAACCGTCGACGAACTCGAAGAGAAGATCCTCCGGCGCATGACCCAGCTCGGCTTCGCCCACGAGGAAGGCGGCATCTACCGCTTCCTGCCGCCGATGCACCGCTTCCTCGATGTGTGCCTGTCGGTCCAGCAGGACCGCGACCTGGCTGCCACCCTGCACAGCGACCTGCCCTTGCCGACACCGGTACTGGTCGAGGAAGAAAGCCCGGAACAACTCAACCGCACCGACGACCCACTCGACCTGTCGCCGTTCGAAGGCGACGAGAGCGAGGAGGACGCCCTGGCCCGGGCCATCCGCGAAGAGCAACAGGAGATTGACGCATGAGCCAGGAACGCTACGGCATCCGCCGCTTTGCATTGCTCAACACCGCCGGTTACAGCCTCGGCCTGTTCCCGCTGGAACACCCGCTGTCGGTGTACGGCGCCAACAACCTGGGTAAATCGGCGTCGATCAACGCCCTGCAGTTCCCGATTTTGGCGCGCATGTCTGACATGAGCTTCGGCAAGTACAGCCTGGAGCAGTCGCGTCGTTTCTACTTCGCCAGCGATACCTCGTACATTCTCTGCGAACTGAACCTGCCCCACGGCCCGCACGTGATCGGTGTGGTCGGCCGCGGCCCGGGTGGCGGTTTCGGCCACCAGTTCTTCGCCTACAAAGGCGAGCTGGACCTGGCCCACTACCAGAAGAACGACACCTGCCTGCGCCAGAAGGAGCTGTTCACCAACCTGGAGCGCCTGGGCCTGAAGGCCTACGAGCTCAAGCCCGATGAACTGCGCCGGCTGCTGGTCGGCGGCCACACCTCGGTGCCGCTGGACCTGACCATGATCCCGCTGCGCTCGACCAGCGAGCAAAGCCTGAAAACCTTCCGCGCGCTGTTCATCAACCTGCTGCACATGCGCGAAATCACTGCCGCCAAGCTCAAGCAGCTGTTCCTCGACGCCTTCGAGCACAGCCTGCGCTCGGGCAGCGTCGACTACATCGCAGCCTGTGAAGAAGCCTTCCGCGACGTGCGCCGCATGGAGCAGGACTACAACGCCCTGGTCGCCGCCGGCCCACTGGTAGAGGCCCTGGCCGGTGGCGTGGCCCAACGCGACATCCTGCGCGGCAAGCTGCACCGCCTTTCGCCACTGCTCGACAACCTGCTGGGCACTTGGCAGGAATACGCCATGGCGCGCAAGGAAGAGCTGGTCATCCAGTCCGAGCACTACCGCGGCGAACAGGACCGGTTGCAGAACGACCAACGTGGCGGCACCCAGGAACTGATGCGCCTGGAACGTGAAATCACCGGCATCCAGCGCTGGCTTGGCGAGTTGTCAGTGCTCAAGCACCGCTTCGCCCTGGTCGATGACGTCAAGGTGCTGGAGCAGCAGTTGCTGGCCGCCAAAGACGCCCACGACGAACTGGCCGGCGCCCTGGCCCAATCGCGGCAGTTCTCGGCCGAAGACCTGGACGAGCGCGTACGCGACCTGGAAAAACGCCTCAAGCAGGTCCGCCAGCAGCTCGACCACGCCGACAACAACAGCTACGCCCGCCTGCGCGAAGAATTCTCGCAGCAGGATGTCGACCGCCTCATGCGCCTGTTCAACGGCGCCCTGTTCAGCCTGCCGCTGGGCGAGCGCGGTATCGAACTGGACGACAGCGACCTGTGGGTAAAGTCGCTGGAAGCCGTGCTCGATGGGTTCAAGGGCGAGCGTTTCGAAGCGCCCGGCCTGTCCATCGACCTGTCGCACATCGACCCACCGGCCCTCCAGGCCCTGGCCGACCGCGCCGCCCTTCGCGACCAGAAAGAGCGCCTGGAAAAAGAACTCAAGCAGCTCAAGACCCAGCAGGCCGTGGCCGCTGACCGCTCCGCCTCCAAGGCGCAGACCGAAACCCTGTACCAAGCGGTACTGGACGCGCAAAAAGCCCTGGAAGACTTCCGACGTAGCGAAACCCTGGCCGCCGAAGAGCCCGAGAAACTGGAGCAGCTGTCGCAACTGGAAGCCGCCCAAGACGAGCTCAAGCGCTCCAGCGACGCCTTCACCGAACGCGTCCAGCAACTGTCGGCCAAGCTGCAACTGGTCGGCCGGCAGATCGGCGACCTCGAATCCAAGCAACGCACCCTGGAAGACGCCCTGCGTCGCCGCCAGCTGTTGCCGGCCGACCTGCCCTACGGCACGCCGTTCATGGAAGCGGTCGACGACTCCATGGACAACCTGCTGCCGATGCTCAATGACTACCAGGACAGCTGGCAGGGCCTGCAGCGGGTGGATAACCAGATCGAGGCGCTGTACGCCCAGGTTCGCCTCAAGGGCGTGGCCAAGTTCGACAGCGAAGACGACATGGAGCGCCGCCTGCAACTGTTGGTCAACGCCTATGCGCATCGTACTGACGAGGCCCTGACCCTGGCCAAGGCACGCCGCGCGGCCGTCACCGACATCGCCCGGACCCTGCGCAACATCCGCAGCGACTACGACAGCCTCGAGCACCAACTGGCCCTGTTCAACCGCGAGATCAACAAGCGCCAGGTGTCCAACCTGGAGAGCTTCCGCGTGGTGCTGGCGCCGAACAAAGAGGCGCTCAAGCACATCGACCAGATCATCCACAGCGCCGGCCAGTACGAGGAAGGCGAGACCCTGTCGGTGTTCGACCTGACCCAAAGCTCGGACCAGGACCACAAGAACGAAGAAGCCAAGGAGTACCTGGCACGGCTGGTGGCGGCCAACCACAACCAACTGGGCCTCAAGGACTTGTTCGAGCTGGCGTTCGAGATCACCAAGGTCAATGGCCAGCCGGTGATCCACGCCGACATCGACGGCGCCGCGTCCAACGGCACCACCATGACCATCAAGGCGCTGACCAACATGTACTTGTTGCTGCACCTGATGGACCGCGACCTGGCCGGGCGCATTCGCTTGCCGTACTACCTCGACGAGGCGGCAGACATCGACGAACGCAACCAGGCGGCACTGCTGGAGACCAGCTTGCAGCTGGGCTTCGTGCCGATTCTGGCGAGCGTGAAGCCGCAGGTGTCGGCCAAGGTGGCGATCGACCTGGAAGGTGGCAGCGGGCCGAATGGCATCTACATCGACGAGGCGGACTGGAAGTTCATCAGCCGGCTGGATGAAGTGAAGGCGGACGTGCGGGAGGATCAGGCTGAGGCGTTGGCCTGATTGTTGTGAACGGGGGCCGCTTTGCGGCCCTTTCGCAGCACAAGGCTGCTCCTACAAAATCTCTGTAGGAGCAGCCTTGTGCTGCGAATGGAGGCCAAAGGCCTCCCAGTATCTACCAGGCTATCAGTGAGCCCAAGGCAAGATCGGAATCGCCGTCACCGCATTCTGCGGGCTGCCTTCGATCATGCGGTCGCTGTACACCAGGTACACCAGGGTATTGCGCTTCTTGTCGAGAAAGCGCACCACCTGCATGGTCTTGAACACCAACGAGGTGCGTTCCTTGAACACTTCCTCGCCATCTTTCAACTCACCCTTGAAGTTGATCGGCCCCACCTGACGGCAGGCAATCGACGCCTCTGCCCGGTCCTCGGCCAGGCCCAAGCCACCCTTCACGCCGCCGGTCTTGGCCCGCGACAGGTAACAGGTCACACCCTCGACCTTGGGGTCATCGAATGCCTCGACCACGATGCGGTCGTTCGGCCCGACGAACTTGAACACGGTCGACACCTGGCCGACCTCCTCGGCACCGGCCAGCATCGGCAACGCCAACGCTGCCACGGCGATCATCCTTTTCAACATGCCCACGCCCTCAGACCAGAACCAGGTTGTCACGGTGCACCAGCTCGGGCTCCGCGCTGTAGCCCAGGATGCTTTCGATGGCATCGGACGGCTGGCCAATGATTTTTTGCGCCTCAAGGGCGCTGTAGTTGGCCAAACCGCGGGCCACTTCCAGGCCATCAGGGCCGACGCACACCACCATCTCGCCACGACGGAAACTGCCCTGCACGGTCTTCACGCCCACCGGCAGCAGGCTCTTGTTGGCCTGGCGCAGCGCCTGCACGGCACCGGCGTCCAGCACCAGCGTGCCACGGGTTTGCAGGTGCCCGGCCAGCCACTGCTTGCGCGCTGCAAGCATGCCGCGCTCAGGCGACAGCAAGGTCCCCAGGCGCTCGCCCGTCTTGAGGCGGTCGAGCACGCGCTCGATACGGCCACCGATGATGATGGTGTGGGCGCCGGAACGTGCCGCCAGGCGCGCCGCGCGCAGCTTGGTCTGCATGCCGCCACGGCCCAGGGCACCGCCGGTGCCACCGGCCACAGCGTCGAGCGACGGGTCGTCGGCGCGAGCTTCGTAGATCAGCTGGGCTTCGGGGTTGTTGCGCGGGTCGGCGTCGAACATGCCGTCACGGTCGGTGAGAATCACCAGCAGGTCGGCTTCCACCAGGTTGGCCACCAGCGCGGCCAAGGTGTCGTTGTCGCCGAAGCGGATCTCGTCGGTGACCACGGTGTCGTTCTCGTTGATCACCGGCACCACGCCCAAGTCGACCAACGTGCGCAGGGTGCTGCGAGCGTTGAGGTAACGCTTGCGGTCAGACAGGTCGTCATGGGTCAGCAGAATTTGCGCGGTGTGCTTGCCGTGCTCGCCGAAGCTCGACTCCCAGGCCTGCACCAGGCGCATCTGGCCGATCGACGCGGCCGCCTGCAGCTCGTTCATCGCGCTCGGTCGCGAGGTCCAGCCCAACTGGCTCATGCCAGCTGCCACGGCCCCCGAAGAGACCAGCACCAACTCCACGCCTGCTTCACGCAGCGCGACCATCTGCTCGACCCAAACGGCCATTGCGCCGCGGTCAAGGCCCTTGCCATCGGCGGTCAACAGAGCACTGCCAATCTTCACGACCCAGCGCTTGGCGCCCGTCACCTTGCTTCGCATCTTCTTCCAACCTATGTCGAATCTGTAGAGACCGTAGATACAAAAACGCCGCTCCAGAGAGCGGCGTTTAGTGTACTGCAACCGGTCAGTCGCGCACGTAAATGATTTCTGGGCCGTCTTCGTCGTCCTCGAAATCATCATCCCAACCGTCATCGTCGCCGATGTCGTGGACGCTCTTGACGCCAGTGCGACGCAGGGTGCGGGCGTCGTCCAGGGCCTGCAGCTGAGCACGGGCTTCGTCTTCGATGCGCTGATCGAGGTCGGCCAGCTCTTCGGCGTAGGCCGGGTCGTTGGCCAGGCGATCGGCGCGGTCTTCGAGGTAGCGCATCAGGTCGTGGCTGAGCTTGTCGGTGCCCTGCTTGGAGATCGCCGAGATCACGTAGACCGGGCCTTCCCACTGCAGACGCTCGACCACTTCCTTGACCCGCTCGTCGCGCTCGTCTTCCATGACCATGTCGGCCTTGTTCAGCACCAGCCAGCGCTCACGCTCGGCCAGCGACGGGCTGAAGCGGGTCAGCTCGTTGACGATCACTTCGGCGGCATCGGCCGGGCTGCTTTCGTCCAGCGGCGCCATGTCGACCAGGTGCAGCAGCACACGGGTACGTGCCAAGTGCTTAAGGAAGCGGATACCCAGGCCGGCACCGTCGGAAGCGCCTTCGATCAGGCCGGGGATGTCGGCGATGACGAAGCTCTTCCAGCGGTCGACGCTGACCACACCCAGGTTCGGCACCAGGGTGGTGAACGGGTAGTCGGCGACTTTCGGCTTGGCGGCCGACACCGAACGGATGAAGGTGCTCTTGCCAGCGTTCGGCAGGCCGAGCAGGCCGACGTCGGCCAGTACCTTCATTTCCATTTTCAAGTCGCGCTGATCACCCGGCTTGCCTGGAGTGGTCTGGCGGGGCGCACGGTTGGTGCTGGACTTGAAACGGGTGTTGCCCAGGCCGTGCCAGCCGCCTTGGGCGACCATCAGTTTCTGGCCGGGGGTGATCAGGTCACCGATCACTTCCTGGGTGGTGGCGTCGATCACCGTGGTGCCGACCGGCACGCGCAGGAACAGGTCTTCACCCTTCTTGCCGGTGCAGTCGGTGCTGCCACCGTTGGCGCCACGCTGGGCCTCGTGGTGACGGGTGTAGCGGTAGTCGACCAGGGTGTTGAGGTTTTCGTCGGCGACCATGTAGACCGAACCGCCGTCACCGCCATCACCCCCGTTAGGGCCACCGTTTTCGATGAATTTTTCGCGACGGAAGCTCATGCAACCGTTACCGCCGTCACCGGCTTTGACTCGAATCGATACTTCGTCAACAAACTTCATTAAAACCGCCTCTCGTCGGCAGACGAGCTGAATACTTAAAAAACCTGAGGCTCTTGCAAAAATGAGCGCGGCGGCCCCGTACGACCGTAGAAACCCACGCCGGCAGCCCATACAAACAGCTTTGCAAGAGGCTCACCACAAACGAAAAAGCCCCGTCGCATGACGGGGCTTCTGGAGCGACGTCGCGATTAAGCGGCGACG
This sequence comes from Pseudomonas sp. LAIL14HWK12:I7, assembly GCF_000483465.1. NCBI lineage: Bacteria > Pseudomonadati > Pseudomonadota > Gammaproteobacteria > Pseudomonadales > Pseudomonadaceae > Pseudomonas > Pseudomonas sp. LAIL14HWK12:I7. The sequence continues at coordinate 120,798 of NZ_AXYZ01000013.1, forward strand.
ATGCTCACGTAACGGCGGTTGAACTCGCCTTTCTTCTCGAACTTGATCACGCCTTCGATCTTGGCGAACAGGGTGTGATCCTTGCCCATGCCAACGCCGTAACCGGCGTGGAACTGGGTGCCGCGCTGACGGACGATGATGTTGCCGGCCTTGACGACCTGGCTGCCATACATCTTCACGCCAAGGCGTTTCGATTCTGAGTCGCGACCGTTACGGGTACTACCACCAGCCTTCTTGTGAGCCATGGTTCAATTCTCCAAATAAATTCAGGGGATCTAGGGGATTAAGCCTGGATGCCGGTGATTTTGATCTCGGTGAACCACTGGCGGTGGCCCATACGCTTCATGTGGTGCTTACGGCGACGGAACTTGATGATGCGGACTTTATCGTGACGGCCTTGCGAAACGACTTCTGCAACAACTTTAGCGCCAGCGACGACTGGTGCGCCGATGGTGACTTCTTCACCGTTGGCAACCAGCAGAACGCGATCGAAAGTCACGGATTCGCCAGTGGCGACTTCCAGTTTTTCGATCTTGAGGAATTCACCTTCAGCGACTTTGTACTGCTTGCCGCCGGTAACGATTACTGCGTAAGACATGGTATTTCTCCGATAATCCTGCTCACCCAGCGCTTTATATATTGAGTATTGGCTGGCATGGCTGCATGGGGCTGGAACGGCCCGGTGCAATTGCGTAAGGCAGGTGCTGCCCAGGAAGTTAGGGTGCGCGATTGTACGCAACCCCGGTTTTGCTTGCAAGTACCGCCCCGGTGGCGCTGGCACCGCGCCTTGACACACCGGGACCCGCGACCTAGCATGCCGCGCAACGTCAATGGAGCAGCCGATGCAACCCCAAACCTTCTACCGCGCGGTGGCTGATGATTTCAGCGCCGTCGACGAGATCATCAAGAAGCAGCTGACCTCGCGCGTGCCGCTGGTATCGAAGATCGGCGACTATATCACGTCGGCCGGTGGCAAGCGCCTGCGTCCCCTGCTGGTCCTGCTCTGCGGCAAGGCCCTGGGCCGCGAAGGCGACGACTTGCGCCTGCTGGCAGCGACCATCGAATTCCTGCACACCGCCACCCTGCTGCACGACGACGTCGTCGACATGTCGGGCATGCGCCGTGGCCGTTCCACCGCCAATGCGCTGTGGGGCAACGCGCCAAGCGTGCTGGTAGGTGACTTCCTTTATTCGCGCTCGTTCGAAATGATGGTCGAACTGGGTTCGATGCCGGTCATGCAGATCCTCTCCAAGGCCACCCGCGTCATCGCCGAGGGTGAAGTGCTGCAGCTGTCGCGTGTTCGCGATGCCAGCACCACGGAAGAGGTGTACATGGAGGTCATCCGCGGCAAGACCGCCATGCTGTTCGAAGCCTCGACCCACAGCGCCGCCGCGCTGGCCGGCGCCAGCGAAGCACAGCGCGAGGCCCTGCGCACCTTTGGTGACCACCTGGGCGTGGCCTTCCAGCTGGTCGACGACCTGCTGGACTACAAGGGCGATTCGCAGACCCTCGGCAAAAACGTCGGTGACGACCTGGCCGAAGGCAAGCCGACCCTGCCGCTGATCTACACCATGCGCGAAGGCACGCCTGAACAGGCTGCACTGGTGCGCAAGGCCATTCAGAAGGGCGGCCTGGAAGACCTCGAGCAGATCCGCGTAGCGGTCGAAGCCTCGGGCGCGTTGGACTACACCGCGCAGATGGCACGCGACTACGTGGCCAAAGCCATCGAGTGCCTGGAAGTGCTGCCGGCCAGCGAGTATCGCGATGCATTGATCGAGCTGAGCGAGTTTGCGGTAGCGCGTACGCACTAAGACAGCGTCGCCCTCTTCGCGGGACAAGCCCGCTCCCACAGGTACACCACTGCCCTTGAGCTGGGTGGAGAACCTGTGGGAGCGGGCTTGTCCCGCGAATGCTTTTGTACGGACAAAAACACTTCCCGCTTAAAACCTTATACAATATGGGCCTTTAACCGCCTGTCTGTTTAAGGAACCGAAGTGAGCACTCTGCCGCCCTGCCCCAAATGCAATTCCGAATACACCTATGAGGATGGCAGCCAGCTGATCTGCCCCGAATGCGCCCACGAGTGGTCGGCCAACGGCGAAGCCGAAGCCGCCAGCGATGACGTGGTGAAGAAGGATTCGGTCGGCAACGTCCTGCAGGACGGCGATACCGTCACCGTGATCAAGGACCTCAAGGTCAAGGGCTCGTCCCTGGTGGTGAAGGTCGGCACCAAGGTCAAAAATATCCGCCTGTGCGACGGCGACCACGACATCGACTGCAAGATCGACGGCATCGGCGCCATGAAGCTGAAGTCCGAGTTCGTACGCAAGGTCTGACAACGCTGTGCGACGGGGCTGCCTTTCAGGCGGCCCTGACAGATCCTGCAACAGGGTCACTGCACCATCCGGCAAAAATACGCCAATAGCCCCTTGCTATTTTGATAATAAGAATTATTCTCATTGGAATTGCTGTCCAAGGAGAATAGCCATGACTTATCTGATCGACGCCTGGCTCGAACGCCCTCACCCTTACCTGCGCATCCTGCATCGCGAGACTGGCGAAGTCTGTGCCGTGCTTGAAGAAGAAGCGCTCGATGAACTGCGAGACCAGGGCGACCTGGACATGAGCGGGCTGAATTCGAGTGAGCCTGGGGTGCTCAAGGAGCTGGTGCGGAATTTGTTTCTGTTTTGCTATGCGCGGGCGTTGCGCCCTGGGGGGACAGACTGGAATTGATGTTTGCAGGCCCGACGCATTCGCGGGCAAGCCCGCTCCCACAGGTTGATCACTGGCCTTGAGTGCCGTGGCGACCCTGTGGGAGCGGGCTTGCCCGCGAATGGGCTTGAGCAGGTCTTACAGTACGTCGAGCAGCTCGACGTCGAACACCAGGACGCTGTGCGGCGGGATGCTGCCAACGCCTTGGGCGCCGTAGGCCAGCTCGCTCGGCACGTACAGGCGCCATTTGCTGCCAGCGTTCATCAGCTGCAGGGCTTCGGTCCAACCGGCGATCACGCCGCCAACCGGGAATTCAGCCGGCTGGCCACGGTCGTACGAGCTGTCGAACACGGTGCCGTCGATCAGGGTGCCGTGGTAGTGAGTGCGCACGTTGCTTTCGCGGGTCGGCTTGGCGCCTTCACCTGCGGTCAACACTTCGAACTGCAGGCCGGAAGCCAGGGTGGTGATGCCTTCGCGCTTGGCGTTTTCGGCGAGGAATGCCTTGCCAGCGCCAGCAGCGGCTTCAGCCTTGGCTGCAGCTTCGGCTTGCATGATGTCGCGGATGACTTTGAAGCTGGCCGACAGGTCGGCTTCGCTGACGCGGCTGTCGGCGCCGTTGAAGGCGTCGGTCAGGCCGGCCAGGATGGCGTCCAGGCTGACGCCTGGTGGCGGGTTGTCACGCAGTTGGCCACCCAGCTGACGGCCGATGCCGTAGCTGACGCGGGTTTCGTCGGTAGACAGGTTGAGTTCGGACATTGTCGTGCTCCACTGCAGGGCGCAGTGCAGCCGCGCCCTTGATGAAAAGGGCGAGCAGCCTAGCACACTGGGGCGCCGCGAGCAGCTACCAGGCCGAACGCTGGGAAATCGGCACTTTCAGGTCTTCTTCCGGGTGCGTGCCCATGCCACACATTTCGTCCTGCACAGACCAGTGCAACAGGTTCAGCGAGAGCAAGGGAAGGTCCTTGAGCAGGCTCCGTGCCTCTTCCACGGAGTGCACGCGCAAGCGTTGCCCACGGCTGTCGGAAAGCGGATGCGCACGGCCCTTGACCCGGGCCTCAAGCAGATAATCACCACCTTCGATGGCAATCAGGTTGAGTTCGTCGACATGGCCGACCCTGGCCTCGGTATTGAGCTGATGCAGGTTCATGAGAGCACCTCGCAGCGGGAACCGCGTGAGTGCTCATTTTTTGTACAAGGCTTGCGAATACACAAGGTAAAACTGACGCCACTGGTCAGTTTTACCCTCAAGCCGCGTGGGCTCAGTGCTTGGTGAGCTTGTCCAGGTAGCCCATGCAGAAGGCCGACACCACGAAGGTCATGTGGATGATCACGTACCACATCAGGTAGTCGGTGGAGATGTTTTGGGCATCCATGAACACCCGCAGCAGGTGAATGGACGAAATGGCCACGATCGACGCAGCAACTTTCATCTTCAGCGACGAAGAGTCCATTTTGCCGAGCCAGTTGAGCTTTTCTTTGCTGTCGTCGATGTCCAGTTGCGAGACGAAGTTCTCGTAGCCGGAAATCATCACCATCACCAGCAGGCCGCCCACCAGCGACATGTCGATCAACGATAGGATCACCAGGATCAGGTCAGCTTCGCTCAAGGCAAAAACGTTGGGCAGGACGTGGACGACTTCCTGGAAGAATTTCAGGGCCAGGGCCAGCAGGCCGAGCGACAGGCCGAAGTAGATAGGGGCGAGCAGCCAGCGCGAGGCATACATCGCGTTTTCGAGAATACGTTCCATGGAGGGTAAGGGACTCGTCAGGTGACTAAAAAAGCGACGGCGAGTATAGCCAGCCACCCGCTGCAGCAAAAGCCCGGGGCTGCCGTGCAGCCCAATCGCCGGCAAGCCGGCTCCCACCCGACTGTGTAGCCTCAAAGGCAAGCGCCGCACCTGTGGGAGCTGGCTTGCCAGCGATGAGGCCGGCACAAGCACCACAAGGCAGTTGCTCCCACAGGGACCGCGTCCTGTAGGGTCACCCGGCCTGTTCAGCTTTCAGGATGAAACTGATAATCCCCCAGGTTGCGGCAACGCTCGCCATTGATGCGACGCAACTGCGCTTGCAGGTGCAGGCACCAGATCTGCGGGTCTTCGGTCACTTGATAGCCATGCAGCGTGAGGCTGTCGACGATGGCATTGAGCACCGATTCGGCAACCAATGGCCCGTGGAACGGCCCCTGAGCCTTGATGGCCGAGGGTTGCTCACCGGCCATGCCGGCGGCGAACAGCAGCGTCCACATGCCGTTGTCACCGGCGAGTGGGCGAATGCTGCATTCAATGCGGGTCACCAGGCCCAGGCACTGGCGAGTAAGGCTGAGGTTGCGCATGGCCGCGTCCCCTCCAATGAGCCCTGTTCAGCCTGAAACCCTCAGGCTGTTTCCATCCTGAACCCTGATTGCTCCCTAAGTTCCAGCATAGAAGAACAACTCAGAAAGTTGGAAAACCGGCGCTGAACGGTAGCACATCGCCGCCAGCGCCGATTTATTGACTCAGGCGGGTTTAGCCTGCGCAATCATCTCTTCCAGGCGTTCCTTTTCCGCCTCTTTGATGTCTTCTTCGCTGATCATTTCGGCGATTTCCCGCAGGCGCTCCACCACGCGGGCATTGACGCTGCCCTCGGTGAACTCGCCCTTGTCATCCGCCACACCGGCCTCCTCGCCTACCAGCAGGCTAAGCGCTTCGTCAGCCTGGCTGACCGCGTAAACGTGGAACTGCCCGGCTTCGACCGCCTGCAGCACGCGTTCGTCGAGCATCAGGGTGGCCACGTTGGCCCGTGGAATGATCACCCCTTGGTCGCCGGTCAGGCCGCGCGCATCGCAGAGCCGGAAGAAGCCCTCGATCTTCTCGTTGACCCCGCCCACCGCCTGCACTTCACCGAACTGGTTGATCGAGCCGGTGATGGCAAAGCATTGCTTGAGCGGCGTGCGCGACAAGGCCGAGATCAGTGTGCAGACCTCACCCAGCGAGGCGCTGTCACCGTCGACGTAGCCGTAGGACTGCTCCAGGGCGATGCTCGCCGAGATAGCCAGCGGGAACTCCTGCGCGTAGCGACTGCCCAGGTAGCCAGTCAGAATCATCACCCCCTTGGAGTGGATCGGCTGGCCCAGGTTGACCTCACGCTCGATGTCGACGATGCCGCTGCCACCGGGGTAGACGCTGGCAGAGATACGCGCCGGCATGCCGAACGCCGAATCGCCCACTTCCAGCACCGTCAGGCCGTTGCACTTGCCGATGGCCGCGCCTTCGGTGTCGATCAGGATGATGCCGGCGAGCATGTCGTCCAGCACCCGCTGCGACACACGCCCGGTACGGGTGGCCTTGGCCTTGAGTGCGCGTTCGATGTGGCCGGCATCGGTCATCTCGTCGCTGGCCAGTTGGCGGATGAAGTCGGCCTCGCTGACCAGCTGGAACAGGTCACCGATGCGCGCCGACAGCCGCGATTGGTTCTCTGCCAGCCGGGCACTGTAGGTGGCCAGGCGCGCCACGGCGTCGCTGGTCAGCGGCGCCATGCCTTCTTCGTTGGTGCGGGTACGCAAGAGCTGGGCGAACTGCTCCAGGTTCTCGTCGACCATGGGCATGTCTTCGTCGAAGTCCACCAGCACTCGGAACATTTCCTGGAAGTCCGGATCATGGTCCTGCAGCGCGTAGTAGAGCTGACGCGAGCCAATGATCACCAGCTTGACGTTGAGCGGGATCATCTGTGGCGTCAGGCTGACGCTCGCCACCCGGCCCAGTTCACCCAGCGGCGACTCCATCTTCAGCTTGCGCGACTGCAGCGCACGCTTGAGCGCATCCCAGACGAAGGGCTCGCCAAGCATCTTCTCGGCTTCAAGAATCAGGAAGCCGCCGTTGGCCCGGTGCAAGGCGCCCGGGCGCAATTGGCGATAGGAGGTGTACAGCGCGCCTTGGTCGGTGCTGTATTCGATCCGGCCGAACAGGTTGTCGTAGGTCGGGTGCGGCTCGAACACCACTGGCGCGCCGCCATCGTGGTGATGGCCGACCACCAGGCTTGGGGCGTATTGCTCTTCGAGCATCTTGCGCGCCACGGCGTCGGTCTTGCTGTCATCGACCAACTGCTCGACCACGGTGCGCAGCAGGTTCAGTTGCACCGACTGCAGGTAGGCGCACACCGCAGCGTTCTCGGCGTACTTTTCAGACAGCGGCGCCAGCAGCGGCTGCAGGGACAGGGTGATGGTTTCTTCGTTGAGCTGACGCAGCTGGTTGTTCGACTCACGCTTCCACTGCGGCAGGCTGGCCAGTTCTTCGTTGAGGCGCTCCTCGAGCAGGGCGATGTCCTCGTGGAACTGCTCGCGCACCGCTTCAGGCAGCTGTGCGAACTCGGCTTCATCCAGCGCCTTGCCTTCGGCCATCGGGGTGAAGGCAACGTTGCTGGCGTCGCGGTACAGGGCCACGTCTTTTTCCAGCGACGCCCGCTCGATCACATCCAGGGCGCGGTCATAGCGCTGGTTGAAGGCGCGGTCGATGGCGCCCTTCTTCTGCTGGTACGACGGGTGCTCGAACACTGCCGGGAAGGTCGACAACAGGTTGTCGATCAGCCCCCCCATGTCGGCGATGAATTCACCGGCACTGCCCGAGGGCAGCTCCAGGGCACGCGGCTCGCGGGTTTCCTCGAAGTGGTTGACGTAAACCCAGTCGGCTGGGGTGTGCTGGCGCTTGCCCTCGGCCTTGAGGTAGCGCTTGACGAACGAGAAACGGCCCGTGCCGGGCTCGCCCATCACATACACGTTGTAACCAGGGCGAGGCATGGCCACGCCGAATTGCAGGGCCTCGACTGCTCGCTCCTGGCCCAGAACGCCTCGAAACGGCTCCAGATCGTCGGTATGGGTAAAAGCAAACTGCTCGGGGGAAAAACGCCGGGTCAGGGCTTCAGGCGCAAGACGCAGGCGCGCAGCGACAGGATCGGGCATTGGGTTTCCTTACTTCGGCGGGGCGGATACGGAGCATTCTGGCGCTGCCCGCGCGCGCCTTGCAAGGCTCACCGGGACTTTATGTCGCAGTCGCGATAACACAGGCCTCCAGGCAAATTTTTCGCAATCAACAACGCAACCTTTAGATCGTGCCTAAACTCCAAGCTGCGCGGGTGGGTGAAAAGCTTTCCCGACCTGGCAACCGAGTTGCCAGAAACCCTGACCCTTGGTTTAAGACAAATAGAGAACAAATGCTATGAAACGGATTCTTCTGGGTACTCTGTTCACCGTGGTCTCCCTCAATGCCATGGCTGAAGCGCCAGGCGGCCCGAACTGCGGCTGGGGCAACATGCTGTTCGAAGGCCAGCGCGGTACGCCGGCTCACTTCCTGGCTTCCACCACCAACGGCACCTCCGGTAACGCCACCTTCGGCATGACCTCCGGCACCAATGGCTGCTCCACCAAGGCTTCGCTGACCTATGGCGGCAAGTCGTGGTTTGCCATGAATGGCATGATGAACGAACTGTCCGAAGACATGGCCATGGGCAAAGGCGAGGCGCTGACCACCTATGCCGTGGTACTGGGCGTAGCGCCGGAAGACCGTACTTACTTCGAGTCGGTCACTCACCAGCACTTCAGCCAGATCTTCAGCAGCGCCGACGTCACGGCCGAAACCGTGCACAGCAATACCCTGGCTGTTCTGAAGAACGACCCACGCCTGGCCAAATACGCCACCGAGGCTTAAGCGCAGCATCCCCGCCCCCCTGTCGGGGCGGGTTTCGCCCTTTCTTTCGGCATCGTGAAGAAGTAGTTGCCCGATATGCTCAAACGCCTCGCTTACCTGGCGCTGTGTGCCTGCGCCCCTGTTCATGCTGCGCCTGCGCTGGATGAAGGCCGTCTTCAGCAATTGGCCAATAACCCCTACTGGATCGCCCTGGGCCATTACGAAACCGCCAAGCTGGGTGGTTGGCGCAGCTATGTGGACGATACCCAGTTCTTTCTCGCCGACGATGGCGCGCACCACCCGGACCAAGAGCTGCGGGCCACGGTGCAGGCCCTGTATGCACCCGCCAGCCTGGGCGACAAGCATGCCCAGTGCGTTTTCCCAGCGCGTACCCGCTGGCTCAAGGAGCAACTGGGGCTGACCGACCTGCCACAGCCCGACTGCCAGGAATTCAAGACCTGGTACACCTCAATCGACCCGCACAGCGCCGCGCTGATTTTCCCGGCGGCCTACCTGAACAGCCCTTCGTCGATGTTCGGCCACACCTTGCTGCGCATCGACCAGTCCAACACCCACAGCGACGACACCACGCTGCTGAGCTACGCGATCAACTTCGGCGCCTACATCGAAGGCAGCGACAACAGCATCCTGTATGCCTGGAAAGGCCTGATGGGCGGCTACCCAGGCCTGTTCGCGCTGATGCCCTACCAAGAGAAGCTGTCCGAGTACCGCAGCCTGGAAAACCGCGACCTGTGGGAGTACCAGCTGGACCTCACCCCGCAAGAGACCGGGCGCATGGTCGAGCATGTGTGGGAGCTGAAGCAGATCCAGTTCGACTATTTCTTCTTCGACGAGAACTGCTCGTACCGCCTGCTCGAATTGCTGCAGGTGGCGCGGCCAGGCCTGGATTTGACGTCGCAGTTCCCGCTGACCGCCATCCCTACCGACACGGTCAAGGCAGTGCGCCAGTCTGGCCTGGTGTCCAGCGTCAACTACCGGCCTTCGCGCGAGCGCGAACTGCTGGCCCGCGCCGAGCCGCTTGACCCTCACGAAAAGCAGCAGGTGCTGGCTGTCAGCGCCGATACCGCACAGCTGCAAAGCCCTGAGTTCACTGCCCTGCCCCGCGAGCGCCAGGCGCTGGTACAGGATGCCGCCTACCGCCTGGAGCGTTACCGCGCCAATGGCCAGCAACGCGACCCAGGCCAGGCCACGCGCAGCTTCGAGCTGCTGCGCGCAATCAACCGCAACCCGCCGCCGGCGCTGGAAATCGAGCGCCCGGGGTTGCCCGAGGATGGCCACGATTCACGCACCTGGCAGCTGGGTGTCGGTACGCGGGAAGACCGCGCCTACGCCGAGTACGGCCTGCGCATGGCGTATCACGACCTCAACGACAACGCCTACGGCTTCCCGCTGGGCGCGCAAATCGAGATTCTGCAGCTGAAAGTCCGCCAGTACGAAGGCAACGACTGGCAGGTACAGCGCCTGGACCTTGCCACCATCCGCTCGCTGACACCCCGCAATGCGCTGCTCAAACCGTGGTCATGGCAGGTGACCGGTGGCCTGGAACGGGTGCCGGGCAAGCATGACGACGAAGTGCTGGTCAGCCATGTGAATGGCGGCGCTGGCGGCACCTGGCAACTGGCCGACGAACTGCTGGGCTTCGCCCTGGGCACGGTGCGGGTCGAACACCACAATGATTTTGCCGAGTTCATCTCCCCGGCAGCCGGGTTCAACGGCGGCCTGCTCTGGCGCAACGGGCTGGGCAACATGACACTGGAGGCGAAGGGCGACTTCTTCACCAACGGCGAAGTGCGGCGCAGCGTGAGCCTGAATCAGCAATGGGAGATCAGCCGCAACCTGGGCCTGCGGTTAAGTGCCTCGCGCGAATTCAGCCACCTGGCGACGGCGCAGAACGAAGTGATGCTGGAGCTGAAGTGGTACCACTACTGACTCTTTGACACTGTTTTGACAGCTCGCCGACAAATCGCCCCCTAGACTCTCCAGCATCAATTGGAGGGTCTGGTGTTCATGTCGCGGTACTGGTTAGGCCTGTGCGTTGCCTTTTTGCTGTCAGGGTGCGAAACCACCCACGAACAGATGCTCGACCACGGTTACCCCCCCGCCTACGCCGATGGCTTCCAGGATGGCTGCAGCAGCGGCCGGCAGGCGGCCGGGGTGATGGCCGGCGACTTCCGCAAGGACGTGCCGCGCTACCTGCACAATCGCCAGTACGAAAGCGGCTGGGACGATGGCTTTCGCCAATGCCACGCCCTGCAGAACAGCGAAGAGCAGCGTCAATACCGTGACCGCTACTGGGACCAACGCGACCGTGACTGGGAGCACGAGAAGAACCGCGATGCCGCACGGGCCTATCGCCACGACTAGGTCGCAAACTGACATCCCTTGAAACCGGCGGCCTGCCATCATGGTCTCCTGCACAAGGAGGCCACCATGAGCCGAGCGTTCGTCAACGAAGACCAAGCTGCAGCCCAGGCCGACCAACCGGTTGAGCGACGGGTGAGCGAGCAGCCCAACTACGTCACGGCCAGTGGCCTGGCGCAATTGCAGCAGCGGGTAGCCGAACTCAATACATTGCGCAGCCAGTTGCAAGCCCAGGGCGAGCGTGCCGACAAGCAGCGCCTGGCCGATGCCGAGCGCGACCTGCGCTACTTCAGCGCACGGGTGCAGAGTGCCCAGGTGGTGCCAGCCGCTACCTCGCGGGACAAGGTGCAGATCGGTAGCCGGGTAAGCTTTGTGGATGAGCAGGGCCAGGCGCATGAGGTGCAACTGGTGGGGGAAGATCAGGCCGATGCGGGCCACGGGTTGATCAACTGGGGCTCGCCGCTGGGGCGGGCGTTGCTGGGCGCGGGGCCTGGGGATGAAGTGGTGTGGCGGCGGCCGGTGGGAGATCAGATGATCGAGGTGGTCGCTATCGCGGGTGAGGCTTGAGGGCCAATCGCCGGCAAGCCGGCTCCCACCCGAACCGTGTAGCCTCCAAGGCTAGCGCCGCACCTGTGTGGAGCGATGAGGCCAGAACAAGCACCACAAGACAGTTGCTCCCACAGGTACAGCGCTGCCTTGAGGCTTGTACTTGACCTGTGGGAGCTGGCTTGCCAGCGATTGGGCCGCAAAGCGGCCCTTTACTGACTGATCAGACCACGCCCTGCGCCAGCATGGCATCAGCCACTTTCACAAAGCCGGCGATGTTCGCGCCCTTGACGTAGTTGATCGTGCCATCCGCCTCTTCACCATAGTGAACACAGGCATGGTGGATCGACTGCATGATGTTGTGCAGCTTGCTGTCCACTTCACCGGCCGTCCACAGCAGGCGCATGGCGTTCTGCGACATTTCCAGGCCCGACACGGCCACGCCACCGGCGTTGGATGCCTTGCCCGGGGCGTACAGAATGCCTGCCTCCAGGAAGATATCCACCGCCTCAAGGGTGGTCGGCATGTTGGCCCCTTCGGCGACGCAGAAGCAGCCATTGCGCAGCAGGGTGCGGGCGTCTTCGGTGTCCAGCTCGTTTTGCGTGGCGCACGGCAGGGCGATGTCGCACGGCAGGCTCCACGGGGTCTGGCCCTTGCGGAACTCAAGGCCAAATTCACCGGCCAATGTGCTGAGGCGGCCACGCTTGACGTTTTTCAGCTCCATCACGGCGTCCCACTGGGCGTCGCTGAGGCCGGCTTCGGCGTACAGGGTGCCTTCGGAATCGGACAGCGAGATAACCTTGCCGCCCAGGTCCATGACCTTGCGCGCAGCATACTGGGCCACGTTGCCGGACCCGGAAATGGCCACGCGACGGCCATCGATGCGCAGGTCACGGCGCTTGAGCATTTCTTCAGCGAAGTAAACGCAGCCGTAGCCGGTGGCTTCCGGGCGAATCAGGCTGCCGCCATAAGTCATGCCCTTACCGGTCAGCACCGAGGTGAACTGGTTGGCCAGGCGCTTGTACTGGCCGAACATGAAGCCGATTTCGCGCGCGCCCACACCGATGTCACCGGCTGGTACGTCAACGTCGGCGCCGATGTGGCGGTACAGCTCGCTCATGAACGCCTGGCAGAAGCGCATCACTTCCGCATCGCTCTTGCCCTTGGGGTCGAAGTCCGAGCCACCTTTACCGCCACCCATGGGCAGCGAGGTCAGGGAGTTCTTGAACACCTGCTCAAAGGCCAGGAACTTGAGCACGCTCAGGTTCACCGACGGGTGGAAGCGCAGGCCGCCCTTGTACGGGCCGATGGCGCTGCTCATTTGGATGCGGTAGCCGCGGTTGACCTGGACCTTGCCTTGGTCATCGACCCACGAAACACGGAACAGCACCGCGCGCTCGGGCTCGACCATGCGCTCCAGGATACCGGCCTGCAGGTAATGAGGGTTGGCTTCGAGGAACGGCCACAGGGTACGCAAGACTTCTTCCACCGCCTGGTGGAATTCAGGCTGGGCAGGATCGCGTTGCTTGAGGCGCGCGAGGAAATTGTCGACAGATTCGATCATGGTAGACATCTCACCAAGAGGGATTGGACTTATTGGTTTTTTTTCGAATGTACCAAGAAGCAATCGCACGAGAACAGGGCGTAATGTCGTTTTTTTGAAATTATTTGGTGCGTTTTATATAAATGTATACAAAACGATGAAAATATTGTTAGCAGAATCGGCCTCTTCGCGGGCAAGCCCGCTCGCACAGGGCCCTGTGCAAGACTGAGATTGCGGGTGATTCAGTGGGAGCGGGCTTCCCCCGCGAAGGGGCCAACGCCGATGCCTGCCAGGCACAAAAATGGGGCCCCTGAGGGCCCCATTCTAGTGCAGCTAAAACCGGCTTACTGGGCCAGCTTCTTGTGCCGTACACGGTGCGGCTGGGCAGCAGCATCGCCCAGGCGCTTCTTGCGGTCGGCTTCGTACTCGGTGTAGTTGCCTTCGAAGAACATCACGTTCGAGTCGTCTTCGTACGCCAGGATGTGGGTCGCCACGCGGTCCAGGAACCAACGGTCGTGGGAAATCACAATGGCGGCGCCCGGGAAGTCCAGCAGGGCTTCTTCCAGGGAACGCAGGGTTTCGACGTCGAGGTCGTTGGACGGTTCGTCGAGCAGCAGGACGTTACCGCCCTCCTTCAGGGTCAGGGCCAGGTGCAGACGGCCACGCTCACCACCGGACAGGTCCTTGACGAACTTCTGCTGGTCGCCGCCCTTGAAGTTGAAGCGGCCCACGTAGGTGCGCGACGGGATCTCGTAGTTGCCGATGCGGATCTGGTCGGAACCGTCGGAGATCTGCTGGAACACGGTCTTGGAACCGTCCAGGTCTTCGCGGCTCTGGTCGACGCAGGCCAGTTGCACGGTTTCGCCGATTTCGATGCTGCCCGAGTCCGGCTGCTCCTTGCCCATCAGCATGCGGAACAGGGTCGACTTACCGGCGCCGTTACCGCCGATCACGCCGACAATGGCGCCCTTCGGCATGGCGAACGACAGGTTGTCGATCAGCACGCGATCGCCATAGCCTTTGGAAACGTTCTTGAACTCGATGACCTTGTCACCCAGGCGCGGGCCGGCCGGGATGTAGATCTCGTTGGTCTCGCTGCGCTTCTGGAACTCTTGCGACTGCATTTCTTCAAAGCGCTGCAGACGTGCCTTGGATTTGGACTGGCGGGCCTTGGCGCCTTTGCGCACCCACTCCAGTTCCTCTTTCATGGCCTTTTCGTGGGCGCTCTGCTGCTTGGATTCCTGCGCCAGACGGTCCGACTTGGCTTCCAGCCAGCCCGAGTAGTTGCCTTCGTACGGGATGCCGGCGCCGCGGTCCAGTTCGAGGATCCAGCCGGCGACGTTGTCGAGGAAGTAACGGTCGTGGGTAATCGCTACCACGGTGCCCGGGAAGTCGTGCAGGAAGCGCTCCAGCCAGGCCACCGAGTCGGCGTCCAGGTGGTTGGTCGGTTCGTCGAGCAGCAGCATGTCGGGGGCCGACAGCAGCAGGCGGCACAGGGCCACACGGCGCTTTTCACCACCGGACAGGTGTTCGATTTTCGCGTCCCAGGCCGGCAGGCGCAGGGCGTCGGCGGCGACGTCCAGCTGGCGCTCGAGGTTGTGGCCGTCGGCAGCCTGCAGGATCGACTCGAGCTTGGCCTGTTCGGCGGCCAGCTTGTCGAAGTCGGCGTCGGGTTCGGCGTAGGCGGCGTAGACCTCGTCCAGGCGAGCCTGGGCGTCCTTGATCACGCTGACCGCTTCCTCGACCACTTCACGCACGGTCTTGGCGGGGTCGAGTTGTGGTTCCTGCGGCAGGTAGCCGACGTTGATGTCGGGCATCGGACGGGCTTCGCCGTCGAATTCCTTGTCGACGCCCGCCATGATGCGCAGCAGGGTCGATTTACCCGCGCCGTTCAGGCCGAGTACGCCGATCTTGGCGCCTGGGAAGAACGACAGGGAGATGTTCTTGAGAATTTCGCGCTTCGGCGGCACGACCTTGCTCAGCCGATGCATGGTGTAGACGTATTGAGCCAAAACCAAGCCCTCTAAATAGGTAAAGACATCGACCAACGCCCCGGCAGTGGGCCAGGGGGATGTGTTTACGGGGTGTCATTGAACAAAGTCGACCATTCTACGCCAACGCGCGGCGTTGCATAGGAGGGTCGGATGGGGGATGAACAGGGGCCGCTGTGCGGCCCATTCGCGGGCAAGCCCGCTCCCACAGGTCCGTAAGTTTGGCAATACCTGTGGGAGCGGGCTTGCCCCGCGAAGAGGCCAGAACTGACCTTGAAAAGCTCAGACGTGACGCTGCTTTACCTTGCCCCGCGGCAACCGGCAACGGTCGCCCTGCTCGGCCAGGCGCGCGGCCCAGGCAGACTTGACGCTGAACCCGCCACTGCGAGCAGGCTGCTCAACGGCCTTGGCCGGCTGCGCCGCAGGCACGCTAACGACCTTGGCCGCGACCGCGGGTGCTGCCGGTGCTGCCGGTGCTGCCACGGCTGCCGGTGCTGCTGCCGCCTTGGCGGTCTTGCGCAGTTCGGCCAGCGACGGGGCCTTGCTTTTCGAGGCGGCGGCCGCCTCCGGTTTGACCAGCGAACGCTGGCACGACTTGCAGGATACGTCCGCGGTCACGGCAGTGCTGACAAGGGTCTGACTGCTGCGCCCACAGGCGGAATCGAGGCCATTGGAGGAAAAGTGAGTAACCAAAACCGAACATCTCCGAAGCGTTGTCATTGAAGCGGGCGGCATTCTCGCACAGGTTGCAGGGGCTTGCCGAACCACAGGGCGCCACCACGACCGTCGGCAGGGCGACCATCACCGGACAAGGGGACTGGCACTTTGCCATAATCCTAGGCATGCTAGCCCGTTTAGGGTGTCCGGCCTTATAGTGCGCCACCGCGGTCTGGCAACCAGACACCGGCACCAACCGTGCATGATCAATCCCTGCCATCGCCAGCCCAATCGCAGGACCAACGCTTGACCAATCTCTCTCAACCGTCGTCGCTGCGTCCCGCACCAATGGCCCCCGTCGCTTCCCTGCGCGGGTCGATCAAGGGTGCGCTGGCCCTATTGGCCCTGATTCTGCTGGGCCTGTTGCTGTGGCAGCTGTTCGCCCAGTTCCGCCACACCCAAGCCGACCTGCGCAAGCAAAGCCTGGAGGCCACCGCGGAGCTGGCCGACCACCTCAGCCTGAACATGGCGTTGAAGGCCCAGCAGGCCGTGAATGTGGTGCAGCCCTACGTCAATGCGCCGACGCCGGCAGCCCTGCCCAGCCTGCTCGATACCCTGCGCACCCGCCTGCCCGCCCTGCGTGACCTGGCCTGGCTAGACACCAGCGGGCAGATCCGCGCCGACAGCCTGGCCGGCAGCCCTGACCGCCAATTGATTGGCGAGCTGCTGACGCTGAACCAGGGTCGCCCGTATTTCTTTGCCAACTCGGCGGACAACCGCACCATTTACCTGTTGCTGCGCCAGTCCACCGAGCAGGATCGCGGCTACTGGCTGCTGCGCCTGTCCGACGCGTATTACCGCACCCTCACCGTGCACCTGGACAGCCCAGGCCACCCCTTGTGGCTGCTGGAAAACAGCCGCAACGGCGCGGTGCTGGACCGCCACGCCATCGCGCAGACCAGCCCGGCACCGCTGCAGAGCGTGATGCTGGCGTTCATCGACAACAGCACCTGGCAACTGCGCGGCCTATTTGACGCCCAGCGGGCCCAGCAGAAGCTACTACCGGCACTGATCGGCAAGTGCCTGCTGGTGCTGTTCTGTGCCCTGCTGCCGGTGCTGGCGTTGATCAACATGCGCCGCCGCCAGCGCGCACTGCAGGAAGACCGCCGGCGCTATCAAGAAATTTTCGAAGGCACCGGTGTTGCCTTGTGCGTGCTCGACCTTTCCAGCCTGCCCGGCCAGCTCGACCGCTACCACCTGCGCAACCACGCTGCGCTCAAGCACAGCCTGGCCCTGGACCCTAACCTGCGCCGCTCGCTGTTGCAGGAGCTGAAGATCACCGAGATCAACCAGGTGGCGCGCCAGTTGCTCAACGTCGAATGCCACGAAGGTGCCTGGCAGCGCCTGATCGACGGCAGCGGCGATGGCCGCGACAGCATCGGCATGCAACTGATCGATGCACTGATCGAACAGCGCTCGCTGCTGGAATTGGAAGTGCGCCTGCCGGCGCCACTGGGCGGCGAACTGCACCTGTGGCTGATGGCCCGCCTGCCGCTGCAACGCCGCGACTACCAGGCGGTGATCCTCAGCATCAGCGACATCACCAGCCGCAAACAAGTGGAGCTGTCCCTGCTCGAACGCGAGAGTTTCTGGTCGGACGTGGTGCGTACCGTGCCCGACCAGCTCTACGTGCAGGACGTGCCGAGCCAGCGCATGATCTTCAGCAACCGCCACCTCGGCCAAACCCTGGGCTACGACCGCACCGAGCTGGCACAGATGGGCGACCGCTTCTGGGAGCTGCTGCTGCACCCCGAAGACGCCACGCACTTCCAGGCCCTGCGCCAGCATCAACGAGCTACCGGCCACAGCCAGCCGCTGCACTGCCAACTGCGCTTCCGTCACCACGACGGTGGCTGGCGCTGCTACGACATTCGCGAACAGGTGCTGACCCGCGACCACGACGGCCAGGTGATGCGCATCATCGGCGTGGGCAAGGACGTTACCGTACAGATCGAGGCCAGCCAGTCGCTGCGCGACAGCGAACAGCGCTACCGCATGCTGGCCGAAAGCATCAGCGACGTGATTTTCTCCACCGACAGCCAACTGCAGCTCAACTACGTCAGCCCCTCGGTCAAAGCGGTACTGGGTTATCAGGCTGAGTGGATTTTCGACAACGGCTGGCAATCGATCATCGCCAACCCGGCCCAGCTGACCGGCATCTACAGCCTGATGGAGCGCGTCAGCAATGCCATGGGCGACGGCGAGCAACTGGCCCAGTTGCGTGGCCAGTTGCCCACCCAACTGTTCCTGTTCGACTGCCTGCGCGCCGATGGCCGCAAGATCCCGATCGAGCTGCGCCTGGTATTGGTGTGGGACGACCAGGAACGCTTCGAAGGCGTGCTTGGGGTTGGCCGCGACATCAGCCAGCAACGCCGCGCCGAAAAAGACCTGCGCATGGCCGCCACGGTATTCGAGCACTCCACCTCGGCCATCCTCATCACCGACCCGGCCGGCTACATCGTCCAGGCCAACGAAGCGTTCAGCCGGGTCAGCGGCTATGCCGTCAGCGACGTGCTCGACCAGCTGCCTGGCATGCTCACCGTCGAGCAACAGCAGGAAGGCCACCTGCGCTACGTGGTCAAGCAGTTGCACCAGCGCGGCAGTTGGGAAGGCGAAGTGTGGCTCAAGCGCCGCGACGGCGACCACTACCCGGCCTGGGTCGGCATCACGGCAGTGCTGGACGACGAAGGCGACCTGGCCAGCTACGTGTGCTTCTTCACCGACATCAGCGAGCGCAAGGCCAGCGAACAGCGCATCCACCGCCTGGCCTACTACGACGCCCTCACCCACCTGCCCAACCGCACGCTGTTCCAGGACCGCCTGCACACGGCCCTGCAACAGGCCGAACGGCAAAAGGCGTGGGTGGTGTTGATGTTCCTCGACCTGGACCGTTTCAAGCCGATCAACGACTCCCTCGGCCATGCCGCAGGCGATCGCATGCTCAAAGACATGGCCCTGCGCCTGCTGGCCTGCGTGGATGACGACGACACCGTGGCACGCATGGGTGGCGACGAGTTCACCTTGCTGCTGCAACCGCGTGCGACCCGCGAGATGGCGTTGAACCGCGCCATCCATGTGGCCGAGAACATCCTCGCCAGCCTGGTACGGCCCTTCGTGCTGGAGAACCGCGAGTTTTTCGTCACGGCCAGTATCGGCATCGCCCTCAGCCCGCAAGATGGCAGCGAACTGAGCCAGCTGATGAAAAACGCCGACACCGCGATGTACCACGCCAAGGAGCGCGGCAAGAACAACTTCCAGTTCTACCAGGCCGAGATGAACGCCAGTGCCCTGGAGCGCCTGGAGCTGGAAAGCGACCTGCGCCATGCCATGGAGCAGAACGAGTTCATCCTCTACTACCAGCCGCAGTTCAGTGGCGATGGCAAACGCCTGACCGGCGCCGAAGCCTTGCTGCGCTGGCGCCACCCCACCCGCGGCCTGGTGCCGCCGGGCGACTTCATCCCGGTGATCGAAGAGCTGGGCCTGGTGGTGGATGTCGGCGACTGGGTACTGCGTGAGGCCAGCCGCCAGCTCAAGGCCTGGCACAAAGCCAAAGTGCGGGTGCCGAAGGTGTCGGTGAACATCTCGGCGAGGCAGTTCTCCGACGGCCAGCTGGGCACGCGCATCGCCACCATCCTGGAAGACATCGGGCTACCGCCGGCGTGCCTGGAACTGGAGCTGACCGAAAGCATCCTGATGCGCGAGGTGAATGAGGCCTTGCAGATTCTCGCCAGCCTGAAGAATCTTGGCCTGAGCATTGCGGTGGACGACTTTGGCACCGGGTACTCGTCGCTCAACTACCTCAAGCAGTTCCCCATCGACGTGCTGAAGATCGACCGCACCTTCGTCGACGGCTTGCCCGAGGGCGAGCAGGACGCGCAGATTGCCCGGGCGATCATTGCCATGGCCCACAGCCTGAACCTGGCGGTGATTGCCGAGGGCGTGGAAACCCATGAGCAGTTGGAGTTCTTGCGTGAGCATGGTTGCGACGAGGTGCAGGGCTACCTGTTCGGGCGGCCGATGCCGGCGCATCAGTTCGAGGCGCAGTTCGCCAACGAGACGCTGTTCATGTTCCAGTAGCAAACCACTGCCGTCTTTTTTGTAGGAGCAGCCTTGTGCTGCGAAGAGGCCGGCGACCGCGCCCTGAATCTTTGCTGCTGTCACCGGCCTCTTCGCAGCACAAGGCTGCTCCTACAGGCACAGCGCCGACGTTGTATTTTGCACCGCAAAAAAACGGACCTTGAAGTCAACTCCAGCCCAGGCAGGCCGCGGGATGCAACATGAAGGCCTTTGGTCCGCGACTTGACGTCACTTCATATGCCAGGCCCGAAGCAATCGGTTAGAATGCCCCCCCAATTCAGCCCGATCCTTGAGGACCGCCATGTTCAGCCGTGATTTGACCATTGCCAAGTACGACGCCGAGCTCTTCGAAGCCATGCAGCAAGAAGCTCTGCGCCAGGAAGAGCATATCGAGCTGATCGCTTCGGAAAACTACACCAGCCCGGCTGTCATGGAAGCCCAGGGTTCGGTTCTGACCAACAAGTACGCTGAAGGCTACCCAGGCAAGCGTTACTACGGTGGTTGCGAATACGTCGACGTGGTCGAGCAACTGGCCATCGACCGCGCCAAAGAGCTGTTCGGCGCCGACTACGCCAACGTCCAGCCGCACGCTGGCTCCCAGGCCAACGCCGCCGTTTACCTGGCCCTGCTATCGGCCGGTGACACCATCCTGGGCATGAGCCTGGCCCACGGTGGTCACCTGACCCACGGCGCCAGCGTCAGCTCTTCCGGCAAGCTGTACAACGCCATCCAGTACGGCATCGACGGCAACGGCCTGATCGACTACGACGAAGTCGAGCGCCTGGCTGTAGAGCACAAGCCGAAGATGATCGTTGCCGGCTTCTCGGCTTACTCGCAGGTGCTGGACTTCCCACGCTTCCGCGCCATTGCCGACAAGGTCGGTGCCTACCTGTTCGTCGACATGGCCCACGTTGCTGGCCTGGTTGCCGCTGGCGTGTACCCGAACCCTGTGCCGTTTGCCGACGTGGTCACCACCACCACCCACAAGACCCTGCGCGGTCCACGTGGCGGCCTGATCCTGGCCCGTGCCAACGCCGACATCGAGAAGAAGCTGAACTCCGCTGTCTTCCCAGGCGCCCAAGGCGGCCCGCTGGAGCACGTCATCGCGGCCAAGGCGATCTGCTTCAAAGAAGCCCTGCAGCCTGAGTTCAAGGCTTACCAGCAGCAAGTGGTGAAGAACGCCCAGGCCATGGCCAGCGTGTTCATCGAGCGTGGTTTCGACGTCGTTTCCGGCGGCACCCAAAACCACCTGTTCCTGCTGTCGCTGATCAAGCAGGAAATCTCCGGTAAGGACGCTGACGCCGCACTGGGCAAAGCCTTCATCACCGTCAACAAGAACTCGGTACCGAACGACCCACGTTCCCCGTTCGTCACCTCGGGCCTGCGTTTCGGCACCCCAGCCGTGACCACCCGTGGCTTCAAAGAAGCAGAGTGCAAGGAACTGGCCGGCTGGATCTGCGACATCCTGGCTGACCTGAACAACGAAGCGGTGATCGATGCCGTGCGTGAGAAGGTCAAGGCCATCTGCAAGAAGCTGCCGGTTTACGGCAACTGATTAGCGCCAGCCTGATGTGAAAAAGCCCGGCCTTGCGCCGGGCTTTTTTATGCTTGCCCGCTTCGCGGAACCTGTTCCAAATGGGTCCCCTGCGCAAGACACCCTAGCCTGCAGCCTCCCCTACGCCAAACCGGAGGCACCCCATGGCAGATAACAAAACACGTTCCTTTACAGCCACCCTGCAGATCGCCGAATCACCGGTGAACAGCTTGGACTGCCTGTGCACAGGGCCCGTGAGCCTGGTCACACCCAACGAAGTGCCGGGGTACGCCATTGAAGGTGCCCACGCACTCGGCATGCTCAACGGCACGGACGATGATTGGCAGCACGGTCAGGAGTTTGGGTTGATCCCGTTCGACAAAGGCGACGATCAGTGCGCGATGCTGCTGTATTTTCGCTACAGCGATGCGGGTTATCGACTGTATGTGCGCAGCGGGCCTCATTTCGGTAAAGGCATATTCACCACCGCCGAAGGCCTGGTGGCCGCTCAGGCCATCAAGGCGCAAGACCCTAGCCTGTGGACCTTGATCGATGCGCAGACCGGCGCCCCGTTCGACCTGGCACAACTTGAAGATGACCGGCGAGAAATCCAGATGATCGCCAGCAACGGCCACCCCATGGAGATCCACAACCTCTACCCAGTGGGCGGCTTTCTGGCGTGCTACGCCGCTGCCCAGCAATGCACCCTAAGCCTGTTGATCACGCAACGCGGGGTGGATTGGCTGAACACCTGATGTCGCCTGCACGGGCCTTCACGTATTACCCTGTGCCGCTTCAAAACCCGAGCGCGCACAGGACCCTGCCTTGACCAGAGAGCAACTCGAAACCCATCAAATCCCGGTCTACTTCGCAGCCGTGCTCGCAGCCCTTGCCTTCGGCCTGCTGGCCACCGACACCGCACACCACCTGCAAGCCCTGATCACCCCCGCCATTGCCGTGCTGATGTACGCGATGTTCCTGCAGATCCCCTTCCTCGACCTGCGCCAAGGCCTGGGCAACCGCCGCTTCATCAGTGCACTGCTACTGGCCAACTTCGTCCTCATCCCACTGCTGGTCTGGGCAATCACCCGCGGCTTGGTCGCGCACCCGGCCATCCTGATCGGCGCCCTGCTGGTGTTGCTAACCCCCTGCATCGACTACGTGGTGGTGTTCACCCACATCGGCAGAGGCGACTCACGCCAGACCCTCGCCGCCACGCCGCTGCTTCTGTTGGTGCAATTGGCCCTGCTGCCGGTGTACCTGGCGTTGATGCTGGGTGACGACAACGCTGTGGCAATTTCCATCGCCCCGTTCGTGGAAGCCTTTGCCCTGTTGATTGTGTTGCCGATGATGCTAGCCGTGCTGACCAGCGCCAGCGCCCGCCGCTCCCGCGTGGCATCGAAGTGGAACGACGCCTGGGCGTGGATGCCGGTGCCGGCGATGGCATGCGTGCTGGTGGTGGTGATCGGCTCGCAGATTGCCGCCGTGCTGCGCGATTTCGAGCGCTTGCTGCCCGTGATCCCGGTGTACCTCGGCTTCATGCTGCTGGCGCCGGTGATCGGCTTTGCCACCGCGCGGCTGATGCGTTTGCCAGTGGCCGAGGTGAGGTCGGTGACGTTCAGCGCTTCGACGCGCAACTCGCTGGTGGTGTTGCCGTTGGCGTTGGCGTTGCCGGAAGACCTGCGCGGGTTGGCGGCGGCAGCGGTGATTACCCAAACGCTGATGGAGTTGGTGAGCGAGTTAATTTATGTGCGCGTCGTGCCCGCATGGGTGCGAGACAGATGAGCTCATTGCGGTTCAGCAAACGCTGAACCTTTTGCTTGCACCTGGCCGAACGTATGCTGATAGAATGCGATGAATTCTCATTAACATCTATCGTATCCCGTGCAGTCCACCTCATCGGCAAATCATCACCCGCATCAGGCCATCGATCAGCTCTACAGCCACCACCACGGCTGGCTGCAGACCTGGCTGCGCAAGCGCTTGGGCAGTGCCGCCGATGCTGCGGACCTGGCCCAGGATACCTTCGTGCGGCTGCTCAGCAGCGCAACCGGCGAGGCGCTGAACTACACGGCCCCGCGCGCCTATCTGGCCACAATCGCCAATCGCCTGGCCCTCAATTTCTATCGCCGCCGCTCGCTGGAGCACGCCTACTTGGCCGCGCTGGCGGAAACGCCGGAAGCGCTGGCACCGTCGCTGGAACATCAGGCGCTGGTGCTCGAAGCCCTCGATGAAATCGACCAGGTACTCGCCCTCCTGCCCGCTCAAAGCCGACAGGCGTTTCTGATGGCGCAGTTGGAAGGCTATACCCAAGAAGAGATCGCCAGCCGGCTCAAGCTCAGCGTCCGTACCGTGCAACGCCACCTGGCGCGGGCGTTTGAAGAATGCATCGTGCTCGCCAGTACGCACGATGAGTAATGCACCCATCGACCGGCGCATTGCCCGCGAAGCCGCCAGCTGGTTCGTGCGCTTGCAGAGCAGCAGCGCCGGCGCCGCCGAACATGCCGCCGGCGCCGAGTGGCGGGCGCGGCACGCTGACCATGAACGCGCCTGGCAACTGGCCGAGCGCTTCAGCAGCCGTGCCCAGCAACTTAGCGGGGACCCCACCCGCGCGGCGCTGGAGCGCCCGCGCAGCCTGGAGCGCAGGCAGGCACTCAAGACCCTTGCATTGCTGATTGCCACCGCCCCGCTTGGCCTCGCAGCCTACCGCGGGCTGCCGTGGCGCGAGTGGCAGGCGGACGTGCGCACGGCCACCGGGGAGCAGCGCAGCGTGCCCTTGCCGGATGGCGGGCAACTACGCCTGAACACCGGCAGCGCGGTCGATATCGCCTACGACGACAGCGTTCGCCGCGTGCGCCTGATCGCCGGTGAGATGCTGGTCGAAGTACCCCGTGAGCCTGCCAGGCGCCCGTTTATCGTCGATACCGCCGAAGCGCACATCAGCCCGCTCGGCAGCCGCTTGCTGGTGCGTCAGTACCCAGGCAGCACATTCCTCGCCGCGCTGGAGGGCGCTGTCGAAGTGCGCCCGCGCCTGGCACGGGGTGACGACGGCCTGGTGCGCCTGGCGGCCGGCCAGCAAACCCAGGTCAGCCTCCAGGCTGTGCAGCCCCCCATGCCGCTGGCCGAGCAGCGCCTCGACTGGCTCAACCATGTGCTGCGGGTCGAAAAGACGCGCCTGGATGACTTCATCAGCGAGCTGGGGCGCTATCGGCCTGGCTTGCTGCGTTGCGACCCCGCCGTGGCCCGGCTGCTGATCTCCGGCACCTTCCAACTGCGCGACACCGATCAGATTCTGCGCGCCTTGAGCCAGACGCTGCCGGTGGACATCCACTTCCGCACGCCCTACTGGGTCACCGTCACGGCGCGCGCGAATACGTAACAAGAATCATTGTCGTGTTTTGCTCAGGTTGCGTGTCCCTTCCGTAAGCACATCACTTTTACAGGGCGGGACGAACACATGGCGACGACGCAGGGCATGCAACCATTGGCGCGGGCAGTACACGCTGCTGCATTGGGCCTGATCATCACAGGTGGAGGCCTGACTGCAGCCGTGTCGCAAGCCGCCGAGCACAGCGCGCAGCAGGGCCGGACCTTTCAGGTGCCCGCCGGCAACCTGAGCAGCGCCCTTTCCGATTTCGCCAGCCAAGCCGGTATCACCCTGCCCATCGAACCAGGCCTGGTCGAAGGTTTGCGCAGCCCAGGCCTGAACGCCGCCACCAGTGTGGAAGGCGGCTTGCAGCAACTGCTGCAAGGCACCGGCCTGCAAGCGTCACCGCAAGGCAATGGCCTTTACCTGCTGACACCACAGGCCACGGGCACTGGCCTGGAACTGGGCGCTACCAGCATTACCGGCCAAGGCCTGGCGGCGACCACCGAAAACAGCGGGTCGTACACCACCGGCACGATGCAGACGGCCACCAAGCTGCCCTTGAGCCTGCGCGAAACCCCGCAGGCCGTCAGCGTGGTCACGCGCAAGCGGATGGACGACAAGGCCATGACCACCATCAGCGATGTGGTCAAAAGTGCGCCGGGGATCTTCCTCAGCAACTCCGGCGGTGCCGGTCGGCCCTCATTCAGCGCCCGCGGTTTTGACGTCGACAACATCATGTACGACGGCTTCCCCACCAGCTTCCTGACTTACCTGCCCAGCGGCGAAGCCAACCTGGCCATGTACGACCGGGTCGAGATCGTGCGTGGGGCCACCGGGCTGGCCCAGGGCGCTGGCAACCCCGGGGGTGCCATCAACCTGGTGCGCAAGCGCCCGACCCATGAATTCCAGGGCACCCTCACCGGCAGTGCCGGCAGTTGGGACGATTACACCGGCACGCTGGACATCGGCGGCCCATTGAATGAAACCGGCACCCTGCGCGCCCGTACCGTGGTCTCCAAGCAGGACGCCAAAAGCTTCCGCGACTCGGTGGAGAGTGACCATGACCTGTTCTACGGCGTGGTCGACGCCGACCTGAGCGAAAGCACCACCATCACCCTCGGCGCCTACCGGCAGAAAAACCACACCAACTACATTTGGGGCGGTTTGCCCATGGCCCGTGGCGGCGGCCACCTCGGGCTGCCACGCGACACCTTCCTCGGCCATGACTGGGAATATTCCGACAACCGTACCACCGGCTATTTCGCCACCCTCGAGCAAGGCTTCGCCAACGACTGGACACTGCGCCTGGCGGCCATGCAGACCAAGACCGACACCGACGTGCTGGCCTCCTCGATATGGGAATACGACCGCCACTATCTGTGGACCGAAGCCATGGAGCAGAAGGAAAAAGGCTACGACCTGGCCGTCAGCGGCCCCTTCCAGTTGCTCGGTCAAACCCATGACCTGACCGTTGGCGTCAGCAAGCGCCAGCTGGATTATCGGTCTGGCAAGGCCTGGAGCGATTTCATCGACGACGGCAGCAACCTCTTCGAATGGAACCCCCGCGGCCATGCCAAGCCGGATTACGTCACGGGCCCCAACGGCCTCCCCGAGACCACCACCCAGGACAGCGTCTATGCCAGCAGCCGCCTGCGTTTGACCGACCCGCTGTCGCTGATTCTGGGTGGCCGTCTCGACTGGTACGAATTCGACGACAGCGAAAGCAGCGAAAACAACTACAAAATCACGCGCAACCTGACCCGCTATGCCGGCCTGGTCTACGACCTGGACACCAACCACTCGGTCTACGTCAGCTACACCGATATCTTCAAGCCGCAGACCAGCAAAGGCCTGGACAGTAAAGTGCTCGACCCTGTGGTGGGCGAAAACTACGAAGTGGGCATCAAGGGCGAGTACTTTGGTGGCGCGCTGAACGCCAGCCTGGCGGTTTTCCAGATCGACCAAAAGAACCGCGCCCAAGAGCTGCCCGACGTCAAAGGGTGCGGTTCAGGCGCCGCCAGTGCTTGTTACGAGGCGGCCGGCCTGGTGCGCAGCAAAGGCATCGACCTCGAAATCCAGGGTGCCCTCACCGACAACTGGCAACTGGCTGCCGGCTACACCTACACCCAGACCAAGTATGTCAGCGACGCCAACAAAGCCCGCGAAGGCGAAGACTTCGACCGCGCCAAACCGCGCCAGCTGTTCAAGCTGTCGACGATCTACACCCTGCCCGGCGAACTGCAGCACTGGCGCGTGGGTGGTGATATCTACCAACAGAGCCGCATCCGCACCTCGGGGGGCGCCGGTTCTACAGCATGGGAAAACCAGCAAGGCTCATACACCGTGGTGGGGTTGGTGGCAGGCTACAAAGCCAGCGAGCAGCTGGACCTGCAGGTCAACGTCAACAACCTGTTCGACCGCACCTACTACAGCAGCGTGGCCAATGGTGGGTGGAGCCCGTATGACATTTATGGCGACCCACGGAACGTGAAACTGACTGCGCGGTATAGCTTCTAGTCGCTATAAAAAGGGCCCACGCATTGCGGGCCCTTTGGCCGCGCGTGTTGGGTGTGGTTTGAGCGGCGACGCTAAGGCGCCTTCATCGCATCAGTCGTTGCCTTGATAATCTCTTTCGCTGCTTCAACGCTGATCGGCAAGGGGGCCTGTGAATCATCCTGCTCAGGCTTTGGCCGATGATGGAAGTAACGTAGCAACGCAATCAGTAGCAAGGTTGGGACAGTCGATAAAGCCACGATGATGGGAATATCACCCGT
Organism: Pseudomonas sp. LAIL14HWK12:I7; assembly: GCF_000483465.1. NCBI lineage: Bacteria > Pseudomonadati > Pseudomonadota > Gammaproteobacteria > Pseudomonadales > Pseudomonadaceae > Pseudomonas > Pseudomonas sp. LAIL14HWK12:I7. Next base: position 148,101 of record NZ_AXYZ01000013.1, read on the forward strand.
CGAATGAGGTTTGACGGAAGTGAAAAAGTACCAAGCGCCTGCGGAAATACGAATATTGCCGAGGAACACGAAACCTAGCAGTGCGAGATAAAAAATGATGACCAACGCCACGGTGACCGTGGTCAACCGCTTTTCCCATCTGAAACGCCAGGATTCACGCCTCAGATAGTCGCTGACCAAGCCGGTATTTTCCGCTTCTCCAAGAGACAGATCATCACTCGTGTCTGTCATAAGAACCCAATCGCTTTCAGCCTGAACTCCATGGCTGCCGTCGATACGCCGAAGGCTCTCGCCAACCGAGCAAGGTCAGTGACCCTCTGCTCCATAACCATATGTTTGACCAAGGCCGCAGGCATCAACAAAGCCGCAGCGAACCTATTGGCAGCAACTTCTTTGGGGTCTCGTGCTCTTGCACTGAATTGCTCGAAGGTATCCCGCGGAGCATCCAGATCACCATGCACATGGTGGCCGATTTCGTGAGCGATGGTGAAGCGCTGACGTACAGGCGCATCCGTGACGTTGTAGGTAATCAACGGTTTGCCATTCCGATAGGAATAGTGGCCGCTCTCGTTCGGACGCCAGCACTCCTGATCGAATGGGGTGAGCGGCTTGACCTCAATACCCATTGCCTGAGCGATGGCGAGAGGGTTTACCGGCAGTCGACCATCCCAATGCGCTTGCAGGACGTCGTTTGCAGTGCGGTACTCCATTCGGCCTCCTGAATCTGGGTGGGTGTTTATCAAAACTGAGGGGCGATTCTGCACAAGTCAAGAGGGGTGGTCAAATTCATGTTGACACACGATGTATCTGTCGTTCTCACGATGAGTGAGGGCCGGCGCTACACTCCCCTCCCGGCCCCTTATAACCCGCTGATTACAACGCATTCATCTCAGCAATATCCCGCGCCACCTGATCCGCAGAGTGGTCAAACATCGCCTGCTCCTGCCCATCCAGCGGCAACTCGATCACCCGCACAATCCCCTCCTCCGCCAGCACACACGGCACCCCCATGGCGATGTCGGTTCGCCCATACTCGCCCTCCAGCACCACCACCGCCGGCAAAATGCGGTTTCGCCCATTAGCGATCGCATCCACCATCTGCGCAATCGCCACACCCGGCGCGTCGCAGGCACTGCCCATTTTCTTCAACCCCAAAATCTCACCGCCCCCCTTGCGCGTGCGTTCCACAATCCGCTCTATCTGCTCGCTGGACAGGAAGTGCGACAACGGCACCGACCCCACCTGGCAGTAGCGCATCAACGGCACCATGCTATCGCCATGTCCGCCCAGCACCAGCGCCGTGATATCCCGAGCAGAAAACCCCGTATCCTCGGCAATGAAGCACTTCATGCGCGCGGTATCCAGCACCCCCGCCTGCCCGAACACCTTGTTACGGCCCTGCCCGCTGAGCGACCAGGCACGATAGGTCAGCACGTCGACAGGGTTCGACACCACCAGCACCGTCGCCGCTGGCGCATGGCGTTTGATATCCCGCATGACGCCATCGAGAATCGGCAGGTTGATACTCAGCACATCCTGCCGCGACTGCCCCGGCTTGCGCGGCACACCTGCCGTGATCACCACCAGCTCAGACCCCTCCAGCATTTCGGCCTTGGCCCCGCCGTAAACCCGCGTATCGGACCCAGCCTCGACCGCCGCCTGCCACACATCCAGCGCCTTGCCCTGCGCCAACTCACCCTGCACATCGATCAACGCCAGCTCACGGCAAAACTCATCCCGGGCGATGATCTGAGCCGCCGCCTCGCCCACCATCCCGGCACCCACGATTGATAGTTTGTTCACCTGACACCTCCCAGCGGCGCGTGCCACCAGGAACACGCCTGCGTATAGAGAGAAGTATTGCCTGCTAATGCCCAAAGGCCACCCTGAGGTGGCCAGTGGTCGTTTTAGAGGGGGGAACGTTGGCTTTCAGGCACTACGCCGGTTAATCGACCGGGCACTGTTCGCGCTGTGACATCACCTTCCCGCACTGCTCACTGGCCAGGCGGCTGATGATCTGGATCGCTTGATGGATGCCAGCCGTGTTGCGGAAGCTCAGGCGCGGGTTGTGTTCGCATTCCAGCATTTCGTCGTGCTGGACCAAGGCTTCACCGAGCAGTTCTAGGGTCCAGGCGTAGCTTTGAATGGTCGAGAGGCGTTCGTGGTCAGTCATGGGGGGCCTCCTGGGGTTTGGAGGTGGGGTGGGATTGGGTGTTGAGGGGGTAGAAACGGTGGGGGGTGGCGGCCGGAGAAGGGCGGCGGCGGAGAGCGGATGCGAGGATCCTTAACGGACTTCTGGTGGTCATGCATGAGTTCCTTTCGTTATGGAACTGCCACCGCTCGCGGCCAAGCAAGTTGGGGTGGCAGCAGTACGCGGGTTGGCCGACCGGGACGAAAGGAGCCCGGCACACCCGAAGGTGTCCCGCGCACCACCGCCATAACGCGACATCGCGGGCACAAAAAAAGCGCCTGCGATGAAGACTGGGCGCTGATGCGCCTTTCGATTCCGACCGGCCAAGGTCGCGTCGCCGATGCTTCGACGACTGGGGCAATTTATCCCTGTGAGGGGGCTATTGCAAGGTTCGGGGCTGTGTGAATGTTCGCCCTGTGCTGTAGGGCTCACAGCGGTCACCAACTTCCTCTCGACGCTGCACCTAGCGGTTTCGAAGATTTTCATTTTCCTGCTTGCACAACAGCAAATTGCATGTTCTTGTTGTCCCGTGTCCCAGGATGCGGGACAACAAGAACAGGTTATGGCATGAAAGGTCAAGACATCGGTTTACTACTCAAGCTGGTTTGCCTGCAACGGCATGAATCGAGCGACAGGGCTATGGCGGCCTGGCCGCACGACTGGAAAGACTGGGAGGACCTGGATGATGACCAGTTGCCTGCATACCCGGGCCAGCTACATGTTGAGATGCGTGCGTCCGCCTACACCGCCCGTGCATTGGAGCTTCAAACTGGCATTAGCAAGACACAGATAAACCTCTCTCTGAAGCATTGCATTGAGATCGGCCTGGCCAGAACCGACCGCAAGCTGGGCGTTCCTAGAGCGAACACCAAGGCGCTGTATGAGTTCATCGTCTACGGCCTGAAGTACGTGCTTCCAGCCCGTGCCGGCGAGCTGACACGTGGTATTACAACCGGCTTCGCAGCACCAGTACTGCACAAGACCTTGACCAGCGCCGGTGAACACGTGCCAGTGTGGCCATACGCCCGCGGCAATACCCTGGGTATGAAGGTCGAGCCGCTGTTCAAGACTGCGGCCGACGCAGCTAGAAAAGACCCGGAAATGTACGCCTTGTTGGCGCTGGTCGATGCCATACGGCTGGGACAGCCCCGCGAACGAAACCTTGCAGCTGAACTGCTGCAGGATCGATTGGAGTCGCTATGAGCGTTTTCAGTACCCTAAAACGCATGCTGTGCGAGGTTGCCAACGCATTGGGGCCAGAGTTGCGCCAGCAGATGACCTTTGTGGGTGGTTGCACCACGGGTTTGCTCCTGACCGATGCCTTCACGCGTGAGCAAGTACGCAGCACCGACGATGTGGATCTGATCGTACACGTCATGGGCCCCGTAGGCTTCATTCGTTTGCAGGAGACTCTAAGCGCTCGCGGCTTCCGGGTTAGCCCACAAGAAGATGACGATGACTTCCCCATTTGCGCAATGAAACTTGGCGACCTTCGCGTTGACTTCATGCCGGACGACGATTCCCTGGGGTTCAGCAACCGCTGGTACAAGGACGCAATGGCCACCTCCACAACCTATGACCTAGACGAGGGAACCACAATCAATCTGGTCAGCCCCGTGTACTTTGTGGCCACTAAACTGGAGGCATGGAAAGGGCGTGGCCGGGGAGATGCGCTGTCCAGTCGTGACATAGAGGACATCCTAAACTTGATTGACGGGCGTCCAGAGCTACAAGACGAAATCAAGTCAGCAGCCGACGAGGTACGCGACTACATCAGCCAGGAGATTGGCAAGTTGCTTCGCGATGGGAACTTTGAATATGCCGTCAACGCCCAAGCGAGAGGCGACGCAGATCGCGAAAATCTGCTATTCGAGCGGCTGGAAGACCTCGCAGGCGACAAACACTGATGCGGATTGGTTGGACCAGTCGCCAAGGCAGAGCCAGGCTCAGCAATAACGATGCTGCAGCTTTCGGGCGCAAGGATCATCACGTGCTGGCCATGCTCGTGGATGCTGCAGAAAAAGGCGACGGGCAAGGCCTTGCCAGACACTGGTCTCGTACCGTGATCGACGTTGCGCTTAGAGAAGCGCATCAGCTGAGTCTCGCGGGATTGGTCGGCATCATGCGCACCGAACAACAGCGACTACGCGAACAATACCTGCACGCCATCGCAAGCTATTACTGCGTTCTCGTCGACCTGCAGCAGCAGTTGCTCCATGTCGCACATGTTGGCGATTGCCTGGTAGGGACCCACCGGCCGGCGGAAGCCATCAACTGGTTGAGCCGCCCACATAATCTGCAAGAGCAGGCTATCTGGCAGGCGGGGGCTTCGGGGGTTGAGGAATCACGACATCTGCTTACCCGATCTCTGAACGCGAGGCGCTTTCACTCTCCGTACTGCCTTACAACAGACCTTCCAACGGATGCGCGGCTACTACTCTGCAGTGACGGTTATTGGCATGAACACCTGCAATCGGGTACCGATCTGCAGCGTGTCAACGATGACTCAAGCGTGTTGAGCCTAGGGTATGGGGAACCGATCATCGAGCTACAGTCGGACTGCGATAACTTCTGGGATTGCAATGAAGAGCGGTGTTAGAGAGTTCGTCGCTGATCCATTCGGGAAATCCACATTTAACATTTCAAAACGTGGGGTTCCTACGAACAGTGTCTGCCCTGCCTGACGACCAAAACTTGCTGGATCTGATCCAAGCGAACAACCAACCCTAGGCTCTGTACAAAAAGTTTTGCGGGAGCGGGCTTGCCCCGCGATGGAGTGCGAAGCGCTCCCACACCCGATATCGACTAGCGTCAAAGTCGCCGCGAATTCAGGCTTTGCTGCCGCGTTGCGGCAGATCGCGGGGCAAGCCCGCTCCCACAACGATGGATGACCATACTTTTCGTACAAAACCTAAAACTGCTTCCGTCAACGGGCCCTGCTAGCGCAGCGGCCCTTTTTTTGTGCTGTCGCTTCTACCAGATGGGGCATGGTGCCCTGGCGCACCCAGCTTCCAGTACGTCCCGGCGCTTTTCAGCGGAGCAAGCTACGAATCACCACAAACAGTACCACCGAACCCACAACCCCAGAGGCAACCAGCCAGCCCGTTGAGGCCATCGCGTGGAAAAACCCTGGGAAGAGTGGCGTCTTCTCAAGCTTCACAAGCACAAGGCAGAGCCATGGCATGAGGATGACGTAAAACAGTGGAACGTAAACGATTGCCTGAAGGACCAGTGTCAGTCCGCCAGCCCAGTCGTTCCAGTCGTGTGGTTTGGCCATGGTGTTTTCCTTTTCTTGAATGGGATGAGTGAATCATCCGCTTCTTATTGCCTCAACCCCAGTATTTACGTTTTAGGTACTGAGACAGAACGAGCCAAGCAGAAACAGCAAAGCCCGCGATAGGCGGGCTTTGCTGAGGGTGTTTCGCAACAGTCATGGACTGCTACCAAATGCTTTACTGGTGCGGAGACAGGAATCGTATCAACACGAAAGCGGCTGAATTCAATGGGTATTATTCTTCAGGGCACAATTCTTTATCTCTAAAATTATCCTCAGCCTGTTTCTAGGCTGCGAAACGCCGTGAGAAAAACCCTGACAGGATGATGGAAGGTGCTCATGCATTCTGCTCCCCGTGAGCCAAAGCCCGCCTCAAGCGACCCACGGGAATGTCAAGATATTAATCAAGCTTAAGGCCGCTCCAGCGAGCGGGTTTTTACCTCACTTTGCGCATACCGCTGTGTAACCACGATTGGAGTCACGCCCACACCGAAACCTTTTTGAAGATCGCTGTCGCTGGCAGGGCATGCGGATCGAGCCGTCCGGCGAGTTCTTCGGACCGAGGAGCCCAGAGGTTTGCGTGTAGTCGCATTGGAAGATGTGGAATTGGAGTAGGGTCCCACCCTACACGCTCATGCACGACGTGGCCGTCCACTAACCACGTGATACGGTCCGGCCGCCAGTCAATCGTGTAAACATGGAAGTCCGAAGTAGCATCGAAGCCGAGGTCGATACGACAAGGCGAACCCCTATAGCCGAAGTTTATTGCTGCACCATCGTCACCTGGGTTGAAGTAGACGTTTACCAGCATGCTTCGAGGATCATCGCCTGCCAGTTCTACATCAATCTCTTGCCTTGGTGCATCTCGGTGAAGAAAAAAGCCAGTAATAAGGCCGAAGCCTCTGGCGGCCTTTATCTGAGCCTCAAAGCGACCATAGCCGAACAGTTGTTTTGACGCGAAGGCTCCCGAACGGTACTGCCTGGTTCCAGTGGCAACCTTGCTAATGATGAGATGGGCACCGTCTTTATCATGAACGAGAGCATCGTGGGAAAACGAGACCAAATTCCCCGGGAAAGTCTCCACGAGCGCGGGAAAAGACGAGGTCGGTGTAGTCATTTCGGAGAAAACGAGCAGTTCCCCTACAGGATGTATGGGGCGATTCGAGGGTAATCTGGGCTGCCACCCATATTTTGCCGGGAGGACCCAAGGTGACTCATCTAGCAAAGAAATTTGCTGGGGATGCGACGGAGCAATCCCGTGCGCGCCATCTGCTCTACCGTCTCGAAACATCCTCAGGCACCGTGGCGTTCCAACAGGGAACGACTGCACGGGCTCGGCGAGGCTGAGAAGACTGCACAGCGGCTCCCACAATCCCCTGTCTGACTCGTCACACGACAGAATCGCGGTGCGCGAAGGCGGTAGAGCCCCCTGCCGTGTCTCGGACCGAAACACTGTTTTCGCTTCCATGAGAAACCTAACGTCAGTTCTTGCGGTTGCAGCTTCCATCGCCTCCGGCGTTAGTGGAGCGTCAACGAGGGCGTCGAACATCTCGAAAAGCTCCCACAAGTCCCGCGGGCGAATAGCTTCTTCATCACCATCGAACACCCGCACTCGCAACCCCAACATCGACAAAGCCATTGCGAGCGCTTCATGCTCGCCGCGGATAGTCCAGGCCAATACCGACACAGCCCCCGCCCGCTCGGGTGCCATAGGGCCCGAGCCTGCATCAATAATCCCCGCTCGCGCTAGGTAAGGAAGCACGGAATAGGAGTTGTCCGAGCCGCTGTCCTGTCGCTGTAATATAACCGGCGAGGAGAGGGCAAGTGCTCCGAGCTCACCAAATCGATAGTTTAACCACATGTCCACTGGGCCAATCACGGGCATTGCCCGTAGCAGAGCCGCCGCACCTTCACGCGACAAGATGTAGCCGGAGAGAAACCAAAGTCCCCTCACCGGTCGGAAAAGAGCATCGCAGAGGTCAACACGTTCTGCTGTTCCCCCGGCATCTTCATAAGACAGGTACAACAAACGCGGACCTCCTTCAGCAAAACAACGCTGAATGGCGGCACGCCAACCACAGGAGATTGCTGCCGCTGCGCCTGTCTTGAACCAAACGTCGTCCTCGAGCACCAGCACATATTTGTCTGCCCCGCATGCGATGGTCTTCCAAACCTCCACGTGCGACCTCGCTACAGCTATCTCCTGCCGCGTCATTTTTACCGGCTCGTTGATGTGAAAGCACTCCTCAAGCCTTGCATCCGGCTGGACGTAAAGTTGGTCACCAATGCGGTATGTCGAGTCAACATCTGCTGTTGCGGCGACGGCGCGGCCGTCGCGAGCATCCACTGCCGAGAATCGTCGAGCTATAGAGGCAAGGGAAACATCGTCGGCCGTTCGGAACCGCCGGAGTTCTCGGACCACGCGCCGCCATCTACGCGGTTGCCGGTCAAGGTTGACGATTAGAATCGAGTTGATCAGTCCTTCGCCCGTACCAAAGGCCGAGATTTTCCCTCCCGGGAAAATGCTCGCTATGGCACGTTGCAAACGAAATGCTATCCCACGCAATATGCCAGAGGCGTCCCTAAGATTCATCGAAACTTCCTTCTCCAGATAGCCTCATTGAGAGTCCATGTTGCGCCAGTTGCGGGCGTCGTTGCGGTAGGAAAGGTCCCAACGTGTTTCCGCAATGGCCTCCCAGTTATTTAACAACTCAAAGTCGGGGGAAGCCCCCCTAATCAGCAGGTCACGTGCGTGCGCAGCTAACGATGCGGTGAGATTTCCTGGACCCGTCGTCTCTTGTATCTCTAGAAAGCGACCCTTGCTTAAAAGCTTCTCGGTCGAGCGAGACAGTGCTCGCTTGAGAACGGGGTGATTGGCTGGCGCAGCTATTGGATCGTTGTTGACATAAAATATGCGCTCATCTGTCGGTAGATCACTTCGCCAGATCTCTGACGCTGGCACCATGCCGCAAGATGGAATGTCGTAGCAAAGCGGCTGTACCTTAAGTGCGCTGTCATGGAAAAGGTATTTCCAGTTGTCTCCAAGCAGTACATCATCTGCGTCGACATACAGTCCACCTTCTGCAACTAAGACGCACATCCGCAGATAGTCACAGCGCATTGCCGGATGCCGGCATCGCGCGAATGCCTCTTGCTCCGAAACTCCATACCACTTAGTAATGTACTCGGCAGCGGATACGTCGTTAAACATCCGGAACGCGAAGCCCTCCGCACTAAGCCTCTTCCAACTGTTTATACAGTCTTGAACGTCGTCCGGCACATTATGCGGATCGTGCCAGTATTGTACGAGTGTCTTCGGAATACTCGAAGCCAGGCTCGATCCGACAACACTCGAAACTGCCGAGCGGCCCAGCTGATGCAGCGTGAGGTTTCGGATAAAGGCGGATCGCAGACGATCGTCCTCCTCGAATCCCAGTGGGTATGAATCCATATTGTTCGCTTACTCAGTAAAGGTCATACATCGGATTGGGGCATCCGATTGATGCCCCTTCCGCAGTGACGCGTGGCGCAACTAGCGCTAGGCTTTGCCCGGTTAGCGGGTCGCCAAAGCTGAAGAGTCCGCGACCGCCTTGTATGTTTGATATCGCTGGGAATCCTTTAGCAGATACGCCCGCCCTTCAACCACGAACCCGTCCAATCCATGTTCCACGCTATAGGAAGCGAGATCAGTAATGTTGTTGATGAATCCTTTCCCGTTGAAGTTTAGGGACGTGTTACACAACACTCCATACCCAGTGCGATTTTTAAACGCGACAAGCAGATCATGAAGCCTTTTGTTGGTTTTAGAGGTGACGGTCTGGATACGGGCCGTCCCATTCACATGCGTGACCGCTGCTAGGGCGTTCGTCGTTGCACGATGAGTGAAAAGCATGTGTGGACTTTCGTGTGCGCATCCGAACCATCTCTCTGCATCATCCTGGAGGCATACAGGAGCAATCGGACGGAACTGTTCGCGTTGCTTGATCTCGTTCAGTCGGATTCGAGTGCTATCTCGGAACGGGGCAGCCAAGATAGACCTGTTGCCAAGTGCGCGTGGGCCGATTTCGTATCGACCATTTACCCATCCGAGAATGAGGTCGCTCGCCAGCATATCGGCAATTGCAGCGGAATCGACATCTCGGATGTCATATCTCTCAGCATTGAATGCGCCTAGAGCACTAAACGCCAATCCAGCATAGACATCCCATTCGATTTTCGGATTGCCAGTAAAGCGGAACTGCGCATCGACGGCCGTGCCTATTGCAGCGCCGGAATCGTTGGCGACTGGAGGCACGAATATCTCCGAAAAAAGACCAGTCTCCATCCATTTCGTGTTCCAGTCGCAATTCAACCCGCATCCACCGGAGATGATCAGTGGGAGCTTCTTCTTCAAGTGATTTTTTGCGAACCTATAGAAGATATCGAATAGCGCATCGCTATAAATCCCCGCAAAATTTCTAAACTCATGGTCTTCCAGCCCCACATTGAAGTGAGGCGCGCTCTCAATGCCCTCATAGGAACTGAGAGCTTGGCACGGGCCACCTAGTAGAAAATGAATCAACTTCTTCTCTTCAGAGGAAGGCGTGCTCCGATTCGAATATGAGGCCAGCGCCATGAGTTTCCCTGCATCGGAGTGCCGGGGATACGCTCCAGTTTTTGGAAAGGTCGGATCTGCCAATCCATAGAGCAGACCGTAGCGATTTCCCGGCTGATCTAGAACATCGGCAATTAGTGTGATATTCAGTTCTGAATCGATCTCGTAAAAAGCACCGAGGCCGCCCTCCCATACCAATGCATAGCACGCGGTTCCTTTTGGGAAAGCCGACATACCAAAGGCACAAAGTAAGTGAGCGCGTTCGTGCGAAGATGAAAAATACTTCACATCTTGTTTTAGGAAACGCCTTTGGCTAATGATGAAATCGTTCTCGGATACACCACGATATCCGACATTCGTTTTCGAGCCAAATAGATATTCATTATGATCACGAGGCCACCATCCTCCAGCACAGATGACATCTGGGATGTCCTCTAGTTCACCGATTGCATCCAGAACATCCGGGATAGCAAGCGAAGAATATCGATAGTTCGAATTTTTTTCCGCCTCGATAGACATTATTAAACGTCCATCTTGAAGTAGTGCAATAGCGCCATCGTGGCCCGGGTTATACGAGAGTATTTTCACGCGGTGGCAATCCCGTCATCCATAAACATCCATTTGCATGATGGCGCTCCACCTGCTGGGGTGAGCGCTCCACGCACCATTTATGTACAGTGTAGGACCGTACCACAATTTTAGTTATGTGGGCTTGCACAACATCGCGAGTGGAACCGCATCTCGGCTGTGCCAATGACTCACAGAATGGCGATTCGGGTTTTGGTCAGATAGGATAGAGATCCGAAGAGGCTGAAAGAAGCCCGCTCTGCAAGCTAGGTGTTCTGTCCCAAAGAGTCATGGTGCGTCCTTAACGGCGACCCAAGCTTACGTGAGGGGCTTGCCAGCGTGCCTTGACATCCAGGATGTCGACAGCTCACACCCAGCTAGAAGCCGATTTCACTACTCCCACGATTCGACAGAATGGACAAGTCAATTCCTGCCCGTCGCCACTGGCAGCTATCGACCCACAGCTGTCTTTCACGAAAGGGAAAAATCGGCCACAAGCAGTTGACAGCGAGCGGCGTACCGGGACGGAATGGTACACAAACGGACGCCAGTTCCATGGCCGTCACCTAGAGAACTGAAGCGTCGGGGCATCATGGGCAATGACTTCTCGATTGAGGGCAACGCGGACAGACTGGCAACTGAGTACGTCACTGCTTGATTTGATGTCAAAGCTTGACGGTGTTGAGAGGTGCAACCCCCAGCAACATCAAGCTCTTGATCTTATCGCTTTTTGGTTTGTGTGGCGTTGACAATCCAAGTGGCAATGAAGGCTAGAGGGGTAATGAATGCTCCTAGAACCAGCTTCTTTCTCAGTTCGCTATTTTCGATCTTGGAAGCAATCGAAGGGCTGAGCCTGTAGTAATAGGCTATGAATGCCTGACCAAGCCTGTGCTTTTGAAGGATTTCATCCCTGAACGACCTCAGCACTAGAACCTTTGGGTGGTCATAGCTGCCTGTCGCTGCTGTTGCAATGAAGCAACCTGATTTTGCAGGTGGTGCTGTGTTTACTTGAATGCCAGCCGCATTTGCTTTTGAGATTAGCGAGGTTCTCAGTTGCGACAGGTAGGATGTGGCTTCCGGCTCATCTTTTAAGTAGTCCATGTACTCTGATGAATGAGAGTAAAAGGAGTCTACGGCAGCTATGGTGGACTTCAATGAGGCTTCGTTCTCATTTAATGAGAGCGATTTCTCCAGAAGCTTAATTGCTGCGATGCGCTTGGGGATGAAGCCCTTCGCAGATAACCGTGCAAATCCTTTCTGAGCTACACGGTGGAGCACTGCTGAGCCGCCTGCAGGCATTGGCACCTTGTGGTGATCGATGATTTTTTCTTTGTGACTAGCTTTCAAACTTTTAATTATGTCTGCGTAACAGTTTTCTATAAGCGACTGAGTTTTTTCAATGCCGAAGCTTGGCGTGTGGTTCTTAAAGCCCCGATCTAGGCTGAAGATGACCTCTTCAACTTTGATGGTGTCGTCATCAACCATCATTGCTGCAGCAGATAGGCCTTTGATAAGCCAAGCCTCTGACTCAGTGGGATCGGCTTCGATTACTGAAGAACTGTATTTATAGGAGTCTCTATAACTACTTGCAAGAAATGAGGAGTTTGCCAAGTCTTTTAGAGTGTTGATATCCATTTCTCGATTCCATCATTAACGATAGGGGGGCAGGTCTGCGAGCAGAGGCAGGGCGTCCTGCATTGCAGTGACTTCATTATGATATCATCGCTGAAGGTCTTTCAAAGATAAAGGAATTTGGCACCGCCCTTCGAAATCTAAAGCCCGAGGTCGCTCGCAAACCCCAGCTAAACAAGCCACTACAGGTGCTACTTGATGTGGTCAGTTCTGTAGATCTCAAAAAGGCGTTTGACTGGGAAGTCGTGCAGTACGGGCCCCAAGCCTTGCTTGGCGTACCAGCGATGATCTGAGCTTGCTATCACGATGAAGGCAAGGTCATCGCCGCTGGTAATAAGCTGGAAGTGGTATCTGTTTCCTGAGGCTGAATAATCTCAGTTCGCTGAGTGGCGCTGTGGGCTGGTCATAAGGGAATGGCAGGCTGAGTCGCCCCAGCTTCGGTAGACACTCGAAGACTACTACTGGCCGCAAGCTGCCCCGACATGAAGGGCTGCTACGGGTCGATAGCAGCCGGTCACGGCTGACCGCTATCGGCCAGAAGCGGTCATTGAGTTACTACTGAATTAGCTTGTAATATACATATTTATCTAGTTGGCAATGAAATGCCAGCCAATGGCCAGATTGGCAATTTTCATACTCAGCAACCAGTTAAACCAGAAAAGACTCACACGAGCCTCTAATTTAGCCTGCCTGATACTCATTAAATTTCAGGAAGGCATGATGCACGGACTGCTAAATTAGGATGTAAGTTTTTCATTCAAGTCAATACGCTTTTTAAGCGAGCTTTCTTCAATGGAAGAAATTGGCAATGCATGCCCTCCATAAAGATAGTCATCTTGGTAGTTATGATTATTTTTAACCAAAGCATCCAGTGCAAGCCTGAAGGTCAACTGGGTAGACATCACTTCAAGGTCACTAGCAACCAAATGACCGGAAGATAGCCAGTCATAGATATACCTACACTCATCAAAAGGAAGGACATCAAGAAACATCCGGTTCTTTTTACCATCGGCGACATACGTAAACCGTTTAGCCTCTTTAATATTCAAATGCTTCGGATAGGAAAACTGTGCAAATAACGGATAAAAGCCTAAGCCCTCAGTGGGTACATCGCATAGCTGAGGCATTTCTAACCGATAATTGAAGTCCCGAACATCTAGCATCCCCGCCCGCCACAAACCCTTATCCTCTTTGCAAGCATAAAAAGCGAGAATAGTTTCGATGGCTTTTTTTTCGTTTCCACTGGTATCAACTAGTTGCTGCATCCACCGACGAAAAAAGTTCCGTTCGCCATCCGAATATGGAACATCTTGCCCCTCATAAACATCAAGAAAATCAATTGTTCTTAATAGCGAAAAATTGCCTCCCTCATGAACGTAGCCGCACTCATTCCCCAACAGATTTTTTTTGGCCGAGGCAATGATCTCTTCTTTTTTCAAAAACATATTATCCCACAGCTTGCTGTTGATCAGTCTCTCTGTGGGGGCGATAATAGACCCTATATCCATTATCTGCCGCGTTATATAAGAGCCATAATAAAAATCAAAGTTCGACTTTACCTTGTCGAATAGGAACTCATAACCTGGCTCCTCGTCCTCCATTATAGAAGAATCATCTTCGTGATCCACTTTATAAGAATCATCTACATCAAGATCGTGCATAGTCGTCTCGGAAACCCACATCCCATGCTCTTCCGCACTGGCTCCAGCATAGAATCTTTTTCCTGAGGTCGTGTCCAAAGTTCGCTTTGGGTAAAGATATGATGCTATCAAGTGCGAATATTTATGCAGGTCGGATTCTTTATTGGTGTCTGGCGCACTGAAGTTAGTAATAAGTACCCCCAAAGGGTTCAGTGACGAGTTCCGAAAAATTGAAGATACGATTTGTAGAGTTCTTTTATCGCTACTAGGAAATGTCGCACAAGCATCGTAGTATATAATATCAAATCTCCGGGGAGTGGCCGCGAAGTACTCCTCCATTTTCATTTTTATTAATTTGACGCCCCTAATATTACTATCACGAACCTCCTTGAGGGCTCGTTCAAATTCAATATCCGAAATTTCAAAGGCCCAAATATTTTCAGCGCTCACCCCTAGATCAATCAAAGTTTTTATGTCATTCATGGGCTCAGGCCCCGCGAGATATGCGATGGTTAGATCTCTCGCTTTTAATCGACCAACTACAGAAGCCCGGAAATCTTCCCATGCTGTCACATCACGATCCAAACAGCGATCAGCGGCCAACTGATATTCGCCGTAATCTAGGATGCTGCATAATTTTCTCGCTGTGCGCACATAAGCTCTAGGGGCTATAGTCGACTTCTGTCTACGAGTGGTTAAAAGTTTTACAGCGTGGGTCAGCGCATTGGATCGAGCCAAAGTTTTCGTGGGCTGCTTGTATGAAGTTGTATTTTTATCATCCATTCGTAAAAACCTATCCTGATTAAACCGATTTTAAGAAATTTCTTACTAACAATTCACAGGGTCGCACGCACAATTTTCGGGTTTGCCAAAGCTAGCAAGTATGAAAGCGTTCATCTGTGAGAAAACATGGCCTCCAGCTTGACATAATCTGTCAGTCGAGATTTTTTTCCAACTACGAAAACGCCTTAGCCTTCGTCTAATTCTGAACGGCGGCAGCTTGAAACCGCTAACCATGATGGCGGCGCGCACGAGCACAGAGCCTAATACGGGGTTAGGTAAGCACTGGGGAATGGCCGCCTTAAGAGCCAAGTTTCTCCCTTGCCGACAGGCAGCAATTGACCGAAAGGTGCCCCCTCGTTTCCCACGCGTGCTTGAAAGCCTGCTTTTTGCCTAGAAGAATGACAGGTTCTGGCCGTATGCAGACTCCGGCGAGGGTCTGCTATGGGTCGTAAGCGGTCTGTCGCGAACGGGAGCCTTCGACTCATAGCTGTCAATCACGAACCGTGAGCGGTTGGCTGCTCAGTCACCCACCCTATTACCATAGGACGTAATCAGCGCACGCAATTCTTCGATGGTAAGCGCGGGCTTTTTGCGATGAAGCATGGCATGGCAGTTAGGGCATACGGGCCTCAGGTCATTTACCGGGTCTACCTGGTACTGTTGGCCGATCTCTGCCAAGGGTTTGAGGTGGTGAACATGGATGTACCCCTTGCCCAAAGTCCCGTAAAAGTACTCAAAATGAAAACCACAGGCCGCGCAGCTGGCACCCCATTTGTTAATGCACTTTAGGCGAGCTTCCGGGTCGCGTTCGAAACGATTTACCGTAATAGTCTTCCGAGCACCTTCGAAGTATACTTCGCCATCCTCAAGTTCATCTGGAAAATGAAGCAGCGTTGTTCCTGTACGTTCAATCCAAAGCTTGGAGAGTGACGCTGCGGCGTCGAAAGGAATTTTTTTTCCTGAACCTTGAGCGTTCCAAATGGTGGGATGGAGCTCCATTAGCTCATCAATACCGATTTTGATTTGGGTTCGTGGGTCATACAGACTATCGAACGTTACGTCGACGTAGATTGCGTTTTTTCCCTGCTTGCGAAGTTCTTCGTTGTAGTGCGGCGCTTCGAAAGCTTCACTAGCAGTGAATCCTGAACCAAATATCCCTCGCGCCCCCACGCCTTGCCTAGTAAGGAACACGCGTGAGCCAAGGGGGATTTTTTTCGACGTGCCAGAGCTCCAACGTAGCGTTTTATTACCCTCTTCGAAACATTTAAGATAGTGTGAGAGTTGCTCGTACTCCCATTCCGTCGGTTTCCAAGTGAGCAGATAGGCGTCCATGAGTATCCTTGAACTGTAGAGAGTAAGGCCGAAGCCGGCGGATCACGAAATTTTCCGTTGCTTGCAGAAAATAAATGTCCAGAGCGGTAGCCACAAGAACTATTTATGCCGCGCTCACGAGCGGCCCCTTTGGGTCGGAAGCGGTAAGTCGTAACTATCAATCAGATCTTAGTTCGGCATTTGAAGACCCATGGCTTTTCTAAACGACGAGCTAGCAGCCGCACCGTCAGCAGGTAGTAATACCGAGTTGCTGCGCATCGCCCAGCTAGTCGGTGCTCAACAAACCAAATCACATGTTTTCTCTGCCAGACCCAAGGTGTTTCCAGCTGCCAGCGTTTAGATATCTCTGCTTGGATGAGCTTTGCTTGCCTTAAATGGCGCTGCCGGGTTGCGTACGAACCCGTCAGTACCGTCGCCAAGAACAGTTCCATATCGAATGACTTACTCATACGCGCCCTCCAATGTAGGCCCCAACCACATCGATCCGACCATGCCCCAGTTCATAGCTGATTTGCCTACGAGCCTCGCGGTCACGGTGCTGATCTAACCGACAGCATTGACCGCCGTTGATAGGCGCACGGTGCGGGGTGATTTGCTCGTAGCGCTCACACGCGTACGCCGCTCGTAGTTCATGAAAGCCGTTGAGGTTGTGTGCGTGCAGGATCTCCCGTGCAGGTCGGATTATGTCTTGCAGTACATTCAGATAGCTCTCGTGTGGAGCAATCATGTTGCGGCTACGGGCAGGCGACACATGCCATGCAAACCTGAGTGCTCTTCGAACGTGCTCATCGACCGAAATCCAGCGGGGTGCCGAGGCTCCGGCGCGGCCGCCTTTGGTGCCATCTTGAGTGTTAATTCTGCCTAGCTCTTTAGCCTCACGGCTCAGCCGTGGCAGGTCTGCCAGGATGGCCTCACGTACGCGCATGCCGGTGGCTCGCGCCAACAGAACAATCGCTGCGGCCCGTTGCTGATGATCGCGACAAAGCGCATCGACGATCTGCTTAACCTGTTCGCGGTCTTGGCCTTGCGGAGCCGAATGGCGAACTCCGGTGCGCTGCATTCCCAACGCCTTGCTCGGACTGGGCAATTTCACATACTGATCACCGCGAAGTGCCGCCATGGTTCTGTTAACGCTGGATAGACGATTTTGCGCGGTGCTGATGGCGAGGTCACCGCGCCTAACTACCTCGCGAAGATAATCCGCGTAGTCGGCCAACACCTTTCGATCAATCTGCCGCGCATCATTGATTCCGGGCCCCTGTTCGGAGCGGCACCACTTTACGAATGCCTGCCACCGATCACAGTGCGCCTTGACCGTGCCGTAATGGCCACCGCCAAACATGTCTTTCAACGCCTGGGGTCCTGCGTAGCTCAATTGCCTGCCATAGCCGAAATTACGACCATCGCGTCTACCCACCAGTGCCATGTCGGTTACCTCATCGTCCGTTCTCCGATCCTCGCGCCACGTCATCCCGCCAAGAATGCTGAGTGTTATCAGGGATCAAGGCCCCTGCGACCTGTGGGGAGTGTCCTCTACGAGGGACTGGCGGCTCCTTACGACCGGGAGCAAGGGCATCTCATGATCTGGCCTCCTGAACACCGTTACCGGTGGGCGGGTGGAGGCAGCATTGGCTGACGAGACCAGTACCTGAAGATCCTGAGCCATGTGCAAGCAGCAATGCGATGACCGGGGCATGCCTGACTGTCAGTCAGGTGCAGTCCATTCCTTGGTCTGCGGCACCATCATCTACATGGCTGTTGCTGGTGACATCGGCGTTTGTCACGCCGATTGTCACGAGGGGGGATGCCGCAAGGCCATGTGCGATCAGGGCTGCTGCAGTTACAGAAGCGCCCGCCTTTTTCCTGGATGTATAAACGGGCGCAATGCGCGGGGAATATTGGGCCAAACCCAGGGTTGAATGGCACAGGCTTCGCCCGTGTTCGCGGGTAAACCCGCTCCCACAGGGGGCGTGCAAGATTTGGAGAATTGAGTAAGGCAGGTGTCGCACACGAGCAGTGTGGATTTCCGAAATTTCGACGAGGCTTGTTTGCTCTGCTCGGCAATACATGCTCGGAAAAGCTGCTTCGAGGCATATGGAGGAGCTTTTCCTGGAAGCGGGGCCTGTGCCGCAACGCTCAGCGGTGATGCCGGAGTTGCAAGGGCCGCTTTGCTGCCCTTTCGCGACACAAGGCCGCTCCTACAGAGGGCCTAGAACGTTCAATCACGTTTTACATGCTGACCATCACCGATGCTCAGCATGCAAGACGACATCAAGCTGAATGCGGCACGCAAGTGCAATTGATCACGGCCTGTCCAGCGGCTCTGGAATGAAGCCCTGCTCTCTCAGCGCCTTGATGACCCCGCGCACAAGGTAATTATTGGAGAAGCCAAGCGTGTACTGCCTCGAACCTGGGTTGACCGGCAGAAGCATGCCTTGCTCTACCAAATTTTTAATCTGATACGTCCGTTGGTTGGGGGTAAGCGCAGGAAGCGCCTGAGCGATATCGCTCGACTTCATTACCTTCATCTTTATCACGCAGATGAGGATCTGTTCCTCGGTCTCGGTAATCCACTCCCGGCTGCGTGCAAAGCTCACCGCTGGCTGCAGAATGCACTTCGTGAGGTAGCTATAGTCGGTGAGCTTGTCGACTTTCTCCAGCTCGTCGCGAATGCCTTGCAGCACATAAGTACACCATGCCTCCAACCCTGCAGTGGTGCCGGTATCAGCTACGCCAAGCATGGTGTAGTACTTGTCTCGGTCATTGCAGAACACAGCCGTGGGGTTGAGCACCCTGCCACCTGTATTCACGTTGAAGCCGTACTTCATCAGCAGTGCATAAGTAAGCAGCCTTACCACCCGCCCATTGCCATTGCCGAATGGGTGAATCCAACCGAAACGGTGGTGCGCCAGGGCGACCTTCATCAGGGCGTATTTAGGCGAGTCGTCACGGTTGATGAAGCTCACCAGCTCCTGCATGTACTGCGGCACCAGCACACCTTCCGGTGGAAGATGCTCCGCCTGAGCGATCCTGACCGCGCCTTCCCGGTAGGCGCCAGGCGTTTTGTCGCCTTCGCGACGCAACCCCTGCACGGTCAGGGCATGCAGCTCTCGAATCGTATGCTCTGTCAGATCTTCTCCGGGCTTCATCACCGCTTCGATGTAGTCCATTGCCTTCTCGATGTTGGCAATTTCGAGCAGTTGGTCGGTGCTCTCGGCTTTGCCTTCGACCTTGCTGTCGATGTAGTCGGCCAGCGTGGTGTGGTTGCCTTCGATTCGAGCAGACCCCAAGCTCTCCAGCGTGTGGAACAGCGCCTTGAGCTGAAAGAACACCTGGGGTGGCGTGTCACCCTCCAACCTCAGCCGGCGAAGAAACTCGAGCTCGGCCAGGACGTCAACCAGGGGCGAGTCGAAGGATGGGTTCAGCAGCTGCAGGTCGTAGTGTGAGAATTGGGGCATCTGAAAATTATCTCTAAACGGAGAAATCATTATCTAGAAAAATTTTGGCTTTTCCCCCGTAAACGTTAGCCAAAACCGAATCAACAGATAACCACTATCTAGAAAATCGCGCAACCTTAAGTGGAAAACCTCGTTCCTTTAAGTCAAAAGCACGCAGATGAGCGGGGTAAAAAACAGGATCGAGTAGGAGGCGGGTTCACACCCGCCGTCCTCTCACATCACCGTGCGTACGGTTCCGTACACGGCGGTTCAGGTCATGCGACTAAGCCGGTTGACCGTATCCAGTATCGAGACCAGCCCTAGCCGATCCCATAGTTTCTTCGGCAGCGCCTGATTCATATGCGGTGCTCCCGAGTTCCACCATGGGCCTCGACCATTGAAGGCTGATTTGCACGCACGCTCCTCGCTAAGACCCAAACGCATCAAGTTGCGAGCCCTCGTGGAGGGCTGCTTCCATTGGCGCCAGATGGCGCAGCGAAGTTTATGCCTGATCCAGCCATCCAACTCCTCAAGCGGCCGCTTGCTCTGGCTGAGCTGGAAGTAGCCCGCCCAGCCTCGCAGAACAGGGTTTATCCACTCGATGACGTTTGCCATCTTGCGACCCCTCGCACCACGCAGCCATTCTCTCAGCCGGCCACGTATGCGACCTAAACTCATCGTCGCCACGCGCAGCCTCGGCTGCAGGTGCCGGCTCATTCCGTAGCCCAAGTAGTCACACCTCCAGGCCCTTGCGACACGGCTCTTCTTTCGATTCACCGTCAGCTTCAGGCGCTGGCTCAAGAAGCGCTCCACACTGTCCATCACCCGCTCGCCAGCACGAGGACTGCGTACATAGATGTTCGCATCATCGGCATAGCGCACGAAGCGATGACCTCGCCGCTCCAGCTCCCAATCGAGTTCGTCGAGCAGGATATTCGACAGCAACGGCGACAGCGGGCCGCCTTGCGGCGTCCCCTCCTGCCGCTGGCTGACGACTCCGCGCGACATGATCCCGGCTTCGAGGTAGCGACGGATGAGCCTGAGCACTCGCTTGTCTTCGACACGACGCTGCAAACAAGCCATCAGGATGTCGTGGTTGACCCGATCAAAGAACTTTTCAAGGTCAAGCTCCACGCACCAGCGATGCCCCGCCGCCACATGGGAGCGGGCCATTTCAACGGCTTGGTGAGCGCTTTTGCCCGCACGAAAGCCGTAGCTGTAGTCCGAAAACAGCGGATCAAAGAGTGGCGTGAGCTGTTGCTGCAATGCTTGCTGGATCAGGCGATCCACGACGCTGGGAATTCCTAGTTGCCGTGTGCCGCCCTGCGGCTTGGGAATTTCAACCGCTCGCACTGCTTGGGGATGGTATTCACCGGCCAGCAACCTGGCCTTGAGGGTTGGCCAATACTGTTTCACGTAGCCCGCCAAGTCAGCGACCGTCATGCCATCAGCACCCGGTGCTCCCTTGTTACTGACCACACGCTGATACGCACGCTTGAGGTTGGCCGGTGCAAGCACCCGCTCCATCAGCGTGTCCGGCTCCGCGTTCGTCCACGTTACTGACGCCGTCGATACCTTTGCACTGTCATGCATCATCCTCGGCTTCTGGCCGGGACTCGGGATGACAGTCTCCGCTGTGGGAAATTTCTGCATTACGGTTACCAACGAGACAATGACGCCTACTGACGGCATAACCTGTTCGGCCCTTGGTGACGCGGTTAACCGCCACTTACTACGGCTTCGGCTGACTTCTGCACGCTCATCCCGTCGCCTCTCGACGCTCGGTAGCACAGTGGCAAGCGTACAGATCTCCCAGGGTAATTCGCGCGACCTTCCTGCTTATGCCTGTCGGATTTACGTAACAGCGTTCCGTGCAAGTATCGGGCTTTGAAGATTGTGGCCTTCTTACCCTGCTGCGCCGCCTTGTATCCGCTTCCTGTTCGTCAGGCCAGCATTTTGCCTCGGGCTTCCTTCAGATTCGCAGTCACCCGCGACACCCTTGCCTCTGGCTAACACTTCCCCTTGCCGGGTGTGTAGAGGACTTTCACCTCCAAGTCGCCCGCTCGGCTACCACAGCCAAGCGGGTTGCGCTAACGCGCAACGCGCCATGCCTGGCGCACCACAAAAAAACCCGCACAAGGCGGGCTTCTCTGTGGTGCCTGCAAGCGAGAAATCGCCCGCTGGCCAATCTATATGGTGCCGGAGACAGGAATCGAACCTGCGACCTTCGCGTTACGAGTGCGCTGCTCTACCGACTGAGCTACACCGGCGTGTAGCGCAACGTACCACTGCCGCAGCCGTTACGCAAACCCCTGTTTCCCTTCGTTTATTGCCCTACCCTCACGCCCCTTTGCAACCCTTCGGCGCCAGGTCTGCCTCGATGTTGGTGGTGCAGGTCCATCCGGTCGCGGAGCGGGTCAGGGTGATGGCTTTGCCAACCACGGTGGCCGGGGCATCGACCAGGGTGCATTCGATGATCCCGGTGCCGTCAGCAGCCTTGCCTTCAGCTTTGATCGCGCAATGCGCCGTCGCTGGCTGGCCGCCTAGCGACCCTACATCCAGCACGTCCTTGCCTTCGTTCAAGCGCAGGTCCATGGGGGGCTTGAGTGAGGTGATCTCCAACAGCCCGGCCGCCGCCTTGGCGCGGGACTGGTGGTTGGTGTACATCGGGATGGCGATGGTCGCCAGAATGCCGATGATCGCGACGACGATCATCAGTTCGATCAGGGTGATACCGCGTTGCCCTTTCATGAACGTTTTCCTTGTTTATACGCATACACATTTGGGGTCACTCTCGACCCCAGGCTGGCAGCGGCGCAGTAGGCCTGAACAGACACCTTTTGTCACCCCTGCCCGCCTGGGCGTCACCTTCGCTGAACTACTCTAGTGAGCATCAGGGAAGCACGCCCTCTCATGGACACGGCAAGCTGTTTCCAAGCTTGTCGCTCGGGCAAAAAAGGACCTTTGCATGAACCATTCGATACGCCTCTACGCTTGGCAGGGCACCGACGCCAATGGCCTGGCTGTCAGCGGGCAAACACCTGGGCGCAGCCCGGCTTATGTGCGCGCGGGGTTGCTGCGCCAGGGCATTCTGGTGGCCAGCTTGCGGCCGGCTGGTGGGCTGGCGTGGCGGTGGCCAAAGCGGCCGGAGAAGACCGACCCGGCGGGCTTCAGCCGGCAGCTGGCGACCTTGCTGAAAGCCGGGGTGCCGCTGCTGCAGGCGTTCGAGGTGATGGGGCGCAGTGGGTGTGATGCGGCGCAGGCGGCGTTGCTGGTGCGATTGAAACAGGATGTGGCGTCGGGGCTGGGGCTGGCGGATGCGCTGCAGCGCCACCCGGGGTGGTTCGATACGTTGTACTGCAACCTGGTGCGGGTGGGTGAGCAATCCGGCACGCTGGACCGGCAGCTCGAGCAACTGGCGGGCATGCTGGAACAGCGCCTGGCCCTGCACAAGAAGGTGCGCAAGGCGATGATTTACCCGCTGTTGCTGCTGCTGACGGGGTTGGGGGTGTCGGCGGTTTTGTTGCTGGAGGTGATCCCGCAGTTTCAGAGCCTGTTCGCGGGGTTTGATACTGCGCTGCCGGCTTTTACGCAGTGGGTGATCGACTTGTCCACAGGGCTGGGGCGTTATGCGCCGCTGTTGCTGGTCGGTATGGCGATGTTGGGTTTGGCTGGGCGCCAGCTTTACCGGCAGCATGCGCCGGCGCGCTTGTGGATATCTCAGCGTGTGCTGGGCCTGCCGGTGTTCGGCGCGCTGCTGAGGCAGGCGGCGATGGCGCGTTTTGCGCGTAGCTTGGCAACGTCGTACGCCGCTGGGGTGCCGCTGCTGGATGCCATGGGGACGGTGGCTAAGGTGAGTGGTGGTGAGTTGCATGAACACGCGATTTTGCGCTTACGCCAGGGCATGGCCAATGGGCAGGGGCTGAACCAGGTGATGGCCACCGAGCCACTGTTCCCGCCCCTGCTGGTGCAGTTGGTGGCGATTGGTGAATCCAGTGGCACGCTGGACACGATGCTGGAAAAAGCCGCCAGCCACTACGAGGACCAAGTCAGCCAGGCGCTGGAGCAGTTGACCAGCCTGCTGGAGCCCGCCATCGTGCTGGTCCTGGGCCTGCTGGTTGGCGGCCTGGTGGTGGCGATGTACTTGCCGATCTTCCAGCTGGGTAGCTTGATCTGAACATGACTTTATGGACCTTCCTGGCTTTGCAGCCGGCTTACTTCATCACCTTGGCGACCGTGCTGGGGTTGTTGGTGGGCAGTTTTATCAATGTGGTGGTGTACCGCCTGCCGATCATGCTGGACCGCCAATGGCAGCGTGAAGCACAGGAGGTGCTGGGGTTGCCGGTGGCCGAGCATGCGCGTTTCGACCTGTGCCTGCCGGCCTCGCAGTGCACCCAGTGTGGGCATCGGATTCGGGCGTGGGAAAACGTCCCCATCCTCAGTTACCTGGCGTTGCGTGGGCGTTGCTCTGCCTGCAAGCAGCGCATCAGCGCGCGTTATCCGTTGGTCGAGCTGGGTTGTGCGCTGCTGTCGATGGCGGTGGCCTGGCGCTGCGGGGCCAGTGTCGAGGCACTGGCGCTTTTGCCGCTGACGTGGGGTTTGCTGGCCCTGAGCTTGATCGACCATGACCAACAATTGCTGCCTGACGCCATCGTGCTGCCGGGGCTGTGGCTTGGGTTGATCGTTAATTACTTCGGCGTATTGGTGCCCTTGCCCGATGCGGTGTGCGGTGCCGTGGCTGGGTACCTCACCCTGTGGACGGTGTACTGGCTGTTCAAACTGGTGACCGGCAAGGAAGGCATGGGCTATGGCGACTTCAAGCTGCTTGCACTGATCGGTGCCTGGGGTGGCTGGCAGGTGCTGCCGCTGACCTTGCTGCTGTCGTCGGTGGTGGGGGCGTTGGTGGGCGTGTTCCTGCTGCGGATGCGCAAGCATTCCATCGGCATGGCCATGCCGTTTGGCCCCTATCTGGCAATTGCGGGGTGGATTGCTGTGCTCTGGGGTGATGAAATATACGCCTCTTACCTGCAACTGCTTGGATTCTGATGACCACTGCAGCTTTCACCCCCTGGATTCTCGGCCTGACCGGTGGCATCGGCAGCGGCAAGAGTGCCGCCGCCGAGCGTTTCATCGAGCTTGGCGTGCACCTGGTCGATGCCGACCAGGCCGCGCGCTGGGTGGTTGAGCCTGGCCGCCCGGCGCTGGCCAGTATCGTCGAGCGCTTCGGCCCAGGCGTGCTGCTGGACGACGGCCAGCTCGACCGCGGCGCCTTGCGCCAGCTGATTTTCGCCGACCCGGCCCAGCGCCAATGGTTGGAAGCCCTGCTGCACCCGCTGATCGGGCAGGAGATTTTCAGCTACCTGGCCAAGGCGCAGTCGCCGTATGCGGTGTATGTGTCACCCTTGCTGATCGAGTCTGGCCAGCATCGCAAGACCCAACGCGTCTTAGTGATCGATGCCCCGCAGGCGTTGCAGGTGCAACGTACCCTGCAGCGGGACAACACCAGCCCCGAGCAGGTGCAGGCCATTTTGCAGGCCCAGCTGGCCCGCGAAGAGCGACTGCGCCATGCCGACGATGTGGTGGTCAATGACCGCGACCTCGCGGCGCTGCACGAGCAGATCGACCGTCTGCACCACTTTTACCTGACTTTACGAGGAGGCCAGCCATGAGCCAGCCATTGACCGTCGATTGCCCGACCTGTGGCGCACCTGTGGAATGGAACGAGAAAAGCGCGTTCCGGCCGTTTTGCTCTGACCGTTGCAAGCTGATCGACCTGGGGGCTTGGGCGGCTGAGGAGCACAAGATCGCGGGTTCGGAAGAGTCCGAAGATGAGCTGTATTCCGGAGACCTGGAGCCGCGGCACTAAGCTGATCCCTGGGTTGCTGTGAGGCCCTTTCGCGGGCAAGCCCGCTCCCACATGATTTGCGCAGACTCAAAGGTTAGCGCCACACCAGTGGGAGCTGGCTTGCCGGCGATGAGGCCGGAACAAGCAACAGAAAGCCAGTTACTGCCACAGGGGGCCCACCACCACTCACTGGTCATCCTTCCACGGCGCCTGCAGGTACCGCGTGCGGTTGAACGTTTCCAGCCACTCCGGGCAAAACACCACCAGCGCACTGATCACCATGCCGTTGATGAACGCCTCGGGGAACATCATCAGCCACAGGTAGCCCACAAAGTCACTCAGCCACTCCGGCATGGCAAAACGCCCGTCCAGCCACAAGATACCCAGCCCGGCCAACAGGCACACCAGCACCGTCAGCGCCGCGGGAAAGAACCCTGAACAAAAGATATACACAAACAGGTTGCGCGGTTGCGCGCGTTCGACCGCGATGGCGCACAGCTCGGTAATCAGCACCGGCAAGCCAATCAACAGCAGGCCGTTCACACCGAGTGCCGCCAGGTCCTGACGCCCCAGCGCCAGCAACCCCAACTGAGCCATAAAGCCCCCCAGCACAGCCAGCGGCCAGTCCAGCAGCAGGGTCACAGCCGTCATGCCAATGAAGTGATACGACACGCCCGTATCGAAATCGCGCCTGACCAACCACAGGGCAAACAGGCAGAACACCGTGCCAAACAGAAGGTGCTGGCGGCGCCGGTCGGTGAACAGCTCCACCCAGCGGGCGCGGCTGGCGGCCCAGAGCAACAGTGGCACGTAACCCAGCCAGCCCAACGTGAGGCTGGTGCCCGACAACACCTGTGCACTGATCACCGGACGAATACCCCTCTCTCCCTTGTGGATAAAGCTGAGTCTACACCCATTCTCCGTTTCCTCCGGCTGCTGTAGGCTGGCGCCTCCCCGCGCTTAACCTGGCCTGATCTGGCGGCCGCCCTTTCTGCATGCGGATGCTTCTGCCTGGGGTTTGGCGTGGTGCATCTTCTGGGTATCGTGCAGCAGTGGCCGGTGCTGAGCTGATTTCTACGCACAAACAGCATCTTACCGTCATCGATTAGCGACTAAGCTTGTCTGCATGGATGACTCAGACTACCTGCGCCTGCTTACCATCCAGGCCGAACAAGCCAATGCCTTTCTCTCCAATGCACGCAAATGGGAGCGTGAGCGTTGGGTATGCCAACGCCTGCTGCAAGGGCTGAACATTCCCTACCGCAGCGAGGACTTCACGCCCGCCGGCCAGGAGCCGCCAGACGTGCTGTTCCGCGATGCGGCATTCGAGGTGTTTTTCGTGCTGGACGAAGGCCGCCGCCTCAACGATGAGTGGCGCGAAGAGCTGCAACGCCGGCGCAGTGCGTTTTCGCTGGCGCAATTGGTGCGCCGTGAAGCACGCCCTCGGCGTATCAGCGCGACTGAACTGCTGGGGCGGTTGGCCCCGACCTTGCGCAAGAAGGCGCACAACTACCGTGAACGTGGGCTGGAGCTGAACGAGCTGGACATCATCGCCTTCGCCAGCCTCAAGCGCGAAGTGCTCGACCTCAACACTCACTTCCCGCCGCCCACCGAATACCTGCGCCAGGGTTGGCGCTCGCTGTCACTGGTCGGGCCGACGTTCGCCAGGGTGTTGTTCGCCCACCCGGATGCGCCAGACTTCTTGCGCGGCAACCTGGGGCGCAGCATTGTGTTCGATGTGGGGATCAGTCTTTGATCCAGTGCCGAGAGTCTTTGCGATGGCGTACACTCGGCGCCAGAGATAGAAAGCATTATCATTTGTTTCAAGCGCTTGCCTGAACGCTGTAGCGTTTGCGCAGTCACAAACGTCTATCTGACGAGGCCCACCATGACCAGCCGCCTGAATCCAGAAGATCAGCGTCGTGTCGATGAGTATCTACGCGCCCCCCAGCACCAAGTCGAGCGCAGGCCCTTCCGGCCGTGGTTGCTCCTTGTACTGGTGGTGGCCGTGACCATTGGTCTGGGCCTCATAAGCCGCCTGTTGAGTGGACTGGTGCTATGAGCTGCCTTGCGCTCGCCCTCCCCTCGTGCAGTTTGCGGCCGGCCCCCAGGGCCACGAATTCCGTAAACCTTATGAGATATCCCCATGACTCATCGCATCGTGATTGTCGGCGGCGGCGCCGGCGGCCTGGAACTGGCGACCCGCCTGGGTAAAAGCCTGGGCAAGCGCAAGCAAGCCGACATCACCCTGGTCGACGCCAACCTGACGCACATCTGGAAGCCGCTGCTGCACGAAGTGGCAGCCGGCTCGCTGAACTCCTCGGAAGATGAACTGAACTACGTGGCCCAGGCCAAGTGGAACCACTTCAACTTCCAGCTGGGGCGCATGAGCGGCCTGGACCGTGAAGGCAAGCAGATCCAACTGGCCGCCACCCTCGATGAAGAGGGCCGCGAGCTGGTGCCTGCGCGCACGCTGAGCTACGACACGTTGGTCATCGCCGTGGGCAGCAACACCAACGACTTCGGCACCTTGGGCGCGGCGCAGCATTGCCTGTTCCTGGACACCCGCAAGCAGGCCGAGCGTTTCCACCAGCAACTGCTCAACCACTACCTGCGCGCGCACGCCGGTGATGTGGCCAGCGAACAAATCAGCGTGGCCATCGTCGGTGCCGGTGCCACGGGCGTAGAGCTGGCGGCCGAGCTGCACCACGCGGCGCACGAGCTGGCAGCCTATGGCCTGGACCGCATCCAGCCCAAGGACATGCACATCACTTTGATCGAGGCTGGCCCACGGGTTTTACCTGCGTTACCCGAGCGCATCAGTGTGCCGGTGCACAAGACCCTGGAAAAACTGGGGGTGAAGGTGATGACCAATGCCGCGGTCAGCGAAGTGACCGAGGATGGCCTGAAAACCAAGGACGGCGAAGTGATCCAGGCCAGCCTCAAGGTGTGGGCGGCGGGTATCCGTGCGCCGGGGTTCCTCAAGGACATCGATGGGCTGGAAACCAACCGCATCAACCAGTTGGTGGTGCGCCCTACCCTGCAGACCACGCGCGATGACAACATCTTCGCCTTCGGTGACTGCGCCGCATGCCCGCAACCGGGTAGCGACCGCAATGTGCCGCCACGGGCCCAGGCCGCACACCAGCAGGCTTCGATGCTGGCGCAAAGCCTGAAGGCGCGGTTGGAGAACAAGGCGCTGCCGACTTATGAATACAAGGACTACGGTTCGTTGGTATCGCTGTCGCGCTTCTCGGCGGTGGGTAACCTGATGGGCAACCTGATGGGCAGCGTGAAGCTGGAGGGCTGGCTGGCGCGGATGTTCTATGTGTCGCTGTATCGCATGCATCAGATGGCGCTGTACGGGTTCTTCCGTACAGCGATGATGATGTTGGGTAGCAAGATTGGGCGCGGGACAGAGCCGCGGTTGAAGCTGCACTGACAGCTAAGCCCAGCCCCTCAGGCTGGGCTTTTTTGTGGCAGATCACCCAGCCCTTTGGGCTGCGGCAAGCGGCTACCAAAACCTGTGGGAGCCGGCTTGCCGGCGATGGAGGCGCCGCGGTGCATGGCACCGGCTTCGCCGGTGTTCGCGGGGCCCGCTCCCACAATGCGTCAATTTTTAGAAATTGCGCAAGACAGTTGCTCCCAAAGGGCCCCGCTTAAACAGAAACCTTAACGGGTGCTTTTTTCGTGGGTTAAATTCGAGGCAAAAGAAAAAGGGCATCTCAGTCGAGATGCCCTTTTTACATGGTGGGTCGTGTAGGATTCGAACCTACGACCAATTGGTTAAAAGCCAACTGCTCTACCAACTGAGCTAACGACCCTGAAAATGGTCGGGGTGAGGGGATTCGAACTCCTGACATCCTGCTCCCAAAGCAGGCGCGCTACCGGACTGCGCTACACCCCGAGATTGGCTCCGCGACCTGGACTCGAACCAGGGACCCAATGATTAACAGTCATTTGCTCTACCGACTGAGCTATCGCGGAACTGAACTTCGGTACATCTTTACTACTTCGAAGTCTGTGTTAGCTTCGATCTCTTCAGCTTCTCTGCTTTCGCTTTGTCGCTGCTGAGGCCGGCTATTCTACATTCTTCGTTTTGCTTGTCAACCACTTTTTTTCATTCAACTTACTGATTTCTAAGTTGTTTTGCTAACACCGATGTTCCTGGTGATTCGCTTAGTGCCTGACAACGCGGCGTATATTAGGGGCACTCGATTTTAGATGCAAGCAGAAATTTCAAAATTTTCAGCAAGTTATCAAAAAAACCTGCGAGGCCCCGATTTTACGGTGTTTGCCGGGCCTATTCGCGGGCAAGCCCGCTCCTGCAGTGGCATCAGGGGCATAAAAAAGCCCCGCAGGTGCGGGGCTATTTTTTTCAGCTGAATCAGGCAAAGACGATTTCGTCGCCTTCCACCTTGGCAGTAATCGCCGACCCTGGCAGGAATTTGCCAGAGAGGATCAACTGCGCCAGCGGGTTTTCGATCCAGCGCTGGATCGCACGCTTCAGTGGCCGTGCGCCATACACCGGGTCGTAACCCACTGCGATCAGCTTGTCCAACGCCTCAGGGCTCAGGCTGAGCGACAGTTCACGTTCCAGCAGACGGCTGCGCAGGCGGCCCAGCTGGATTTCGGTGATGCCGGCGATCTGGTCGCGGCCCAGGGGCTCGAATACCACCACTTCGTCGATCCGGTTGATGAACTCCGGACGGAAGTGCGAACCCACCGCATCCATCACCGCAGCACGCTGCGCCTCACGGTCACCGACCAGTTCCTGGATCTGTGCAGAGCCCAGGTTGGAGGTCATCACGATCACGGTGTTGCGGAAGTCCACAGTACGGCCGTGGCTGTCCGTCAGCCGGCCATCCTCAAGCACCTGCAGCAACACGTTGAACACATCCGGGTGCGCCTTCTCCACCTCGTCGAGCAGCACCACCGAATAAGGCTTGCGCCGTACCGCTTCGGTCAGGTAACCGCCCTCCTCGTACCCTACATAGCCGGGTGGAGCGCCGATCAGACGAGCCACGGAATGTTTCTCCATGAACTCGGACATGTCGATGCGCACCATCGCCTCTTCCGTGTCGAACAGGAACTCGGCCAGGGCCTTGCACAGCTCGGTCTTACCCACACCGGTCGGGCCGAGGAACATGAACGACCCACTTGGCCGGTTCGGGTCGGACAACCCGGCGCGGGAGCGGCGTACTGCGTTGGCCACGGCGGTAACGGCTTCGTGCTGACCGATCACGCGCTGGTGCAGCAGCTCTTCCATCTTCAGCAGCTTTTCGCGCTCGCCTTCGAGCATCTTGGCAACCGGGATGCCGGTCCACTTGGACACCACTTCGGCAATTTCTTCCTCGGTGACCTTGTTACGCAGCAGCTGGTTTTCCGACTTGCCGTGCTGGTCGACCATCTGCAGGCTGCGCTCCAGGTCTGGGATCACCCCGTACTGCAGCTCGGCCATGCGGCTCAGGTCGCCTTTACGACGGGCGCTTTCAAGCTCTTGGCGAGCCTGCTCGATCTTTTGCTGGATCTGCGCCGAGCCTTGCACTTCAGCTTTCTCGGAGGCCCAGATCTCTTCGAGGTCGGAATACTCACGCTCCAGCCGCTCGATTTCCTCGTGCAGTTTTTCCAGGCGTTTTTTCGCGGCTTCGTCTTCTTCTTTCTTCAGCGCCTGGGATTCCACCTTCAGCTGAATCAGACGACGGTCCAGACGGTCGAGCACTTCAGGCTTGGAGTCGATCTCCATGCGAATGCGGCTGGCCGCTTCGTCGATCAGGTCGATGGCTTTGTCCGGCAGCTGGCGGTCTGTGATGTAGCGATGGCTGAGCTTGGCCGCCGCAATGATCGCGCCGTCGGTGATGGCCACCTTGTGGTGCACTTCGTAGCGTTCTTTCAGGCCGCGCAGGATGGCAATGGTGTCTTCCTCGCTCGGCTCTTCTACCAGTACCTTCTGGAAGCGACGCTCCAGGGCCGCGTCCTTTTCGATGAACTGGCGGTACTCGTTGAGCGTGGTGGCGCCAACGCAATGCAGCTCGCCACGGGCCAGGGCCGGTTTGAGCATGTTGCCCGCGTCCATGGCGCCCTCGCCTTTACCGGCGCCGACCATGGTGTGCAGTTCGTCGATGAACAGGATGATCTGGCCTTCCTGTTTGGACAGCTCGTTAAGCAGCGACTTCAGGCGCTCTTCGAACTCGCCGCGGTACTTGGCACCTGCGATCAGCGCCCCCATGTCCAGCGCCAGCAGGCGCTTGCCTTTGAGGCCATCGGGCACTTCGCCGTTGATGATGCGCTGGGCCAGGCCTTCGGCGATGGCGGTTTTACCCACGCCAGGCTCACCGATCAGCACCGGGTTGTTCTTCGTACGCCGTTGCAGCACCTGCACGGTACGGCGGATTTCGTCGTCGCGGCCGATCACCGGGTCCAGCTTGCCCTCTTCGGCACGCTTGGTCAGGTCGACCGTGTACTTGTCCAGAGCCTGGCGCGACTCTTCGGCGTTGGCGTCGTTGACTGCCGCGCCGCCACGCAGGTTATTGATGGCGTTTTCCAGGGCCTTCTTGGTCACGCCCTGGCTCAACAGCAGCTTGCCGAGCTTGCTGTTCTCGTCCATGGCGGCCAACAGCACCAGCTCGCTGGAGATGAACTGGTCACCCTTCTGCTGGGCCAGGCGATCGGCCTGGTTGAGCAGACGCGCCAGGTCCTGGGACATGTTCACGTCGCCCGTGGGGTTCTGGATTTTCGGCAGTTGGTCGAGTTCTTTCACCAGTGCCTGACGCAGGCTGTTGATGTCGAAGCCGACCTGCATCAGCAGCGGCTTGATCGACCCGCCCTGCTGTTCGATCAGGGCCTGCACCAGGTGCAGGGGCTCGATGGCAGGGTGGTCCATGCCTACGGCGAGGGACTGAGCGTCGGATATTGCTAATTGAAGCTTGCTGGTCAAACGGTCTATTCGCATGGGAGTACCTTCCTGTTAGGGCAGGTCGGAGCGATGGACAGCGCCTTTAATGAAGAAACCTGCCAGAGATGACCAATAGATATGGGTGATTCTGGAAGATTCAAGCGTAGCGGGGTTGACCGAGGTCAACCTGATGGATTAGTGGTGGCTGCGTTGAGGGCTTGCCCGCGTAGAGGCGTGATACGTCAGCGAGGGGCTAGCCAGACCAACGAGGCAAACCGCCCACCTTGAGGCGTGCGGCGATACGAGAAGAACCGCGAGTCGCTGACCGTGCAGAAACCACCGCCATACACCGCTGTCACGCCACGTGCCGCCAGGCGAATACGCGCCAGCGCATAAATGTCGGCCATCAGCTTGCCCGGCCGCTCACCGTCGACAAAGGCCTTGGCAGCCTCCGGGTGCACGGCGGTAAAGGCATCACGCACTTCCAGCCCCACTTCGAACGCCTGCGGGCCAATGGCCGGGCCCAGCCACACCAGCACGTCTTCAGGCGGCAGGGCCAAACGGTCGAGGGTCGCTTCCAGTACCCCGCCCGCCAACCCGCGCCAGCCAGCATGGGCTGCTGCCACGCGGGTACCCGCACGGTCACAGAACAGTGCGGGCAGGCAATCGGCAGTCATTACGGTGCAGGCGATACCTGGCTGATCAGTCCAGCTGGCGTCGGCCTCGGCCACCACGGCCGGGTCGGCATCCGCCACCACCAAGCCATGCACTTGCTTGAGCCAGGCAGGCTGGATAGCAAATTCATCGCTCAGACGGCGGCGGTTTTCGGCGACTGCGACAGGGTCATCACCCACGTGATCACCCAGGTTGAACGCTTCATAGGGCGGCAGGCTGACGCCGCCCTGACGCGTAGTGACACAAGCGCGAACCGAGGCCGGGGCCGGCCAGTCAGGAAACAGCAGCGCCTGCGTCAGACCGTTCATCCGATAAAGCTCTCGCGGTCTTCGTTCAGCAGTGTCAGCAACCAGAGGAAATCATCCGGCAACGGCGATTCCCACTTCATGACTTCACCGGTAATCGGGTGGGCCAGCGCGAGGAAACGCGCATGCAGCGCCTGACGCGGGAAGGTCTTGACCGCCTCGACCATGGTTGGGCTGGCAGCCGGCGGAATGCGGAAGCGCCCACCGTACGTCTGGTCGCCGACCAGTGGGAAGCCCACATGGGCCATGTGCACACGAATCTGGTGGGTACGGCCGGTTTCCAGCTTGACCCGCACGTGAGTGTGGGAGCGGAAGCGCTTGAGCACACGGTAGTGGCTGACCGCCGGCTTGCCGCCGTCGGTTACCGCCATGCGCTGGCGCATGCCGCCGTGGCGACCGATCGGGGCGTCGATCTTGCCGCCGGAGGTCACCACACCAATCACGATGCACTCATAGATGCGGCTGACCTTGCGGCTTTGCATTTGCTCGACCAGCCGGGTCTGCGCCTGCAGGGTCTTGGCCACCACCATCAGACCGGTGGTGTCCTTGTCCAGACGGTGGACGATACCGGCGCGCGGCACGTTGATGATGTCTGGCACGTGGTGCAGCAAGGCATTGAGCAGGGTACCGCTGGCATGGCCGGCGGCCGGGTGCACAACCAGCCCGGCAGGCTTGTTGATCACCATGATATGGTCGTCTTCGTAGACGATATCCAGCTCGATGTCTTCTGCGATCCACTCGCCCTGGGCCTCTTGTTCGGCCTCCAGGACAAGCACAGAGCCACCATAGACGGTGTCTCGAGGGCGCACGACGGCACCATCGACCGTCAGGCGGCCCTCTTTGATCCACGTAGTAAGCCGCGAACGCGAGTACTCGGCGAACAATTGGGCGGCGACCTGGTCGAGGCGTTGACCGCCCAGATCGGACGGTACCTCTGCGCTAAGTTGAATGATCTCGGACATGCTCGATTCGGCGGGCGCACAGCCTTTGGTTTCGGCTGCGAGCTTGTGGTTAAATACGGCTTCTTTTGTCCCGGGGTTGGCCGGGGCGCTCATCATAACAGGACGGCACCGCCCAAGACAGCGGCCGTCAAAGGGACGCAAGCCGCCATGCAAGTGAAACACCTGCTGCTGATCGCCATCCTCGGGCTTACCGCGGCCTGTTCCTCTAACAAGGAAGTCATTGACGAGAACCTCAGCGAAGCCGAGCTGTACCAGCAGGCCCAGGCTGACCTGGACAATTCCAGCTACACCAGCGCCGTGAACAAGCTCAAGGCCCTGGAGTCGCGTTACCCGTTCGGCCGTTACGCCGACCAGGCGCAGCTCGAACTGATCTACGCCAACTACAAGAACACCGAGCCGGAGGCCGCCAAGTCTGCCGCCGAGCGTTTCATCCGCCTGCACCCGCAGCACCCGAACGTCGACTATGCCTACTACCTAAAGGGCCTGACGTCGTTCGACCAGGACCGTGGCCTGCTGGCGCGCTTCCTGCCGCTGGACATGACCAAGCGTGACCCCGGTGCCGCCCGTGACTCGTACAACGAGTTCGCCCAGCTGACCAGCCGCTTCCCGAACAGCCGCTACGCGCCGGACGCCAAGCAGCGCATGATCTACCTGCGCAACCTGCTGGCCTCCTACGAGATCCACGTGGCCGACTACTACCTGGGCCGCCAGGCTTATGTGGCTGCCGCCAACCGTGGCCGCTACGTGGTCGAGAACTTCCAGGAAACGCCATCGGTCGGTGACGGCCTGGCAGTCATGGTCGAGGCATACCAGAAGATGCACCTGGACGAGCTGGCTGCCACCAGCCTGGAAACCCTCAAGCTCAACTACCCGGACCACCCGAGCCTGGTCGACGGCGAGTTCCAGCCCAAGCAGACCGAGTCTGACGGCCGTGGCTGGCTGTCCAAGGCGACCCTGGGCCTGATCGAAACCGACGCCCCGCTGCCGCCGGGCGAAACCCGCGCCAACCAGGACGTGGTCAAGCAGTTCCAGGACGCGCGCTCCGAGATGCCGCAAGAGCTGCTGCCGAAAGACGAAAATGGCGACGTGATTCTGCCGCCAGGCCCGAAAGAAGCCGAGCAGGACCGTTCGTGGTTCAGCTACATGACCTTTGGTCTGTTCGACTGATTGATCGCAACACAAGAAAGGGAGGCCTTGGGCCTCCCTTTTTTATTGGCTGCGTCCTAGACTGTCGGCTTCTTCATTCGACAAGCTGGACACCATGGTTCGCCTACTTTTCTGGATCGCCCTGATCGCCGCCGCGTTCTGGCTGTGGCGCAAGTTCAAGATCAGCCAGCAATCCCACCCTGAGCCCAAACTCGACGACCCGCTGAAGATGGTGCGCTGCGCCCATTGTGGCGTGCACCTGCCTAATGACCGGGC
This sequence comes from Pseudomonas sp. LAIL14HWK12:I7, assembly GCF_000483465.1. Lineage (NCBI taxonomy): Bacteria > Pseudomonadati > Pseudomonadota > Gammaproteobacteria > Pseudomonadales > Pseudomonadaceae > Pseudomonas > Pseudomonas sp. LAIL14HWK12:I7. Next base: position 183,655 of record NZ_AXYZ01000013.1, read on the forward strand.
GTTGCAGCTGGGCAAGGAGTGGTATTGCAGCCAGGCGCACCTTGAGCAGGGGCCTGGGCGGCAGGGATAAGCCTCAAACCCCATAGGCCCCATCGCCGGCAAGCCGGCTCCCACAGGGACTGCGCAGCGCTCAAGGCCAGCGCGGCACCTGTGGGGGCTTGCCAGCGAAAGGCCCGCAAAGCGGGCCCGGCACTCTCAGCCCAAGCGCCCTACCGGCGCATACGGCGACGGGTCGATGATCGGCTCAGCCCCGGTCAGCAAATCGACGAACAGCTGGCAAGACGCGGGCGCCAGCACCAGCCCATTGCGGTAATGCCCGCAATTGAGCCACAACCCATCATGCCCAGGCACCGGCCCAATATACGGAATACCTTCCGGCGACCCCGGCCGCAGCCCTGCCCAATGCCCCACCACCGCGGCCTCTGCCAGTTCCGGCAGCAACTCGACCGCCGAAGCCTTGAGGCTTTCCAGCGCCTGCTCGGTCGGGGTCTTGTCGTATCCAGCATGCTCCAGCGTACTGCCCACCAGAATATGCCCGTCGCGGCGCGGAATGGCGTAACGCCCCTTGGCCAGCACCATGCTCGGCAAAAAGTCCTCGGCACACTTGAACAGGATCATCTGGCCCTTCACCGGCTCTACCGGCAGTTCCAGGCCCAGCGTGCGCAGCAGGTCGCCGCTCCAGGCGCCTGCGCTCAGTACCACTTCATCGGCATCGATCACGCCATCCGCCGTCTGCACACCGGTAACGCGCTCATCCTCATGCCGGAAGCCTGTCACCTGGCAGTGCTCACGCAAGCTCACGTTTGGTAGCGCCAGCAATGCTGCCTTGAGCGACTTCACCAAGCGTGGATTACGCACGTTGGCCACCCCCGCCATGTAGATGGCGCGCTTGAAGCCAGGGCCCAGCACCGGTACGGCGTCATAGGCCGCCGAGATATCCACAGCACTGAGCGGGCGTCGCTCGCGCTCGGCCCAGGCCAATGCCTCGGCTTCATCATCCAGGTCCAACCAATACAACCCGGTGGTATGAACCTGAGGATCAATGCCCGTGGTAGCGAACAGGTGCTCGCCCAGTTGTGGATAAAAATCCTGGGACCAATGCGCCAAAGCGGTTACCGCCGGGCTGTAGCGCCATGGGTACAGCGGCGAGATGATACCGCCGCCGGCCCAGGACGACTCGCGGCCGACCTCCCCCTGATCGCAGACCACGACCTGCCCGACGCTCGCCGCCAGGTTGAATGCCGTCAGCAGGCCGATAACCCCGCCGCCGACCACCACTACTTGCTTGCTCATCTGTCGATCCAAACACCTGAAGTAAAACCGCGATGCGCCGGGCATCATTCATTCTTCAGCTTCCCCAGCATCGCTCGCGGCCTTCCAGGCTGCCCGGGTTGCTCTGCACGCCGCTTTGGTCGAGCTGAAAATCACCACAGCGGTCATCGGCCATCAGGCCATTCGGCAGCCGCCTTGCGCTCAGCGTAAAGGTATCGCTGCTGCGCTGGGCCTGCAGGCTGTAATGACGGTTGGCAGTGGGCAAGGCCAGCTCGCCTTCGGCGTATTGGCCCGTGCGCACGCGGTGGCGCTCCAGGCGCAAGGCAGCGTCATGCAGCAGGCCAACCACTTCACTGCGTGCGGCTCGCCGAAGCTGGTCGCTGTAACTGGGGTAGGCAATGGCTGCCAGAATGCCGGTCACGGCCACGACAATCAACAATTCGATCAGGGTCAGGCCTTGCTGCATGTCAGGGCTCCCCCAATCGTTGTCGCCAGAGGATGCGCCGCACCTCATCACCTGACAGGGCATACACCGCTTCAAGTACATGGCGCGACTCGGCCTGTCGGCTGACGGCAGTCACCCTGAACAAGGTGGCCTGTTGGCCCTCGGGCAAATATGCGACGCGGTCGCTTGTGCCAAGGTTTTGCACCTGAAAATAGCCGCTTTGGGTACCCTGCCAGCTGCCTTGCAAGTCGTGCGGGCGTTGTGGCGGCTGGCAGGGCTTGCACAGCGGGGGCGTAACCAGCGTTAGCTGGTCAACAGCCAGCAGGAGTGTCTGTTCGGCTTCCTCAAGTGCCTTGAGCCCATCACGCCAGTAGCCGGCCATGCGTGTTTCAACCAGCGCATCTCGCAGCGCCGAGGCCGCGATCAGACCAAGCAGCAAGCTCAGCACCAGCGCCACTAGCAACACCACGCCGCGTTGGCGCTTCACGGTTCGGGCACCGGGTTACGCAGCGCCACACTCAGCGCGTGCTGCTGCTCGATGCGCAAGGTGGGCTCGTACAAGGTCAGGTGCACATCTACCCGCCCGCCTTGTGGTGTTTCGACGAACGCCACGCGCATCTCGCGCACATGGTCGACCAGTGGCTGCGGTGTACCTCGTCGCCGGAACTTCAACGTACCGTCTTCCAGCGCATACACGTGCCGGCTGATAGGGAACGCCAACAGCTGACCGCTGCTTTCAGCTCGGCCCTTGTACACGTGGGCCTCGTCGGTGCAGTTGGTCAGCAGCGTCCAACCTGGAGCACCGCTGTGCCCTGGCAGCTCGGCGACCACCAGGCTCAAGCTAGTGGGGCTCACGTGCAGCGGTCGGGCGAAGGCCTGAAGTGCTTCCGGGTCGTTGAAATCGCCGGGCTGCAAGCGCAGGCAACCGAACATGCCGGCCATGCGAATATCCTGGGCCATGCGCTGCAAGGCCAGCCGGGCATCATCCTGCAGGCGTGCGGCCACACCTTGCAGCCGCCAGGTTTGATGGGCAGACACGAACAGCTGGCTAGCCGCCGCCAGCAGCCCCAAACCGATGGCGAGCGCCAGCACCCCCTCAAGCAGGCTGAAGCCGCCTTGTGCGCGCTTCACCGCTGCACCTTCCGCGCGCCTGCTGCCCTGCTCCGCTCTAGCTGCGTGTGTTTCAACAAGGCGGCCTGCGCGTCGTGCCGTGCGCTGTCGGTTGCCTGCAGTGCGCGCACCTGCAGCGCAGCAGCGGCAAACAGGCCCACTGCCACGACCACCATGGCCAGCAGTACCTCGAGAAGCGTCATGCCCCCTTCCATCGTTCGCATCCCTGCGCCCCCTGCGACTTTTCCTGCAGCTGTTTACTCACTGGGCGACTGGATCAATTGCCCTGCGACGTTGAAGCTGAAGCGAAGCACGTCCAGGGAGAAATGCACGGTGCGGCAACAGGGCGCAACACTGATACAAATGATGTTGGCGCTGGCCATGGCGGCCGTTCTGACACAGCTGGGGATGCCGGCCTACACCGGGCTTTCAGATGACTTACATAGCGCAGCCGCAGCGCGGGACCTGGCGCAGGCACTGCGCAGCGCGCGCAGCCACGCCTTGCTGCAAGGCCAGACAGTGCGGGTGCAGCCGATGGAAAGCGATTGGGGTAAGGGTTGGCGTGTGGTGCTTGAACACAATCAGCAGGTGCTGCGTGAACACCGCTTGTCGCGGCCGCTGAGAATTGCCCACAACACCCCTGGGCAGGTGAGGTTCAGTGCAGTAGGTGTTCCGCTGGGGCGTAGCAATTCAACACTGGAGATCTGCGAACGCGTCTCCCCCACCGGCCAGTATCACGTCGTGCTGTCGACCAGCGGCAGAATCAGCGTGCGCACAGGTGAGCCCGAGCGGGGCTCTCTGTGCGCACGCTCTTGATCAGATCAGCGAACGAACCCGCAGCTCTTTGGGCATCGAGAACGTGATGTTCTCTTCACGCCCATCGAGCTCTTCGGCGCCAGAAGCGCCCCACGCCTTGAGCTGCTCGATCACACCACGCACCAGCACCTCTGGGGCAGAAGCACCCGCCGTGATGCCGATGCGGGCGGCGTCGCCAAACCAGCTGCGCTGCAGGTCCTCGGCACCATCGATCAGGTAGGCCGGGGTGCCCATGCGCTCGGCCAGCTCACGCAGGCGGTTGGAGTTGGAGCTGTTCGGGCTGCCGACCACCAGTACCACGTCACATTCGTCGGCCAGTTGCTTGACTGCATCCTGGCGGTTCTGGGTGGCGTAGCAGATGTCATCCTTGCGCGGGCCACCGATGTTCGGGAAGCGCGCACGCAGGGCATCGATGACACGGCTTGTGTCATCCATCGACAGCGTGGTCTGGGTCACAAAGGCCAGGTGGTCCGGGTCGCGCACCTGCAGCTTGGCAACATCCTCCTCGTCTTCGACGAGGTAGATGGCGCCGCCGTTGCTGGCGTCATACTGCCCCATGGTGCCTTCCACTTCCGGGTGCCCGGCGTGGCCGATGAGAATGCACTCACGGCCGTCGCGGCTGTACTTGGCCACCTCGATGTGCACCTTGGTGACCAGGGGGCACGTGGCATCGAACACCTTCAGGCCACGCCCGGCCGCTTCCTGGCGGACGGCCTGGGAAACGCCATGGGCGCTGAAGATGACGATGACGTCGTCAGGCACCTGCTCCAGCTCTTCGACGAAGATGGCACCGCGGTTGCGCAGGTCTTCGACCACGAACTTGTTGTGCACCACTTCGTGGCGTACGTAAATCGGCGGGCCGAAGACTTCCAGGGCACGGTTGACGATCTCGATCGCCCGGTCGACCCCCGCGCAAAAGCCGCGAGGGTTGGCGAGTTTGATTTGCATGCTCGGCTCCAGGCTTACAAGGCCTTCACATCGAGGATCTCCACCTCGAAGCTCAGGGTCTTGCCAGCCAGTGGGTGATTGAAGTCGATGGTCACCTGCGCGTCATCGAAGGCTTTGACCACGCCCGGCAGCTCGGCGTTGGCGGCGTCGTTGAAGATCACCAGCAGGCCTTCGGACAACTCCATGTCGGTGAACTGCGAGCGCGGCATCACTTGCACATTCTGCGGGTTCGGTTGGCCGAAGGCGTTCTCCGGGGCCACGGTGACGGTGCGCTTGTCGCCGGCCTTGAAGCCGAACAGCGCGGCTTCGAAACCGGGCAGCAGGTTGCCGTCACCGACCTTGAACATGGCGGGCGACTTGTCGAACGTGCTGTCGACCGTGTCGCCGTTTTCAAGGTGCAGGGCGAAGTGCAAGGTGATTTCGGTGTTCTGGCCAATACGGGTGTCAGTCATGGACAGGCTCCTCGGACTTCTTGCTCTTGAACATATCCAGCGCCAGCATCACCGCACCAACGGTGATGGCACTGTCGGCCAGGTTGAAGGCCGGGAAATAATGGCGGTTCTGCCAGTGCACCAGGATGAAGTCGACCACGTGGCCAAGCACGATGCGGTCATACAGGTTACCCAACGCACCACCCAGCACCAATGCCAAGGCGACGGCCAGCCAGGTCTCGCTGCGCCCCAGACGCTTGAGCCAGACCACCAGCACCGCACTGACCACCAGGGCGATCAGGGCGAACAGCCAACGCTGCCAGCCGGAGCTGTCGGCGAGGAAGCTGAACGCCGCCCCGGTGTTGTAGGCCAGGGTCCAGCTGAAGTAGTCAGGAATGACCACGATCTGCTGGTACAGGCTCAGCTTGCCTTCGAAATAGACCTTGGTGACCTGGTCAAGGACCAGGACCACCAGGCTCAGCCAGAGCCAGGCAAGGCGCCCGAAGCGCCCCGCAACAGGGTTAGGCATAGTGGCGCACCTCGCCCGAACCGCTCAGGTTGTCGACGCAACGGCTGCAGATTTCCGGGTGCTCCGGGTGGCTGCCAACGTCGGCGCGGAAGTGCCAGCAGCGGCCGCACTTGGCGTGGCCGGACTTGACCACTTTCAGCTTGAGGCCTTCGACTTCGGTCGCCACGGCATCAGCTGGTGCCTGCACGAACGGCACCACGCTGGCAGCCGAGGTGATCAGCACGAAGCGCAGCTCGTCGCCCAGCTTGCTCAGGTCGGCGCTCAGGCCTTCTTCGGCGTACAGGGTAACTTCGGCTTGCAGGTTGCCACCAATGACCTTGGCGGTACGCTGGTTTTCCAGCTCCTTGTTGACCGATGCCTTGACCGCCATGACGCGGTCCCAATAGGCACGGTCAAGCTCGGTGCCTTCCGGCAGCTCGCTCAGGCCCTGGTACCAGCCGTTGAGCATCACCGACTCGTTGCGCTCGCCCGGCAGGTACTGCCAGATTTCGTCGGCGGTGAAGGCCAGGATCGGCGCGATCCAGCGCACCAGTGCTTCGCTGATGTGGTACAGCGCAGACTGGCACGAACGGCGCGCGACACTGTTGGCGCCGGTGGTGTACTGGCGGTCCTTGATGATGTCGAGGTAGAAGCCACCCAGCTCCTGCACGCAGAAGTTGTGGATCTTCGAGTAGACGTTCCAGAAGCGGTACTCGCTGTAGTGCTCTTCCAGCTCGCGCTGCAGCAGCAGCGTGCGGTCCACTGCCCAACGGTCCAGGGCCAGCATGTCCTCTGGGGCCAGCAGGTCGCGGGACGGGTCGAAGCCCGACAGGTTGGACAGCAGGAAGCGCGCGGTGTTGCGGATACGGCGGTAGGCGTCGGCGCTACGCTGCAGGATCTGCTCGGAAACCGCCATCTCACCGGAGTAGTCGGTGGCCGAAACCCACAGGCGCAGGATGTCGGCACCCAGGGTGTTGTTGACCTTTTCCGGCTCGATGGTGTTGCCCAGCGACTTGGACATCTTGCGGCCGTTCTCGTCCACGGTGAAGCCGTGGGTCAGCAACTCGCGGTACGGCGCGTGGTTGTCGATGGCGCAACCGGTCAGCAAGGACGAGTGGAACCAGCCGCGGTGCTGGTCGGAGCCTTCCAGGTACAGGTCGGCGACCGGGCCGGTAGCGTGGCCGATGTCGTGCGAGCCACGCAGCACGTGCCAGTGGGTGGTGCCGGAGTCGAACCACACGTCCAGGGTGTCGGTGATCTTGTCGTACTGGCCGGCTTCGTCACCGAGCAGTTCGGCGGCGTCCAGCTTGAACCAGGCCTCGATGCCTTCTTGCTCGACGCGCTTGGCCACGGCTTCCATCAGCTCGACGGTACGCGGGTGCAGCTCGCCGGTCTGCTTGTGCAGGAAGAACGGGATCGGCACACCCCAGTTGCGCTGACGCGAGATGCACCAGTCCGGGCGGTTGGCGATCATCGAGTGCAGGCGCGCCTGGCCCCAGGCCGGGACGAACTTGGTTTCTTCGATGGCCTTGAGGGCGCGCTCACGCAGCGGCTCGCCGGTGGTTGGCTGCTTGTCCATGCCGACGAACCACTGCGCGGTGGCGCGGTAGATCAGCGGGGTTTTGTGGCGCCAGCAGTGCATGTAGCTGTGGCTGATGGTTTCGGAGTGCATCAGCGCACCGACTTCGCCCAGCTTCTCGACGATGGCCGGGTTGGCCTTCCAGATGAACTGGCCGCCAAAGAACTCCAGCGACTCGACATACACGCCGTTGCTTTGCACCGGCGTGAGGATGTCGTCGTTGACCATGCCGTAGCGCTTGCAGGTGACGAAGTCGTCTTCACCGTAGGCAGGTGCGGAGTGGACCACACCAGTACCGGCGCCCAGCTCGACGTAGTCAGCCAGGTAGAGTGGCGACAGGCGATCGTAGAACGGGTGGCGGAAGTTGATCAGCTCCAGGGCCGAGCCTTGGGCGGTCGCAACCACCGAGCCTTCCAGGTTGTAACGCTTGAGGCACGACTCGACCAGCTCTTCAGCCAGCACCAGCAGGCGCTCGCCGGTGTCGACCAGGGCGTACTTGAACTCCGGGTGGATGTTCAACGCCTGGTTGGCAGGGATGGTCCACGGGGTGGTGGTCCAGATCACGATGGCGGCAGGCTTGGCCAGCGAGGCCAGGCCAAAGGCGGCGGCCAGCTTGTCGGCGTCGGCGACCGGGAAGGCCACGTCGATGGTCTGCGACTTCTTGTCGGCGTATTCGACTTCGGCTTCGGCCAGTGCCGAACCGCAATCGAAGCACCAGTTCACAGGCTTGAGGCCCTTGAACACGAAACCTTGCTTGACCATCTCGGCCAGGGCACGGATTTCACCGGCCTCGTTGGCGAAGTTCATGGTCTTGTAAGGGTTGTCCCAGTCGCCCAGCACACCCAGGCGGATGAACTCGGTCTTCTGCCCTTCGATCTGCTCGGCGGCGTACTCGCGGCAAAGCTCGCGGGTGCGGTCGGCGGACAGGTGCTTACCGTGGGTGACTTCGACCTTGTGTTCGATCGGCAGGCCATGGCAGTCCCAGCCCGGCACGTAGGGCGCGTCAAAGCCCGCCAGGGTCTTGGAACGGACGATCATGTCCTTGAGGATCTTGTTCAGCGCATGACCGATGTGGATCTTGCCGTTGGCATAGGGCGGGCCGTCGTGCAGGACGAACTTCGGACGATCCTTGCCAATTTCGCGCAGCTTCTGGTACAGGCCAATGCTGTCCCAGCGCTGCAGAATTTGCGGTTCGCGCTGAGGCAGGCCGGCCTTCATCGGGAAGGCGGTGTCCGGAAGGTTTAGCGTGGCTTTGTAGTCGGTCATTTCAGGCTCTTCGTTAGCGGTTGAGCGTGCCAATGTGCACGTGCGGCGGCGATGTCCGCGTCGATCGCCGACTTCAGCGCCTCAAGGGAGGCGAATCGCTGCTCTTCACGCAGCTTGTGGTGGAACTCCACCGTCAGACGCCGGCCATACAGGTCGCCGGCATAATCCAGAAGATGAATCTCCAGGTGCGGGCGCCCATCACCGGCAACGGTGGGGCGCACGCCGATATTGCCGACACCCGGCCAGGCCTTGCCGTCGATTTCGATGCTGGCCAGGTAAACCCCGGACAGCGGCACGCGGCGGCGCTTGAGCTGGATGTTGGCGGTGGGCGTGCCAAGTTGGCGCGCGAGTTTTTGGCCGTGCAAGACCCGGCCAGTGATGCGGTACGGGCGGCCCAGCAGGTGCTCGGCCAGTTCGAAGTCGCCTTCGGACAACGCCTTGCGCACTTCGGTGCTGCTGACCCGCAAACCATCCTGGATAACCGTGTTGGCGGCTTCGACGGTGAACCCGTACTTGTCGCCGGCCTCGACCAAGAAGGCAAAATCGCCTGCGCGGTCGCAGCCAAAGCGGAAGTCGTCGCCCACTTCAAGGTGACGCACGCCCAGGCCGTCGACCAGGATGGCCTTGACAAACTCATCGGCGCTGAGCTTGCTCAGGCGCTGGTTGAATGCCAGGCACAGCACGCGGTCGATGCCTTCGGCGGCCAGCAGCTCGACCTTGTCGCGCAGCCGAGCCAGACGCGCCGGGGCGGTATCGGGGGCAAAGTATTCGCGCGGCTGTGGCTCGAAGATCACCACGCAGGTCGGCAGGCCAAGTGCTTGGCCGCGCTCGCGCAGACGCGCCAGGATTGCCTGGTGGCCGCGGTGAACCCCGTCGAAGTTGCCAATGGTGGCGACACAGCCCCGGTGCTCGGGGCGCAGGTTGTGAAGACCTCGAACCAGCTGCATAACGCGCTTCTTGCTCATAAAGTGGCCGATTATAACCACACCCGGGCGCCGGTGACAGGCAGCAGCGCCCAGGGGTGGCGTGGAATGCGAAAAACCGACGCCTGACGTGCGCTAGGCCTCAGTGCAGGGCCTTGCGGGCAAAATGCCGTGGCCGGAAGCCGCACAGGTACAGGCAGCCGAAATACGTCACGACGCCCGCCAGGATCAGCGCCCCGAGACGCACGAAGCGCTCGAGCATGCCGCCCTGCTCCCAGGCCGGCATGACGTGCATGCCCGCCAGCAAAACCGCCGACATCAATGTAACGGCCAATACCAGCTTGAACAGGAAGCGTACCCAGCCCGCTTGCGGCTCGAACAGCCCTTGGCTGCGCAGCTTCCAGAACAGCAGGCCAGCATTGAGGCAGGCACCCAGGCTGATCGCCAGGGCCAGGCCAGCATGCGCAAGCGGGCCGACCAGGACCAGGTTCAACAGCTGAGTACAGACCAGCGTGAACACCGCGATCTTCACGGGTGTCCGGATATTCTGCTGCGCATAGAAGCCTGGTGCCAGTACCTTGACCAGAATGATCGCCAACAGGCCCACAGAATAGGCCATCAACGCACGCTGGGTCATGGCCGCATCGAACGCGCTGAACTTGCCGTACTGGAACAGCGCCACCGTCAGCGGCTCGGCGAGAATGGCCATGGCCAGTGTGCAAGGCAACACCAGCAGGAAGCACAGGCGCAGGCCCCAGTCGAGGATGCGCGAGTATTCTTCGCGGTCCTTGTTGGCGTAGGTCTTGGCCAACGTCGGCAGCAGGATGGTGCCCAGGGCCACGCCGAGCACGCCGGACGGCAGCTCCATCAGGCGATCGGCGTAATACATCCACGACACCGAGCCGGCCACCAGGAACGAGGCGAAGATGGTGTTGATGATCAGCGATATCTGGCTGACCGAAACGCCGAGGATCGCCGGCAGCATCTGCTTGAGCACGCGCCATACACCGGTGTCGCGCAGGTTCAGGCGTGGCAGTACGAGCATGCCGATCTTCTTCAGTGCCGGCAGCTGGTACAGCAGTTGCGCCAGGCCGCCGGCCAGTACACCCCAGGCCAACGCCATGATGGGCGGGTCGAAATACGGCGTGAGCACCACGGCGAAGAAGATCATCGCCACGTTCAGCAGGGTCGGGGTAAATGCGGGGACCGAGAATCGGTTCCAGGTATTGAGGATCGCCCCCGCCAGCGACGACAGCGAAATCAGCAATATATAAGGAAAGGTCACCCGCAACAGGTCGGTGGTGAGCGCGTATTTTTCGGCACTGTCGACGAACCCAGGCGCTGTCGCCCACACCACCCAGGGCGCCGCGAGGATGCCAACGGCCGTGACCAGGGCCAGGACCAGGGTCAACAGGCCGCTGACATAGGCAATAAAGGTACGGGTCGCTTCCTCGCCCTGCTGGGTCTTGTATTCGGCCAGAATCGGCACGAACGCTTGCGAAAACGCCCCCTCGGCAAAAATCCGCCGCAGCAGGTTGGGCAGCTTGAACGCGATGAAAAAGGCATCAGTGGCGATGCCGGCACCAAATACACGCGCCAGGATGGTGTCGCGCACAAAGCCCAACACCCTGGAAATCATGGTGATTGAGCTGACTGCGGCCAGGGATTTGAGCAGATTCATCGAAAAGATTCACGTCAGAGACAGAGGACGCTGCAGACAGCGTTCGAATGTGCGATACTCCCGCGCCTTCGCAGGGGAGCCAAAAATTCCCGAGTTTACAGGTCGCGCAGCAGAAAGGAATCTTTCCCTCTTGTTGGCGCACCGCTCGGCGGAACCTTGCAGGTGGCCTTGACATCCGTTCGACTGATCGGCATGATTCGCGGCCTATTTTGTTTGCTATTTACCTAAAGTCTTTCGAGGAGCTCGACGGTGGCCAACACACCTTCCGCCAAGAAACGTGCAAAACAGGCTGAGAAGCGTCGCAGCCACAACGCCAGCCTGCGTTCCATGGTCCGCACCTACATCAAGAATGTAGTTAAAGCCATCGACGCAAAAGACGCTGAAAAAGCGCAAGCCGCTTACGTTCTGGCTGTGCCTGTAATCGACCGTATGGCCGATAAAGGCATCATCCACAAGAACAAAGCTGCTCGCCACAAAGGCCGTCTGAATGGCCACATCAAGGCGCTGAAAGAAGCTGCAGCTGCCTAAGCGACATGCTTGTCAAAAAACCGACCCTAGGGTCGGTTTTTTGTTGCCTGCGATTTTTCATTACACGGGCTTTGTGTAGGAGCAGCCTTGTGCTGCGAAGAGGCCGGTGCAAGCACCTGACATCAAGGGTGCCTGCACCGGCCTCTTCGCAGCACAGGGCTGCTCCTACACAAAGCTAGGGCCGCATTAGGCGGCCCTGGCATCCATCACTTGGCTATCTGGATCTTCGGCGCCCACTGCAGCCATTGATCCTCTGCCTTGTCGAACAGGGCAAAGGTTTGTTGCGGCCGCGCCGGGTTGCCCATCTGCTCACCATCCGGGGTGGCAAAGGCAATACCGCCATCGATCAGTGTCTCCAGCGACTCGGTACGCACCGTAGCGCCCTTCAACAGCCCCCAATCGAAGCCAAAGCCACTGCTGTTCCAGAAGCGGCTGCCGCTGCGCACCAATGCGGCATAGCGCGGCTCGATAAGGATATGGATCAGCACGCGGTCGGCGCTCTGGCCCAGCTCGAAGCCTGTCACCTTGCCGACTGCAACTTCACGGTAGGTCACCGGCACACCCGGCTTGATCGAGCCACGCCGCGGTGCACTGAGCGTCAACGGCAAGCCCACCTCAGGGCCAGCCACCTCTGGGGCATCTGCCAGGGCAATGAAATCACGCTGCGTGCCTCTGTCTTTGGCCGCCGGCTGCACTTCCAGGTATTGCCCACCAATCAAGGTGTCGAGGTTTTCAGTGCGCACCAGGCCCAACGCAGGCTTGACCACCCAGAACTGGGTGCCGACCCGGGCAATACGCTCCGCCGCTTCAGTAATGCGTGCCCGCAACAGCACCGCCTGCAAGTCTGCGGTCAGATCGACGCTTTCGATACTGCCAACGTCCAGGCCACGGAAGCGGATCGGCGTGCCCGGCTTCAAGCCATCGGCGCGGTCGACACGAATGGTGATCAAGGTACCCGCACGATTGACCGCCTCCTCGCTGTCATGCAGGCGGAAGCGTGGAATATGACGCTTGAGCGCCACATCAGGCCTTGGCGTGTCGAAGGCGATACCGCCCGCCATCAGCGTTTGCAGTGATTCACTTTTGATCTTGATGCCCGACAACCCACCGGTCAGGGTAATACCACTGACATTCCAGAAGCGCGACGAGCCGTTGACCAGCTTCTCGTACTCCTTCTCGATGTGCACACCGATCAGGATGCGGTTGCTGTTGCGGGCGAACTGGTAGCTCTGCACGCTACCCACTTTCACCTGGCGATACATCACCGGGCTACCGACTTCCAACGACCCCAGGGTATCGGCGAACAGCACCATGTGCAGGCCCGGTGCCTTGAGGTCCAGCGGCGGCGCCTTGGGCCGAGCTTCGAACTCACGCAGCGGCTTGGCGCCCTTCTCGCCGGGGCGAATGGCAATGTAGTTACCTTTTACCAAAGCCTCCAGGCCTGTGATGCCCGCCAGCGAGATGGACGGTTTGACCACCCAGAACTGTGTCCCTTCGACCAGGTAGTCCTCGGTCAGCGGGTCGAGGGTGAGCTCGGCCATGGCGCTGCCGAGGTTATCCTCCATCTTCAGCGCTTTCAGCGAGCCGACCTGTATGCCTTTGTACATCACCGGCGTGCGGCCAGCCTGCAGGCCTTCGTAGTCACTCAGCTTGACCTTGATGCGGATGCCGGCCTGGGCAGCATCAAAGTCTTCGTACAGGCGGAACGGCAGGCTGGGGTCGGTTGGCGGGCTGTCCTTGCGGTATTCCGGTGTCGCAAAGGCAATACCGCCGGCGACGATGCTCGAGAGCGACTCGCTGCGCACCTTCACGCCCGACAGGCTGGCATCGATACTGATGCCGCTGGCATTCCAGAAACGCGTGTGTTTGCGCACCAGGCTGGCGTAGGCGGGCTGGATGAATACCTTGACCTCGACCGTATCCTGATCATCGGAAAGCCGGTAGCTCTTCACCCGGCCGACCTGAATCTGCTTGTAGAAAACCGGGCTGTCGCGGTTGAGCGACCCCAATCGATCGGCCTTGAGCGTCAGGTGCAAGCCGGGCTCACTGTCGGACAAGGGCGGCGCCGTGGACAAGGCGGTAAAGCGCTTGGCCTTCTCCCCTTCGCCAGGGCTGACGGCGATGTAGTTACCCGAGACCAAGGTTTCCAGGCCGGAAATACCCGCCAGGCTGACGCTTGGCTTGACCAGCCAGAAGCGCGTACCGGTTGTCAGGTGTGGTTCTGCCGCCTTGTTCATCTCAATGGTGGCGATCACCCCTTGGTTGTCGCCCTTGGCGTCCAGCACCAGGGACGTCACCTTACCGACCGGCATGCCCTTGTAGATAACTTCGGTCTTGTTGGCGACGATCCCTTCACCGGTGGTGAAACGAACTTCGATTTCTACACCCGCATCCCGATACGCCTGCCATGCCAACCAGCCGCCGATCATCAACGCGATCAGCGGCAGAATCCAGATGGCCGACCAGTTCGAGGCTGGGCGGGTTTTTGCCGTAGGCAGGTCACTCATGGTCGTCATCCGACTCCGTGTTATCCCAAATCAGTCGGGGATCGAAAGTTAAAGCAGCGAGCATCGTCAGGATCACCACAGTGGCAAAGGCGACAGCACCCAGGTTGGCTTCGACACTGGCTATTCGGCCGAAATTCACTACCGCCACCAGAATGGCGATGACGAAAATATCGAGCATGGACCAGCGTCCGATGAATTCGATGAAGCGGTACATCAGGATCCGCTGGCGCGCAGAAAGCGGCTGTCGGCGTTGAACGGAGTACAACAGCAAGCCTATGCCCACCAGCTTGAAGGTGGGCACCAGGATGCTGGCAATGAAGACCACCGCCGCAATGGGCACCATACCGTGCTTGAGCAGGGTAATGACGCCCGACATGATGGTATCGGGGCTGCCCTGGCCGAGCGTGCTGACGGTCATGATCGGCAACAGATTGGCAGGGATGTACAGAATGGAAGCCGCAATCAACAGCGCCCAGGTACGCACGATGCTGTTGGGTCGACGGCCATGCACGATGGCGCCACAGCGCGTGCATGCCTGCGAGGCGCTGTCGGCCTCCTGCCTGTTCAGTTCGTGACACTCATTGCAGACAAGGATGCCTGCATCAATCGCCCGCATGGAGATCCTCCCCGGAAAGCGCACTCCAGATCTGATGCGGTGACATCACCACTTCAAGCCACACCTGAATCAATAACAAACTGATGAAGCAGAATAGGCCCAACCCGATGGTCAACTCGGCCAGGTCTACCAGTTTGACGATCGCAACCAGCACGCCCATGAAGTAGACCTCGAGCATGCCCCAGTCGCGCAGATGGTGATAGATGCGATAGCACAACAGGCCATAGCTGCGTCCTACATCCAGGCGAATACTTAGCAGCACTGCCAGCTGGCACAGCAGCTTTGCCAAGGGAATGGCCATGCTGCACAGGAAAACCACGACGGCCACGCCACGCATTTCGGAGTTGTAGAGGCCTAAGACGCCACTCCATACCGTATCGTCGGACGTCTGGCCAAGCAGGTGCAGCTGCATGATCGGCAGGAAATTGGCCGGCACGAACAGCAAGAGGGCGGTGAGCACCAGGGCTAGGCTACGGTTGACCACGTTGTGCCGGTGGGCGTAAAGCTCATAGCCGCAGCGCGGGCACTGGGCCTTTTCGTCATGCTGCAGCACGGGCTTGCGCATCAACAGGTCGCATTCGTGGCAAGCAACGAGTTCGTCCAGCGGCAATTGAGCCAGTGCTTCGGGTTCGACAGGGTTGGGCATATCGAGCTTCTGAATGGATGCGTGGGCTCTATTCTAGTGATCTGGCTCAAAATGTGGGAGGCGACTATTGACCGGTGTGCAACTGCAGGTGCCAGTCGGTGCTGAAGCCCGGAAAAGACAAAACCCCTACCTGCTCGCGCAGATAGGGGTTTTGCGAAATGAATCTTGACGATGACCTACTCTCACATGGGGAAACCCCACACTACCATCGGCGATGCATCGTTTCACTACTGAGTTCGGGATGGGATCAGGTGGTTCCAAT
>NZ_AXYZ01000014.1:0-15750 GCF_000483465.1 Pseudomonas sp. LAIL14HWK12:I7
CCTACGCCGCCCAGGTACAGCTCGCCGGCACTGCCGCGTACTGCCGGTTGCAGGCTGCCTTCGAGGATGTGGGTCTTGAGGTTGTCGATCGGCTGGCCGATCGGCACGCTGATGCTCTCGTCTGGGCGGCAGGTCCAGTGGGTGACGTCGATGGCCGCTTCGGTCGGGCCGTACAAGTTGTACAGGCCGGCCGCTGGCAGGCGTTGCAGGGTCTGGCGCGCCAGCTCGGCCGGCAATGCCTCGCCACTGCACACCACACGCTTGAGGCTGCGGCAGCTTTCCACCGCCTCGTGGGTCATGAACGCCTGCAGCATCGACGGCACGAAGTGCAAGGTGCTGATGGCGTACTGGTTGATGGTGTCGACCAGCAGCTGCGGGTCGCGGTGGGCACCCGGCTGGGCCATGACCAGGCGCGCGCCGGTCATCAGTGGCCAGAAGAACTCCCACACCGACACGTCGAAGCTGAACGGGGTTTTCTGCAGCACGCTGTCGCTGGCGTCCAGGCCATAGGCTTTCTGCATCCACCACAGGCGGTTGACCAGTGCCTGGTGGCTGTTGCCGGCGCCTTTCGGGCGGCCGGTGGAGCCGGAGGTGTAGATCACATAGGCGAGGTTCAGCGGGGCTACGTCGATGCCAGGATTGGCATCACTGAAGCCGGTCAAATCCTCGACATCCAGATCCAGGCTGCGCAGACCAGCCGGGATCGGCAAGGCATCACGCAGGTGCGACTGGGTCAGCAGCAAGGCAATGCCGCTGTCTTCGAACATGTAGCTGAGGCGGTCCTGCGGGTACTCCGGGTCCAACGGCACATAGGCGCCACCGGCTTTGACGATACCCAGCAAGCCGATGACCATCTCCAGGCTGCGCTCCATGGCGATGCCCACCAGCACGTCCGGGCCCACGCCAAGTTCACGCAGTTTGTGCGCCAGCTGATTGGCTTTGCCGTTGAGTTCGGCGTAGCTCAGGGTCTGCTCACCAAACACCAACGCCGGGGCGTCCGGGGTGGCGAACACCTGGGCTTCGATCAGTGAGTGAATGCTGCGCTCATTCGGGTACGCCGCGACGGTGTCGTTCCAACCCTCGACCATCAACTGCCGTTCTTGCAGGTCCAGCATCGGCAGCTCGCCGACTGCGGCATCCGCATCCGCGACCAGTGCCTGCAGCAAATCCGCAAAGTTGGCCGCCAGGCGGCCAATGGTCTCGTCGCTCCACCGCGTACGGTCGTGGTTGTAGTGCATCGCCAGGCTGCTACCCAGCTCAACCACCAGGGTCAGTGGGTAGTTGGTTTGCTCCTGCACGGCCACGTTGCCAAAGCGCAAGCGGCCAGGCGCGCCTTGTTGCAGCGCCTCGGACACCGGGTAGTTCTCGAACACCAGAATGCTGTCGAACAGCGCGTCACCGCCCTGCCCGGCCCAGCGCTGCACGTCGTACAGCGGGGTGTGCTCGAACTCGCGCAACGCCAGGTTGCAACCCTGAACCTGGCCGATCCACTCGCCGACACCCTGCTCGGCACGGGGCGCACCAATCACCGGCAGGGTGTTGATGAACAAGCCGATCTGCTCCTCAACCCCGGCCAAATCCGCCGGGCGGCCGGCCACCGTGGCGCCGAAGCACACACTGGCCTGACCGGTACAGCGCTGCAACAGCAGCAACCAGGCCGATTGCACCAGGGTGTTGACGGTGACGCGGTTAGCCCGGGCGAAGGCTTCGATGCGTGCGGTCTGCTCGGCATCGAGGGCCAGGCGATGATCACCGTAGCCGCTGCCCGCATCGCCTGCGCTACCGGCAATGGCCTGGGCCAGGCGCGTCGGCTCGTCGAGCGCGGCCAGCTGGGCCTGCCAGAAGGCTTGGGCAACTGCCGTATCCTGACGTTGCAGCCAGGCGATGTAATCCCGATAGTGCGTGGCCTGGAACCCGGTCGTCGGGCCAGCATAACGCTGCAGGACTTCGCCCAGCAGGCGCGACGTGCTCCAGCCATCCATCAAAATATGGTGGTTGGTATAGATCAGGTGGTAACGGTCATCGTCAATACGGACCAGCACCAGGCGCAGTAGCGCCGGCTCATCAAGCGCAAAACCACGCTGACGCTCGTCTTCGGCCAATGCTTGCAGCGCCGCTTCGAGCGCTGGTGCTCCACGCCAGTCGTGCTCGCTGAACGGCAGCGTCACCTGCTTTCGGACCACCTGCATCGCCTGGTCCAGGTCCCCTTCCCAGACAAACCCGGTGCGCAGAATGTCGTGCGCATCCAACGCCGCCTGCCAGGCCTGCTTGAAGCGCTGTACATCCAGCCCCTCGACATCGACCCGCAACTGGTTGATGTAGTTACCGGCCTGTTGGTCGTAGAGCGTGTGGAACAGCATGCCCTGCTGCATCGGCGACAACGGATAGACATCGGCGATCGAAGCCGCCGCCACGGGCAAGTGGTCCAGTTGTACCTGGCTCAAACGTGCCAGCGGGAAGTCCGACGGGGTGAACCCGCGATGCCCGGGTACGCAGCAATGGGCAATCAACGCCTTGAGCTCTTCAGCGTACTCGTCGGCCAGGCGTTGCACTGTCGACGCATCGAACAACGCGCTGCTGAAGGTCCAGCCAAGTTTGAGCTCACCGGCATACACCTGACCGTTGATTGCCAGCAGATTGCTCAGTGGCGCGGCTTGGTCATGGGGGTCACCGCTGTACTCTTTAGCGGGAACGAACAGGCCTGCCTCATCGCCGAAGCTGCCGTCGAACTGGCCCAAGTAGTTGAAGACAATTTCACCCTGTGGCAACTGCGCCAGTGCCTGACGCTGTTCATCACTCCCCAGGAAGCGCAGCACACCATAACCAATGCCTTTTTCAGGCACCGCGCGCAGTTGCTCTTTGATCGCTTTGACCGAATCAGCCATGCCAGCGCTCGGGGTCAATTTCACCGGATAAACACTGGTGAACCATCCAACGGTGCGGGTCAGATCGAGGTCATCGAACACATCCTCCCGTCCATGCCCTTCCAAACGAACTACTACGTCCGGCTGCCCTATCCAGCGGCTAAGCACCCGCGCCAGCGCGGTCAGCAACAAGTCGTTGATCTGCGTGCGATAGGCCGCTGGCGCATCCTGCAAGAGCTGACGGGTGCAGGTTTTATCCAGGCGGGTCGTCACCGAGGCGGCATGCCTGACCAGGTTTTCGCCACCCGGATGGTCCACAGGCAACGACGCGCCTCGTGCCGTTTGCAGGCTACCTTGCCAATAGCTGACCTCATGCTCCAGCTCGACGCTGCTGGCATAGGCCTGCAAGCGTTGGGCCCAGGCCTGGAACGAACTGGTCTTGGCCGGCAAGCTCGGCGCTTGACCGGAACCCAGCGAGGCATAGGCCTGTTGCAAATCTTCCAGCAATACCCGCCATGAAACACCGTCCACGACCAGGTGGTGGATCACCAGCAGCAACCGCTGGCTACCATCAGGCAGCAACGCCAGCACCGCACGCATCAACGGCCCTTGTTCCAGGTCGAGGCTGCGTTGCGCCTCGTCGACAAGCCCGCGCAGCGCTTCGTCGTCGCGCAGCGTACGGGTCCACAACACCGCTGACGGCGCTGCTGTGCCGAAGCTGGCCGACCAATTGCCACCTGACGGTGCGAACTGCAAGCGCAGCGCATCGTGATGGGCAAGCAACGCGTGCAACGCCGCATTCAGTCGATCCGCTTCCAGTGCGGTATTCGGCGTGAGCAGCAACGACTGGTTCCAGTGATGGCGCTCGGGGATATCCGCATCGAAGAAGCGACGCTGGATCGGGGTCAGTTGCATGTCGCCCACGACCAGGCCTTGGTCGATGCTCAACCCTGCCGACAACCGGGCAACCGAAGCCAGCCCCTGTACCGTCTGGTGCTCGAACAACTCCTTGGGCGTGAATTGAATGCCGGCCTGACGTGCCCGGCTGACCACTTGCAAGGAAATGATCGAGTCGCCGCCCAACTCGAAGAAGTTGTCGGCCAGCCCCACCTTGTCCAGTTTCAATACGTCCGCCCAGATCACTGCAATCGTACGCTGCAGGTCCGTTTGCGGTTCGAGGTAGGCCTGCTGTAACAGGCTGGCATCCGCGTGTGGCAGGGCTTTGCGGTCCAGCTTGCCATTCGGCGACAGCGGCAGCTGATCCAGGAACAGCAAGTGTGCAGGCACCATGTATTCAGGCAGTGCGGCCTTGAGTTCGACCCGCAGGGCATCACGCAGCGTCGACTGAGTATCAGCGCCGCCTTGCACCACCGATGGCTCGGTCGGCACCACATAACCCACCAACTGGTGTCCCTGCGGCCCTGGCTGAGCCAATACCACGGCTTGACGCACACCTGGTAACGCCTGTAGGCGCGCTTCGATTTCACCGAGTTCGATACGGAAACCGCGAATTTTCACCTGATGGTCAATACGCCCGACGTACTCGACGACCCCATCGATGCGGTAGCGCGCCAGGTCACCGGTGCGGTACAGGCGCTCACCCTCAGGGGTTCCAAACGGATCGGGGATGAACCGTTCTGCCGAGAGCTGGGCCTTGCGGTGATAACCGCGTGCCAGGGCTTTACCACCGATGTACAGCTCTCCACAGACGCCAACCGGCACCGGATTGAGGCCCGAGTCGAGAATATGGATCCGCGTATCAGGCAGCGCCTTGCCGATCTCGACGTCGCCCTGCCGAACGCTCAAACGCTCACTGTGAGTCGCATTGATCGTCGCCTCGACCGGGCCGTAACGGTTGTAGATTGCCACGTGCGGCAAGCACTCCAGGGCCCTGTTGAGCAGGTCATGGGTGATGGCTTCGCCACCGGAGAACAAACGCTTCAGGCTGTGGCAGTGGGCAACGTGCTCCGCGTCGAGGAAACTTTTGAGCATGGACGGAATGAAGTGCAGGGTCGTGACGCCATGGGCACGAATCAGATCGATCAGAAGCGCCGGGTCACGCTGATCACCCTGCCGTGCCAGCAGCACCTTGGCACCACAGGTCAATGGCCAGAGCAGCTCCCACACGGACACGTCAAAGCTGAACGATGTTTTTTGCAGGACCACATCGTGCTCGTTGAGACCATAGGCGTTCTGCATCCAGCGCAGGCGACCACAGAGTGCTTGCTGATCAACGCCTGCACCTTTCGGTTTGCCGGTCGAGCCAGAGGTGTAAATGACGTAGGCCAGGTTCTGCGCGACGCTGGTTTGCGTCAGGTTCTCGCCCGGGTAACCTGCAAATTCATCGTGTTGGTCGACGACAACGCAGTGCATCCGTGCCGGCACCGGTACGTGCGCAACCGATGATGCCTGCGTCAGCAACAGCTGAATATCACTGTCCTCGAGCATATAGGCCAAGCGGTCCTGCGGGTAGTCCGGGTCCAGCGGCACATAGGCGCCGCCCGCCTTGAGCACAGCCAGCAACCCCACCACCATCTCCAGGCTGCGCGCCATGGCGATACCGACCAGCACATCAGGGCCTACACCCAGCTCACGCAACCGGCCTGCCAGTTGGTTAGCCCTGTGGTTCAGCTCGGCATAGCTCAACGACTGCCCCTCGAAAAGCACCGCCACGGCGTCAGGCGTCCGTGCTACCTGCGCTTCGATCAACTGGCTGACACTCAGCTCATCGATGCTGACGGCGGCCTGGTAGTTCCAGTCCGAGACCATCAGGCGTGCTGCTTGCGGATCCAGCAGAGGCAGGTCGCCCAGTGCCGTGGTGGCATTGTCGACGAGCGCCTCGAGCAGATTGGCGAAGTGGCTGGCGACCCCTTGGATCGCTTGCGTACTCCACAGCGTTCGATCATGGGTGTAGCGGACGGACAGCACATTGCCGAGCCCGATTGCCACGCTGAGGGGGTAATTGGTCTGCTCCCGGTTAGCCACTTCCCCAAACTGCAAGCCGGCCGGCGCGCCTTGCTGGAGGGCTTCGGACACCGGATAGCTCTCGAACACCAGGAGGTTATCGAACAGTGCCTCCCCGCCCAGGCCTGCCCAGCGCTGCACCTCGTACAACGGCGTGTGCTCGAACTCACGCAGGGCAAGGTTGCTCGCTTGCACTTGGCTGATCCACTCAGCCACCGTCTGCTCCACGCGAGGGGAACCGATCACAGGCAAGGTGTTGATGAACAAGCCGATCTGTTCCTCCACACCCGGCAGGTCAGCCGGTCGCCCTGCTACCGTAGCGCCGAAGCACACGGTCGATTGCCCCGTATAGCGGTGCAGAAGCAGCATCCACGCAGATTGCATCAGCGTATTGACCGTGACCCGGTTAGCCCGGGCGAACGCTTCGACACGTGCGGTCTGCTCGCGGTCGAAAACCTGGTGGAAGGCTGCGTGACCAGATGCCTGCTCACCCGGCGCCATGCGTATCGCATGCACCAGACGCGTCGGTTGTTCCAGCGCCGTCAATTGCTCCTTCCAGAAGGTTTCAGCGGCAACCGCATCCTGGCGCTGCAACCACGCGATGTATTCGCGGTAATGCGCGCTCTGGGTCGGCAGTGCCTGACCGGCATAGCGCTGCAGCACTTCCCCCAACAGACGCGACGTACTCCAGCCATCCATCAGGATGTGATGATGCGTGCATATCAGATGATGACGTTGCTCACCGGTACGCACCAACACCAGGCGCAACAAGGGGGCTGCATCCAGCACGAAGCCGCGTTGTCGCTCACGCTCGGCCAACGCGTCCAGCGCTTGATCTGCCGTTGGCTGATTGCGCCAATCCTGTTCAGTGAACGGCAGCTCGACGTGCTTGCGTACGATCTGCACCGCGTGGTCCAGGTCTCCCTGCCAGACGAAACCGGTTCGCAGAATATCGTACGCCCCCAGCGCGCCCTGCCAGGCATGCTTGAAGCGCTCCACGTCCAGCCCGTCCACGTCTACACGGAGCTGGTTGATGTAGTTGCCGGCCGACTGCTCGTACAGCGTATGGAACAACATGCCCTGCTGCATGGGTGCCAGCGGGTAGATATCGGCGATCTCGGCGGCGGGTACCGGCAGGCTGTCCAGTTCGGCCTGGCTCAAGCGGGCCAGCGGGAAATCCGAAGGCGTGACTCCGCGATTGGCCGCTTGGCAGCAGTGGGTGATCAGCGCCTTGAGTTCCTGGGCATACTCATCAGCCAAGCGCTGAATGGTCGACGCGTCGAACAGTTCCCGGCTGAAGGTCCACCCCATTTTCAGCTCGCCCGCATAGACCTGCCCGTTCAGTGCCAACAGGCTGCCCAAGGGCGCCTCTTCGCTTTGATTGGCCCCGCCATCCTCCTTGGCTGGCGTGAAGACGCTGTCTTGCTCCTGGAAACTGCCGTCGAATTGCCCCAGGTAGTTGAAGACAATTTCACCCTGCGGCAGGCTCTCCAGCACCTGCCGGCTGTCATCGCTGCCAAGATAGCGCAGCAGCCCGTATCCAATACCCTTGTTGGGGACTGCCCGCAGTTGCTCCTTGATGTCCTTGATCGAGCTGTCGAGTTGCGCCTGAGCGGTCAAGGTCACCGGATAGATGCTGGTGAACCAACCCACGGTACGTGTCAGGTCCAGGTCGTCGAACACGTCCTCACGGCCATGCCCTTCCAGGCGCACCAGTACGTTAGTCCGCCCGGTCCAACGGGCCACCACACGCGCCAGCGCTGCGAGCAGCAGGTCATTGATCTGGGTGCGGTAGGCCATGGGCGCTTCATGCAAAAGCTTGCGCGTCCACTGTGCATCCAGATGGGTGCTTGCGTAGGCGGCGTGCCTGACCTGGTTACCGCCTTGCAGATGATCACGGGGCAAATCGTCGTCAGCATGCTGCAACTGTGCGTGCCAGTAGCTCAGCTCCTGAGCCAGATCGGCGCTTTTGCCGTACGCCTGCAGTCGTTCGGCCCAAGCCTTGTAGGCGCTGGTCTTGGCAGGCAATTCGACAGGCTGGCCGGCCGAGACTGACAGATAGGCCTGCTGCAGATCCTCAAGCAGTACACGCCATGACACACCGTCAACGACCAGGTGATGGACCACCAACAGCAGCCGTTGGTCACCATCAGGCAACGTGCCCAGCAATACCCGCATCAAGGGGCCACCGAGCGTGAAACTGCGCTGCGCATCACTGGCCGCGCGCAAAAGCGCGTCCATGTCACTGAACGAGCGATGCCACAGCACGTCCTGGGTATCGACATCGTTGAACGTGCCTTGCCAACTTCCGCCTGCCTGATCAAAACCCAGGCGCAGCGCGTCGTGGTGCTGCAGCACGTGTTGCAGTGCGGCACCCAGATGCTGCGGGTCGATGCTTACGCTGGGTGCCAGCAGTACCGACTGGTTCCAATGCTCAGGCTGGGGCATCGCCTGATCGAAGAACCAGTGCTGAACAGGTGTCAGCGGCGAGGTACCGGTGACTGCGCCTTGGTCGATGACAACGTTATCGGCACAGCGCGCAACCGATGCCAAGCCTTGTACGGTCTGGAATTGGAACAATTGCTTGGGCGTGAACTGGATGCCTGCTTGGCGCGCACGGCTGACCACCTGCAAGGAAATGATCGAGTCGCCACCCAGCTCGAAGAAGTTATCGGTCAGCCCGACCTTTTCCAGTTTCAACACACCCGCCCAGACCGCAGCAATACTGCGTTCCAGTTCGGTACGAGGCTCAAGGTACTGGGCTTGGAACACGCTGGTATCGGGCTGTGGAAGCGCCTTGCGATCCAGCTTGCCATTGGGCGTCAGCGGCAACGCGTTGAGGAACACAAGCTGCGCCGGGACCATGTACTCCGGCAGGCTTTGCTTGAGCTGGCCACGCAACGCATCACGCAGCGCTGACTGCTGCTCGAGTGTGTGCATCACGGCATCATCGGCCGGTACCACATAGCCCACCAATTGCTTGCCACTTGGGCCATCCTGAGCCAACAGGACCGCTTCGCGGACGGCCTCCTGGGCCTGCAGCCGCGCCTCGATCTCACCCAGCTCGATACGGAAGCCACGGACCTTCACCTGGTGATCGATGCGACCGGCATACTCGATCAGCCCGTTTTCCTGGTAGCGGGCGAGGTCGCCGGTACGGTACATCCTGCCGCCGCCCTGCTCATCGAACGGGTCGGGAATGAAGCGTTCGGCTGTCAGGCCTGGGCGGCCGAGATAACCCCGTGCCAACCCCGCACCAGCCATGTACAGCTCGCCGTTTACACCTACCGGTACCGGCATTACCGCTTCACTCAGCAGATAAACCGCACTGTTGGCGATCGGCCGGCCAATGTTGGCTTTGCCATTGGCGCAACGCAGGGCAAAGGTGGAGTAGGTCGTGTCCTCGGAAGGGCCGTACAGGTCATACACCTGTTGCACATGCCCGGTCGCGTACAAGTCGTCGACCAGCGACTGCTTCAGCGCTTCCCCGGCAAGGTTGATGGTGCGAACGGTTGCCGGCAAGGCATCGGTCTCAAGCAGCATCTTGATTGCCGAAGGTACGGTGTTGACCAGGCGTACGCGGTCTTTGGCCGCCAGGTGTGGCAGCTCCAGCGCGTTGGCAGCAAGCACCGCGTAGCCTCCGGCCGACAGCGTGACGAACAGCTCCCACACCGACAGGTCGAAACAGATCGAGGTCGAGGCCAGCACACCGCACAGGTCCTCTTGGCTGTAAACCGTCAGTGCCCAACCAATCAGCGCCGTTACGTTGCGATGCTCGATCAGAACACCCTTGGGTTTGCCTGTGGACCCAGAGGTATAGATGCTGTAGGCCAAATTGCCCGGTTCGGTCAGGCAGACCGGATCGGTTACCGGGTATGCCTGCAGCGACAACTGATCCAGCAACAAAGTCCTGGCATGGAACTCCTCAGGCATGCGCGCAAGCAAGTGCGACTGGGACAACAGCAAGACCGACTGGCTGTCCTCGAGCATGTACTCGATACGGTCCTGCGGGTATTCAGGATCGAGCGGCACATAGGCGCCACCCGCCTTGAGGATTGCCAGTAGGCCAACCACCATTTCAGGGCTGCGCTCCATAGCGATGCCCACCAGCACATCCGGGCCTACCCCCTGCTCACGAAGCCTGTGCGCCAACTGGTTGGCCCGTTCGTTCAGCGTTGCATAACTCAACACCTGTTCGCCAAACAACAAAGCCGGGGCGTCGGGTGACACACGCACCTGAGTTTCGAACAATTGGTGCATGGCTTTATCGGCAGGGTAATCCGCTTGCGTGCTGTTCCAGTCGCTGATGACGCGTTGCTGCTCTTGCGGGCTCAGCATCGACAAGCCTGCAACAGGCTGGTGCGGCTGCCCTGCGATGCTGACGAGCAAGTTCAGCCAATGCCCTGCCATGCGCTCGATGGTGGCCGCATCGAACAGATCGGTCGCATACGTCAACGCCGCGCTGATACCCGCTTCGTGCTCGAACGTGTCCAGTGCCAGGTCGAACTTGGCCACATGGCTCTCAGCCGCCAACTCCTCCATCAGCAGGCCTGGCAGGTTGCGCCCTTCGCTTTTTTTGGTCTCGGTCTGGTGGTTGTACATCACCTGGAACAACGGGCTGTGGCTGAGGCTGCGCTCCGGCTGCAAAGCTTCGACCAGTTGTTCGAAAGGCAAATCCTGATGCGCCTGCGCGCCTAAAGCACGCTGCCTGACTTGCTCCAGCAGCTCGGTAAAGGTGATGCCCAGGTCGAACTCGGCACGCAGCACCTGGGTATTGACGAAGAAGCCCGCCAAGCGCTCCGTCTCGGCACGGTTGCGGTTGGCGATCGGAACGCCCACGCGGATATCCGCCTGCCCTGAGTAGCGGTGCAGCAGCGTTTGAAAGCTGGCGAGCAACAGCATGAACGGTGTCACGCCCTGCTGCTGCGCCAATTGCTTGAGCGAACCGACCAGTTCCCCGTCCAAAGGGATTTCCAACCGTGCGCCCTGTTGGCTGTGGACCGCCGGGCGAGGACGATCGGTCGGCAACTCCAGCACCGGTTGCTCATCACCCAACTGTGCTTTCCAGTAGGTAAGTTGCCGGTCCTGTTCACCCGCCTGCATCCAGGCCCGCTGCCAAATGGCGTAGTCGGCGTACTGGATCGGCAACGCCGGCAACTGCACGTCGCGGCCTTGGCTGAACCCTTCATAAAGCTTGACCAGGTCTTGCACCATCACCGGCAAGGACCACCCGTCAGCCACGATGTGGTGCAACGTCAGTGTGAGCACGTGCTCTTGCGCCCCCAACTGCAACAGCCTGGCCCGCATCAGTGGCCCATGCTCCAGGTCGAAGGGCAGCTGGGCCTCAGCTTCAAGGCAGGCACGAACAGAAGGCGCAGTGGCCTCGACAGGCTCCACGACCAGCGCGAACGGCATGTGCGGATGAAGGACCTGTACCGCCTGTTCACCCTCCAGCCGGAAGGTGGTACGCAGCGTTTCGTGGCGGTCGATCAACGACTCGAAACTGCGCTGCAAAGCGCTGATGTCCAGTGCACCGGTGAATTTCAAGGCAGCAGGAATGTTGTAGGCAGAACTTTGCGGCTCCAGCTGCCAAAGGAACCATTGCCTTTGCTGAGCAAAGGAAAGCGGTATCGGGTCGACATCGCCACGGCTCTGCGGGATCGGTAACTGCGCAAGGCTCATGCCCTTCGATGCGAGCTTTTCAAGAAAGAGCTTGCGCTGGGGCAGGGGCAGGCCAATGAAGCGTTTTACCAGTTCCAAGTTTCTGTTATCCGTTTGCATCTCAAACTGCCTCAAGCTCGCTCATGAAGTCCTGGAGGTCGTCCAGGTCTGCATCGGTATTGGTATTCAAGCCACTGATCATGGCTGCGTATGCCTGCAGGTTTTGGGCCTGGAACAGCAAGGCGAGCGGCAAGTTGATGCCCAGCTCAACCTGCAGGCGAGCCATCACCTGGGTCGCCAGCAAGGAGTGGCCACCCAGTTCAAAGAAGTTGTCGTAAAGGCCCACCTTGTCCAGCTTCAGCACATCGGCCCAGACCGCTGCGATCCGTTGCTCCAATGCACTTTGTGGCGCCGTGAACTGGCCCTGCAGCAGGCTGGCATCCGGTTGCGGCAGCGCCTTGCGGTCCAGCTTGCCGTTGCCGGTCAGCGGCAAGCTGGCGAGGAACAGCACCTGAGTCGGCACCATGTATTCCGGCAGGCTTGCCTTGAGCGCTTCGCGCAGGGAAGCCCGCAGCACAACCTGGCCTTCGAGGCTGTCCAGGACCGCGCTGTCGACGGGTACCACATACCCCACCAACTGTTTGCCATGCGGGCCATCCTGGGCAACCACCACCCCCTGGCGCACTGCGCCCTGCTCCTGAAGGCGTGCTTCGATCTCACCCAACTCGATACGGAAACCACGAATCTTCACCTGGTGATCGATGCGCCCCAGGTACTCGATCACGCCATCACCGCCATAGCGGGCCAAGTCTCCCGAGCGGTACAGGCGGCCACCGTGGCTATCGAATGGGTTCGGTACGAAACGTTCTGCAGTCAACGCCGGGCGACCGTGATAGCCACGTGCCAGGCCCTCCTGGCCAATCATCAGCTCACCCTGGCTACCGGGCACGATCGTGTTTAACGCGCCGTCCAGCAGGTACCAACTCAGGTCAGGAATCACCTCGCCAATCGGGCTGCTGCCAACCTGCTTGAGATCATCCCGACGGATTGGCCGATAGGTCACATGCACCGTGGTCTCGGTGATGCCATACATGTTGATCAGGCGCGGCTGGTGGTCACCGAAAACGTCGAACCAGGGCTTGAGGCTGCTCACATCCAACGCCTCACCGCCAAACACCACATGCCGCAGTGCCAGCTGGTTGCCAGCCTGCGCTGCGTTGCAGGCCAGCGGGATCAGTTGCTGAAACGCCGAGGGCGTCTGGTTCAGGACTGTGACCTGCTCGCTGACCAACAACGCATGGAAATCTTGCGGTGAACGCGCCACATCCCTCGGCACAATGACCGCCTTGCCGCCATACAGCAGCGCGCCGTACAGCTCCCACACTGAAAAGTCGAACGCGTAGGAGTGGAATACCGTCCATACGTCGCTGGCATCGAACCGGAACCAGTCCTGGGTCGCCGCGAACAAGCGCACCACGTTATGGTGCGCCAGCAGCGCACCCTTGGGTTTGCCCGTGGAACCCGAGGTGTAGATCACATACGCCAGGTTCTGCGGTGATACCACGCGATCCAGGTTCGCCTCGCTGTAGTCGGCCAGCGCCCTATCGTCCAGGTTCACGGTCTGCATGCCTGGCGTAATCGGCAAGGCATCGCGCACGTGGCTTTGGGTCACCAACAAGCCGATGGCACTGTCCTCGAACAGGTAGGCAAGGCGATCCTGGGGGTATTCCGGGTCCAGCGGCACATAAGCGCCGCCCGCCTTGAGGATGCCGAGCAGGCCGACGACCATGTCCAGGCTGCGCTCCACGGCAAGCCCCACCAGTACGTCGGGCCCGACACCCAGTTCGCACAGTTTGTGCGCCAAGCGGTTGGCGCGGCGGTTCAATTCGCCGTAGCTCAGTGTCTGGCCGGCAAAACTCAAGGCGGGTGAATTCGGCGACAACGCGACCTGGGCTTCGATCAACTGATGAAGCGTGTGCTCGCTGGGGAATTTCGCCGGGTTGCGGTTCCAGTCCTGAATGATTCGGGCCTGCTCCTGTTCTGCCAGCAGAGGCAGATCGGCAACGCGCTGCTGTGGTTCGTGAACAATCCCCTGCAGCAGGTTCAGCCAGTGCCGGGCCATGTGTTCGATAGTCTTAGCCTCGAACAGGTCAGTGGCATAGGTCAGCGCAGCACTGATGCCTTGCTCATGCTCGAAGGTGTCCAAGGTCAGGTCGAACTTGGCCGTGTGGCTGTCCCAGGCCAATTCTTCCATTTCCAGCCCCTGCAGACGGCGGCGCTCGCCTTTGGCCTGGGTCTGGTGGTTGTACATCACCTGGAACAAAGGGCTGTGACTGAGGTTGCGCTCGGTCTGCAGGGCCTCCACCAGTTGCTCGAACGGCAGGTCCTGGTGCGCCTGAGCACCCAGCACACGTTGCTTGACCTGTTGCAGCAGCGCAGTGAAGGTCATCTGCAGGTCGAATTCTGCGCGCAGCACTTGAGTGTTGACGAAGAAGCCGATCAGCCGCTCGGTCTCGACCCGATTACGGTTGGCGACGGGCACACCGACACGGATATCGCACTGCCCGCTGTAGCGGTGCAGCAATGCCTGGAAGCTGGCCAGCAACACCATGAAGGGCGTCGCGCCCTGTTGCTGGGCCAACTGCTTCAGCGCGCCAGCCAGCGTGCTGTCGATTGCCACAGTAACGCGGGCGCCGTGGTAGCTGCTGGTCGTGGGCCGCGGCCGGTCGGTGGGCAGCGCCAGCACGGGCTGTTCGTCACCCAGTTGCTCGGTCCAGTAGGCGAGCTGTCGCGCCTGCTCGCCGGCCTCCATCCAGTTTCGCTGCCAGATGGCGTAGTCGGCGTACTGCACCGGCAGCACAGGCAGCTCCACCGCCTGCCCTTGGCTGTAGCCTTGGTAGAGCTGCACCAGTTCATTGATCATCAGCGGCATCGACCAGCCGTCAGATACGATGTGGTGCAGGGTCAGCACCAGCACCTGTTCGCCCGGCATCAGCCCCAGCAACTTCACCCGCAACAGCGGGCCCGTTTGCAGGTCGAAGGGCAGATGGGCTTCGCGCTCGACGTGACGACGCACGCTGGCGTCATCGGCCTGCTCCAGCTGTTCGAACATCAATTCGAAGGGGGTGTGCGCATGGACCACTTGTATGGCCTGCTCGCCTTCCAGGCGGAAGGTGGTGCGCAATGTCTCGTGACGGGCGATCAACGCCTCGAAGCTGCGCTGCAGGGCAGCAGTGTCCAACTGCCCTTTGAAGCGCAAGACGGACGAGAGGTTGTACGCGGTACTCACCTCCCCCAGTTGTGACAGTATCCACAGCCGCTGCTGGGCATAGGACAGCAGTACCGGCTCTTCTGGATCCCTCGGGAAGATCGGCGTGACCCCATACAGGTTGACGCCTTGTTTCTTGAGCAAGGCTGCCAACGCCTTACGTTTTTGGGTGGACAACGATACGACCGTATCGAGCAGCTCTTGCACAGGGAATCTCCTAAGAAATCAGCTCTTCAATTTCCTCCGTAGGTAGACGATTGAGCACTGGCAAGGATTTAGATGGAAATTCGCGCCGCTTACCGTGTGGGCGCCGGTTGGCCGGCTCCCACACGGTCCCTGCTAAGTCAAAAAGCTAGGAAACCAGCTCATCGAGCTCTTCCGTGCTCAAGCTGTCGAGCAACGCCAGGGACTTGGCCAACTGGTCCTGGGTAGCGTCGATGACGGGCGCCTTGGTTTCAAGCTGGCGGCTGAAGTCAGCCAGGACAGGGAACTCGAAGAGCTCTTTCAGCTCGGCCGAAACACCGGCTTGCTCCTGGATGCGCACGATCACCGAAGTCGCCAACAGGGAATGGCCACCTAGCGCGAAGAAGTTGTCAGTGAGGCCGACCTTCTCCAGCTTCAGTACATCGGCCCAGATCGCTGCGATCTGTTGCTCCATTTCGGTCTGGGGTTCGATGTATTCGCCTTGCAGCAAACTGGCATCCGGTTGCGGCAGGGCCTTGCGGTCCAGCTTGCCGTTCGGTGTTACCGGCAGCTTGCTCAGCAACAGCAGGTGCGCGGGCACCATGTAATCCGGCAGCCCGGCCTTGAGGGCCTCACGCAGGCTGTCGCGCAACGCGGCCTCGTCTTGCGTGCTGTCGGCGGGTACCACATAGCCCACCAACTGCTTGCCACTCGGCCCGTCCTGGGCCAGCACCACCGCTTCCTGCACCGCTGGCAATTCCAGCAGGCGCGCTTCGATTTCACCCAGTTCAATCCGCAACCCGCGGATCT